>NC_014729.1:2115408-2820544 GCF_000172995.2 Halogeometricum borinquense DSM 11551
CCCGGGCGGCCTCCCCGTAGACGTGCTGGTTCTCCGTCAGCGTCGCTAGCACCTTCTGAAACGGCATTCCAGACCGAGAGAGAGCGTAGATAAAGGCAATCGTTTGGGGAAGCGCGGCGTCGATTTGTACGCGGCGGGCGCGCGCCCGTTGGTCGAGATACTCCCACCGAACGACGTAGGTCCCCGCGGCCAACGTCGCACCGACAGTCGCACTGGAGACGAGGACGAGACCGAACAACTCGTACACCGAGAGGTTCGGCATCGAGGCCACTGCGGCAAGAAACCCGAGCGCGGGGGGTAACGCCTCTCGCAATGCCGACGCCGGAACGGCAAACGTCTGGACGATGAGCGCCGCAAAGTAGACGCCGAAGACGCTTCCGGCGATGCCGAAGACGGCAGACATCAAGAGCGTCTTCGACGAATACACGCGATGGCTCTCGCCGACGAACGCCGCACGAAGCGACGACTCCTGTTGTCGTCGCCGCGGACTCTCGTTCATCACGTGCCACCCGAACAACGGGAGCGAAATGCGGGTAATGAACAGATTCGCTCTCGAACTCACCGGCGAGAGTACAACTGGGAGACAGAAGATCACCGCGAGTACGAGTGGGAGATAGCCGACGACCATATTACCGCGCCGTCTCGTCTCCGGTGCCGTCGCTGCGGTGTGAGTCGTCGCCGACGGGTGATTCGACTCCAGAGTCGTCTCCAGTCTGCGGTTCTTCCGCAGACCCGCTTTCAACGTGCGGTTCGTTCTCGACACCGACAGAGAGACCGTCGCGTTCGTCACGCTCGGTCGGTATCTCCGCGTCTACCTCGCTTTCGAGGCGATCCATCACGCGGTCTGCGTCGGCATAGTACTCGTTGACGAGCGCAGTGAACTGCCGGTAGTCGTCGATACCTAACTCAACGAGCGACCAAATGAATCGCTCACGTCGCCGCACTTCCCGTCGAAGTTCCGCGCGCGTCCACCCGCGTTCGGACTGAATCTCCTCCAATAGCGACGAGTTACGCTGTTCGAACGTATCAGTCTCGGCGTCCCACGAGAACGCCCGCGAGTAGTCGAGTTCGCCGGTCCGTTGGTCGATGCCGCCGATTTCGCCGATAGCACGGGAGCGTCTGACTCGCTCGCCTTTCGACCGGGTGAGCGTTTGGACGCAGAGCAAATCCAGCGACTGCACCATCGCGCGCGGGACGTTGATCGGTTCGTTTTCCAGTCGGTTGATGACCGTCTCGATACTGTCTGCGTGCATCGTCGAAAACGTCGTGTGGCCCGTGTTCATCGCCTGAAACAGCGTGACGGCTTCCTCGCCGCGAACTTCGCCGACGATGATGAACTCGGGGCGATGTCGGAGTGCAGAACGGAGGAGGTCGTACATATCGATGTCCGACCCCTCATGCATTCGGTTTCGCGTCACCGACGAGAGCCAGTTGTCGTGGTGCAAGGAGAGTTCGCGGGTGTCCTCGATAGAGAGTACCTTCGAACGCGGCGGGATGAACATCGACACCGCGTTCATCGAGGTTGTCTTTCCGGATGCCGTTCCACCCGCGAAGATGAGGCTCTTGTTGTGTTCGATACAGAGCCACAGATACGCCATCTGCTCGACGGAGAACGTTCCGAACTCGACGAGGTCAACGGGTGTGAACGGGTCGTCCGCGTACATCCGGATGGTGAACGCCGACCCGTGCGGCGTCACCTCTTCCCCGAGGGCGAGTTCGGCGCGAGAACCGTCGGGAAGCGTCGTTCCGACGACAGGGTCGCCGACGCTGATGTGGCGGCCCGACCGTTGGGCGAGGCGGACGACGAACTGATCTAACTGTTCTTCGCCGAAGGAGACGTTCGTCTCGATGTCGGTGTAGTCGTCGTGGTACGCGAAGATGGGGAGGTCGTAGCCGTCACAGGAGATGTCCTCAATATGGGGGTCCTGCATCAACGGGTCGATACGGCCGTATCCACGGAAGTCGCGCAAAAGGTAGTACAACAGCGTGTGGAACGTCGCCATCTCCACCTCGATACCGTACTGTTCCAGTACCGTCCGTAATGTACGTCGAAGCGTCGTTTCGGCGGATGAACCGGTCTCCGTGTTGTACAGGAGCGGATCGCGGATATCCTCGCGGACGCGTTCGAGGATGTCGCGTTCAAAATCGTCGAGATCCGGTTCGACGGCGTAGTAGCAGTGTTTGCTGGCCGCCTCGTCGTACGTAATCACGACGTAGGCGTACGGCGCGTTTACCCAGTACTGGTCGATGACCGCCTCGTCGGCCGGTGGCTCGAACGTACTGAGGGTGCCGTCGGACGGCCGGTACGGCCGAACATCGATGCGTGAGCCGCGAAGTACCTCGGCAGTTCGTCTGAGTCGTCGTCGGAGATCCGCAAGCGCCGCCTCGAATCCCGACGGGTCGCCGTTGTCGTCGTTCGGACTATCAGCACCGTCGTTCGGACTAGCAGTCGCACCTGCGTCCCCATCCGACGCGGCGTCCGCCTGTTCCCCCGTGTCCCCCAAGTCGAATTCCGTCTCTGACATTGCGTCCTCGTTGCGATACGTCACCGTTGTTTTCGATTCAAGTGACTTAACGTAGGGGGTGAACGGTGCTGTTACGTTCGCTCAACTGTCAGGAGAAGCCCTGCGAACACGAACAGGAAAACGACACCTACCGGAAGGGGGACACCGGGGAAGCCACGCGTGACGAGGAGATAGGTAGCGACCGCGAGAACAACGCCCGCAAGCCCCAACAGACTGCCGAGGAGACGTACCGGATCGACGGGCCCGGATTCGACTGCATCCTCGCGAAAGTAGTAGGCAATAGCAACGAGGAGAGCAACGGCAAGAACCGCCGCGCCAACGGCCCACACCTCGTAGGCGAGTTGTATCGTGCTTCCCGCCTGAAACGCGATAGCCGACATCGGATCGAACAGCCGAACCGCCTCTGCGAACGGCACGCCGAACGCGTACCGAATCTGGGCAAACGGAAAACGAACGAACAGTACTGACCCGCCGGAGATACTCGCCGAGTACGTCACATTCCACGGGAGCAACACCGAAAGAACCGTCAAGACGACGGCAAGCGGCCCTGCGTACTCTGAACGGACCCAAACCATGCAGGATGGGAGAAACCGACCCGGTAAAATCTACCGACTATCGGCAGTATCGACTCGGGGTCGGTGTGCTGACACGCAGATCGCAGTACGCCGAACTTCTACGCAGAAACGGCCTGAGTCGCACGAGGCGGGGGAAGGCGTTACGTTCATACACGGCGACCTCCAAAATCGAATCACGGAATGAGGCGCGACTACTTCGAGTTGGATGTCAAACATATTGATTGGGTCGAAGAGGGCGGGGATCCCGAAAAGCCCCTCGTCCGCATCGACTTTCACGGTCCTGAGGGATCACTCATGGACCGTCTCACTGATGCCGACGGGGAACACTTAGACGCCGCCGAGACGGATGTTGCTTTCCGCCTGCAGGGCGACGTAAACGACCCCGATGCCACCGGTGTGGTGAGTGTCACGAATCGTATCACGGGAGACTTCGTCCTCGAACTGAACGAGGACGCCGACGACGTACTTCGATTTATCCGTGCGGCGCGGGAGTACGGAAAATCCGAAGCCGACGTCGAGGACGGCCAGTACCGCGTAGAGATACGAACAGACGACGACAGCGACACAGTGGTTTACGAGAAACGGACGTTTCTCGTCTACGATGCCGATGGGAACCTGCTTCGCGGACACAGTCTCATCCCGTCCGGCGTCGAACTCTGAGACGGCTTTTTCACGGGAGGCGAAACCACACCGCATATAACGGTCTCCGCGCTACCGTTTTCCGTGGAGAACGTAACCGACCGCACGAGCAATCCCTTCGGTATGCGACCACCGTGCGACCGGTTCGTTCCGGGATACGGCGACGCTAACGCATACTTCCACGTCATCGGTGACCACCCCGGCGTTCACGGGGGGAAGATAACAGGCGTGCCGTTCACCAACGAACCGGGGATACGATTGCAGGCGGCCTTGGCCGATGCGGGATTACTGGAGACGACTGGTGACCAACCGACCGTAGCGAAGACGTTCCTCTCGTACCTTCATATGGGCGTGCCCGACGGCACACCGTCGCAAGCCGAATACGACGACCTCGAACGCTTCTTCGACGCCGAACTACGCGCCATCGCCGCACACGTCCTCTTTCCGGTGGGCGCGCGGGCGACAAAGTACGTTCTGGAGAACTACACCGCACAGGCGCGGAAGATTTCCGTCGAAATGGAGGAACTTCACGGGCAAGAGGTTCGCGGAAGCGGATTCCTCGTCCTCCCCATCGCTGATCCCCGCGACTGGAACGAAACGCACCACGAACGCCTTGTAGAAGCCATCGATATTCTCACTGCGACGGACTTCCGGCAGGTGACTGACCTCGGGAGATTCACGGCTGGTGACGACCCGTACCTCGTTCGCTAACAGGGCTCACGGCCGGTATTCCCACGGGAACAACCAGCGTGCTTTCGGAATTCCCTGATTCGATTCCGAAACAGCGTTCAATTACGTAACAAAGACCATTACAATTGAACGTATTTTTGATTTTCTGCCCATGAGGGAGACGGATACCTACCATTTGAACGGTACTCGGGGTAGTCGGAGAAGGAATTGGCACCAACGCAGGTTTTTTTACTACAACCGTCAAACAGCGTATTGACGCGCGTGGTACGACTCCACCGGGCGCGTCAGGTAAGGAACTGCGAGACTGGTGCTCTTCGCAGTGGCTTGGTCAGTCCGGGGCCCGCGCTTGCCGCGGTCCCTGCTTCCTTCTCATAGTGTACTTCGTTCGCTAGTCGAGACGCTGCACGTCGATGCCACCATTTCCGGCACGGAGCGTCAGCGACGGTCCGCCATCCCCGAGCGTTCCGATGACGCGAGACGGCGAGATGGTAGCGTCGGTAAGTTCGAGACCGGACACGTCTACGCCGCCGTTCGTCACGCGTGCCTCGAACATCGCATCGATGCCCGCCGAGATAGACGCGTCAATCCCTCCGTTGGACGCGCTGACTTCCGTGTCGCCACGTATCGCGGGAATCTCGATGTTGATGCCGCCGTTACCTGCGCTGACCTTGTCGATACCGCCCACGTCGCGCGCTTCGATGCCACCGTTACCCGCTTCGAGCGTCAGAAAGCCCGGCGTTCCAGCCGCGTGGACGCCGCCGTTACCCGCGCGAAGTGTCGCATCACCGCTGACGCGTTCGACATCGACTCCGCCGTTCGCCGTCTCGGCGAGTTGGAGGTCGAGCGAATCGGGGAGTGAGACAGTAAGGTCAGTCGAGACTCGAGACACGTCCGACGGGTAGACGACCGCTATCGTCAGCACACCGTCGCTGACGGAGCGATCTACTGAGATGCGGTCGAGAACACTCTCGTCGATGCCGAACCCGCGTTTGACAACCGTGACGGAAACGGTATCACCAGAGCCGGGGCGTATAGTCACGTTGCCTGTCCGGTTCAGTACCTGCACGCTCGTCGCATCTTCGGGCGACACGTCGAACGATTCCTCGCTGCTCGTCGCCAACCCGGGGGCGTTACATCCTGCGAGTAGCCCAACTGCACCCACGCCTGTCGCGGCAAGGAACCGGCGACGACTCGATTTCTCCGAACGCGTAGTATTCATATATGTAACACGTTTGCGAGAGGATAAGAATCCGTCTCTCGTTTTCACACTCTGTCGGCCGCCCAGCATAGCGCACCGTATCCATCCGTCCGCAACGGTTCACCGTGACCGACGCACGCCGCCTCGAACGGATCGATTCGGTCGGCGATGTCTCTCAGGCTCTCTCGGTTTCGCTCGGCATCGTAGCAGACGAACCACGGCGACGGCGACAACGCGCCCGCAGACTCCCGAACGAGGTCACCGAGGAATGCCGCACCGTGGTCTGTGTGCTGGTAGACGACGTGACCGGGAGTGTGTCCGGGTGCGCGATAGACACCGAATCCACCCACCGAGTCGCCGTCGTTGACGCGGCGCACCTCGTTTTTCGGCGCGGTGAGGAACGGTCTGGTGGCACGCTGGAGCATCCCTTTGTGATTCCCGAATGGCGGCGTCGCATCACCCAAGAGGAACGAAGCGTCCGGTTCGGCCGCATAGATGGGTACATCGGGATCGAAGTCGAGCAACCCAAGCGTTCCGACGTGGTCGAGATCGTAGTGCGTAACGAGGACACGGTCAATCTCTGCGGGAAACACGTTCGCCCGCGAAAGCATCGCACGCATTCGGTCTGCATCCCACGGCGTTCCGGCGTCAACGAGCGTTATCGTACCGTCGTCGTCGACGAGGTAGGCGTTCACCCCACGGCACCGGAGTCGATAAACCGAACCCTCTTCGAGTGACATAATCGTTCTTCGTCGTACGGTACCAAAAGTCGGACCCCGGTCTCAGAATCGTACTCGTATCTCAGGCCCGAAGCGCTCACCGTTTGAATCAGGCGTCAGCGAGGAGATACCGGCCGACATCAGCGAGAAACAGCGTCGTGGCCACGATTGGAAGCAGGACGACAAGTGTGAGTGTCAGACCCGCCGCAGACACCGAAACGGCGGGACCAAGTGCCAGCGATGCCAGCGGAGCGAGTGCCCCGAGGAGATAGAGGTACGCGGTACCGTGTCCGAACTTGCCGACAACGCCGAGGAAGATGACACCGAGCAGTGCCGCACTGGCTGGGAACGCGAGTGCAAGACCGGGTGCGACGGTGAGCGCGCCAAGCGCAAACGTTCCCGGTTCGACGATTCCATGACCGGCGAGAAGCGCCGCTTGCGGGTTCGTCGAGAGTGCAGACGCAAACGCCGCGAGAGCGTCCACGTTCGCATCGAGGAACACCGCAAGACCGCCGAGATAGATCACACCCGCGAGCAACGTCGCGGTCCAACCGTACCAGAGCGGGTTTCGGGTCGCTGTTGCGGTGCCAACTTCTTCGTTTGTCCCCGCGGATTTGTCCGCGTTCGTGGACGACCCTGACTGACGATGCGACGAAGAACGAGTACGAGACGATGATCCACCGTTCGATGACGACCGATCACTAGACCGCGACCGACCACCCGACTGTGACCGGGTTCGTGATCCCGACGACCCCGTCCGAGACGACCCGGATGACCCTCTCTGGGACGACCCGGACGATGTTCGTCCGGATGCTGTCCGGGACGATGTGTCGTCGGACGATTGTGTTCGGTTCGCGGTGCTGGACGTATTCGAACGACTACTCGACCCCGAGGAGTTCGAACTCCATCGCGTGCCACCCGTTGAGGTGTCGTCCGGACGTGTCATCCCCGCCGTCGGCAGTCCATCGAGTCGTTGATTCACGTAGGACGTATGGCCCAATCGGTCGTACGCGGCGCGTTCCGTCTCGTCGGACAGCACCTCGTAGGCCTTTTGCAGCGTCTTGAACTGTGCGTTCGCCCGAGCGTCGTCGTTCACGTCCGGGTGATACTCCCGTGCTTTCCCCCGCCACGCCCGCTTAATGTCGGATTGCGTCGCGTCCTCAGAGACCTCAAGGAGGTCGTAGAAGTCGTCCATTCGGTCGAACGCCGGTACGAAATCATCCGGTTTGAATGTACCGGGTATGAATGTTCAGCTAGCAGACACGAGTGCGTTCACGACGAACAGGATGAGGACTCCTGCGATGGCAGTAGCGGTGGCGTAGCCGTGAATCTGCCACGCACGCCGCATATCAGCACGTCTCGCTGCTTCGTCACTCACTTCACGACGATAGTTCCCTTTTTCTGACACGTCGTAGATTCCGAGCGAGGCGAACCCGGCACAGAACTGGTACTGTGCCTGCAGATAGCCCTCTGCCGTACCGAACAACGGAACACCCGCGAGGGCAAGTGCCCAGACGGGACCGTCGAATCCGAACACCCACGTCACCAGTCCGAGCGTCGCAACGGCGGCTACGGAACCGAGAGCGTACCGTCGCCGCTGTTCCGCCTCACCGATATTACACACTCCGGGTTGATACTCCGCCATACCGAATATCGTGTCTCGTCGGGTGAAACGCTACCGCCCGAGGCGTCCTCGGCCGGTACCGTCTTGCGTCCATTCTTCCGAGATAGCAACCCTCATCATCGTTCATACCTACGCGGGAGGTATGGACCTCCACCGAATCCGACTCGGGAACACGGTGTTCGAGGGTCGGAACAACGCCTATCTCCTCTCCGGGGAGGTGACGACGCTCGTTGACGTCGGCGCGTCTCTCGATGAGATTCGAGACGACCTCGACGCAGGTCTCGACGAAGTCGGTCTCGGCGTCAGCGACATCGACCAGATTCTACTCACGCACTGGCACGCTGACCACACCGGTCTCGCAGGCGAACTTCAAGCCGAGAGCGGGGCCGTCGTCCGCGCACACGAAGCGGACGCACCGCTCATCGCGGGCGAGACAGACGCCGTTCACGCAGAGCGCGACATCCGACTGCAGCGCTTCGACGAGTGGGGGATTCCCGAGGGGAAACGCGAGGAACTGGTTTCGTTCCTCGAAATGCACGACGACTTAGAAGGCGAATCCGCCGATGTGACGCCACTGACCGACGGCGAGCGAATCGATGCGGGCGACGGCGAACTCGAAGTCCATCACCTGCCCGGACACGCCGCTGGACTCACTGCGTTCGCCTTCGACGGTGGAAGCGACGGGAACGGTGAGGAGGCGTTCGTCGGCGACGCCATCCTCCCCAAGTACACGCCGAACGTCGGCGGCGCTGACCTCCGGGTCGAACGACCGCTTCAGACGTACGTCGAGAGCCTCGTCTCGCTCATCGACTGGGATGTTGACCGCGCGTGGCCGGGACACCGCGACCCCATCGACGACCCGTCGGCCCGCGCAGCGACCATCCTCGAACACCACCGCGAACGTACCGAACGTGTCGTGAACACCCTGCGAGATCACGGTCCCGCAGATGCGTGGACGGTGAGTGCCCGCCTGTTCGGCGAATTAGAGAACATCCACATCCTGCACGGTCCCGGCGAAGCGTGGGCGCACCTCGACCATCTGGTCCACGCCGACGTGGCGGCCCGTGAGGGGAACGAATACCGACTGGTCGAAGCCGACCCGGACATCTCGGCGCTGTTCCCCAAGACGAAATACTGAAACGCCACGACCGGAAAAGGGAGGGCATGGAACTGCGGGTCATCGACAAGACGGACGAGGAACTTCGCCTCGAAATCGCGGGCGAGGATCACACCTTCATGAACGTCATCAAAGGCGCACTGCTGGAGACGCCGGGCGTCGCCGCGGCGACGTACGACGTGAATCCCGAGCAGTCGGGCGGTCAGACCGACCCGATTCTCTCGGTCAAGACTGAATCGGGCACTGATCCTCTCGACGCCCTCGCGGACGCCTCCCAGCGCGTGCAAGACCTCTCGTCGGACTTCACGTCCGCGTTCGAAGCGGCGCTATAAACGAGTTACTCGAACGTCTTCTCGCCGGCGCGAATCGGTACGTTGAGCCAGTTTTCCATCGGGACGAGCGGACATTCGTACTGTTCGTTGTAGGCGCAAAACGGGTTGTACGCGTAGTTAAAGTCGAGTACCCACGCGTCTCCCTCGCGGTCGTCCGGATCCTCCAAATCCAAGTATCGCCCGGCACCGTACGTCTCGTCACCGCTGGTCTCGTCTCGGAACGGCACCCACAGACGGTTCGACTCGGGTTCAGAACGGTACGCGTCGAGGCGTACGGACTCTCCGTTTCGCTCAAACGCGAACGACCCCCAGACGAGATAGTCGCGTTCTCCGTCGGTCGTCGTCGAGACCGTGATTGTCTCTTTCGTGTCGTACTCGTCGAGTTCGGTGACGATGCGGTAGGACTGGTCAGGTTCGAAGTACGACAGCCCGTCGAACGACTCACGGTCTGCGGCCGAAAGTGGCGATTGCGGGTCGTCAGCGAAGAACTCGTCTTTGTGAGCGCGATGGGTCAACAAGGCCTCGCGCCACGCCTCGGTGTCGGGCGAACCCATGCGCGCTCGTACGTCGCGGAATGACTTGAACGCAGTCGCCGTCTGCGCGGCGTTCACACGACCGAACGGAGAGTAGAGCAGAATGGAAAGAACGAGTCGGAGAGAAGAGCGAGTCAGAAACGGATCGAAGACGGGTCAGAACCGGACAGGAACGTCGCGATCGTCGAGATACTCCTTTACGTCCTGTATCGAGTACTCGTCGAAGTGGAAGATAGAGGCGGCAAGCCCGGCGTCTGCGCCTGCTTCGGTGAACACCTCGTACATGTCCTCGGGACCGCCACACCCTGACGAGGCGATGACCGGTGTCGAAACTTCGTCACAGACGGCCTTCGTGAGTGGTACGTCGTAGCCGTCTTTCGTTCCGTCGGCGTCGATGGAGTTGACGAACAGTTCGCCCGCGCCTCGGGATTCAGCCTCGCTCGCCCACTCGACCACGTCGATGTCGGTTCCTTCGCGGCCGCCCTTGACGGTACACTCGAACCAACAGGATTCGCCGTCTACCTCGGCGTAGTACTCGCCCGCCTCGTCGTAGCGGCGTCGGGCGTCCACCGAAATGACGATGCACTGCGATCCGAAGGCGCGCGCGCCCTCGTTCACTAAGTCGGGGTTTTGGAGCGCCGCCGTGTTGATAGACACTTTATCGGCCCCTGCGCGGAGCGTCTCTTTGATGTCTTCGCGGGTGCGGATGCCGCCACCGACGGTCAGTGGGATGAACACCTCGTCCGCAACACGTGAGACGGTGTCCAGCATCGTTTCGCGCCCTTCGGCGGAGGCGGTGATATCGAGAAAGACGAACTCGTCGGCACCGGCCTCGTTGTACAGTTTAGCCATCTCTACCGGGTCACCGGTGTACTGTAAGTCCTCGAAGTTGACGCCGGTGTAGACGGCAGGCTCTCCGTCCTCGTTCAGATCGACGTCGATACAGGGGATAATTCGCTTCGTAAGCATTCGCTACTGAATCGTTGGCGAAAGAGCCGTTTCACCGTTTCGACTGTCGTCGTTTTTGCAACAGGTCGCTACGTACGGTCACGCCCATAGAACGTTGACACAGACATCAAACGCCGAAGGGCGCTGTTATGGCGAGGGTTCAAATACGAATCCGAAGCCAGATCCCGGCGTGACCTGACCGAAACCACGGCGCGGACCGCGGGTGTGCGACACACCGCGTCGTGAGTGACTGTGTCGCCTGTTCGCCAACTGGGATCGGCGCTAACTCGTTAGTGGAGACGTACTTAGGGTTCGGTGCGTATCCGCCGGGATTCAGATGTTCTTTTATGCAGGGGTACCAACCGTTCGACCATGGCTGACGAGAAGATAGAGAACCCGAGCGACCAGTTCGAGAGCGACCACGACCAAGGCGACCACCACCACGAGTCCGATGATGGGCGTGTCACGTCTCCGATGCAGGAGTTTTCGAGTGGCAAAGCGATGACCGGTCTCGTCGTCCTCGCTGTCGGTCTCGCCGTCATCTTCGGGCTTCCGCTCGTACTCTGAGATGGACAGCCCTTCTCGGCAATCACTCCATCCCACATAGCGATTGCCGGTATCGGTGCAATCACGCTTCGAAGAACCGGCAATTTGTACGAGATTCCGCTTCCACATGCGTTTTGATGTGGGCGAATCAATAACGACTGTGAAATCTATTGTTGTCACCGAGTTCGGCAGCAGCAGCGTCCTTGAAGTTCAAGAGACCGAGATACCGGAACCCGGTCCCGGAGAGGTTCGAATCGATGTGGCCGCTACAGGCCTCAATTTTGCGGACGTGATGCAACGCCGCGGACACTACCGCGGCGGTCCGGAGCCACCGTTCGTGCCGGGGATGGAAGCCGCCGGAACGATCGACGCCGTGGGTGAAGGTGTTGACCGAGAGGTTGGCGACCGAGTGGTCGCACTCACCAACGGGGCGTACGCCGAGTACGCCACCGCGTACGAACAGTCGCTGTTCGAGGTCCCCGAATCCATGTCGTTCGCGGAGGCCGCTGGATTCCCCGTCCAGTTCCTCACCGCGTACAACTGTCTTCACAACTGGGGCGACCTAACGGCAAACGACCGCGTCCTGATTCACGCTTCGGCGGGCGGCGTCGGCACGGCGGCCGTCCAGTTAGCCGACCACGCTGACGCGGAATCGTTCGGGACCGCCAGCACGCAGGAGAAACTGGATCTCGCATCGGATCTCGGTCTCGACCACGGGATCAATTACGAGGAGACGGACTTCCGCGAAGTCATCGACGAGGAGACCGACGGCGAGGGCGTTGATCTCGTTCTCGACGGCGTGAACGGTGAGACGTTCGACCGCAGTCTCGACGCACTCTCGCACTTCGGCCGCGTCGTCGTCTACGGTGCCGCCTCAGGCGACATTGCGAAACCCGACACGACGCGACTACTGTTCGAGAACAAATCCGTCCTCGGGTTCCACCTCGGCAACGCCATCGAGAAGGACCCTTCACGCGTCCTCGGGTCGGTCAGCGAACTCCAACGACTCCTCGCACAGGACGAACTCGAAGTCATCGTCGGGGAGACGTTCGATCTCGAAGACGCAAAAGACGCACAGGAGTACCTCGAAGGGCGGCAGAGCGTCGGAAAAGTCGTCCTCGAACCGTAAACGGTTCGCTTAGGTAACCGATTCGCTTAGTCGAGTTCCTGTGCGAGAACGTCGCGCAGGTCCGCTATTTCTTCGACGCCGTAATCGAGTTCGTTCCCTTCCACGGAGAGCGACAGCGTGCCGTCCTCTGTCGCCTTCCCGAGCGTCGTCACAGGAGCGACGCCGTCGAACGCCTCACGAACCGCGTCAGCGTCTGTCGTCTCCACGACGGCGCGGCCGGGCGTCTCATCGAACAGTGCAGAAACGCTCTCGACGGTCACATCCGCACCGGCGTCGTCGGTGACCATCTCAGCGAGTGAGACTGCGAGTCCGCCGTGGTTCACCTCGTGGACGGCAAGCGTCGTCTCAGCGTCGGCGACATCGGCCAGCGTCGCCAGTACGTCCGAGGCGTTCTCGGGCAGTTCGGGGAAGGCGTCCGAGCCACCCATCTGTGCGAGGTACTCGGACCCGCCGAGTGCGCCACCGGACGCGCCGACAACAAGAAGTTCTCCCTCACCCGCGAATGCGGCGGGCGGTGCGTCGTACCCGGCTTTCGTCCCGACGACGGCCAGCGTCGGCGTCGGCGGAATCGGGCCGGAGACGGAGTCGTTGTACAGTGAGACGTTCCCGCCGACGACGGGGACAGAAAGATCCCGGCACATGTCGGCGAGACCGTCTACGATACCTTTGAAACCGCCGTACACATCCGGTTTCTCGGGGTTACCGCCGTTGAGACAGTCCACGGCCGCGAGCGGAGTGGCACCTTTCGCGGCGAGGTTCGTCGCGTTCTCTAAGGCGACCGCGCGTGCGCCGTCGTACGGTGCGCACGTCGTCCAGTTGGGATTTGCACCCGAAGAGATGGCGAGACCGGCGTTGGCTTCCCGGATCGCCATCACTGCGGCATCGTCGCCGGGACGGACCGCCGTTCGAAGACCAACTTCGTGATCGTACTGGCGGTACACCCAGCGCTTCGATGCCGTGTTCGGTGCGCCGACGACCGCCTCAAACGCCTCCGTGAGATCCGTATCGGGCAGATCGCGGGACGGTTGCTCGGGTTCGGACGAGCCGAGGTCGTTCATCGGCGCGCCGTCGGCGAGGAACTCCGGCGGCACGTCTACGACGGTTTCACCCTCGAAGGTGCAGACGTAGTTGCCCTCTGCCACCTCTCCGATAACCGAACAGCCGAGGTCGTACTTCTCTGCGATGTCGGCGACCTGCTCGACGTTCTCCTCGCGGACCTCGTAGCACATCCGCTCTTGGGACTCAGCGAGGAGGATTTCGAGGGCGCTCATGTTCGGTTCGCGTTGGTGGACGCGGTCCAGTTCGATCTCCGCGCCGAACCCGCCTTTGGCGACGAGTTCGGAGGATGCGCCGCCGAGTCCGGCGGCACCGAGGTCGCGGGCGGCCTCGACGAGGTTCGCTTCGACGAGTTCCTCGTTGGCTTCGATCAGCAGTTTCTCCGAGTAGGGGTCGCCGACTTGGACCGCGGGGCGGTCCTCCGTTTCGGCGTCCTCCGCGAGATCCTCACTAGCGAAAGATGCCCCGCCGAGACCATCACGGCCCGTCGCGTTGCCGACGAGGACGAGTTTGTTACCCGCCGACTGAGCTTCCGCGGTGACAAGTCGGTCCGCATCGAGAAGACCGACGCAAGCGACGTTGACGAGGGGGTTGCCCTCGTAGTTCTCGTGGAACTCGACGCTCCCCGCAACAGTGGGCACGCCGATGGCGTTCCCGTAGTCAGCGATACCCTCCACGACACCTTCGAGGAGGTAGCGGGAGTGTTCGCGGTCGAAATCACCGAAGTAGAGACTGTCTGCGAGGGCGATGGGGTACGCACCCATCGAAAGCGTGTCGCGGACGATGCCGCCCACGCCGGTCGCAGCGCCGTCGTACGGGTCCACGTACGACGGGTGGTTGTGACTCTCGATACCCATCGTAATGTACGTCTCCGTTTCAGCGTCGTCGCTGTCTGTCTCGTCGCTCGCTTCGGCCGCGTCGTACGACGGCAGGCGGACGACGGCAGCGTCGTCGCCGGGTCCGACGACCACTTGGTCGCCCTCCGACGAGAACGCCGACAGGAGGGGGCGCGATGACCGATACGCGCAGTGTTCGCTCCAGAGGTTCTCGAAGAGTACCGTCTCCGCCGATGTCGGGTCGCGTCCGAGTTCGGCCACGACGAGTTCGCGGTCCGCGTCGGAAAGACTCATTCATTGATGTGGTCAGAACGCAGGCGGTAAGTTCTTTCTATATGCACGAACGTGACTAAAAACGGAGTGGCCGCGGAAACAGCGGGTCGCACCGGGAACCGACGGGTGTCCCGATCCGATCACGCCGGGTACGGCGGCGACTCGGCCTTGATTATCTCGGAGATGTCGTGCATCTCGTCTTCGAGGAGGACGAGCAGGTCGTCCATCGTGACGATGCCCGAGAGCTTCCCTTCTTCTGCGACGGGAACCCGTCGGACGCCGTGTTCGCGCATAGCGCGGCAGAGTTCCATCACGCCCATGTCGCCGTCGGCGGTGAACGGTTTGGGACTCATCACGTCGCGGGCGAACGCTTCCCGGTCGCGGCCTTCACCAAGGATCTTCAACGCGAGGTCACGGTCGGTGACGATTCCCTCGATATGGCCGTCCGTCTCGATCACGACGGAACCGACCTTCTTCGACGCCATCGTCTTTGCGAGTTCGTTGACTGGCGTGTCCGGACGTGCGCTTACGACCTCTCCTTTCGAACGTGCGATGTCTCGTACTGGCATTTCAGTTTCCCCCGGTTCGACTCGGTGACAACCACTGTCATTTCCGAGTCTCGCCACGTAGAAATAGGCGGTCTACCCCCAAATAGCCGTGTTACAGACCGCTGTCACCTCGCCCCGGCCGATTGCCGTCGGACGCACCAAGACGGGTCGTCGGGGCGGACCGCGCGGTTTTTCTAACCGGGGTGTCAACCTCCGCCTGTGTTATCGGTCGAGTTGCACGCGCATTCGTCGCTCTCGTACGACGCCCGTGACCCGATAGAACTCCTCCTCGAACAGGCGGAGGCAGTCGGTCTCGACGCTCTTGCGGTCACAGACCACGACGAGATAGACGCAAGCCTTCAAGCCGCCGACATCGCCGAAGACTACGGCTTGGTCGGCATCCCGGGGATGGAAGTAACCTCTGCGGCAGGTCACATCCTCGCGCTCGGCATCAACGAACTGATTCCGGCCGGTCTGTCATACGACGAGACGCTGGACCGGATCAGAGAGCAGGGCGGTATCGCCGTCATCCCGCACCCGTTTCAGTCCTCGCGGCACGGCGTCGCCCCTCACATCACTCGGACGCAACTCGCTGCTGCGGACGCCATCGAAGTGTACAACTCGCGGCTGTTTACCGGGCGGTCGAACCGAAAAGCAGACCGGTTCGCTACGGCCCGCGAACTCCCGAAAACGGCCGGAAGCGACGCCCACATTAGTGAGATGGTCGGGCAGGCAGTTACGGAAGTTGCCACCGACGACCGGTCTGAAAGCGGGATCCTCGACGCAATCACCGACGGGCAGACCAGCGTCGTCGGCAGCAAGACGCCGTGGCGCATCTCGTTCAAACAGTTCGGCGGCGGAGTCACCCGTCGCGTGAGACGCGGCGTCTTTGAGTTGCTCTGATGCTCCGCGGTGCCGACGAGACGACGGTTCGAGCTGCTATCGAGTCGAGCGACCCGCTTTCCGGTACCGCCGGGTTCGCGGGCGAACTAAACGGCACACTCGTCCGCGACGTACTCGGTCGGCAGCCGCTCTTTTCGGAACGCAATGATCCCGAAACGTGGGCGTTCGACCGCCGCGAACTCGCGGATCCCGTCCGCGTGCCGGCGGGGACGCGCCGAACCGACGACGGCGACAAACGGGTGTGGTCGTTGCCGACGCCCGCTCCCGAGACGGACCGCGAAGCCGCGCTTGCGAACGTCGAGTCGGCAGTCCACGGCGCAGTTCAAAACGTCGAGAGCGAGGGCCTTGCCGTGGCGTTCTCCGGCGGCGTAGACTCAGCCGTCGTTGCCGCGGGCGTGCCTGACGCGCCGTGCTACGTCGCCGGGTTCGAGGGAAGTCACGACGTGGCTGCCGCGCGCGACGCCGCCGACGCGATGGACAGAGAGTTGCACGTCGTGGAACTGACGCACGACGCACTCCGCGAGGCCGTTCCCGAACTCGTCTCGGTACTCGGACGGACGAACCCGATGGATATCCAAATCGTCCTACCGCTCTATCTCGTCGCAAAGCAGGTGGCAGCCGACGGATTCGACCGACTCGCCGTCGGACAGGGTGCAGACGAACTGTTCGGCGGGTACGCGAAAGTCGAAAAAGCACCCGACGACCCGCGAGTGGAAGCCGATACGGTACGCGGCGCGGCGACGGAGATGGTTCGAACGCTCCCCGAACAGTTAGAACGCGACGTACTAACGCTCCGTGCGGCGGGCGTCGAGCCTGTTGCCCCGCTTCTCCACGACGACGTAGTGTCGGCCGCGCTTCCGCTTCCCGGCGAGTTGCTCGTCGCCGACAGCCGACGGAAAGTCGCACTCCGCGAAGTCGCGGGCGAACTCGTCCCCGACTCGGTCGCTTCAGCGGACAAGAAGGCCGTCCAGTATGGAACGTACGCCGCCCGTGAACTCGACCGCTTGGCTCGACAGGCGGGATATAAGCGCCGGATGGAAAATCACGTCGAACAGTACGTTCAGTCGCTTATCGAGGAGTAGCGTGGGGTCCCCGGTGCCGACTGGCCTCACTCGGTGGCTTCTGCCGCCTCGATGGCTTCGAGCGCGAATTCGGTGGTATCGGGGTCGATGTCGTTTTCGCGGAGTTCGTCGGCGTCGTACCACGTCCACGCCTCAGCGCCCGCTTCGTCGTCGCCGTCAGGATCGATGTCGCGCGATTCGACCGTCGCGTAGTAGATGTGGTCGATGTGTTGGTGGCCGACGGTGCCGTCGTCGTGAATGTTGATATCGTAGAGCATCTGATGTCGCGGATCCGGGAGAACGCGACCGTCGGGTGAGTCAACCGGGTCGGTGTCGTCCAGTAACTCGGCGTCCAGCCCGGTTTCCTCGCGGACCTCCCGTAACCCCGCCTCGTGCGGGATTTCGTCCCGATCAACGTGGCCGCCCGGCGGAATCTCGATACCGAGTCGTTCGTGGTGGTGGAGAGCAACTGCGCCGTCGTTGACGATGTATACTGTCGCAGTGAAATGTCGCGTTTTCTCCATGAGATGCGGTTTACCAACCCCGGCTTTTGGTGTTTCTGTTCGGCTTCGAAAGCTGTACGAAGAGCTTCGAAACCCGCGCTAACGACCAACAAGAAGGCCGCTCCTCGTTACGTCATCAACTGCTCTTCGGCTTCGAGCAGTTCGTGATACCGGTTTCGGATGGTCACTTCCGAGATGTTAGCGACCTCGCTTACCTCACTCTGCGTCACCTTTTCGTTGGCGAGCAACGAGGCGGCGTAGATTGCGGCGGCCGCGAGACCGACGGGTGACTTCCCGGAGTGAATGCCTTGTTCTTTAGCCGTCCGCAGTAACTGCCGGGCGTGCCGTTCGGACTCGTCGTTCAGGCCGAGTTCGGAGGCGAACCGCGGAACGTACTGTTCGGGATCTGCCGGTTCGATTTCGAGATTCAGTTCGCGGACGACGTAGCGGTACGTCCGCGAAATCTCGTCTTTATCGACGCGAGAGACGGTCTCCAACTCGTCGAGCGAGCGGGGGGTACCGGCCTGTCGCGCCGCAGCGTAGAGTGCGGAGGTAGCGACGCCCTCGATGGAGCGTCCGGGGAGGAGGTCGTCATCCAGCGCACGGCGGTAGATGACCGAGGCCGTCTCGCGGACGTTCTCGGGGAGGCCGAGCGCCGAAGCCATCCGGTCGATTTCGCCGAGCGCCTGCTTTAGGTTCCGCTCTTTGGCATCGCGGGTGCGGAAGCGCTCGTTCCACGTCCGCAGTCGTTGCATCTTCTGACGTTGGGTCGACGACAGGGAGTTGCCGTAGGCGTCTTTGTTCTGCCAGCCGATGTTGGTCGAAAGTCCCCTATCGTGCATCATGTTCGTCGTCGGCGCACCGACGCGGGACTTCTGGTCTTTTTCCCTCGCGTCGAACGCGCGCCACTCCGGCCCGCGGTCGATTTCGTCTTCCTCGACGACGAGTCCACAGTCATCACACACTGTCTCGCCGTGTTCCGCATCCGTTGTGAGGTTCGAGGAGCCACACTCCGGGCAAAGTGTCTCCTCGTCGCCCGTTTTTTCAGCCTCTCGGTCACTCTCGCGCGCGCGTGCGCTCTCCATCTCCGAACTTCGGATGCGATCTGTCATTGTCGGTGCAGAGAATGGGCCGGAGTGTTCTCCAACTTACAACTACGGTCGGCACGATAATATATTTGACGGGAGATAGACAACGGAATCCGGCCGGAATCGTCTGGCTCTGTCATGGCTTCCTCTCCACCAACACCGAAACCCTTACTCCCGGCCCCCGGTTCGTGACGAACATGAGCGATACGCCCGTGGACGCCGAGGAGGTGCGTCACGTCGCGGAGTTGGCGCGGGTGAACCTCGACGAGGACGAAGTCGAGGAGTTTGCCGGCCAGTTCGCCGACATTCTCGACTACTTCGATGCACTCGATGAGGTTCCCGAAGTCGAGGCCGAACCGGATCTCGTGAACGTAATGCGTACCGACGAGGTACGCGACGGTCTCGACCAGGACGAAGCCCTGCAGAACGCCCCTGAAGCGGAAGACGGCTTCTTCAAAGGACCGCGGGTGTCGTAAATGGGTGCGAACATCTTCATCACCGAGGAGACCATCGACGGTGCCGACGACGGCCCGCTCGCAGGGAAGACCGTCGCGGTCAAGGACAATCTCAGCACTGACGGCCTCCGGACGACTTGTGGCTCTGCGATGCTGGACGAGTACGTCCCGCCGTACGACGCCACCGTGGTCGAACACCTGAAAGACGCCGGTGCCACCATCGTTGGCAAGACCAACATGGACGAGTTCGGAATGGGCGGAACGACCGAAACCTCGGCGTTCGGCCCGACGAAGAACCCCGTAGACGAAGAGCGCGTTCCCGGTGGGTCATCCGGTGGGTCCGCTGCCGCAGTCGCCGCGGGGAAGGCCGACCTCGCACTTGGCACGGACACCGGCGGATCGGTCCGGAACCCGGCCGCTTTCTGCGGTGTCGTCGGAATCAAGCCGACGTACGGTCTCGTGTCTCGCTACGGTCTCATCGCCTACGCGAACTCTCTCGAGCAGGTCGGCCCCATCGGTTCGACCGTCGAGGAGACGGCCGCTCTCTTGGATGTCATCGCCGGTGCGGACGAACACGATGCGACGACGCGCTTCGACCAGACGATGGACGCCCATCCCGCCGAGAATTCGGACTACGCCGCCGCCGCGGACGGCGACGTGGACGGGATGACTGTCGGCGTCATCACGGACCTGCTGGACGGCGCGGACGACCGCGTCGTGGAGACGTTCGAGGCTGCCGTTTCGGACCTCGAATCGCAGGGCGCAGCGGTTGTCGAGGTCAGCCTCGATTCCCTCGAACACGCGGTGCAAGCGTACTACGTCATCGCCATGTCCGAGGCGTCCTCGAACCTCGCGCGCTACGACGGTGTGCGTTACGGTCTCTCGACCGGCAAAGAGGGCAACTGGAACGACGTGTACGCCGACACCCGTGAGGAAGGGTTCGGCGCGGAGGTCAAACGACGAATCCTGCTTGGCACGTACGCCCTCTCAGCGGGCTACCACGACAAGTACTACAAGAAAGCACAGGACGCCCGCGCGTGGATCAAACAGGACTTCGACGAGGCGCTCGCCGAGGCGGACGTTCTCGCCACGCCGACGATGCCCGTCCTCCCGCCGAAACTCGGCGAGAGCCTCTCGGACCCGCTTCAACTCTACCTAATGGACGCCAACACGGTCCCGGTCAATCTCGCTAACCTTCCCGCGATCTCCGTTCCGGCAGGGGAGGCCGACGGCCTGCCGGTCGGTCTGCAGTTAATCGGGCCGAAGTTCGGGGAAGAGACGATGATTCGGGCGGCTTCCGCAGTCGAAAACTGAACGGCGGCTTTTTCCACCAGGGATTTGCGGGGTGAGCGAATCGAACCCCCGCAAAATGGATTGTATCCAGCAAACAGCCACGAGACACTTCACCGGTCTGTTTTCTCCGGCGTCATCTGGTGGGGAGAACGTGCAGCAGACGCTCAAAGCACGCTTTGAGTATCCAACATATTCTTTCTCGTCACGAGATAACCCCGAGGCGACTATGCCTGATTGGTCAGAGATACTGTCGAGTAGGTCTCTATTAGCCCTCCTTCTCATCGGCGGCTTGGTCGTCGGCACCACCGGTGTCGCGGCACAGGACGCGTCGGGGGAGCTAAAGAAGACCGACGGAAAGGTCGTCGTTGAGAGCGCGGAGAACCAGACTATCGCTGGAACCACGGACTTGGAGGCGGGAACGAACGTCACTGTCAGAGTAGCGTCGTCCGGCGACACACAACCACCGTTCCTGAAAACTGACACCGCCACTGTCGGTGAGGACGGCGGTTTCGAGGCCACGTTCGACTTCTCCGAACAGAACGCCAGTGACACGTTCGAAGTGACTGTCGATAGCGACTCCAGTTCCGGAATGGTTGCGGAAGCCGAGGGTGTCGTCCGCGCGCCCGAAGAGGACACGTCTTCCTCGATGCCCGGATTCAGCGTTGTTGTCGCCGTGTTCGCAATCGTCGCAGTCGGTGCGGTGGCTGTGCGCCGTCAGCAGTCCTAAACACACGACCTAAGCACTGAATCCGACGCTCTCGGCGTTGTCGGACTTTTTGGTGTTTCGATTGGGTTGGATGACACTCGGGACAGAACGGTACGTTTTCAACCGACCCGTTCGGACCCGAGAACAATTGCGCAATGTACATTATCATCGTCGGAGCCGGAAACATCGGCACGCCGCTCATCGAAATCGCCACGCGGGGCGGCAACGAAGTCGTCGTCATCGAACGCGATACAGAGAAGGCCGAGGAGGCCGCTTCGACGTTCGACTGTCTCGTCCTCAACGACGACGCGACGGAGAAACAGACGCTTTCTGACGCCGGTGCTGACCGCGCAGACGCCCTCATCTCTACGACGGACAAAGACGCGACGAACATCATGGTCTGTCTGCTCGCCAAAGAACTGCAGATTCCGAATATCGTCTCGGTCGTCCACAACCCCGAACACATGGGTATCTATCGCCGTATCGGCGTCAATACGATGGAGAACCCGCAGCGACTCATCGCAGAGTACCTCTACCGCGCTGTCAAGCGACCTTCGATTGTGGACTACATGCGCGTCGGTGACGAAGCCGAGGTGTTCGAAATCGCGGTTGACGAGAACGCCCCGCTCGCGGGCCAGACGATCCAAGAGGCCGCCTCGGAGGGCTATCTCGGCGCTGGCATGCTTATCGTCGCTATCGAACGCGACGGCACAGGCGACCCAATCACTCCCCGCGGGAATACCGTTATCGAAGCGGGCGATCTCCTCACTGTCTACTCCGCCGAAGGTGCCACGCCCGAGGTGACCGACGTCTTCGGCCACTACGAGGACCACTAATGGCTCCGTCGAGACGACCGACCGTCGCAGGGTGGCCCGCAGACGTGGCGATTATCGCCCGAGACGTGGGATCGCTTCTCGCGCTGGAGTCGGCGCTCATGACCGTCTCCGTCCTCGTTGCACTCGTCTTCCAAGAGTGGTACGTCGCCTTCGCCTTCTTTACCGCAGGCGGCGTGACGGCGGCGTTCGGACTCGGCGCGCGCGTCGCCTTCGAGGACGCTCCCGACCCGCGGATGAAGCACGGAATGATCATCGCCGCGGCCGGGTGGCTGATGACCGCCGTGTTCGGGTCTCTCCCGTTTCTGTTCACGGCGTACTTCCTCCCGCCCGAGGTCGCGGCGTCGTACGTCCCGGCGGGCGTAGACTACGCGACATCCAGCATCCAGTATTTCCGTAACCCCTTGCACGCCCTGTTCGAGAGCATGAGCGGGTGGACCGGCAGTGGGTTGACGATGGCCGTCAACGAACCATCGCTCCCGCGCGCCATTCAGTGGTGGCGCTCGCTCATCCAGTGGGTCGGCGGCGTGGGCGTCATCGTCCTCACCGTCTCCATCCTCGCCCGCCCCGGAAGCGGGAGTTACGCGCTCTATCGCTCGGAAGCGCGTGAGGAGAAGATTCACCCGAGCGTCGTCTCGACGGTGCGAACGGTGTGGAAGATTTTCGTCGGCTACACGCTCGTCTCCGTCACCGTCCTCTTCGTTGCGATCCGCCTTTCGGACTACGGGTCGTCGCTCCCGCTGTGGGAGGCCGGCTGGCAGGCGCTCAACCACGCGATGACGGGCCTCTCGACGGGAGGGTTCTCGGTCACGAACAACTCTATTACGACCTACGACTCGCCCCTCATCGAATTCGTCCTCCTCCCGGTGATGAGCCTCGGGGCTATCGCTTTCCCCGTCCACTACGTCGTCCTGCGCGACAGAGATTTCTCTGAACTTCTCGGGGACTTGCAGACGCAGTGGCTTCTCATCGCCTTCATCGTCGGTGTTGTCGTCCTCGGCATCCAGAACGTGGTGTCGATTCCGTTCACCACCAAGGCGTTCGAAGGTGGCGCCAACTGGCTGGGTATCGGCTCACTCATCAACCCGGTCGTCGCCGACGCTTTCCGGGACTCAACGTTCCAGTGGATTAGTGCGCTCTCGTGTACGGGCTTTCAGTCCGCACCGATTGGCAAGTGGTCGGCAGGCGGGAAACTCATCCTCTCGGGCGCGATGGTCATCGGCGGTGCGGCGGGGTCCACCGTCGGCGGCATCAAAATCATCCGCGCATACACGATCAGCCGCGGAATCGCGTGGCAGTTCCGTCGCGTGTTCCTGCCCGCAAATACCGTCGTCAGTATCCAGATGGACGGCCGCCGCTTGGATCGCACCGAGATGGAACGGGAGTTCAGCGAGGCGGCCATCGTCTCGTTGCTGTGGGTCATTCTGCTGGTCGTCTCCAGTCTACTTCTCGTTAACCTCGCCGGTCCGAACTTCACCTATGCGGACGCGCTGTTCGAGGTGGCCTCCGCACAGGGCAACGTCGGTCTCTCGACTGGTATCACCGGCCCGACGATGAACCCGCTTGCTGAGGGGATGTTCCTCCTGAACATGTGGGTCGGTCGGCTGGAGATCATCCCGATTCTCGTGTTCGCGCGGGCAATCCTGTACGGTCTGGAACCCTGATAGCTACTAGATTTCTTTACCCAATAGACCGTATTTGGAACGGTATGCGCCCCAAAACGTGCGTCGTCACCGGATCGTCGAACGGAATCGGTCGTGGAATCGCCGAACGGTTCGGCGAAGAGGGGTGTAATGTGGTGGTCAATTACCGATCCTCGAAGGAGGCGGCCGAAGAAGCCGTCGAGACGGTCGAAGCGTCAGGTGGATCGGCTATCGCGGTGCAGGCCGACGTGACCGACATCGAGCAGGTCGAGCAGATGCGCGAGGCGGCCCACGAGGCGTTCGGTCAGGTAGACGTGCTCGTGAACAATGCCGGAATCAACCAAGACGTACTGTTCAAGGAGATGTCCCACGAGGAATGGGACGTCGTTCTCGACGTCCACCTCGACGGAGCCTTCCACTGTACGCAGGTGTTCTACGACGACTTAGTGGACGCCGAGCAGGGGCGGCTCATCAACATCTCCAGCATCGTCGGAAAGGGCGGTAATTTCGGGCAGGCGAACTACGCGACGGCCAAGGCAGGCATCTTCGGATTCACGCGGACGCTCGCACTCGAACTCGCCCGCGAAGGCACGACCGCAAACTGCGTCGCACCCGGATTCATCTCGACTCGGATGGTCGAAGAACTCCCGGAGAAAGTCAAAGAGCGCATCCGAAACGACACGCCGCTCGGCCGACTCGGAACCGTCAAAGAAGTCGCAGAGGTTGTCGCCTTCCTCGCAAGCGACCGCTCGTCGTTCATCACCGGCGAGATCATCGACATCAACGGCGGAAAAGACTTATAAATCCGCTTTCGACACGCGGCCGTCTTCACCGCCGCCAGTACTCCGGTGTCAGGAGGACGAGAACGGGAAGAATCTCCAGTCGTCCGATCCACATCAAGACGACCATGAACAGTTTCCCCGCGTCGGAGAAGGCGAGGTAACTACCCATCGGGCCGACAGTTCCGAATCCCGGCCCGACGTTTCCGAGCGTCGCGGCGACAGCGGACATCGTTTCTAAGACCGAAAGCGACTGTCCGTACCGCGAGGCGTCTATGAAGAGCAGTCCGGAGGCGACGAAGAAGATGACCAAATAGAGCAAGGTAAAGGCGTAGATACCGCGAATCGCGCGTTCATCGAGCGCGCGGCCGCCGAGTCTGACGGGTCGAACGGCGTCGGGGTGTGCAGTGGTGAACAGTTCCCGGCGGATGGACTTCAGGATGACGTACCAGCGGACAATCTTCACGGCACCGCCAGTCGAACCCGCTGATCCGCCGATGAACATGGCGAACAGGAGGATGTACTGAGCGACTGGACTCCATGCGTTGAAGTCCATACTCGCGTACCCGGTCGTCGTCACGATGGAGACGACTTGGAACACCGCCTGCCGTACCGAAGGCTCGATCTGTCCGGCGATGTCACCGACGTACTGTCCGAGGTCCATCGCACTGAACGTCGATTGGGTGGGGACCGCCTGAACGAACCCCGCGCCCGTAAACAGGAGAACCGACAGGACGGCGGTAATCGTCGCGATCACACCGATATAAAAGCGGAACTCGGAGTCCTCGAAGATGTGTCGCGGATCGCCCGTGAGTGCGTGCCAAAAGAGTGCGAAGTTCGTCCCGGCGGCAACCATGAACGGGATGATGATCCACTGTGCCGCCGCGGAGAACGCTTCGATGCTCTTCGCTTCGGGTGAGAATCCGCCCGTCGGCATCGTCGTCAGGGCGTGCGCGACGGCGTTGTACAGCGTCATGTTCGGATCGATCTGGAGGACGCCTAGCCCGAACAGCAGCGTAGCTTCGAGGACGGTGAAACCGAGATACGCACCCCAAAGCGCGCGGGCCGTCTGTGCGATTCGCGGCGTCAGTTTCTCGATGCCAGGTCCGGGCGCTTCGGCGTCCATCAACTGCGCACCGCCGACGGAGAGTTCCGGAAGGATGGCGACGGCAAGGACGACGATACCCATCCCGCCCAGCCACTGGGTTAACTGTCGCCACATCATGATACCGCGAGTGTGCGTCTGGAACGAGATGTCACCGAGAACCGTCGCGCCGGTCGTCGTAAACCCGCTCATGCTCTCGAACAGGGCGTTTGCGGGATTGGCGAGCGTCGAATCCGGATGAATTGCCGGAACGACCGGTGGGAGACCGAGCGCCTCTACGAGGTACGGAATCGCGCCGACGACGGTGACAGCGAACCACGTCGCAGCAACCATGAGAAATCCCTCGCGGGCACGGATGTCCGGGTCCGGTTCCAGCCGTTCCAGTGCCGTGCCAAGAACGACAGTAACGGCAATCGTAACGACGAACGGAATCACCGTCTCGTCGTAGTAGAGGGCCACGAGAAGGGGAACAAACAACGGGACTGCGAGATATTTGAGGACAGTCCCGACGAGACTGAGACTCGCTCGATAATCGACACGTAGCTTCATCTGAGGGGTGTCTCCGTTCTCACGCGCCGTGGTGTATTACTTTACGGAACGAAACTCGGGTAGTGACGGTTAAATAACATTTCTGAGGTCACAGTTGGGGCGTCACATCGCCGGCGACGGAGGCGTCAACGAAGAGGACAACATGGTCGCCCACCTCAACGACGGTGTTCCCGCGCGGAGTGATGAACTCGCGGTTGCGGGTGATTGCACCGACGACAATGCCGTCGGGGAGTTCGGGAACGGACTCACGGATCTCCCGGCCTGCGAGGATACTGTCGTCGTCAACCTCGATTTCGAGCACTTCCGCCTTGTCAGACTCGATGAGTGCGATGTTCTCCGCGCCGCCTTCGCGTGTGAAGCGCGTTATCTCCTCTGCGACGACTTCGCGTGGGCTCACACCCACATCGACGCCGACGGCCTCGAACAGGTCAACGTACTCCGTGGTGTCGATGACGGCGACAGTGCGTTCGACGCCGAGCCGTGCGGCCAGGAGGGACACGAGAAGGTTCTTCTCGTCGGATTCGAGCGCCGCGACCACCAAGTCGGCGTCGCCGATGTGTTCGCGTTCGAGGAACTCCATGTCGGTCGCATCGGACTCCATCACCACCGTGTCTGGGAGTTGTTCAGCGAGTTTGCGCGCCCGCTCACCATCACGTTCGATGAGCCGCGGACGGAACCCGCGCTCCTCCAGTAGCCGAGCAACGTGATAGCCGACTTCGGAGCCGCCGACGATGACGACTTCCTCTGCGGTTCCCGGAGACTCGTCGGGTGCGACCGACCGCGCGAACTCTTGGACGCTTCGCGGAGTCCCGATGACGACGACGCGGTCGCCCGGTTGGATGACGGTCTGGCCGCGGGGAATCTCGACAGCCCCGTTACGGAGAACCGCAGCGAAGGTGAGGGCCTCGAACCGGTCGGCTTCGCGGATGGTGACGTTCGAGACGGGACTGTTCTCGGCCACCTGGAACTCCGCCATCTGTACCTGCCCGCCGGCGAACGGGTCCACGTCACGGGCCGCTGGCAGTCCGATGATACGGACGATGGACTCGGCGGCGAGGAGGTTCGTACACACCATAAAGTCGATTCCGAACGCTTTCTTCGAGCGTTGCCACGTCCGGAGATACTCGGTGTTCTTGACGCGGGCGATGGTGAACGCATCGCTGATCGCTTTGGCCGTCGAACAGACGACGATGTTCGTCTCGTCGTTGTCGGTCGAAGCGATGACCATGTCGGCATCGGCGATGCCTGCTTCCTCAAGCGTCGAAACGGCGGTCCCGTCGCCAGAGATCCCGAGTACGTCGAGCGAGTAGTTCATCTCCTCGACACGTTCTGGATCTCGGTCGATGACGACGACTTCGTGAGCGTCGTCGAGATCAGCCGCGATGCTCGACCCGACTTGTCCCGCGCCGACGATGACTACTCGCATCGGTGTCCCTCTCGGCGTACCATGCCTGTGAGCGATTGCGAGCGGACTGGTA
Source organism: Halogeometricum borinquense DSM 11551 (assembly GCF_000172995.2). Taxonomy (GTDB): domain Archaea; phylum Halobacteriota; class Halobacteria; order Halobacteriales; family Haloferacaceae; genus Halogeometricum; species Halogeometricum borinquense. Next base: position 2,143,093 of record NC_014729.1, read on the forward strand.
TTCTTCTTTCGACATCGGCCTCGCACGTTCAGCGAATGTGATGTGTTAGTACCAAAAAGGATATCAGCTGAGTTACAGCACCTCGTACTGTTATGGATCTCAACTGGGACCGTCTCTCGCATGTGACGAAAATCGACCCAGCTGAACACGTTCCGAACGACCTCGAACTTCTCGACGGGACTGACCTCGTTATCGTGGGCGGCTCGGACGGTGTAACTGCCGAGAACACGCTCGATGCAGTACAGAAAGTCAAATCACAGTTTCCGGATCTTCCGGTACTTCAAGAACCGTACCGCTCCTCACACGTCTCCTCGAAAACGGTCGATACGGTAGATTATCTCTCCGTCCCCGCCGTGTTCAACGGTGACGACGCCCACTTTGTCAGAAAACACGTCGAACTGTTCACTGAAGCTGCCAGCAAGCCCGACGAGGTCACCGGGTCGGGGCTGCCGGTCGTCGGAGACGCGATTTCCTCGAAGGCACGAGAGGCCGTGTCAGAACTCGCAACGAAGATCATCGGCGAAGGATACGTCATCCAAAACTGCGATTCGAAGGCGGCCGCCGTTTCCGGCGTCGAGACGCCGTACACCACAGAAGAGGTTGCCGGTGCGGCGCTTGCGGCCGAGTCGTTCTACGGATTCCCGATATTCTACATCGAGTACTCCGGGACGTACGGCGGGCCAACGGATGTTGCGGCCGCATCGCAGTATCTCGACGAGACGGTGCTTCTCTACGGTGGCGGCATCGAGACGCACGAACAGACAGCAGAGATACTGGATGCGGGTGCCGACGCCGTCGTCGTCGGTGATTGTTTTCACGACGACCCCGAGCAGTATCGGCAGACGATTCCGTGAGACGACAGCGTCCGTATCACACAGTCCGACGTTCGACGGTCAACTCGACGGAGCGGCGACGCCCCTCTAAGTCCTCGACGATGCGCTCGACAATTCGTTCGGCTTCCGTCTGAAGCGCCGGTTTCAACTTGTCGATCACCCACCCGAACGAGACGAACCGCGGGAGATTGATGGAGTCTTTGTCGGCCGAATCGGCGTCGTACGACACCTCGAAGAAGACGCGGCAGGCCGTCTCTGCGTCGTTCGGAGCGGCATCTGGCAGTGTGTCGAGTGCTTCAACGCGCCACCGTCCGTGAGCGTGAATGTCTTTGACGATTTGCCATTCGATGCGGTTCGGCGGCTCGAGTTCGGTTACCTCTGAGTGTGCTGTGTAGGTGAGCTTCCACCACGAGAAGTGCAGGGCGTACCGCGTGCCCGACCCGCCGTCGCCGCGTTGGGTGACATCTTGGAGGTGCTTCGAGTAGTTCGCATAGCGGGGGAAATCCACGAGGAAGTCGTACACGTCCTCGGTCGGGAGGTACACGACGGTGCTAACGACGATTTCGTCCACGAGACGCGGGTTCGGTGGCCGCAACCAAAGCCTTGTGGGGAACGCCCGAAGACGTGTTTTCTCATCTTGTGATCTGTTTGGAATTTATGATATAGCTACGTATTGATTCATTTCACCGCTGAAAACCGATATTATATCAGAAAGTACTTCTCGGTGACAGCAAACGGTCCAGTCGGAATGGTTGGAGGGACACTTCGGGAAATCCGTTCCCGAGTGCGGGGGTTGTCAGTGCCGACTGGGCCGTACGCTGTGATCTGTACCCGAACAGGACGCGAACCGATCCCCTTGACCGGGATGCGATTCGACTCCCGAGATGACGCAGAACATGCGGCAGACGCTGCGAAAGACTACCGTTCGGCACTCCGACGGTACGATCCACAAGTACTGCAGCACGAATCAGAGATACGAAACGTGGCCGATGCCGACGAAACACCGCGACTGTCAGCGACCCACGACAGAGCAGTCCGACTGCCTGCCGACGCCGACCCTCGGACGTACTATCTCTCGTTCTGCCACGACGTGTCCGGCGCAGTGTTCGAGGCTCTCACGGAGACGGGCTATCGGACCGTCGAATCCGCCGCGATGGAGACCTATCTGACGCTGGCGGAGGTCGTCACCGAACAGGACGACTTCTGTCTCACGTTGTTGTGGAGCGTGATGAGCGAACTCGACGTTCGACTCGACGCGTCTCGACAACGGCGTGTCGTCTCCGCCGCCGCATCGTTGCTCGCCGGGCCGAGCGATGGTGCGTTCCTCGCAGAACCGACGGTCGAATCCGCTCTCGAAGCGACGATGACGCGCCTCAACCGAGCGTCGTTCGTCGGCGAGTTCGACATCGCAGTGTGTTCCAGCGATGAGGCGTGGGAGGTGACGTTCGCCGGGTACTCTCTCGCCGAGCGAACCGGCCGACTGCCGACGCTTCCGGTAGCCGTCGATCTGATTCGCCGACTCCCGGACGATGTGGTCTCTTTCACCGAGGCGACACCGCTCGCAAACTCACGATGGCGAGTCCGCGTCGAGCGCGATAGCGAACCGACTGGACTCGTCAGCCTCGATGCCACGGACGAGAGCAGATTGAACGATACCGACTACCGGATCTAAGCGAACGCACCGACTACCGGGCCTAAGCGAACGCATCGGCTACTGTCTCTAACTCGCCCTAGACCGACGGACTCATCGTCAATAGTGCGGTACGGCCCGGTATGGAATTCCCCAACTCAACCGACGTACTCGTCGTTGGTGGCGGTGTCGCTGGACTCACCGCCGCGACGTTCACCGCCCGCGCCGGACTGGATACCCTCGTCGTCAACGACGGTGAGAGTATTCTGAACCGCAACGCGCACTTGGAGAATATTCCCGGCTTCCCCGCAGGAGTGAACGCACGTCTATTCGGAGACTTACTTGACGAGCAGGCGAGCCGAAACGATGTTACTCAACGCGAGGGGCGCGTCGTCTCTATCGAACGGACTGACGAGGCGAACGGTGCAGAGACAGAACACGATGCCGATGGGGAGGACGCGTGGTTCGTTGCGTCCGTCGAAACCGACGGGACGGTCGAGACGGTCCGAACTCGGTTCATCGTCGCCGCATCGTGGTCCGACGCGGACTACCTCGACGAACTCGATGTAACGATACGCGATGCCGGGAGCAAACGCTACGTAGACGTAGACGAATGCGGCCGAACCAGCGTCGAAGGCGTCTACGCCGCCGGACGACTCACTGAGAAGTACCATCAGGCCGTCGTCGCCGCCGGTCACGGTGCAGAGGTCGCCCTGACCCTCATCCACGACAGCGACGTGGCGTACTACCACGATTGGGTCACGCCGGAGGGCTATTTCACCGACCGGGAGCGCGAGGTCCCACCGGGATGCGAGGAGATCGACGCCGAGGAGCGTTCACGCCGGGAACAGGAGTCCCGCGAAGTCATGCGCGAGTACTTCGCTGATCCACATCCCGAACCACAACGAACCCATCCGAGCCTCGTAGACGACGAATTAGGCCGGTTGGACGAGTAGGCTCTAACTGTCGGAAACGGCTGACTGCGGGTGACCCCGGACACCGGACACTTTTACTCCGCAGGCTACGAAGCGCCCGACGATGTTAGAAGGCGTGAACGTGGCGCTGGGCGTTTCGGGAAGTATCGCCGCGGTGAAGGTGGTCGAACTCGCCCACGAACTCCGGCGGCAAGGGGCGAACGTCCGCGGCGTGATGACCGAGAGCGCACAGGGAATCATCCACCCGTGGGCCGTCGAGTTCGCCACCGAGAACGACGTTGTGACTGAAATCACGGGCCGCGTCGAACACGTCGAACTCTGCGGCCGAGACGGGTGGGCTGACGTTCTTCTCCTCGCGCCCGCGACGGCGAACACCGTCGGGAAAATAGCGGGCGCAGTGGACGACACGCCGGTAACGACGTGTGCGACGACGGCCCTCGGCGCGGACGTGCCGGTCGTCGTTGCACCCGCGATGCACGAACCGATGTACGACCACCCCGGCGTCTTAGACGCCATCGACCGCGTGGAGTCCTGGGGCGTCCAGTTTGTGGATCCGCGAATCGAGGAGGGGAAGGCCAAGATCGCCACCGAAGAGGCTATCGTCACCGATGTTGCCCGCGCGACGACCGAGCAGACGCTGGCAGGCAGACACGTCGTGGTCACTGCTGGCGCGACATCGGAATCGATAGATCCCATCCGCGTCCTGACGAATCGGTCGTCGGGGCGGACGGGGCGGGAAGTCGCCCGCGCCTGCTATGTCCGCGGTGCGGACGTGACTCTCGTCCACGACGGCGACGACGTTCCCTACGCCGATGTGGTGCCGGTAGAGACGAGTGCTGAGATGCTCGATGCCGTCCTCAGCGTCGCCGCGAACGCGGACGCCCTCGTCTCGGCCGCGGCCATCTCGGATTACACCGTCGAAACTGCCGCCGAGAAACTCCGCTCGGGCGAACCGCGCACGCTCGAACTCGAACCGACGCCGAAACTCATCGACAGCGTGCGCGAGGAGTATCCGGATCTCGCTATCGTCGGGTTCAAAGCCGAAACGTCGGGCGACGAGGCGATGGTTGCCGCCGCGCGGAAGATTCTCGACAGAGCGAACCTCTCCTTTGTCGTCGCGAACGATGCCTCGGTGATGGGACAGGCAGAGACGCGAACGCTGTTCGTCCGACCCGAAGGGATGGCGGAGTTCGCCGGGTCGAAAGACGCGCTCGGCGGACGCATCGCAGCAGAGTTAGCCGCGGAACTGCGATAGGTCGCCGCGGAACTGCGACAACTGAAGCCGCTCAGTCGTCAGTCGGCGTTACGTCGGTATCCTCGCCGCCGGTGTCGGGACCAGCGGGCCACGTCACTTCTGAGAGGAAGTCGATTCCCATGCGCTGAGCGGCCCGCGAAATCATGTGCGCGCCGGTCGGTGCCGTAAGGAACAGGAACACCACGGTCACGAGAGACATGAGGCCGTCACCGCCGGGACCGTAGAAAACGAACCCGGCGAGAGCGATGCTGGCCGCGCCGAGCGTCGTCGCCTTCGAGGTGGCGTGCATCCGGTTGTAGACGTTTGGTAGACGAAGCAATCCGACAGTGCCGACAATGAGGAAGAACGTCCCGACGACGACCAAGACAGAGACGAGCGCCGTCTCTATCGGGCCGACGGCGTGCGTTGCGCCCTCACTTTCGGCGGCGAGCGGCAGTAGTTCGAGCGATAGTGGAATCATTCGATGATGTCCCCCTCCGTGACGTACCGCGCCACGGTGATGGTGCTAATGAAGCCAATGATGGCAAGGACGAGGCTCACGTCGATGAAGAACCCCTGTCGCGTGAACATCGCGTAGAGGACGGCGATGGCGACGACGTTCGTGCCAATCGTGTCCAGCGCGACGACGCGGTCGGGGACGGTCGGTCCCTTGATGACGCGGTAACTCACGAGCAGCGTGAGCGCCGCGGAGACGACAAGCGCCGCGTTCACGAGCAGACCGAGCGTTCCAGTGAGCGTCTCAGTCGCCACGTTCCTCACCTCCGTCGGTCTCCAACTGCGGAACCGGGTCACCCGGCTTCAACTCCTCGTCGAAGATGACGAGGGCGTAATCTTCCCACGTCCGAATCGGCTCCAACAGCGCGTCGCGGTCGGAGCCGTCGATGCTGTGCACGTAGAGCGTGTTCGTCTCGGCGTCGTAATCCATGGTGAGCGTACCCGGTGTGAGCGTGATGCTGTTGGCGATGGTGGTGACAGCGAGATCAGTGCGAACTCGAAGCGGCACCTCGATGACGCGCGGATTGATCGGCATCGAGGGCGCGAGTACCCGTTTCGCCACGTCCCAGTTCGCCGTCACGAGTTCTTTGAGGAACACGAGCAGATAGAGTGTGGCGTAGGGCGCGACTTTGAGGGCGCGGCCCGGACCGAGTGTCGGAGTGTAGAACCCTCGAAGGAGGTACGCGATGATCATCCCGACGATGAGACCGACGATGAACTCCTCGGCGAGCGTCCGTGGCGTGAGTTCGACCCCGCGAACGAATATCCAGAGGATTGCGAGGAGCAGTCCCGTAAGCGGCCAGCGTCGAGTCATGCGACCACCCCCACGAGCGCGCCGACCGATCCGAGGACGGCTTTCATGTACCCCTCGGTATTGAGCGCCGCCTTGGCAGCGGTAGTCGCCGTTTGGTACACGGCATCGAAGCCGATTCCGAACGCGATGACGGTGACGGCAAGCGCCGCCACGACGACGACTTGGCCGGTGAGTGCGAAGGACGCCGGAGGGTCGCTAACGTTGTTCGCCGTCCCGCCATCGGCCCGACCGCCAGCGTCAGCGACGGCACTTTCATCGGCCTCAACTGACACAGGACCGGTCCAGCGACTCGGAATCGCCGCTTCGACGGCCGACCCGGGTGCGCCCCAGAAGGCGTCGTTCCACGCGCGGGTGTAGTATGCGATGGTGAGCACCGCACCGACGAGTGCGACAATGAGTGCCGCGCCCGCCCCGATAGCGTCCAGTGCGAACGCGTCGGCCGCCGTCTGGAAGACGAGCAGTTTGCCGAAGAACCCAGAGAGCGGCGGCACGCCGATGAGCGTCAGCGCACCGAGCAAGAATCCCGCGGAGAGAACCGGCGCACGGCGGGCGAGTCCGCCGAGTTGGTCGAAGCGCGCCGTTCCCACCGCCTCCTGAATCGTTCCCGACGCGAGGAATAGCAGGCTCTTAGCGAGACCGTGATTGAACGCGTAGACGATTCCAGCAGTGACGCCCAGCATTTGGACAGTCCGCGAGTTCGCCATCGCCGCGACGGCGAAGGGCAGGATAATGAATCCAACCTGACTGATCGAGGAGTACGCGAGCAAGCCGTCGATATCCTCGCGCCCAATCGCACCGACACCGCCGACGACGATGCTCGCAGTTGCCATGACGAAAAACACCGGACCGAAGAACGCGAGCATCGAGTCGCCTGAGATGAACGGGAGCGACACGGGCAGACTCGCCGCGGCGAACACCGTAAAGTACAGGCGGACGATGGCGTACACGCCCACTTTCTTCACGACGCCCGCGAGCATCGCCGTCACGGGCGCGGGCGCGGCGCGGTAGGCCGCCGGCACCCAGAACTGGAACGGGACGATGCCGGCCTTCAGCGCGAACACCGAAAACAGCACCGCCGCGAGGCCGATGACGGGTGCGACGGCCACGTCGTACGTCGCCGGGTCGGCCAGCCTGCGCGCGAGGTCGGCCATGTTCAGTGTCCCCGTGGTGGCGTACAGGCCGCCGATTGCGAGGAGCATCACCGCGCTGCCCAAGAGGTTCAGCACGACGTAGTTCAGCGCCGCGCGGGTGTGTTCGGGACCGCTGTAGAACAGCACGAGGATATAGCTCGACATGAGCATCACCTCGAACCAGACGAACAGGTTGAAGATGTCGCCCGTGAGGAACGACCCGGTGACCCCGACCACCATGAAATGATACAGCGGGTGGTAAGAGAGTCGCTGCCCGAATCCGTCCACGAAGAGAACGGAGTAGGTCAGCGCACACAGCGACACGATGGCCGTGAGGGCGAGCATGAATGCCGACAGCGGATCTGCCACGAGGACGATGCCGAACGGAGCCTTCCACCCCGACACCTGATACACGAGCGTCTGCCCCTCGGAACCGAGCGGCAAGACGATGCGCTGGAACAGCAGCGCGACGGCGGCGAAGTAGCCGACGCCGCCGAGCAGGCTTACACCCCGGTTGATCGTATCGTTCGTTCGTGTCAGAAGCGTCGCAATGGCCGTCACGAGGGCGACCAAAAGCGGTGCGATGACAGCGGTACTCATTCTCCGTGACCTCCGAGTTCGTACATGTCGATGGTTCCGTGTTCCTCGTAGACGCGATACGTCAGGACGAGCGCGAGCGCCGTCGTCCCGAAGCCAATGACGATGGCCGTTAGGACGAGCGCCTGCACGAGGGGGTCAGTTACCGACTCGGCGGACCCGCCGTGACCGGTGATGGGCGCGAAGCCGGACAATCCGCCCATCGTGACGAGATAGACGTTCGCGGCTTGGCTGATGATGCTGATACCCCAGACGACGCGAACCACGTCGCGCCGGAGGACGAGGTACGTCCCGAGAGCGAACAGAATGCCGAGGACGGCAGCGAGGACGAACTGAGTCATTCAGTCCCCACCTCCGCGACAATCGTGAGAAGTGCTCCAACGACGGCGAAGTACACGCCGAAATCGAAGAACACCGCACTCGCTAACTCGAACTCCTCGTACAGCGGGACGTGCTTGAAGAACCACACGCCCTGCGTGAGGAAGTCGAACCCGAAGAAGATGGGAACGAGTCCGCTCAGCACGGCGAGTGCGAGGCCACCGCCGAACAGCCACCGGTATAGCTCGACTGGACTGTGGCCGTCGTTGTCGGACCGCAGACGAAGCACCTCCGATTGGACGTAGTCGAGGCCGAAGATGACGTAGATGAGGACGAATGCCGCCACCGTGAGGACGGCACCGATGAACCCACCGCCGGGCAGATTGTGCCCTTGCAGCAGGAGACCGATGGCGGTAACGAGGATGAACGGAACGACGATTCGGGTGATCGTCCGCGAGATAACTGTCGTGCGGCGGTCGGCCTCGTAGTCGTGCGGCCGGCTGTCGATGTCGCGTCCGCTCATTGCGTCTCACCTCGTTCGCGCATGCGAATGAGCGTCAAGATGGCGAGCGCCGCCATCGCCACGACCGAAATTTCTCCCATCGTGTCGATTGCCCGGAAGTCCACGAGGATGACGTTGACGATGTTGCCGCCACCGCCGGCGTCGGTGAAGAACGGGCCGTGTTCGGCCGGAACACCTGCGTTCTCCGCCAAGAACCCTGAGGTTGGTTCGGCAGGAGAGGCGGCCGTGGTGACCAGGACGGTGACAAACACCGTTGCGCCGACGGCGAGAGCGAGAATACCGTCACGAATCGACTGCGACCGATTCACCTCGCCGTAGAACGCCGGCAGGCGGTTGAGTACGAGGAGGAAGATAACCAGCACCAGCGTCTCGACGACCAACTGGGTCAACGCGAGGTCGGGTGCGTCCGCGAGGATGTAGAAGATAGCCACCATGAAGCCGAGGATGGAAAGCGTGAGGACGCCCGCGACGTGCGAGGGCGCGATGTCAACCGCGAAGGCCCCGACGACAGCGACCAGAAGGACGAGGAAGATAGCGGGCGTGACGGCGAGGTCAGAAATCCCCGGGAACGCCACATTCGCCGGGATATAGCCGCTAAAGACGCCAGCAGCGAGGTACCCGCCGAGCGTCAGTACCGTGACGCCTGCGAGCGCCCACGTGGCGTACGTGCGGAGGAGGCCGTTCTGAATGTACGGCGTCGAGCGAACACTCGTCGTCGCAAGCCCTTCGACACCGTTGTCGTACCACCAGTTTGCCCGGATCGGACCGCGGAGTATCGCGTTGATACCGTCGTGCAGGCGGTCGTAGAACGGGAACGCGACTGCGCCGACGAGAATCGTAATCGCGCTCATCACCGCATACGGCGTCAGTTCCGTGGGGAAGTGGACGGAGAACCCGTGCGCCTCGCCCGCGGCGACGCTCCCGTAGACGTGACCGACGAAGGCGTTGATGGGCGTCTCGGGACCAAGTCCGAGCGTCGCCGACGCACTGACGCCGACGACGAGGAGACCGAGTATTGCCGGCGGAATCAGCATCACGGCGGGCGGACTGTGGACGTGCCCCAACTCGTCTGGTTCGTCACCGAAGAACAGCGAGGCGAACTTGACCGAGTAGAGGAACGTGAAGACGCTCCCGAAGACGGCGATAACGGGGAACAGGTAGCCGAGACCACCGAGATCCTTCCCCGCGTACCACGCCGCCTCGAACAGCAATTCCTTCGAGTAGAAGCCGTTGAACGGCGGGAGGCCTGCCATCGACAGCGACGCGACGGTGGCGATGACCGCCGTCACGGGCAGGTGTTTCCGCAGGCCGCCGAGTTTCGAGATTTTGCGCGTGCCCGCCTCGTGGGCGATGATCCCCGCGACCAAGAACAGCGCCGCCTTGAACGACGCGTGGTTCAGGATGTGGAACGCGCCCGCTTCCGCGCCGTATTTGTTAGCGAACCCGAACGCCGCGATGATGAGGCCGAGATGGGAGGCCGTAGAGTACGCGAGCAGTTCCTTGATGTCCGTCGCGGCTACCGCGAGGATAGCGGCGACAGTCATCGTCAGGAGTCCGAGAATGGCGAACAGCATCGTCCACTCGCCGAACAGCGGTGCCTCCTTGGAGAGGAACAACGGTCTGAATCGTCCGACGAGGTAGACGCCCGCCTTCACCATCGTCGCGGAGTGGAGGAACGCCGAAACCGGCGTCGGAGCCTCCATCGCGTTCGGAAGCCAGATGTGGAACGGCACCTGCGCGGACTTCGTGGCCGCGCCGAGACCGAGGAGGACGAGAACCGGGACCAACAGGCCATTCTCGGCCAGGGCCTGGCGGATAAGATCCGCGTTATCCAAGAGGACAGTCAAGCTGTAGGTCGTCTCCGGGAGCGCCTGTCCGGACACCCAAACGAGAAGCAGGAAGCCGACGAGCATGAACAGGCCGCCGGAGACGGTGATGAGCATCGACTTCCGGGCGGCATACTGCGAGGACTGCTCGCTCGTGTAGTGTCCGATGAGAAGGAACGACGACAGACTCGTCAGTTCCCAGAAGACGAAAAGCGAGATGAGGTCGCTGGCGAGGGCGACGCCGAGCATCGACCCCATGAACGCCAACAGCGTCGCGTAGTACTTCGCCTGCCCGGGTTCGCCGTGCATGTAGCCGCCGGAGTACGTCAGGATGAGTACTCCAACACCACTGGCAAGGAAGGCGATGAGGAGCGCCAACCCATCCACGTAGAACGCCAGCGAAACCCCGAGCGAGGGGATCCATTCGAGCGGGACAGTTCCATGCGCCCCCGCCAGATACAACTGTGACACCAGTCCAAAGCAGACTAGCGCCGTCGCCGCCGCAAAGTAAGCGGTGCGCTCTCCGAGAACCCGGAATACTGCCGGGGTGAGCGCCGCGGCGACGAACGGAAGGAAGACTATGGCGAGGACAACCTCCGGTGTCGGTTGCACGCATGCACCTCTGAGTAGACCAGACTTAGGTGTTGTCAAACCTCGTCGTGGATCCCCCCGCCCCGAGACCACAGAAACTACTATAGGGGACCCGTCACCCGGAGTAACTGTATGGGCGACGAGAGGGAACGGGAGACACTGTTGGACGTACTCGGTGACGAGGACGCCCGGAGCATCCTCGCCTCCGTGGGTGAGAGATCCTGCTCTGCAAAGGAACTCGCTGACGAACACGGTCTCTCACTGCCGACCGTTTACCGACGGCTCGACCGACTGGCCGAACACGGACTCGTCGCGTCAAACGACACCGTCGAGGAGGATGGGACACACTACAAACGCTACGAGGCGACGTTCGAACGCGCCGTCGTGACACTTCACGGCAGTGCATACCGTATCCGAATCGACCATGGTGACGAGATAACGACTGACACGCCCTCTCACGACGATGGAGAGGAATGAACTTCGTGTCATTCGCAATACGTTTATTTGATGCGACGGAGAGAGACAGACCGTACGGAACGTCTCTCCGGACGAGCAGGGCTTTTTTCTTTCCGTGAAAAATCACCTATAGCTTTATATGATATTCTGATAATCCAGAATCGCATGAATGTTCCAGGCGTGGATTCGGGGGATGGGAGACTCCCGCGTCGGAACGGGAGGGTAAGTGTATGATACACAACCCCGCCCAGATGAAAAGCGCAAACTGGCCCGGACCGGACCGTAACGTCGCGGTCAAGACGTTACAGTCAGTCGCAGACGAACCGCTCGATCTCGTTGCCGTCTACGGTGCAACGGCGTTCGACCTCTTTCACGTTAGCGACGAACTCTCCGCGTCGTACGACGACAGAGCGTCACTCGTCGAGCGGATTTCTGACCTTGCAGCGGAAACGCGACAGGACTTCGTCCGTCACGGCCTCTTTGCCGGCCTTCGACCGACCCACGACCGGGTCGAATACAAATCGGGCACGCTCGATGGCCGGAAACTGCTCCAGGTGTACTGCGGCGGGCGTGGCATGCTCCTGTTAGTCGATACCGACGAACCGGAAGAGCCGCTCGTCCGTGCCGTAATGGGCCTACTGAGTGTCTAACTCCTCGTGAATCGCTGCCACGGCCCGTGTGGCTGACTGTGTACGGGCGATAGAACCGCCACCTTTTATTCCGGACCTACTCTACCGGCGGCATGGACCAGTTGCGGCAGTCGCTCCTCGAAGCGCCGATCATCGAGAAGGGAGAGTACGAGTACTTTGTTCACCCCATCAGCGACGGGGTTCCGATGCTCGAACCGGGTCTCCTTCGAGAAATTGTCATCAAGATCATCCGCAAAGCGGACCTCGAAGACGTTGACAAAATCGTCACTCCGGCGGCGATGGGTATCCACATCTCGACCGCCGTCTCTTTGATGACTGACATTCCGCTCGTCGTCATCCGGAAGCGCGAGTACGGACTCGACGGCGAGATCTCCCTGAGCCAGCAGACTGGCTACTCCGAGAACGACATGTTCATCAACGACGTCAGCGAGGACGACCGCGTACTCGTCATCGACGACGTTCTCTCGACCGGCGGGACGATGTGTGCTGTTCTTGACGCCCTGAAGTCCACTGGCGCTGAGGTCGTCGATACCGTCGCGGTCATCAAGAAGGCCGGACCGAACGAACTCGACGACACGGACCACCACGTCAAAACGCTGATCAACGTCACCGTCGAGGACGGGGAAGTCGTCATCGTAGACGAAAACGGCGACGACTGAGCGGACAGGAGTCACCTTTTGCCGGGATCGTTCCCCCGGGCGGAGCGGTCTCCGGTACGTAACGGTATCCTGTCTCGTGACAACTAATGTCACGAACACCGGGTATTTTCCGCTTGTTTGTCCGTTAGACTGCCGTATGCCGTCAGATACGACCACCGAATCACGTACTGAAAGGTGAATTTTAGATTTTTCTAACCGATGGGTATTTGTGCCGATAGTTATTTATGAAATCTATGCCATCCGGCAACACGGATAAACGAATTGATCGGCGCAGTTGGCTCAAAGCACTCGGTGTAGGCGGTGCTGCAGGGCTTGCTGGCTGTTCCGGTAACCAGAATCAGAACACGGAAACCTCCGGCAAGGGCGGCACTGAGACGTCGGAGCCTACCGAGGAATCCACCGAAGCGGGCGACTCCTCCGGTCGCTCGATCGGCGGTACGTACCGCGAAGCCCTCTCAGCGGACGCGAAGTCTCTCAATTTCCTCTTTCATAGCGATACGAACACGACGAAGTTCGTCGATGCGACGATGGACTACGCCTACGACTTCAAGGACATCGGCGAAATCGTCCCGATGTGGGTGGAATCCTACACGGAAAAGGACAAGAAAGAGTGGACGTTTACCCTCCGCGACAATCTCCGCTGGAGCGATCCGTACGGCGATCTGACGGCCGAAGACTGGGTGTACACGGCGCAGAATCTCTACGGTGCGAAAGCGCCGGGCGAGAGCAAGACGAAGGAGAACTGGGCGGGTGTCGTTCAGTACTCCGACTGGAAGAACCTCACCATCGAAAAGGCGGGCAAGCGAAAACTCAAGGTCACGCTCCCCGGACCACAGCCCGCATTCATCGCTTCGACGGCGTTCTGGGGCGGCCGCTGTCTCCCCAAAGACCTCGTCAAAGGCTACGTCGAGGACAAAGACATAGAGGGTCTAAAGCAGGACGAAGAACTCAACTCGCTCTCCTACACTGGCAACCTCGGGCCGTACGATTACGAGGAGTGGCAGCGTGAGTCTCGCTTCGTCGCAACCCGCGCCGACGACTACTACCTGCGCGAAGTTGCTGGCTCAGAAGAGATTCCAGAGCGGTTTGCTGAGGCACCGTACTTCGAGAAGTACGAACTGAAGATTATCGGTGAGGAGTCTACGCGCCTCGCTTCCCTGAAGGAAGGCGACCTCACCTACTTCGAGGACGTTCCCTCCCAGAAGGTCGAGCAGTTCCAGCAGATGGACCACCTCAAGTTCCGTTTCCCGCCGAATCCGTTCTGCTCGATGGCGTACTACAACCAGCGCTCCAACGGGTGGGAGATGCTGCAACGGAAAGAGGTCCGCCGCGCGCTCTCGACGGCCATCTCGAAGAAGGCCATCGCGGAGAACATCTACCGCGGCTTCCCGACGGTCGCACACACGTTCCAGCCCGAATGGTCGCCGTGGTACCTGACTGACAAGGTCGAGCAGTTCGGTGTCGGCGACTCGTACGGTTCCGAGAAGGCCCGTAAGATGATGAAGGAGGCACTCTCGGACACCAACTACGGCTACGACGGCGACAAACTCGTGGACGGCAACGGCGAACAGGTCGAACTCTCGTTCGTCTACCGCGCCGGGTCGCAGAACAACCAGACCGTCGCGGAGTTCTTCAAGCAGGAACTGGCCAAGATCGGAATCAAGGTCGCTCCGACGAACGGTGGTCCGTTCAACACGCTGCAGAACAAGTACATGCTGACCAGCACCAGCGACGGCACCCCGAGCTTCAACGCCGGTCCAGACGCGACCTCCCAAGAGCCGTGGGACCTGATGTACGGTGTCGCACTGAACGCCTACCCGATCAATCCCGACGGCTCTCGGACGTTCTGGGTCCCCGACGGCGGATTCAACTTCTACGGCTACGAGCCGGAAGCGCCGATGGCGGATCTCTACGATACGGCCCAGAGTGCTACGGACGAGAAGACGCGCAAGGAAGCCTTCGCAAAAATCTTCGCCGCGCTGAGTAAGGAACAGCCGACGAACTTCCTTAACTTCAGCGTCTACAAGAACGCCTACGACAAGAACTACATGGGCATGCCCGCCGAGGGCGAATTCGACTACCTCGAAAGCTGGGACAGCACCTCCTGGTATCTTGCGAAACAGTAACTAAGGCGCACCACGCGCTTTTTTGCGAACTATTTGCTAATGACTAGCATAAAACAAACATGAAGTGGTACATCACTCGCCGTCTCGCGTGGACCGTAGTGGCGACGTTAATCATCCTCTCGCTCACGTTCGGGCTGATGGCAGCCTCTCCGGACCCACAGGCCGCATCGTACGTCGCACAGCAGGTCCAAGAGGGAGGCAATTACCAAGAAGCACAGGAATCGTACGAAAAAGCACGGGGACTCGACAAACCGCTCTGGGAGCGGTACAAGAACTACATGGTCGGGATGGTGACGCTCGACTGGGGGTGGTCAGAAACCCGCTCTCAACCGGTGATACAAGCCATCTCGGAGGCGTGGCCGTACTCCGTGATGTACGGTACTCCGGCGCTCATCATCTCGACAGTGGTCGGTGTCGCAATCGGGTTGTACTCGGCGACCCACCGGAACTCACTGGAGGACTACGCGGCATCAGCGTTCGCGTTCTTCGGCATCAGCATCCCGGACTTCTGGTTCGCCATCCTGATGATTCTCATCTTCGGGGTGTGGTTGGGGTGGATTCCCATCTACTACCACTCCGACGTGCCGTGGCTCTCACTGCAGAACGCCCAACAACTCGTCGCGCCGACGCTCGTCGTCACGCTCTCCTCTATCGCAAGCGAGATGCGCTTCTCGCGTGCGACGGCGTTGGAGTACGTGAACGCCGAGTTCGTTAAGACTGCGAAGGCGAAGGGCGCAAACAGTTGGCGGCGCGTCACCCGACACATCTTCCGCCCGGCGCTCGTCCCCCTCTCGACAATCCTCGTCGGCGACATTCTGAATATCGTCCTCGTGAGTTCGTACCTCGTCGAGGTGGTGTTCGGCATCCCCGGGTTGGGACAGTTGAGTTACAAGGCCATCCTCCAACAGGACGTGTCACTCGTCCTCGGGACGGTGCTCATCCCGACGTTCATCGCGATCATCGGGAACCTGTTCCAAGACTTGGCCTACACGGTACTTGACCCGCGAATCGACTACGGTGATCGATAATGGCGGCAGAAGACTATCAAGACCGGTTCGAGGACATCGATTGGGACGACCTCCAGCGGTCGGGATTCGACTCGCTGACGGTGCAGAGCGGGGGCTACCTCGTTTCGATGGGCATCCTTGCGGTGTTGCTCGCCTACGACTACTTCCTCGCACAGGGGCCGACAATCACCACGCCGTTCCAGTGGGACGTGAGCCAACTCGATTGGCTCCTCATCGCCACACTCGTGACGGTGGCGTTCTACGCCGTCTACCCGCTGTACGACAACCCACGGATGACGCGGCGGTACTGGCGCGAATTTAGCAAAAACCGTGCGGCCGTCATCAGCGGCGTCTTCCTGACGCTCATCTTCGGTCTCGGTCTGGTCGGCCCGATGTTCGTCTCCAAACCGGAGCTGAACGTTCTTGCGCAGTACCAGCCGCCGGTGTTCTTCTCCGTTCCCGAATCGACGGTCGGGAGCTGTATGGGTCCCGTCGTCGATGGAATGTGTCAGGGTACGTGGCAGTACCCGCTCGGAACGACCGGGCAGGGGAAGGGAATCATGAAGAGCGTCGTCTACGGGATGCGCGTCAGCCTCGAAGTCGGCCTCATCACGCCGCTTATCATCATTCTCATCGGGACCGCCGTGGGTACGATCGCGGCGTACTCCGGTGGCCTGATGGACGAACTGCTGATGCGGTACGTGGACATTCAGCTGACGTTCCCGACGTTCTTCCTCTATCTCCTGCTTCTGTACCTGTACGGTGGGACGCTGTTCCTCCTCATCGTCATCTTCGGCCTCACGAGTTGGGGTTCGACCGCTCGGCTCGTCCGCTCGGAAGCACTCCAGCGGCGCGAGGAGGAGTACATCCAAGCCGCACAATCTGCAGGAGCCAGCGAGTTCTGGGTCATCCGGAAACATCTCGTGCCGAACGTCTCGAACACGGTCATCACGAACGCGAGTCTGCTCATTCCGAGTCTCATCCTGTTCGAGGCGGCGTTCTCGTTCCTCGGACTCGGCGACCCGACCATCCCTTCGTGGGGGCAGGTCATCGCCGCCGGACGGAGCGATATCGACACGGCGTGGTGGATTTCGACTATCCCCGGCGTGTTCCTGTTCACGACGGTACTGGCACTGAACTTCGTCGGCGACGCGTTGCGCGACGCACTCGACCCGCGCTCGGAGGACTAAGATGAGCGAACCACTACTCTCGATACGGAATCTGAAGACGCACTTTCACACGGACGAAGGGACGGTACACGCGGTAGACGGCGTGAGTCTCGACGTCGACCGCGGCGAGACAGTCTGCGTGGTTGGCGAAAGCGGGTCCGGAAAGACGGTCACCGCAGAGTCGATTACGCGACTCATTCCGGAACCGCCGGGCGAAATCGTCGGCGGCGAAGTCCGCTTCGACGGCGACGACGTGCTTTCGATGTCCGAGTCGGAACTGGAGGACCTCCGCGGCGGCCGAATCGGCCACATCTTCCAGAATCCGCAGGGGGCGTTGAATCCAGTCTACACCATCGGTTGGCAGATTCGGGAGGCAATTCAGCTCCACGACGACGTTTCCGACGAGGAGGCGCACGAACGGACAATCGACCTCCTCGACCGCGTTGGTATCCCCGACGCGACGAGTCGAATCGACGACTACCCGCACGAGTTCTCCGGCGGGATGAAACAGCGCGTCGTCATCGCGATGGCGCTGGCGTCGAATCCCGACTTGCTCATCGCTGACGAACCGACGACGGCGCTGGACGTGACTATCCAGATGCAGATTCTCCGGTTGCTCAATCAGGTCCAAGACGAGTTCAACACGGGTATCGTGATGATCACGCACGACCTTGGCGTCGTCGCCGAAGTCGCAGACCGCGTGGTCGTCATGTACGCCGGAAAGGTGATGGAACAGGGCGACGTGTACGAAATATTCGAGAACCCCTCGCATCCGTACACGCGCGCGCTCTTGGAGTGTCTCCCCGGCCGAGGCGAACGCATGGAGGCTATCGGCGGGTCACTCCCATCCACCACGTCACCGCCGTCTGGATGCCGGTTCAACCCGCGGTGCCCGTACGCAGTTGCAGATTGCAAGAAGGGGAAGCAACCGCCGATGCACAGCACCGGAAACGGCGATCACACGGTGTCGTGCGTCCACTACGAACCGGGCGCTGACCCGTCGGTCGTCCTCGGAGAGGACAGTTCGGACGCCGTTGGCGACGCGCGCGCTGATGGCGGACCCGAAACGGGAGGTGACGACAGATGAGTTCGGACGCACCCCTGCTCGAAGTTCGGAACCTGAAGAAACACTACCCCATCACGAAGGGAATCATGAAGCGGGAAGTCGGCAGCGTCCGCGCAGTTGACGGAATCAGTTTCGCCGTCGAACGCGGCGAGACGGTCGGTCTCGTCGGCGAGTCCGGATGTGGGAAGTCAACCGCTGCGACCTCGCTGCTCCGACTCGAAGACCCCACGGACGGCGAAGTCCTGTTCGAGGGGCGCGACATCACTGAGTACAACGACAAGGAACTGAAGCGCTTCCGCCGGGAGGCGCAGATGATCTTCCAAGATCCCACGTCCAGTTTCGACCCGCGGATGTCTATCGGTGAGTCCGTCGCCGAACCGCTGACCGTCCACGGGATGCGCGACCGCGAACGCCGTCGTCGTATCGTAAAGGATCTGCTCGAACGGGTTGGTCTGTCGGCCGACGACATCGACCGCTACCCACACGAGTTCTCCGGCGGGCAGAAACAGCGTATCGGCCTCGCGCGCGCGCTGGTTCTCAACCCGAAACTCATCGTCGCCGACGAACCCGTGTCAGCACTGGACGTCTCGATTCAGGCGGAGATCCTCTCGCTGATGAAAGAGATCCAAGACGAGTTCGGTCTGGGGATGCTGCTTATCAGTCACGACCTCTCCGTCGTCCGCGAAATCTGCGACCGGGTGGCCGTGATGTATCTCGGTGAGATAGTCGAGTTCGGCCGGACCGAGGACCTGTACGAGGATCCACAACACCCGTACACGCGGGCGCTGCTCTCCTCGATTCCGCAACCGGACCCGACGAAGCGCGGAAATGCAGTCGAACTCACCGGAGACGTGCCGAGTCCGTCGAACCCGCCGTCGGGATGCCGGTTCCACACGCGATGTCCGGAAGTCATTCCGCCGGAGGGCTACGACTTCGAACAGGAGGCGTGGCGGTCCGTGATGGACCTTCGCGTCCGACTGAGACGCGGCGGCGTGGACGCCGACGCCGTTCGAGAGTTCGTCGCCAGCGAGACGAGCCAATCGCCTGAAGCGGTATCGGAAGACAGAATCAAGGCAGAGATTCGCCGCGAGTTCGACATTCCCGAGCAGTTGGCCGACGCCAGTGCCGAGTCGGTTCTCTCGGACGCGTTAGAACTGCTTGCGAACGGCGACCAATCGGAGGCGCGCGACCTCCTCGGAGACGAGTTCGAGACAGTCTGTGAGACTGCCACTCCGGAACTTCGCCGGACGCCCGTTGGCCACTCCGCGTCGTGCCACCTTATCGAAACGTCCGAGGATACGCTCACGGCACCGTCGACCAACGACTAAAGAGCGAGACGGAAACCGACCCGAACTTCCGGGGCCGCGTCACTTTTTTCACGAGCGACCATACGCTTGGGCACATGTCTGACACGACAGCGCTATTTATCGTCAGCGAAGCGGGCTACTGGGGCGAAGAGTGCGTCGAACCGCTGACAACGCTCTCGGAAGCCGGGGTTGACGTGACGGTGGCGACGCCGACGGGAGCGCAACCGGTCGTTGACGAGCGATCCGTCGCTCCCGACGAAGTCGGTGAGGAGATGTCACAGAAAGTACTGGAGGTCCACGAGAACGACGACCGACTGGCAGATCCCGTCCCGATAGCGACGGTTGACGCCACCGACTACGACGCCGTCGTCTTCCCCGGTGGTCACGGCACGCAGTGGGATATCAACCAGGACCGTCACGCTCGACAGGCCTTGCTGAGTGCCGTCGCCGGGGAGAAAGGAAAAGCGCTCGTCGTCTGCCACGCTGTCGGTATCCTCGCGTTCACCCGCGAAGCAGACGGGAGGTACCTCGTCGAAGACCGCGAAGTCACCGGATTCCCGAACGAGTGGGAAGAAGGCATCGTAGACGAGAACGACCTGCTTCCTGACGGACGAAAACTCCCCTACTGGATCGAAGACGAAGTCACGGCCGTCGGCGGCGCGTGGGACGCCGAACTGGATCAGGAGACGAGCGTTACCGTGGACGGTGACCTCATCACCGCGCGTGGTCCGGAGTCCTCGGCAGCCGCCGCCGAGACGTTGATCGACGAACTCGGGATCGAAGCGTAACCGCTGTCTGCCACCGCTTTTGCGCCTCAGTACGACCGCGGCATGACCGGGCGAGGAACCGAAGTCTGCTACGACGAACTCGCCGACTGCGATCTCGACTCCCACAACCGCGAAGTAGCCGACTTCTGACTACCGCTTACTCGATTTTGAACACGGCCTCTTCGATGCGTTCTGACCGACAGTCCGGACACCGAGACGGATAGTTCACCGGGTCGTCGAACGCCGAGAATCCACAGTTGCGGCACTCGGGCGGCGCGACGAGAAACTGTTCGTCGCGGTCGACGGAATCGACCGACCGGGCGACGTGTTTGAGATGGTTGTACGCCGACGACCGAGCGATTCCGACTGTCTCCGAGAGATCGGTTGCCGTCTTCGGGCCGTCGCGGAGGGCGTCCGCGATTCGCTCGCGCGTCGTCGCGTCCGAATCCGATTCCGACATGCCTCTCTCTACGACTCCACCACTGGTAGGTTTTCCTCTCGATCCGGGCATTCGATCTCAGCGTCTCTGACTCGTTTCGCTGTCCGTCGCACCTCGTCCCATCTCGTTGTCTTTTGTTGTCGTACAAACGAATATGCAGTCGAATAGTCTAGTTGCGTGTGTACAGTTGTCATTAACAAATATTTCGTATCATTAGGTGGGAAGGATGGGAAAAGAACTTGACATAGCGGTAAGTCAGTCCCCGTATGAAGGCTGTCGTCCTTGCAGGTGGTTACGCGACACGACTCTGGCCCATCACCAAACACCGGCCAAAGATGTTCTTACCGGTGGGTGACGAGACGGTCATCGACGTGATATTCGAGGATCTAGAGGAAGATGACCGAATCTCGGAGGTGTTCGTCAGCACAAACGAGCGGTTCGAGGAGTCATTCGAGGAGTATCTCTCCGATTCGCCGTTCGAGAAGCCGACGGTTTCCGTCGAGGAAACGGTCGAAGAAGACGAGAAGTTCGGCGTCGTCGGCGCGCTCGAACAACTCATCGACCGCGAGAACGTCGAAGAGGATCTGATCGTCATCGCGGGTGACAACCTGCTCTCGTTCGACGTGTCCGAGTTCGTTGATTTCTTCGAGGCAAAGCGGACGCCGTGTATCGCCGCCTACGACGTCGGCTCGAAAGAACGAGCGAAATCTTACGGTCTCGTCGAACTCGACGGTGACCGCGTCGTTGACTTCCAAGAGAAGCCTGACGACCCGAAGAGTACGCTCGTCTCTATCGCGTGCTATGCGTTCCCAGCGGAGACGCTCCCCAAGTTTGATGAATACCTGCAGGACGGCAACAACCCGGACGAGCCAGGTTGGTTCATCCAGTGGCTCCAGCAACGCGGCGACGTCCACGCGTTCACGTTCGACGGCGCGTGGTTCGACATCGGGACGCCCGAAAGCTATCTCGACGCGGTATCGTGGTATCTCGGCGGCGAGAACTTCGTCCACGAGACGGCGACTGTAAGCGACTCCGAACTCGGCGAGAACGTCTACGTCATGGAGAACAGCGCCGTGGAGGGATCGACGCTGGAGAAGACGGTTGTCTTCAGTAACACCACGATCAGAAACGCTGACATCCGAAACACAATCGTAGACGAGGAAACCCACGTCGAGAATCTCGACCTCTCGAACGCCCTCATCGGCGCTCACTCGCACCTCGAATAGTCCCCAAATCGACTACGGCGCTTTCTGTGCTATCGGTCGCGTCTGCGAATCTTCACTCATGTGACCGTACGACGGCGTACGGTCGGATGCGTACTCGTTGCAGACGCGACTATCGTTACTCGCCGAGACGTGCGTCCGTGATTTCGAGATGGCCGCGCGTCCCCTCCCAGACGGTCTCGTACTCCAGTTCGATGGGATTGGACATATGCGGGCCGTCCGTGACGAACGTCTCGAACTCGCCGCCTTCGCCGAGGGGGTGGACACCGTACTGCTCGTTTAGTTCGACCAGTTCTTCGAGCGCGTCGTGATCGAGCGTGCGACCCAACCACGACTCATCAAGGCCGTGAGCGGCGACCTGGATGATTTGTATCTCGAATCCCGCATCGATCATCGCTTCCCCGAGTTCGCGGGGGTCTTCCTGCCAGAGCGGAGCGAACAGATCGATTTCGAGACGGTCGCACATCCCCTGAATGCGGTTCGTCTGGTACTCGCTCTCGACTGCCCCTGCGGTGACGCCCGCGAGATCAATCTCCGCTGCGAGTGCTTCGAGCGCTGCTTCGAGGGGTTCCAGTTCGGCGTCGCCCTGTTCGCTGGAGTCGGTTGCTTCGGCAGCGCCCAAGTCGTCGGGCGTCACCTCGATGAGTTCGATACCCAAACTTTCGGCAGCGAGTGCCGCGAGGTGCGTCGCCGGTACGTGATACATGTACGAGTCGTCTCCGGGATGAACGGTGAGAAGTCGCGTCACGTCAAGCCCCGCTTCGAGAGCGCGGTAGACTGCCCACGAGGAATCCTTCCCGCCCGAGAAGAGGCCAACCCAATCTCCGGATTCGGTCATTGAAAGCCGTAGACCGCTGGTTCCTAAACCTTCTGCGGTTCGGATACCGCTTTTCGGACCGCTACATATAGCCCAAATCGCGGAGGCGACCCATCAAGTCCTCCTTGTCTTGGGCGCGACCGGCGCGTTCGGTACTTGCGCCGAGGTCCTGCACCCACGCGGGCCGGTCATCGGACTTCGCCGATCCCGACTCAGTGCCGAGCGACCGAAACCCCTCGAAGTACTTCGGTGAGATGGGGAGATCCGTCGCCGCGATACCTTCGGGTAGGTCGTCGGCGCTTTCGGGAACGAAGCCGTCAGGATAGCCCGAAGCGGCGTCGGGGACGATGAACTCCCAGAACGCATCCCAGATGTCGGCTTCCTCGAACTGGAGAATGGGGTGAACGCGGTCGTGTGGCGGATATTTCTCTGAATCGTGTCGCGCCGAAAAGAACGTCTCATCGGCGCGGGACTCCTGTTCGTCCCAGCGGACGCCCGAGAAGATGCCGTCGAAGCCGTCCGCTTCGATCACGTCGTTGAAAGCGACGGTCTTCAAGAGGTGGTTGCCCTCGAACGTGTCGGCATCAAGGGTGAGTGTATCGCCCTCGTAGTCGAGTCGTTCGAGTTCGCGGCGAGTCGTTTCAGACAAATCTGCGAGCGGAATTTCGTCACCCGGACTCGCGTCGAGCCGGACGAAATCCTCGTTGCGTGCGACAACGAGATCGAGGTCCCACTCGTCGGCCCACTGTTCGACGAATGCGACTGTCTCGGGGAAATGCTCGAAGTGGTCGATGAAGACGACGGGCGGCACTTCGACGCCCATCTCCGCAGCGACTTCGCGAACCACGTAGAGAACGACAGTGGAGTCTTTCCCGCCGGTCCACATGACGGTCGGGCGTCGGTACTGGTCGAGGGCCTGCTGGGTTACCGCGACAGCTTTGCTAATCTTGTCTTCGAGTGAGGGGTAGTTCGAGGCATCCTCGTCGCGGCCGCCGTCGTAGTCGAGCGTCACGTCCGAGGGGAAGGTCGGAGACATCTGAGAGACGTATCGCGCGAGGAGGCTATCTACCTTTGCGTGGCTATCCGTTCGTACGAGTCACTCGCACCGACAGCGAGCAGGCCACAGAAAAGGAGCTGACAGTACCGCCAGCAGCAACGAATCGCGGTAGTCACACGTGGAACCGAACCACGATTGGAGACGAATCACCACACGCAAGTTGCATCCGAATCGGGCGGATGCCGGAAGCGCGTGCCCGCCTTACATGTAGCCGAGGTCGCGCAGGCGTTCCATCAGGTCTTCTTTGTCCTGTGCGCGGCCTGCGCGCTCGGTCGTGTTCTCCATGTCCTGCAACCATGCCGGTTCCTCGGTCGTCTTGTCCGTCGAGACTTCGCTACCGAGCGAACGGAATCCGGCGAAGTACTTGGGCGAGACGGGAATGTCGTCCTGCGTCAGGTCGTTCGGGAGGTCCTCAGACGACTGCGGGACGTGACCGTCGTCGGGGTACTCCGCGACGGTGTCCGGAACGACGAAGTTCCAGAACGCCTGCCAGACCGACGCCTCGTCGAACTGGAGGATGGGTTGAACGCGGTCGTGGGGGGGGTAGATGTCGGGATCGTGACGCGGCGAGAAGAACGTCTCGTCGGCGCGCGCTTCCTGCTCGTCCCAGCGGACGCCCGAGATGACGCCGTCAACGTCGTACTCTTCGAGGGCGTCGTTCAGCGCCACCGTCTTCAGGAGGTGGTTGCCGACGTACGTGTCGAGGAGGAACGGGAACGTCTCGTCCTCGTACTCCAGAAGGTTCCGAACGTGGTGCTGGTTGTGTTCGGACAACTCGGAGATGTCGATGTCGTCGCCGGGCGACAGACTGTGTTCGTCCACGTAGGCACCCACGTCCTCGTTGCGGGCGTAGATGACGTCGAGATCCCACTCGTCAGCCCACTTGTCCACGAAGTCGTGGATCTCGTCGAAGTGCTGGTAGTGGTCGATGAAGACCGCGGGGGGAACGTCGTATCCGTGTTTCTCTGCAACCTCTTTGATGAAGTACAGACAGAGCGTGGAGTCCTTCCCGCCGGTCCACATCACGACAGGGTTCTCGTACTGTTCGAGGCCCTCTTTCGTGACCTCGATAGCCTTCTCGATTTTGTCGTGGATGCTTGGGTAGTCGTCGGGCGTCTCGCCTTCGCCGTCTTCGTACGCTACGTCGAGGTAGTCGGGGAAGCCTTCCGGCATACACTAATTACATCTAATTACAGCACTAAAGTGTCTTTTGCCCTGTGCAACCCGTGCAAATGAGGGCCAGAAACGTGTACTCGAGAGTCGAGAGGAGCTATAGACGTGTCTGATCGACTCTCATCGTCAATTGATAGAAGTGAAAATCTCGTCCCGAATCCACACTGGGACCGATGAGAACGAGTTCACTCTGCTCGACGCGCGCCCGACTCGGGCGTTGCGACGAGCGCGTTAGCTAATGAACTTGTTGTCGCGCCAGTTGACGCCGCCGCTTCCGGAACCGCCTTTCGAGGGGTTCTCTACGACTTCGATGGTCGCCGGACGTTCTTCGCCCTCGACGATACGCGTCGCGTGTAGTTCGTCGTCCGATTCGGTAATCGCTGTGAGCGTTCCTTTCTCGGCGATCTTGGCAATTTCTTGGAGAACGAGGAACATGGGGTACTGCAGGGCCGTGTTCTGGAGTACCGTCTCGCGGTCTCCTTTAAAGCAGGCGAACTCGACGAGCTCTGACGGAATCTCCTCTTCTTCTTCGCCCCAGCGTGGCGCGCCTGCGCGCGGTGGTTCCTCCTCGTACACGCGGTTCTCCGTGACACTCGCTTTGAGTTGTGCCGTCGGGGTGTACTTACTGAGATTATCGTCGGCCGCGACGGCCTTGAGGATGAGCGTGTTGTTCCGGCGAGTGACTTCTACGTCCTCGACTTCAGGGGGAAGTTCGGGATCGTTTTCGAAGAATTCCATGACATCTTCGAGTGGCAATTCGAGCGTTGAGTGAAGTCGGTATACGCGGCCTGACATTGTTGGAAACAGTATCGGGGTGCTGTGACGCGCGGCGGCGCGACGTCGATACCTGTGTTGGTGTAGGACCTACGCACATATATGGCCTACTCTTTGATTCGCCCCACCGAATGAAAATAGAAGTCACTGTCGAGTCGGGACGACAGTCCGACTCAGGCCGAAAGCGTCTCGCCGAGTTCGCCGCGTTCGTCCAGTTCTGCGAGGATATCGCTCCCGCCGACGAACTCGCCGTCAACGAACGTCTGCGGAATCGTTTCCCATCCGCTGTGTTCTTCCAGCGCGGCACGATAGGCATCGAGAGCAGGGAGCACGTCAACCGTCTCGAACGACTCGCGGTGCTTGCCGATGAGTTCGAGAGCGCGCGCGGAGTATCCGCACTGCGGCATCAGTTGGTTGCCCTTCATGAACAGCACCACTTCGTTCGATTCGATGAGTTCGTCTACTCGCTCTTGTACATCTTCTTCCGACAGGTCGTTCCCCGGTTCGAAGGTCATGGGCGAGAATATGCGACGACACGACAAATGGGTTGCGTCGTCAATCCAGCGCCGTCACCCAGTCAGACTTACGACTTTCTGCCGACGCCGACCACGTCGATAAGCGAGTAGACGGGGACACCGTCGATCTCTTCGAGGCCCTGTTTGTCCACGATGACGACGCACGCGGCGGGTTCGCCGCCTTCCTCTCGGATAGCGTCGATAGTCTCGGTCATCGTTGTCCCCGAGGTGATGGTGTCATCAACGACGTAGCACTGGCGGTCACGAATCTGTGAGAAGTTCCGCGAGAACGACCCACCGAGTTCGTCGATGTCACCTTCCTCCCACTGATGTTTTGCCGGCGCGTAGGTTCCGAGGTCCGTGTCGAGTTCCCGCGCCACGACGGTGGCAAGCGGCGCGCCGGCTTTTTCGATGCCGATTGTGAGGTCCACGTCCTCGCCCTGTTTCTGCAGGAGATCTGCCATCGCGTGCGCGATGTATCCCATGCGTTTGGAGTCGCGGCCGATGGCACTCCAGTCAACGTGGATGTCCTGTGGACCGCTCGCGCCACCGTTGTCACTCGCTGGTTTCGGACTCGACGCACCGCTCCGATCGACGAGCCAACTCGCCGTCTCGCGTGAGACGTTCAGTTCGTCGGCGATTTCACCTTTCGACAGACCTCTGTCTGCGAGTTCCGCAGCACTCGCAATGAGGTCATCGACGTTCTTCATACGTGCTGAATTGAACGGCGGTTTTTATAGTGGTGTCGTCGTCTTCGAATGCCGCCGCGAAATTGTCAAGGTCACACACGCTCGTGACGAGATCGTCCGTAAACCACTCCGGATACGCCGCGAGCGTATCGACTGCGGATTCGAAGTGTTTGACGTGTGAGTTGACGCTTCCAAGCAACGCCTTGTTGTGCAGGACGATCTCTTTGTGTATCTCGCCGCCGTCGATTTCGAACTCCCACGAACCGGGGACGCCGAGGAGCGTGGCGACACCGTTCGGTGCGAGCGCGCGGACGCTGTCGAAGGCGTGCTTAGCGTACCCCGTCGCCTCGTAGACGAGATCCATCGATTCGAACTCGTCGGGGACGGCCGAGACGGGCGTCTCTCGGGAGTCTACGTACGTCGCCCCGAGTTTCTCGATAATGTCGATAGTCGGGTCCGGACGGTCGCGCCGCCCGAGACAGTACAGGCGGTCGTAGCCGAGTTTGTCTCGCAGGAGCGCCAGCGTGAGGAGACCGAGGCTCCCGTTCCCGAGAACGATTGCCGACTCAGGTTCCCACGTGAAACTCGACCGGGAGGCGTACGCGAGTTCGACTGCCTTCTCGGTGATCGAGATCGGTTCGATGAGAAAGCCGAGGTCGGTCAGCGACTCGGGAATCTGGACGAGATACTGCTCGTGGCTGACGAAATACTCGGCCATGAAGCCGTGTTCGCCGACGATCCCCCGTTCGTGGTACATTCCCTCGGGGGCCATATCGGGTTCGCCGCGTTCGAAGTACTCGTTCCCGCCGTTGGGCGGCCGTCGGACCGTCGGGACGACCACGTCGCCTGCCTCGAATCGGGTGCCGTTCGGGTCTTCGACGACGCCGACGGCTTCGTGGCCGAGGACGAGGTGATCCTCCCCGTCCGGGAATCCCCCGTGACCCCCGGAAATAACCTCGTGGTCGGTCCCGTCCACGCCGACGCGGAGGGTCCGGACGAGCGCTTCGCCCGTCTCCGGTTCCGGACGTGGCTTGTCCACGAGGACGGGTCGTCTCTCGCCCTTCTTCACTGCGATTGCTCTCATAGTCTCTCGGTAGGACCCACCCCACCAAAAGATTTATTCTATTATGAGTAAAGCGTTTGTCACGGTGAGTGCCTGCGTCGTGCCAGCCCGCGGCGCCACTCTAGAGACGGATTGACTCGTGTTCCGGCGATCACCGGGCAAGACGAAAGCCGTCTCTCTCACAGTCTGTCCAGTCCGACCGTGTCGGCACTCACCACACCCGTGCCAGTTTGCTCCGGATACGAGACCGACAACCCCGTTGAAAAAGCGCTTCGGAGTCGCTACAGGTCGCCGACGAGTTCGTCGCCAAGTCCGACATACGTCGCAGGCGACAGCGCGCGAAGTTCCGCTCTAACGGATTCGTCCACGTCAAGTTCGTCGAACAGGTCACGGAAGTCCTCGATTGTCACGTCGCGGCCGCGCGTGAGTTCCTTGACGCGTTCGTACGCTTCGGCGTCTCCCTCTCGTCGGAGGATAGTCTGCACCGCTTCACCGATAAGTTCGGGATGGGCCTCCAGTTCCTCGCGCATCACCTGTTCGTTTGGAACGACTTTGTCGAGGCCCGCGGCCGTCTTCCCGTAGCCGATGAGACAGTGGGCGAACGACGACCCGATATTACGTTTCACCGTCGAATCCGAGAGGTCACGCTGGAGTCGGGAGTTCGTCACATAGTCTGCGAGGAACGTCAGATCCGCGTTCGCCTTCGAGAGGTTCCCTTCGCTGTTCTCGAAGTCGATTGGATTGACCTTGTGCGGCATCGTCGAGGAGCCAGTTTCACCCGCAGTGGCCTCTTGGCCGAGGTAGCGCTGGGAGACGTACATCCACACGTCGCGGTCCAAATCGAGGAGAACGTTGTTGACGCCGCGGAGCGCATCAAACAGAGCCGCGAGGTCGTCGCAGGGGTTCACCTGCGTCGTCAACGCGGTGTGTTCGAGACCGAGATCCGTGACGAACGTTCGGGAGAACGAACGCCAGTCAACGTCTGGGTAGGCGGCAACGTGCGCGGCGTACGTTCCTGATGCGCCCGCGAGTTTACCCGAAAGGGTTGCGGCGGCCTCCTTCACACGCCCGAGTTGCTGGCCGATGCGGGCGGCGTAGACGGCCATTTCTTTCCCAAAGGTCGTCGGCGTCGCGGGTTGACCGTGCGTACGCGCGAGCATCGGGGTCGCGCGGTGCTCCCGTGCGAGTGCGGTGAGTTCGTCCCGTACATCTTCGATAGCGGGGACGAGAACCTCCTCGACGGCGGGTTTGGCGAGGAGTCGGTGAGCGAGGTTGTTCACGTCCTCGGACGTGAGGCCGAAGTGAATCCACGGATGGACGCGTTCGGGCGTCTCGGTGCGAACGAAGTATTCGACGGCCTTTACGTCGTGATTCGTCGCCGAGTAGCCTTCGGCACCTTCGGTTTCGAGTCGCTTTACGAGGCGTGCGTCGTCGCCGTCGAACGAGTCGTACAGACCGCGAACCGTCTCGCGTTCCTCGTCCGAGAGCGAAAGCGGCGTGGCGTCGAGGTCAGCGAGTGCGAGGAGGTACTCGGCTTCGACACGCACGCGAGCGCGCATCAGCGCGGCTTCGCTGGCGTACGGGACGAGCGGTGCGGTTCGACCGGCGTAGCGACCGTCCAACGGCGAGACGGCGGCAAGCGAATCCGAACGAGAGAGGTCGTCCATGCGCGAGGATGCCCGCGGATGGTGCAAAAGCGTATCGATGGACTATCCCACTCTCGTGCATACCTAGTGGGATTCGACGCACTTTATCGGCGATTTATATGCTCAAACGTGTATAGGTTCGTCGTAGAGACCGCAACTGTTTTTCTCTCGGCCTGAGGGGATACGCATATGACCAAGATTGCCGGTCTGGCGAGCAATCGCGGGCGGAACCTTCTGCACATCGACGAGCGAACACCCGGCGGCGCAGAACTCGCCGTCGTCCTGTCGAACGAGGAGGGCGCGCCCGTCCTCGACGCCGCGGCTGAACGAGGAATCCCGACGGAAGTCGTCGAGCGCGATGACGACGAGTCGCGCGAGTCCCACGAACGACGCGTTCTCGACCGACTGTCGAGTTACGATTTCGACGTGGTCTGTCTGGATGGTTACATGCGAATCCTCACCGAGACGTTCATCGATGCGGCACCGACGACGCTCAACGTCCACCCGTCGATCCTGCCGTCGTTCCCCGGCATGGACGCCCACGAGCAGGTTCTCGATGCCGGCGTTCGGATGACTGGCTGTACGGTCCACGTCGTCACCGAGGAGGTCGATGCCGGACCCATCGTCACCCAAGAGGCCGTGCCGGTCTACGAGAGCGACGACGAGGCGTCCCTGAAAGAGCGTGTTCTCTACGAGGGCGAGTTCACGGCCTACCCGCGCGCAGTGCGGTGGTTTGCGGAGGGACGCATCGAGATTGACGGCGACACCGTGCGCGTCGATGGTGACGACGGTGGCGACTTCCCCGAGCGACGTCTCGTCACTGACGACAAAGTGGCGGAACTCCGCTACGGCGAGAACCCGCATCAGGACGCCGCCGTCTACGCCGACGACGCCTGCGAGGAGGCGTCCGTCGTCCGCGCGCCGCAACTCAACGAGGGAGCGAAGGGCCTCTCGTACAACAACTACAACGACGCCGACGGCGCGCTCAACCTGATCAAAGAGTTCGACGAACCAGCCGCGGCGGTCATCAAGCATACGAATCCCGCAGGCTGTGCCACGGCGGATTCACTCTCGGACGCGTACGAGAAAGCGCTCTCGACGGACCCGATGAGCGCATTCGGCGGTATCGTCGCCCTCAACCGCGAGTGCGACGCCGAGACGGCCGAGCAGATCATCGACTCGTTCAAGGAAGTCGTCGTCGCGCCGGGCTACACCGACGCCGCACTCGACGTTCTGACCGAGAAGAAGAACCTCCGCGTGCTTGACATCGGAGAACTCGGAGACCGGACGGATACGCTGACCGAGAAACCCCTCGTCGGCGGCCGACTTGTCCAAGAGCGTGACCTGTGGGCACCGACCGAGGAGGACTTGGATATCGTCACCGAGACGAAGCCTACGGACGAGCAACTGGAGACGATGCTGTTCGCGTGGAAGGTGCTGAAGCACGTGAAATCCAACGGTATTCTGTTCGCCGACGGCACCGAAACAGTCGGCGTCGGGATGGGACAGGTCTCTCGTGTGGACGCCGTCCGACTCGCCGCGATGAAGGCCGAAGAACACGCCGAAGGCAAGGGACCGGACGGTGCCGTAATGGCCTCTGACGCGTTCTTCCCGTTCCCGGACGGCATCGAAGAGGCCGCAGATGCCGGTATCGACGCAGTCATTCAACCCGGCGGCTCCGTCAACGACGAGGATGTCATTGCCGCTGCCGACGAACACGGTATCGCTATGGCGTTTACCGGGCAGCGGTGTTTCAGACACGACTGAGTGAAACGAAGGAGTGTCTGAAGCTCGCGGGCGAGCGGAGCGAGGACGCGGTGTTTCAGACACGACTCAGAAGTAGCTGAGATTTGTGTGGACACAAACACGATTCAGAAGTCGGTGGCGCTTGTGTGACAATTCAGCGGAGCGTGACCATCACTCCCGTCCGATACTCACAACGAGGACGGGCCGACTCGTATTCTGGACGACTCGTTCGGTGACACTCCCCAGACTTGCCAGTTTATCCCGGCCGGTGCGTCCGTGCGTTCCCATCACGACCGCGTCAACGTCGTGTTCGTCGGCGTAATCGAGAATACAGCGGTAGGGAACGCCGTCGCGGACGGCCGTCGTACACTCTACGTCGGCCTCGCGGACCGTCGTAGCCACCTCATTGACCGCAGTGACGGCGTCCTCGTGCAGGGAGTCCTGCAACTCATCCTTTTGCTCTTCACCCGCCGCGAGGTAGAGACGACGGTCCACCACCGAGAGGACGTGAATCGTCGCGTCCGAGAGCGTGGCAATCTCGATTGCGTGTTCGAGGGCTTTCTTCGTCCCGTCGCTCCCGTCTGTCGGCACGAGTATCGAGTTGTACATCGACCACCGGTTCGTCGGCCACCGTTATCAACTTCAGTCCGAACGGGTGAGGGCGCAAGTCGTCGCTCCGAGGTTCGACACTCCTAAGCGCGGCGCTCGTGACCTTCGCATATGCAGTATCACGAGGCGGTTCGGTTCCTCTTCGACCTCCGCCGGTTCCAGGTCAAACCGGGAACCGAGTCGGTTCGGTCGCTCCTCGCCGAGTTCGACGACCCCCACGAGGATGTGACGTTCGTACAGGTCGCGGGGTCGAACGGCAAAGGGAGTACGGCGCGTATGACCGAGTCGATCCTCCGCGAGGCTGGACTGACAGTCGGACTCTACACGTCGCCGCACTTCGAGACGGTCCGCGAGCGCGCCCGCGTTGACGGGCGGAAAATCCCCGAATCGGCCATCTGTGAGTTCGTCGAACGCGCGAAGCCGTGGCTGGTCGAACGCGCCGCCGACGGTGAGCCACTGACGTTCTTCGAGGTGGTGACGGCACTCTCGATTTGGTACTTTGCCGAGGCCGAAGTCGATGTGGCCGTTCTCGAAGTCGGCATGGGTGGGAAACTCGACGCGACGAGCGTCGTTGATCCCGCCGCCGCCGCAGTGACGAACGTCTCGCTCGAACACACCGCTGTACTCGGAGATACCATCGAAGCGATAGCCGAGAAGAAAGCCGCCGTCGAACCCGCAGACCGGCCTCTCGTAACGGGTGCGACCGGCGACGCCTTGGCCACCATCCGCGACCACACGACGACCGTCGTCACCGTCGGTACCGAGGACGACGCCGACGTAACCGTCCGCTCGGAGGGTCGCGTCAACCACCAAGAATCCGCCGTCGCGGTCGTCGCCGATGACTGGAGCGTAGATAGCAGAATCCCACTTCTCGGCGCGTATCAGGCCGAAAACGCAGGAATCGCGTGCGTACTCGCTCGACAGATTACGGACGAACTGGATTCGGAAATCGACGAAACGACGCTCGAACGCGGCCTGCGGACCGCTTACTGGCCCGGTCGGTTCGAGGTAATGGAGACGGACCCGTTCGTCGTCCTCGACGGGGCACACAATCCCGGTGCGTGCGAATCAGTCGCGTCGGTCCTCGATGATTTCGACGTGGACGCGCTGCATCTCGTCTTCGGCGCGATGCACGACAAAGACCAGCGGAAGATGGTCGAGGCGCTCCCCGATGCAGACTCCGTGATTACCTGTCGGCCGAACAACCCGCGTTCGGAGGACCCCGAGACGCTGGCGCACGTGTTCGAGGATGCGGGCGTAGACGACATCACCGTCGGAGACGACGTTCTCTCCGCAGTCGAAACGGCACGCGACCGAGCCGATGCGGACGACTGCATTCTCGCAGTCGGGTCACTCTTTCTCGTCGCCGAGGCGCGACAGGCGTGGACGCGGACGGTGACAGAAGCGACGGTACGCGACCGAGGCGACGCAACCGCCCTTCTTGAACGCGCACACCTCTCCCAGTCGGATCTCGCCGACGCACGTGAGGAAAGCGTCCATCGAACCGTCAGCCTCTCACTCCAGCGAGAACAGGCCCGAACACTGCAAGAAGCGATGTTGCGCGCTGGCGGCAACTGCGTCACAAGCGCCGAGTCCGGAAGCGGTGAACTCGCCGACGTGGTGTTGATGGGAACGCTCGCGGCGTTCGACCGCTTGACGACTCGACTCGCGGACGCACCGGACGGACTCGTGGGTGTTGCCGCCGACGTGCGGAAACGGGTCGGACTCGATACCGCCGACGACAGGGGCAGCGAGGCTACCGCCCCGAACGGCGCTGACAGCGAGGAAGCCCCAGACGACGGTTATCCGTGGACGGACGGACCCGCGGTGATGGGAATCCTGAACGTTACGCCGGACAGTTTCCATGACGGTGGCGAGTTCTACGACACAGACGACGCTCTCGAACAGGCCGAGGCGATGATCGAGGCCGGTGCAGACATCATCGACGTGGGCGGTGAATCTACTCGACCGGGCGCGGAGGAAGTGCCCGTCGAAGAGGAGATACGACGAATCGTTCCCGTCTTGGAGGCGCTGGACGACGTTGACGCCTTGCTCTCGGTGGACACGCGCAAGGCGGCCGTCGCCGAAGCGGCGCTCGATGCGGGCGCGGATATCCTCAACGATGTGACCGGTCTCGAAGACCCCGAGATGCGATTCCTCGCTGCCGAGCGCGACGTTCCCGTCATCGTGATGCACAGTATCGACGCGCCCGTCGTCCCCGGCAAGGACGTTGACTACGACGACGTGGTTGGGGACGTAATAGACGAACTCCGAGAGCGTATTCTGCTGGCGGAGAAGGCAGGCATCCCCCGAGAAAACGTCATCGTTGATCCCGGTATCGGCTTCGGGAAATCGAACGCGGAGAACTTCGAGCTACTGGACCGGCTTGGCGAGTTCGACGCGCTCGGGTGCCCGCTCCTGTTTGGCCATTCGCACAAGTCGATGTTCGAACTCGTCGGGAGTAAAGCGGGAGACAACCTCCCTGCGACCGTCGCGGCGACCGCGCTCGCGGCCGACCGCGGCGCGGACATCGTCCGCGTTCACGACGTGCCGGAGAACGTCACCGCCGTGAACGTTGCCCTCGCGGCACGGGACCCAGACCGCTTTACCGAGTAGTATTTCGAGGACCGAAACGCCGACCCCGACCGCCGAACCGTTTTCTCGCCGCCACCCGTACGCCGAGTCGTGTGTACCCTGACTATCGCGTGGCAGGTGTTCGAAGAAGCGCCCGTCGTCGTCGCGGCGAACCGGGACGAAGCCATGAATCGACCGTCCGAACCGCCAAGCGCCGTAGAAGGCGACCCGGCGTTCGTCGCTCCCCGAGACACCGAAGCGGGCGGGACGTGGGTCGGCTACAACGAACGTGGCGTCTTCGTCGGCGTCACTAACCGCTGGATCGACGTAGAGGGCGGCGGCGAACGCTCGCGTGGACAACTCGTCCGGGACGCACTCCGAAGCGAGAGTGCTGCCGACGCCCGCGAAACAGTCGAATCAGCACTCGAAACGGACACGTACGACGCGTTCAATCTCGTCGTCGCCGATGCGGCGGAGGCGTACCTGTTCGAGTGGGACGGATCGCTCGAAACAACGCGTCTGACGCCGGGTGTCCACGTTGTGGTGAACGTCGGCGCAGACGGCGCGTATTTCGAACCGGAAGGCCGACCTGATGTAGGGGCACAACAGGCCGCCAACGCCCAGCGCGTCCGTGAAGCGTTAGAACCGCGCGCAGAGTCACCCGAGGCGTGGCGCGACAGGGCGAAATCCGTCCTCCGCGACCACGACTACGGCGTCTGCATCCACGATCCCGATGGCCGATTCGGCACGCGCTCGTCCTCACTCATTACGCTGTGGGCCGATAACGGGGCGGACTACGCCTTCGCGCCGGGACCGCCCTGTGAGACGGCGTACGAACCCGTCGAAAGTCAGGTTTAAACGGGTCGCGGACGACTCACAGACTATGAGCGCAGGCGAGGCCGAAGCCGACCTCTCGGAAGACGAACTTGCGGGACTCGAACTCATCCGAGAGACCGGTGGCATCCACCAGAGCGACTTCTGGAAGGAACTCGACATTACCTCTCGGAAGGGGAGCCGTATCGCTGAGCGTCTGGACTCGCTCGACCTCATTAACCGTGAGGAGACTGTTTACAAAGGACACAACACCTACCATCTGGAACCGACGGCCCGCGACCTCGAGTTTGCACTCCTGATGGCGGGTGACATGCTGTCGCCGTTCATCGGCGAAGAGGAGGTCAACGCCAACAGCAACGCCTTCTCGCAGTGGCTGATGAACCTCGCGTACGAGGAGTACTAGACGGCGTCACGTCCGCAACTGTTGCACGACCAGACCGCAACTGTCTCTCGACCGTCCGACGAGTCCGGTCGAGCAAACCGTGCGGACATCGATTTTTTCTCTTTCGTCACACGCCGAAGAGACGCATCGCTCGGCATCTGCGTCTGTTGTGTGGTGTCGTCGTTGCGTCGTGTAACCGTCAACTGCCAAATCGAACGCAGCGCTGACCGCAGAGAGGTAAAGAGAACTCGAAGTGTCGCGGGAGAGTCCGCGCGAAGCGGTGTGGGTCGCTACTCGGCCGGTTCGTCCGTCTCGTCGTCCTCTTCGGACGGTTCGAGTTCGTTCTCAGCGATGTAGTCGCTGATTTCGTCGTTGTCGAGTTCGACGAACGCCTCCGTCTCGGCGGAGATGGTCGCAACGTCCACGCCGCCCTCTTCGATTTCGTCGTCGTTCGTGGAGGCGATAGCGCGGAGTGCGAGGCCGATGCCCTCATCGAGGGTCAGGTCGTCGCGGTAGTTCTCTTCGAGGAATCCCTGAAGATCACCGCGGTCGGCACCGATGGAGACTGCCTTCCACTCGTACGGGGTTCCCGAGGGGTCCGTCTCGTACAGACGCGGCGTCCCGTTCTCGATGCCGCCGATGAGGAGCGCGACGCCGAACGGGCGGGCACCGCCGACCTGCGTGTACTGCTGGATGTGGTCGGTGACTTCCTTCGTCAGCGTCTCGATACCGATGGGCTCGCCGTAGCGCAGTCGGTTGACCTGCGATTGGCGGCGGGCGAAGTCGATGAGTTGACGCGCGTCGGCGACGTGGCCCGCCGACGCGATGCCGATGTGGTCGTCCGATTTGTGAATCTTCTCGACACTCGTCGGTTCCATAAGCGGCGAGCGCGAGCGTTTGTCGGCGGCGAGAACAACGCCCTCGGGCGTTCGGACGCCGATACTCGCCGTTCCTCGCTTGACTGCTTCACGCGCGTACTCTACCTGGTAAAGACGACCATCGGGCGAGAAGATGGTAATCCCGCGGTCGTATGCCTGCTGTTGGGCTTGTCCCTGCATAAGTTATCACTCGAAATCGAGTTGCGTCGCGCCGACGAACCCGTCGGCCCCACGAACGTCGATCCGTGAATCACGGACGACGGCGGGCCGCGACTCGTCCTCGAACACGACGTCTCTCTCTTTGGGAGTTCCGGCCCGGCGTCCTAAATACCTTTCTTCACAGGCACGTACCGTCCCTGAGATTCCGGCGACTCGGACGCCGACGGGCGACCCGTTCACCGTCGAAATGCAGGTAAGTGCCGCCCGCGCCCGGTCCTCCTCACCGCGATACGCTCGCACGATTGTCTCACCGTCACCGTCGGCAAACGAGAACGACAACACCGTCAGATCAGCGGCCGCGCTACCGCTGTCACCGTAGAGGTTCTGTGCGGCGTACCACAGTTCGCGCTGGAAGTCGCCTCTGTCGAACTGCGCGTCGGGCCACGACTCCAGTTCGACGGCGAGATATCGCCACCGGGGCTGGAGGTGTTTCGGGAGGTGTTTCATCTACTCGTCGAGAGAGACTCGCTTGCCCGCGTCACCGAAGCGCTCAGCGACGAGGACGCCAACTTGCTCGTGGACGCGTTCGACGGCCGTGAGGACGAATCCTTCGTCGGTGAGTGCGTCCGCCAACGTTCCGACGGTCGCCGGATCGTCCACTTCAGGACTGTAGAACGGTTTTTCGGGGTCGGGCGTCCCGAAGAACATGACGTCTCCGAGGACGAACTTGTCCGGGTTCAGGTCCGCGATGACCGCGATGGCCTCGCGTTTCTCCTCGTCGGAGAGGTGGTGCATGGCGAAGTTCGAGGTGACGATGTCTACTTCGTCCTCGTAGTTCGGGTCTCTGAAACGTCCCTCACCGAACTCGACGTTGTCGATCCCAGCGTCTTGGGCCTTCTCTCGCGCTTGTTCGAGCATTCCTTCGCTGATGTCGCGTCCGACAACGCGCTTTGCGTCCGGTGCGAGCGCAAGGGCGATAGCACCCGTGCCCGTTCCGAGGTCTAAGACAACGTCTTCGTCGGTCGGGTCGGCGTGTTCAACGACGAGATTTGCGCACGCGAGATACTCGTCAGAGTCCTGTTCGTCGTCGTACTCGGCCGCAGCAGCGGAGAAGCGCTCGGCGTGTTCCTCAATTGTCTTCTTCATATTTGCCACGTTTGATGCCCGGGGCTATGAACGACTCGGACAGTCGCTCTCGGTTCTCGGCGACGATTCGACCCCACTCGGTCAGTCCGTCACAGACCCACTCCGCTCCGAGACCGATTTCCTCACCGACCGCGGCGAGTTCCCGGGGTGCGCGGAGTTCCAAGTGCGAAGCGGCGTTCGCGCTGACGACGTACGGCGTGTCGTAGTGGTCGAGGATGCGCTTGAGTTTGCGGAGATTATCGAGGTGTTGGACGCGGTGACCACCGGTTGCTCGGAGTGCCGGGCCGAGGGCAAACTCGATGCGGACGCCGTTCCGTTTCGCGGCCTTCGCGAGGACGTGGTTTACGTCGCCATCGCCCGCGAACGGTCGGGTGAGTACGTCCACACGCTCTTGTTCGACGGCGAATCGGTTCAGCCGGTTCGTTCCGCCGCGGACGAGAACGAGCGTTCGGGACGTTCGGAAGTTTCCGACCGCACCGCTTGCCTGTTCCGGGCTTTCGGCGATGATTTCAGCGGCATCGACGACATCGCACGTCGCCGCTTCGCAAAGCGTCTCGTAGTCGGGCCGGGCGTCCTCGCCGCGGACGACCACGCCGTCGTACCCGTACTGGGCGGCAGTCTCCGCAAGTCGGGCCGCCGTACTGTCGCCGTCCGGGTGCGCGTGGACCGCCTCGTACATATGTACCCGGAATCCGTGGACGAGTATGGCAGTTACGCTTCAGCGGACGGCAGTGAAGAAAACAGTCAAGAATCGAGAGAAACGGCGTTAGTCCCGCCGTGCGAAGAGAGCAGCAGCCAGCGCCGCACCGACCAGACCGACGACCGGGCCGAATCCGGGAATACCCGTGGACGACGATTCCGTCGTTGTCTTGGGTTGCTCGGCGGCGGGTCGAAGTTCACCGGCGTACGTCGTTTCCGGGCCGTCAGGATCCGTCGCGTGACGGAGCGTCACGTTCACCGACGTGCTGGCGTTGTCCGGGACGGAACTGAGGTTGAACGCGGCTTCGTAGGTGCCGTCCTCGGTAACGTTCGCCCGTGCTTCCTTCGAGAAGCGATACTCGCCGTTGTTCGACCGCAGGTAGACCAGCAGTTCGGTTCCGGGTTCGAGCGTCGTCTCACCGCTGACGGTCTGATCGTCAGTCGGGTAGAACGTCGTCGAGTCTTTCGTGGGAGAGAACGCATCGGACGCGGCAGCGACGGGCGCGACGACGGCCGCCAGCGCTACGAACGCTGTCAGGAGGAGTGTTGCACCGATACGGCGGCGCGAAGGCTGTGCGTCGGTCTCTGTCGGAGGGCGTTCTGTCATTGAAATCAGCAGACTACGGTCGAATTGTCCCGAATTAATATCTGTTGAACTGATGTTTCGGCAACAACATCCGATACTGACACGAGACAGGAATACCGACGTTTAGAGTGCTGAAAACCTGTCCGAGAGATACTGACTATCGCGATTACGTGTCGCCGACGAGTTCGGTCGCCGCATCAGTGAGAGCGGTCGCGGCACGGCGAACGGCATCGGTCCGGACGTACTCTCGTTCAGCGTGGGCAACCGCACCGTGGTCGTCGGCGAGGACGCCCGGCCCGAAGACGACGACAGGTGCGGGCGAAAAGTACGACGCCTCCGTGGCCGCGGTGAACGGTCGAACGTCGCCCGACCCGCCCGCGCGTCTCGACGCCGCGGCGACTGTCTGGACGAGTTCGTGATCGTCGTCGGTGGCGAACGCTTCGAGAAACGGCGTCGGCCGGTCGGTAAGCGAGAACTCGACGCCGACATCGTCCGGAACGGCATCTCGGACGGCGGATTCCAGCGACGACCGGAACTCTTCGGCTGTCTCTGGGGGAACGCTTCGCCTGTCGAGGACCAGACGGCACTCGGCGGGTACCTGGTTCGTAGACTCCCCGCCCTCCACCGTCGTCGGCGTAAGCGTTGCGGCACCCAACTGCGGATGTTCGTCGCGCCCGTCGTCGAACGAGCGAATCGCCGTGAGAGCCTGTTCGAGGGCGAACACCGCGTTGACACCCGAGGCCGGTTCCGCGGCGTGGGAGGCGACGCCCGACAGCCTGAGCGTCCCCTGAAAGCGTCCCTTCGCGGCGGTACACACGTCGAGTCCGGTCGGTTCGCCGACGATGTACAGATCCGCATCGAGGTCGAGTGCGTCCGCGCCGGTCGAAAGAACCTCCTCGTCGGGCGTGACGGCGACCGTCACCCGCGCCCCGTCGGCAGGTTCGACAGCGAAGAACGCCGCGAGGATCGCCGCCAGCGGCCCCTTCGCGTCACAGGATCCGCGGCCGCGAATCACGTCGTCGCTGTCGTCGCCGTCACCCCTTCCGTCCCTGCGTTCGAACGGGACGTGCGGCGAGACGGTGTCGATATGCGTGTTGAAGACCAGATGTCTCTCCGGGTCGTCGTCGCCCTTCGACGCCAGTGTATTACCCGCATCGTCCACCGTCGGCTCGACACCGTGGGAAGCGAGCGTCTCTACGAGGAGTTCACGCATCTCGGCAACGTCCTCGTTCGAGGCGACCGGAACGGCCCGTTCGAGAAACGCGACCGGGTCGAACTCACTCATTACGGCGTTCGGACGGTCACGTCGAGTTCGGTCTCGAACTCGTGTTCGGCCGGACCGGTGAGCGTGGCCGGGCCGTCGTCGGGGACCGTGATTTCCAACTCGCCGCCCGGCGGCGAAACGGTCACAGGGTCGTCCCCATCGACCAGTCCGACGCGCTTTGCGGCGGCGACGACGGCGACCGCGCCCGTTCCGCAGGACTGCGTCTCGCCTTCGACGCCGCGTTCGAAGGTTCGCTGACGGAATGATCCGTCGTCGTTCTGCGAAGCGACGGTCACGTTCGCACCGTCGGGGAACACGTCCGCGTGGCGGACCGCGGGAGCGACTGATTCGAGGGCTACAGCGTCTACGTCGTCAACGAACGCGATAGCGTGCGGAACGCCCGTGTTCAGCGCAGTGACTGTCAGCCCCTCGATTTCCTCCTCGACAAGTTCCTCCTCGCGGGCGAGAGGGACATCTCGCGGCCGGAACGACGGAGCACCCATCTCGATGGTCACGCGGTCGTCCTCGACGACGGCGTGACGCGTTCCGGCAGGCGTGTCGATCATCAGTTCGTCCGAGCCAGTTCGCTCAGCGGCCCACGCTGCGGCACATCGAGCGCCATTGCCGCACATTGCGGCGACAGAGCCGTCCGGTTGGACGAGCGTCATCACGACGCGAGGCGGTGAATATCGGCCTTCGAGTGCGAGAAAGAGAACGCCATCCGCGCCGCGCCGTTCCGAACCGTCGCCGTCGATGCCCGATTCTCGATTACAGTGTGCCGACGCGAACGCGGGTCGGTCAGGGACCGACTCGTCCGCATCGACAACGATGAAGTCGTTTCCAGTTCCGTGGTACTTTGCGACTGGTACTCGTTCGTGTAGTACACTCATGCTTCTAGCTCCGTCAGGTCAGTCAGGGTCTCCCGTCGCCGCACGAGGCGGGCCGCTCCGCCCGACAGTGCGACTTCGGCCGGTCGCGGCCGCGAGTTGTAGGTGCTTGCCATCTCGTATCCGTAGGCCCCCGCGTTCCCGACGGCGAGGAGATTTCCCCGCCGAGGGTATGCGAGTAGCCGGTTCTCACACATCACATCCGCCGACTCACAGATAGGCCCCGCGACGGTGGCAGAAATCGCCTCTACGTCGTCCGCCGCCGAGACGTTACGAATCTCGTGATACGCGTCGTACATCGCCGGGCGGAGCAGAGTGGTCATCCCGGCATCCACACCGACCACCGTCGCGTCGGGTGCTTCCTTGACAGTGTTGACGCGCGTGAGGAGGACGCCAGCGTCGGCGACGACGTACCGGCCGGGTTCGACCGCGAGCGTCCCCGAGACATCTCCGAGGGCCTCCCGAGTGGCGTCGGCAACGCTGTCGAGGTCGAGCGGCGGTTCGTCCGCTCGGTAGGGAACACCGAATCCGCCGCCTACGTCCACGAATTCGAGCGAACCAACACGGGATTCCACATTGCGGGTGAGTTCGCCCATCCGACGGACGAGTTCGCGGTGGTTCGAGAGGTCGTCGCCGGAGATACCGCTTCCGGCGTGAGCGTGCAGGCCGACGAGGTC
Source organism: Halogeometricum borinquense DSM 11551 (assembly GCF_000172995.2). Taxonomy (GTDB): domain Archaea; phylum Halobacteriota; class Halobacteria; order Halobacteriales; family Haloferacaceae; genus Halogeometricum; species Halogeometricum borinquense. The sequence goes on from NC_014729.1 coordinate 2,185,084, forward strand.
GAAGTCGTCAGCGATGGATTCGGCCAGTTCGGGGACGTCATCGTACGGGACGCCGAACTTCGCGTTCGCTCCTGTCCGGACCTTCTCGTGGTGGCCCGCACCGACGCCCGGATTGGCGCGGATGCAGAGACGCCCGTCGAACCCGCGTTCGCGCAAGCGGTCCGCCGTGTCCGCCGCGCCGACGGTGACGGTCAGTTCGGGGTGGTCGCGCCATCGGTCTACAACGTGGTCCAAATCGCGGGCGGGCGGGTTGACCGCGGTGTACTGTATCTCCGAACCCTCGTATCCAGCATTGAGCGCGCGTTCGACCTCGCCCGCAGAGGCACACTCGGCGGCGAGTCCGGCCTCGCGGACGGTTTCGAGGACGGCCCGGCCGGTGTGAGCCTTCACTGCGTAGCGAACTTCCTCCGCAGAGAACGCCTCTTGGAGGCGAGCGCAGTTCTCCTGAACCCGGTCGGTATCGATGACGTAGAGGGGCGTCCCGTACTCGTCGGCAAGCCGGGCGAGTCTGTCGGCGTCCCACTCGGAGAGACGGCGAATCTGCGGGTTCTCCGCGTCCGTGTTCGGTTCCGACTCTGCTTCCGTGCCTGCATCAGACTCTGCTTCCGCACTCGCATCCGCCCCCGATCCGCCATCGGCAGGCGTCATTCGCGCAGTGCCTCCTCACGCCGCGTCTTGTCGAGTGTATCCTCCTCGATATCGAGCGCGACGACGGCGGGCTTGTATGCGCCGCCCGCGAAGATCTCGTGATCGCCGATAGATGATTCGACGTAGCGGGTGAACGCTCGGCGGTTCGACGGGAGGTGCCCGTACAGGACTTCCTCCGCTACGAGGTCGTAGACAGGGATTCGCGGCGAGAGCAAGGTGTTCTCTCCGACGATGGTATTCTCGCCGACGTGGAATCCGGATGTGACGCGACAGCCCGCGCCGAGTGAGACGCCGTCTTCGATGATGACGGGCGCGTCTTCGACCGGTTCGAGGACGCCGCCAATGAGCGTGTTCGCGCCCAATTTGACGTTCTGTCCGAGTTGCGCGCACGACCCGACGGTGTCACAGGAGTCAACGAGGGTCCCGTCGCCGACGTACGCACCGATGTTGACGAACGAGGGCGACATCATGATACAGTCGGAGCCGAGGAACGCCCCGCGGCGGATTGTCGTGCCGTCGGGCGTGTTCCGGGTTCCGCGGGTGCCGAGGTCGGCCGTGTCGCGCAGGGGGAGTACATCGTAGTACGTCGTGCCGCCGTAATCGCGGCCGATAGTTTCACGTAGCCCGAAGTTCAGGAGAATGCCCCGCTTGACCCACTCGTTGACGACCCAGCCGTCCGGTCCGGAGTCGCCAACCTGCTCGGCCGCCCGCACCTCGCCCTGTTCGAGCGAGACGAGGAAGGCGTCGAGCGTCGCCAACGTCTCGGAACCGGCCGTTGCGGCGTCGATATCGTCGTCTTGGTAGCGCTGCCACAGGTCGTCGATTTCGGATTGGATGCTCATGCGTCGAGTACCTCGTCGAAGTCGTACCGTCCAGCGTCTCGATCTGCGAGCCAGACGGCGGCATCGAGGGCACCGGCGGCGAAGACGCCGCGGGACCCCGCACGGTGCGTCAGACTGAGCAGTTGGTGGTCGTCCGCGAGAAGAACCTCGTGTTCACCGGTCACGCCCCCCGCGCGCCGGGCATGGACGCCGATTTCCCCCCCCATCCGAGGTTGATCGCCCTCACGCCCGTACACGCGTTCGGACTCGCCGCGAACGTCATCGATCTCGGTTAAGAGGGTGTTCGCGGTCCCCGAGGGTGCGTCACGCTTGCCGTTGTGGTGCGTCTCCGTCACCTCCACGTCGTAGTTGGGGAGGGCGGCGACGGCCTCGCGGACGGCGCGGCGGAGTGCCGCAACGCCGCGCGAGAAGTTCGTCGCGTGCAGGAGCGGGACGGATTCGGCCGCCTCGTCCAGCGCAGCGTGTCCGTCTTCGTCGAAGCCGGTGGTACCGACGACGACGCCGACGCCCGCCTCGGCGCACGCGGCGACGTACTCCACACTTGACTCCGGACCGGTGAAATCCACCATCACGTCCGGATCCGTTTCAGCAAGGAGTTCGGGCAGGTCGTCGGCATCGCGGACCGGAACCCCCGAAACCGCCTCGATCGGACTCCGGTTTACCGCGAGGACGACCTCGACATCGTCACGACTGTCGGCTACGTCGATGAGTTCGCGGCCCATCCGACCAGCGGCACCCGTGATAGCGACGCGGACGGGAGCTGCCATCTATGCGCCCCCCGCGGGTTCGAGTCCCAGCGACGCCTCACGAGTTGCCTCCAACTGTTCGAGTGTCGCTTCCAGCATCTCGTAGTGTTCGTCGCGCAGTTCGGTCAACGGCGGACGGAGGGTTCCCGGCGCGTACCCGCGAATCTCCATGGCCGCCTTCACCGGGATGGGGTTCGTCTCGATGAACAACTGCCGCGAAAGCGGTCCGAGTTCGTGGTGGAGTTCGCGCGCGCTGTCGAAGTCGCCGTCCAGCGCGGCGTGAACCATCGCAGCGGTCCGTTCGGGTTCGATATTTCCGGTGACGGAGATGACGCCGTGACCGCCCACTGAAATCACCGGTAGCGTCAGAGCGTCGTCGCCCGAGAGAATAGCGAACTCCTGCTCGCGCGTGCGCTCGACGACCTCCGAAATCTGTCCGATGTCGCCGCTTGCGGCCTTGTAGCCCGCGATGTTCTCGTGGTCTGCGAGGGTCGCCACCGTTGCTGGTTCGATGTTGCTTCCCGTGCGCGAGGGAACGTTGTAAACGATCTGAGGAACGTCAACCTCGTCGGCAATCGTCTGATAATGTTCGATGAGGCCCGCCTGTTCGGGCTTGTTGTAGTACGGCGAGATGAGAAGCAGTCCGTCAGCGCCCACGTCGGCCGACCGGCGGGAGAGTTCGAGCGCCTCGCGGGTCGAGTTTGATCCCGATCCCGCGATAACGGGAACGTCCTCGGCGGCCTCGACCACCGTCTCGACCACCTCGATATGTTCGTCGTGTGTGAGTGTGGCGCTCTCGCCGGTGGAACCGACGGGAACGAGTCCATCGACGCCAGCGCGTTCGAGGCGTCGGGTGTCGTCTGCGAGCGTTTCGTGGTCGATGCTTCCGTCCGGGGCGAACGGCGTGGTCATCGCCGGATAAACCCCTGTCAGGTCGAAATTCGTCATGTGCTGTTTGCGTATCGCGTGGTCGGTCAATCGTCTGCGCGCCGGGTCAGGGGTTCGCCCGGGACGGGATCGCCACTCCCGCCCAGAGCGTTAGGGCGCGCGTTTTTTCGAAAGAAAAGCGCCACGCGTCGCTATCGACCGGCGAGCACCGGACGGGGACGACGTGGGAAGGGTCACACACGACTGACGGTACCACGCGGTAAAATAGCTTACGTCGCTCGCAAGAACCGCCGTGCGCCAGGAGCAGATCCATCGGCCATGTCAATTGATAAGGGTCGCTCACTGAAATTCGAACATGACCGAAATTCATCCGGGCCAGCGCGTCGCTATCTTAGCCGACGCGCAGAATCTCTATCACTCCGCACAGAGCCTCTACTCGCGTAATATAGACTACTCGTCGCTCTTGGAGAAAGGCGTCTCTGACCGAACCCTGACGAGAGCTATCGCCTACGTCGTCCGCGCAGACTCTCCGGAAGAAGAGAGTTTCTTCGACGCACTCGTCGAAATCGGCTTCGAGACGAAAATAAAGGACATCAAGACGTTCGGCGACGGGTCGAAGAAGGCCGACTGGGACGTTGGAATGAGCCTCGATGCAGTGACGCTTGCGAATCACGTCGATACGGTCGTTCTCTGTACGGGCGACGGCGACTTCTCGCGTCTCTGTTCGCATCTCCGTCACGAGGGCGTCCGCGTTGAGGTCATCGCATTCAAAGAGTCCACCGCAGACGAACTCATCGAGGCGGCTGATACGTTCCTCGATATGTCCGACCGACAAGAGACGTTCCTGCTCTGACATCCTCCCGCGCCTGACGGCGTCCAGAACGCAACGCGTTCCAGTTGGCGAACGAGCCCAAGAGTCTCGTCAACGCGGGAATCCCGAGCGGCGGGATACTAACTGCCTCAGAGCTGACCGTCCGTCGAATCGTCGGTTCCGGTATCGAACCCACCGTTTGATTCGGTCGTCTCCGTGCTGGAATCCCCGAATCCGGAATCAGCGTCGAGTCCCGACGCTTCGTCTGAGACCGGTGGCTCATCACCGGAGGCACTCACATCAGCGCGAGTAGTTCCGTCTTCGAGCGGCGGCGCGTGATCGCGGTAGAACGCCGTCGCGTACGCCTGTTGGAACGTAAAGAGAAGCATCATGGCGGCCAGCGAAATCGCAGACAGCAACATCACTTCCTGCGTGGAGAACTGGACCAGTTGGGACATCTGTGAGGATACTGCATTAGGGGACATCCCTTGCGTCTGCATACGCTGGAGCTGTTGGGCACCCTGCAACTGCCGGTAGTACATCGGTCCCGAAACGGGGAGTGTCATTATGAGGACGGCAATGGCATTGATAACGGAGTAGCCGATGGTGCTGAGGAGGTTCTTGCGGACGAGTCGGATGCTCTGGCGGAAACTGTCGATAGCGTCCGTGTCACCGAGGGAGACAGCAACGGGGTAAAACTGGATGAACACGAGGACGACAACGATACCCAACCCCACCAATCCGGCAGCGACGAGGGCGATGAGTGGAATACCGACGACAAATCCAAGGAGACCGATGAGGAGGACGATGATCCCGCCTGCGATCGCAAGCCCGATGAGGATACCGACGTTGACGAAACTGGCGACCAAAAGCGGCACGTACCGGTTACGGCCCACTCGTTTCAGCGTCGAGAGGGAGGTCTCGCCGTCGATCGATTCGGACGCCATCCCGATGATACCCGCAACGAAGAATGGCGCCACGAAGAACGTGACAAACGGAAGTAACGATCCAAACAGGTTGCCGGTTAACTGCAACGCCGACTGCGGGAGCATCACGAGGCCGTACGCGAGACCGACGAGGAACAACACGGGGTTTCTGCCGAGCGAGCCGAGCGCGACTCGAAGCGAACGGAGAGCGGACATACTATCCACTTAGAGAAACATCTTGTTAAAAACACACGTTACCGAGATAACAGCTGGCCGTATTACGCCGCCTGTCCGTCGGGCGCACTGAGGAGACGGACGATAACGATGGCCGCGGCACCGGCGGCGGTGGCGGCTAAGAGGGCAGAGATACGGCCGTCAACGCCAGTCGTGAGAAAGAGCACGCTACTGGCGAGGAGGAGGAACGCTCCGACCGCAATCTGCCGCACGTCTCCCGACATACTCGTCTTCGAGTTGGTTCCGTTACTTATGCGTTTCTTCGTGAGTCTTCTGTGCTAACGTATGACTTTCAGAGAGCCGAAATGTGGCGGCGGAGCCTCCGGCAACCACAGACCGCGACTGACTTCACACCGCACGCGAAAGCACGGGACATGAGCGACGAAGCTGACGAGAGTTCCGGGGACGGGGACGCGACACTTTCTGATCTTCGAACGGTCGCCAACTATCAGTTCGGTTCAGGAGCCGGCGCGGCACTTTTTCCTGACGACAACCTGACCGTTCGTCGGTCCACGAGCGGTCGCCCGAGACAGGTACTGGCCGACGAGGGACGAATCGTCTCGTACGGTACCGACGGTCGGTTCACGCTCGGCGTCGAGGGTGGCATCCGGTTGGTCGAATCGTCCTCGCCCCCGTCGAACCGTGTCACCGTCGGTTCGGAGAGCGAACCGTTCGTCCGCGACGGCAAGAACGCCTTCGCCAAGTTCGTCACAAGCGTTGACCCAGAGGTTCGGCCCGGTGACGAAGTCGCAGTCGTCACGCCCGACGACGTGGTTATCGGTGTCGGCCGTGCGGAACTCTCCGCTGAGGCGATGATAGACTTCGAAACTGGGATGGCCGTGTTCGTCCGCAACGGTGCGGGTGAGGAGTAGTTCGCTTTCTGGATTTTCGCAGCGTCCGTATCAGAGGCCGATTGCGGTCAGGACCGGGATACCGGAGAGGACCGCACCGATGAGGTACCCGCCGATGGTGCCGCCGTTCAAGAGAGGCAGTCCAGCGTGCGCTCGGCCCTTCAGCACTAACCAGAGGAGTGCGAACAGTCCGGCGAACGTCCCGACCATCGCGGTCAGTACGGGCAGCGTCAGTATCGGGAGTCCGGGGACACCGAGCGACGGCGCGGCCGCATCGGGGAGGAAGAACGCAGCACTTGCGATCATCACCGTCGGCATCACGGCGTCACCCAGACCGATGAAGAAGGCGTCGCGGACGCCCTCCTCGTCGCTGTCGTCAGTTGGGTCGCCGCCATCCGATTCGGGACTGGGGGGTGCCTCAGCGTCCGGGTCGTCGTGAACGTCGTTCGCACTGGAGAAATCGTCGTCGAGGAGCGAGTACGACAGCGTCGTCGGGATAACGAGGACGACCGGAATATGCAGGTCCATCACACCCTCCGCGAGGTCCAGCATGTGTTCTGTACCGTAGACGCTAATGGCGTCGTAGACGGCGAGCGCAGTCAAGAGGACGACGGCCGGTAAGAGGCCGAAGCTAATTCCGAACAGGGCCGCCGCGCCAGCGCCCATAATAATGCCCGTGGCGTCGATGACGTACCACTCTGGATACACCACCAGCGCGCCCGCGACGAGGACGGCCGCGGCGACCGCGGGGAGAAACGGCAGGATAATCGAGAAGACGTACCACGAGAGCATCCCGCTCGTCAGCACGACAAGGGCGCGGACGGCCCAGTCGAAGTCGTATTTGAACGCCGCGAGCATGACGGCCGTGGCGACGAGAATCGCACCGATGTAGACGAGACTGTTCGTCGGGTCAGACGGGTCTTCGACGGTCTGAAACCCACCATCATAGAAGGGGGTAACGAGTGCCAACGCCCCCAACTGAACGAGGAGGAAGATGAGTGTAGTGAGACCGATACCGAAGGCGACGCGGTTTCGCATGGGCGGACGTTCTGTCGGGGAGGCTATGGGGGTTGTGTTTCACCGCGCGTAGAGTTTCGTCCCGACCAACGAGGCGGGGGTGGCGCGTCCGCTGGTCGAAACAGCGACGTAAGGACGACTCACCGGGCCGAACACGTCTACGACGCGTCCAACTGACGACAGCGACTCGTCTACGACTTCGCGGCCGATATCCGGATGTTCTTCACCCTCACAACGCGCGATGGCGAGGTTCTGTGCGGTCCGCGAGACGGTACCGACCCGTTGCATCGCCATTAGTTCCGGAGGATCCCGACGTAGGCGGCGACGGCCTGTACGAGGTCGTTTTTCGTTGAGTCGTCGGCACCCTTGACGATGACTCGGCCGTTCGCTTCCCACTCTCTGGGGTGTGTCACGTCGCGTTCGATGACGGCGTCGTATCCAATCTGTTGGACCGCTTCGGCGATTTCGTCTACGGTCGGGTCATCGACAGCGTCTTCGAGCGGCACGCGTCGGCCCGCCGAACGCGATTTTTCCGCGTCGAGATAGCGAGGCCAAATGACGTTCTCCACAGCCATAGTCGGAAGACCGCGGCGCGCCCGTAATACGGTTGTGGTCCGCGGTTGCGGTCGGTGAAAAACGGGACGAAAAGAAAAACGACGCTCGCGGGTTATCGGCGCGTCGCCAGCAGGGCGGCTGCGAGCATGGAGACGAGCGTGAGAGCGACACCGAACCCGGGCGTGTCAGCGCCCGTTGCCGTCTGTGCCGACGTTGTTGTGTCGTTTACGGCCTGCGTCGTCGTCGATTGCGCAGTCGTCGTCTGCGTCGTCGTCTCGGTCGATTCAGTCGTCGTCGCCTCGGCTTCCGCCTTCATCGACTGGTACTCCTCGAACGCCTCGGGATGTACCGCCTGCATGATGGTCTCAGCGGCGTCAACCGAGCGCGGTGCGGGTTGCTGGAGGTAGTTCGAGTTTACTTCGATGATGTTGCCTTCCTGCACGGCGGTCGTACTGTTCCACGCCTCGGTATCCGGAACCGTTGCACCCGTGGGGACGATGATGTACTCGGGATTCATCTCGACGACCGTTTCGGTGTTGATGGGTGCGAAGCCGGTGATGTTCGCTTCGGCAGCACCGTTCGTTAGTCCGGCGGTGGTCATCACGTCACCGATGAACGTGTTCGAACCGGAGGTGTAGGTGTAGAAGTAGTTGAGTGCGACCGGTTTGTCTTCGTCTGCCAGCACTTCGCGCATCAGGTCGGCGGAGTTGCGGATCTCCTGTGCGCTCTGTCGTCCGGCCTCGCAGTTACCAGTGAGGCGACCAATCTGTTCGGTCTTGTTCGCCACGAACGACAGCGAGGAGCCCGTCTCGAAGACGAACACGGTGGTCCCCTGTGCGCGAATCTGATCGACGCGATCCTTAGCGAATGCGTAAGTGGAGTTCGGAACGAGAACCACGTCGGGATTCGCGTCGAGTACGCGCTCGACGCTCGGGCCGTTCGCGCCCGAGACGTTCTGTTTCTCGTCTGCGCCGTCAAGGTAGGTGGCGTACTTCGAGACGCCGACCACTTCATCGGACGCGCCGAGTTCCCACATCGTCTGTGCGGCACTCGGGTTCAGCGTGACAACGCGCTCCGGGTCCGAATCAAGCGTAACTTCCGTTCCTGTCGCATCTGTCGCGGTGTACGGGAATGTACACGAGTCTGTCTGCATCGACGCTGCCCCGGCCGTCGCGGCACCTGTAGCGGGAACGATGGCAGCGACGAAAAGAAGCGTCACAAACGTGAGTGTCCGTAATCGCATGTGCACCAATTTTGGCCCCCATTGCATCAAGTATTTACCTAATCCAACTCGGATTGTATATCAGTAGATGACCGTCCGAACGCGGGCTCTCGCGTGGTCGGGAGGCTTAAGCATACTCCTCGTCGCTGTCATCCTCGGCAGCGCCGGCGTCGGACCCGTCTCCATCCCACCGATGGCGGTGACAAGCGCCGTCGTCGGTGATCTCTTTCCCTCGCTCGGCATCTCGGTACCGAGAACACAGCGCGTCATCGTCGTCAACGTCCGCCTGCCGCGCATCCTGCTTGCCGCACTCGTCGGCTTCGCGCTGTCCACGGCGGGCGTCGTGATGCAGGGGTTCTTCCGCAATCCGATGGCAGACCCCTCCATCATCGGCGTCTCCTCGGGTGCGGCCGTCGGTGCGGTCGCCACAATCGTCCTCCCCTTCGCGTTCCCACTCGGTCTCGAACTGCAGAGCGCCGCCTTCGTCTCCGCGCTCATCACGGCCTTCACCGTCTACCTGCTCGCCACGCGCGGCGGCCACACGCCGACGGCGACGCTCCTTCTCGCGGGCGTGGCCGTCCAGACGTTCCTCGGGTCAGTCATCTCGTTCATGCTCCTCCACAGCGGGCAGAGCCTCCGTCGCGTCGTCTACTGGCTGATGGGCCACCTCAGCGGCGCGACGTGGCACGAGGTAGCCATCGTTGCGGTCAGTCTCCCGCCGCTCTTCGTCGTTCTGCTCGTCTACACGAACGATATGAACGTCCTGCTGCTCGGTGAGTCGGACGCACACAGCCTCGGCATCGAGGTCGAGCGAACCAAGCGCATCCTGCTTGCGGTGTCGAGCGCTGTCACTGCGGTAGCTGTCGCCGTATCAGGCGTTATCGGATTCGTAGGGCTCATCGTGCCGCATGCGATGCGTCTCGTCGTCGGCCCGGACCATCGCGTCCTCCTTCCTGCGAGTGCGCTGGCGGGGGCATCGTTCCTCGTCGCCACCGACACCCTCGCTCGATCCGGCGCGGCGGAAGTTCCGGTCGGCATCGTCACCGCCGCCCTCGGTGCGCCCTTCTTCCTCTATCTGCTCCGCACACGGGAGGTGCATCGACTGTGACGTCCCGCCGGTACAACGGCGAAAGCGAGTCGGTGACGGGTGACACGCCCGTCGTCAGCGTCTCGGACCTCGCTGTCGAACTCGGCGGGACGAGCATCCTGGAGTCTGTTGATCTCGCCGTTGATGAGGGAACCTTTGTCGGCCTTATCGGCCCGAACGGCGCGGGAAAGACGACGTTACTCCGGGCGTTGAACGGCGCTATTTCGCCCGCTCGCGGTTCCGTTATCATCTCCGGCGAGATGGTTCACTCACTCTCCTCGAAGGCCACGAGCCGCCTCGTTGCCACCGTTCCGCAGGATACGTCGCTCACGTTCAACTTCGACGTGCGACAGACGATCCGAATGGGCCGCACACCGCATCGGTCGCGGTTCGGCGGATGGCGCGAAGACGACGAATCCGCGGTCGAACGCGCTCTCGACCGGACACAGACGGCAGAACTGAGCGAGCGGACGGTAAGCGACCTCTCGGGCGGCGAGCGGCAGCGCGTCCTCATCGCGCGTGCGCTCGCACAAGAGACACCTGTGCTCCTGTTGGACGAACCGACGGCGAGTCTCGACATCAACCACCAAGTGCGGACGCTCGAACTCGTCCGCGACCTCGTTGGCGAGGGGAAGACAGCCATCGCAGCCATTCACGACCTGAACCTCGCCGCGCACTACTGCGACGAACTCGTGTTGCTCTCGGACGGCCGGGTCGTCGCCACCGGACCGCCCGCATCGGTCCTCACCGAGACGAATCTCGAAGGCGCATTCGGTGCAAACGCCGTCGTCACGCACCATCCGGTTACGGGGTCAGTGTACGTCACTGCACTACCGGACCAACGGAGCGACGCTGAGAAAGCGCAGGGACACATTCACGTCGTCGGCGGTGGCGGAACCGCGGCGCGGTATCTCTATCTCCTCTCGGCGGCGGGGTACGAAGTGAGCGTCGGCGCGTTAAACGAGGGCGACACGGATACCGAAACCGCGCGTAGCCTCGGTTTGGACGTGGTGACGGTGAACCCCTTCTCAGCTGTCGGAGACGCGGCACAGGCCGAGGTGGCGACGCGTGTTGCCGAAGCGGACTGCGTCGTCGTCGCCGATGTGGAAGTGGGCACAGGAAATCTGGCGAACCTGCGGGCGGCGGCCGAGGCCGAACGGATCGTCCTCGTCGAAGAGCGACCGTTTGGGGAGCGAAACTACGCCGGTGAAGCGGGACGAAGCGCGTACAATCGGCTCCGGGAACGTGGCGTCGTCGTCTCCTCAGCGGACGTGCTCTCGGCCGTCCAAACCCAACTGGCGGAGCACGGACAGCCACCGTTGGACAGCGAATCCGTCGGAACAACCTCCTCTGAGTGACGGTGAGACGCTACTGACCTTGTTTTGAGGACTGCCAGTCTGCTCATTGTTACCATTCCTGAGAGAACCACACATCCACCAATCATTGGTATGGATTAACACACCATAATTTGAGAATCGAGAATAATGTCGGCCGTTAGGCGACACATTTTTCACCGCGGACCTAATACTGGGTAGTGAGCAAGGGTCGAGATTCCCATTCTTCTCGACCTACGATACATAATGAGTGACACCGAGAACGCGCGTCAGCGCGCCAAGATCGACTCGGAGAACCGTCGGACAGGCCGACACAATGAGACAGAGCAGACGGAAACAGACGAAGAGACGCTTCTCTGTCCCGAATGCAGTTCTCCGACTCTCGTGACCGACGACGGACGCGGCGAGACCGTATGTGAAGACTGCGGGCTCGTCGTTGACGAAGACGAGATCGACCGCGGGCCGGAATGGCGCGCGTTCGACTCCGCAGAGAGAGACCAGAAATCCCGCGTCGGTGCGCCGACGACGAATATGATGCACGACAGGGGGCTTTCGACCAACATCGGCTGGCAGAACAAAGACGCCTACGGCAACTCCCTGTCGTCGAACCAGCGTCAGAAGATGCAGCGTCTACGGACGTGGAACGAGCGCTTCCGCACCCGCGACTCCAAAGAGCGGAACCTAAAGCAGGCGCTCGGCGAAATTGACCGCATGGCTTCGGCCCTCGGTCTTCCCGAAAGTGTCCGCGAGACGGCCTCGGTCATCTACCGCCGCGCACTGGAGGACGACCTCCTCCCCGGACGCTCCATCGAAGGCATCGCCACGGCGTCACTACACGCCGCCGCGCGCATGGCGCAGGTCCCTCGGTCACTAGACGAAGTAGCCCACGTCTCCCGCGTAGACGAAGAGGAGTTCGAGCGAGCGTACCGCTACATCGTACGGGAACTCAGCCTCGAAATCAAGCCCGCCGACCCGACGGAGTATCTCCCACGGTTCGCTTCGGATATCGATGTGCCGAAAGAGACCGAACGCACCGCCCGCGAACTGCTAGAGAACGCGAAAACGGTCGGAATTCACTCGGGGAAATCGCCTGTCGGCCTTGCCGCCGCTGCCCTCTACGCCGCCGCGCAGTTGACGAACGAGAAGGTGACGCAAAGCGATGTGAGCGACGTGACCGACATCTCGGAAGTCACGATCCGCAACCGGTATCAAGAGCTACTCGAAGCCTGGGATACGACGCCGTTCGCCAGCGGTGGCGAGTCCGGAGCCAGCGCCTAAGCCCGCCGCAGTCGCTGCATCGCTCTGCGCTTCCGGTATTTTGCGCCCGTGTTGAGACCCGACTTTTTGTGTCCGTGCGGAGACGGACGACGTATGAACGGAAAGACGCGCGAAGGGGTGATTCTGGGTGGCGGATACTCCACACGCTTCGGCGACGAGGATAAAGCACTCGCGGAACTGGCGGGGAAACCGCTCGTCCGGCATGTCGCTGAGAGGCTCGCTACCGTCTGTGACCGACTCGTCGTGAACTGCCGAGACGATCAGACGACCGACTTTCGCGCCGCCGTCGAGGGTTGTGGTGTTCCCATCGGCGTTGCAACCGATCCGATTCCGGACCGCGGCCCGATGGCCGGTATCCGAACGGGACTGTCGGCCGTCGAATCGGAGTACGCCGCCGTCGTCGCCTGCGATATGCCGTTCGTTGACCCCGATTTCCTTTCGTATCTGTTTACGCGTGCCGACGGCTACGACGCCGCCGTCCCCCAACGAGACGACGAGTGGTACCAGACGACGCAGGCAGTCTATCGCGTCGAGTCGATGGTGAGGGCGTGCGAACGCGCACTCGACCGTGGGGACGCGAAAATACTCGCCGCATTAGAGGAACTCGACGACTGGGTAACAGTGACGGAGGCGGAGATACGGGAACACGCCGACCCGGAGACGTTCGACAACGTGAACACGAAAGAAGAGTTGCAGGCGGCGGCGCGGCGGTTAGAGTGACCAACGGAGAGTAGCTGGCGTGGCTAACTCCGTCTCAGTCACGCTCGACAACTTCGACCACGCTCTCATCACGGTTCAGTCGCGTCACGAGAACACGCGAGACGGACGGTGCCCGGTCAAGGACGCCGGTTGCGATCTCCCGACCAACCGCTTCGAGTTCGGACGTGTCCGCCATGTTCACGACGGGGATAACTGACGACGCCTGCGGAACTCCCTTTAGACCGCCCGACGCGTCGGCAACGACTGACGCAACGTGTTCAGGACGGATTGTCTCGCCCGGAGCACAGTCGGTGAGTTCTGCGACCCGCTCGGGGCGGTGGACTGCCTCTTCCGTGAGTGATTCTCCGACGACACGAGCGGCTGCGATAGGCGAGACCACCGTCGCGGCGTCGGGTATCTGCGGTTCGTTCTCACCGGGGGCTTTGAACAGGCGGTTTCGTGCGCCGTCGGCTTTCACCAAGAGCGGGGTCTCACCTGCGGCGGCGAGTTCGTCCACGACAGCGGGGTCGTAGCCGCGGTACCGATCCGGGCGTTCGCGTTCAGGGACGAGTCCGAGCGGGCGTGTGCCGGTGTCAGCCGCCGCAGATACCGGGTCGTCGGTGACAACGACACTCTCGACGTGGCTATCGAAGATTGGAATACGGACCGTCGCCGTGACGATTGCGTCGGACAGCACAGAGGCGAGACGGTACAGTAACGTCTTCTTGCCACCTGCACCGACGACCGCAAGGACGGATGAGTCCCCAAGCCCGAGGCCATCCGGAAGTGATGGCATCATCGCGTCCCACCTGTCCTATCTATCGCATCTGTCACGTCCGTCACAGCGACCACACTCGTCACATCCGTCGGACACGTCACTATCTGTCCGCCCGACCTCGGTGACCGAACGCGAATCTGAGACATACTCAGACGCACGGCTGGTGGCTGTTTGAACGCCACGGCGAGCAGCGGCACGCAGCGGTGGCCACACCATCACCGTGGCAGAGTAACTGACCCGGGTGGAAGACAGTGGATGGGCGATTGAACGACTCGTCTTCTGTTGACCGCCGAAGCGTCACGCTTACTCCATCGCACCGTCAGCATCGGACATGAACGTCCCTTGCGTCCGCGTCTCGACCGACGAGGGGGAGGCGACGCGGCGCGCCCTCGCGGATCGCGACCTCGTGGATCAGTCCTACGAGATAACTGTCCACGAAGGCACGCTCTACATTCCCGTGACGGACGCGTCAGCGGTCGAAGACGAATACGAAGTCGTCTCGTTCGACGTTGAATCCCGTGAGACGCAGACGATGCCCGCCGACATTCTTGGCTTCGAACCGACATACGAACGACTCGGCGATGTGGTGATTTTAGACGAGGACGACGCCGAACGCGCCAGCCGAATTGCGGACGCCATCGCGGAATCAGACCTCCGCGCTGAGACGGTTGTCAACCGCGCCTCGAAGGTCAAAGGCGCACTCCGCGTCCGAGACTGGGATATTCTGGTTGACGACACTGACGAGGAACTCTCCGCTGACGACCAACGTTCATCCGCTCCCAGCACCGAAACGGTCCACCGCGAGTACGGCTGTGAGTTCCTCCTCGATATCGCCGAGGTGTACTTCTCACCTCGGTTGGCGACCGAACGACACCGCGTGGTCCAACAAGTGACCGAAGGCGAACGAGTGTTTGACATGTTCGCGGGTGTCGGTCCGTTCGTCATCCCCATGGCAAAACGCGGCGCTGAGGTGGTCGGCTGTGATCTAAACGCCGCCGCCGTCGAGTATCTCCGCGAGAACGCCCGACGAAACGGTGTCGAAGAGCGCGTGACCGCCAGACAGGGAGATGTACGCGACGTGGCCGACGACTACGAGGGATGGGCCAACCGAATCGTGATGAACCTCCCTCACAGCGCAGACGACTTTCTCGACACTGCCGTCCGTCTGGCGGGCGAGGAGTGTGTCCTCCACTACTACGATATCCAGCACGAAGACGACCCATTCGGACCGGGCATCGAGGCAATCCGCGAGGCCGCAGAACCGCAGTACGACGTCCGAGTCGATACCGAGCGAGTCGTTCGGTCCTACGCGCCACATGAGTACAACGTATGTGTTGACGTGACGCTCACCGCGCGCTGATTCGGAAGCCTTTTCTTTGTCATCGGAATACGATAGGATGCGTACGAAAGCCCCACCGCGCCGGTGTAGCTCAGCTGGCAGAGCGATTCCTTCGTAAGGAATAGGCCGAGGGTTCAAATCCCTCCACCGGCTCTTTTTGATGCGAATTACCCCCGCGAGCACCGCGTAGTGTGTACCTATGAACCGTGAGCAGATACGAGAGCAACCGGGGATTTGTAGGGATTTGTATCGGGAAGCGAACGGAGTGGGCGACCGCGATTCACAATCCCTCGTCCGTGTTCGCCGCCGTTTGTTCGCGACTCACGATCCGAGAACCAACTACCTTAGGTCTCGCGACGCCGAACACTACAACGTCGAAGTTGTTGTCCTTTCGAACCATTCAGATACAAATATTACGAGTCAGACAACGGGATAGATGAGACGAAGACGCTTCCTCTCACTCGTCGGAGCGGCATCGCTCACGAGTGGGTGTCTTGATCTGTCGTCCGACTCTGAAGACCCTCCAGTAGATGTCGAGAAAGAGCCCATTGAGACCGACTGGCCGACAGCAAACGCGAACGCGGGACGGACCCGACACGTCGCAGCCGAGGGGGACACCACTCTCCAGTCGAAGCGTCCAACGCTCACGCAGTACGAGCCGTCTGCCGGTTTCGTTTCCCCCCAATCGTCGGAGGTGACTCCGTGTTCTATACAACCGGGACCCAGGTTGTCGCCGACGGGAAACACAGTTGGCAGATCGACAAGTCCGGTGACGGACTCTCACCAACCCTCCACGGCGGCACTCTCTACACTCAGATCGTCGAAGGACTGCTCGCGCTCGCACCGCGCGATGGAACCGAGCGATGGCGACTCGACTCGGTGGAAAGTCCCGGTCCGCAGGCTCCGGGACCGACAGTCGTGGACGAAACACTGGTTGCGGCGACCCGAACGGACATCGTTGGAATTGACCTGACCACGAGAGAGACGTGGCGGACCTCACACAACGCGATGCGAATCACCGGTCTTGCTGCGGGCGAACGCGGGATCGTCTCAGCTGGGATTGCCGACGACGGCGCGGTCGTTTCGGGATACGCACTCGACGGAACGAAACGGTGGGAGAAGCAAATACCACCGTCAGACATCGGTTCAGATCTATTTGTCTGCCTCTCAGGGCACGACATCTGTGTTCTCACCGATAAAGGGAGGCTCGATGCGCTGGACGCCGAGGACGGAACGCGTCAGTGGCAGGCCAATCTCTCTAGCGGAATTGTCGGCCGGCCAGCTCTTGCTGACGGACTCTTCCTCGTCCCCGCATCCGAGAACCGAACCGCAGTGCATGCTTATGACGTGCAGCAGGGTGATGCGGCGTGGACGCAGTCAGTCCCGCACCGGTCCTTCTCGCTGACTGTCGTCGGCGATGTCGTGGTGGTTCCACTGGACGGCCTCGAAAACAGAACTATGGTCCTATCGCTCGCCGATGGCACCGTCGAGGCGGAGTACCAGTATGAGCATGAGCTATTCGCCAACTACGCAGTCACGAGTGAGGCAAACATCACCCACCTCGAATAGCCACTCTACTGACTGGTGCGAGTCCGTCAGGGTCACTGTTATCCGAACGATACGCTCAGGAGGGATACAGAAAGTGACGACACCCATTCGGCGCGATGACCAGTCACACCGACAGCGAAGGTGCCGCCCGAACAAACCAAGGTGCTAACTGCACCCGGTGGTGGAACTCGGTGCTATCATAATAGTCGTGTTGATTTCCCAAGACAACGCGGCGACGGGACAGGCCACTTATCCCGAACGGCAGTAGAGGGTGTGTATGCTCACTTTCATCGGACTCGGGCTGTACGACGAGCGTTCAATCACCGTTGAGGGACGCGAGGCACTTGCCGACGCAGACCGGGCGTTCGCGGAGTTCTACACGAGCCACCTCGTCGGCGCGACGGTCGAAGACCTCGAATCATACCACGATATCGACGTTGCGGTCCGCGACCGTGCCGGAGTCGAGCAACACCCCGAAGACATCCTCGACGCCGCCGAAGACGAGCACGTCGTCTTTCTCACTGCAGGCGACACCATGATTTCGACGACGCACGTGGACTTGCGACTCCGTGCTGTCGAGCGCGGTATCGATACGCGTGTGATCCACGGCGTCACCGCTCAATCTGCTGCGAGCGGATTGACTGGACTCCAGAACTACCGGTTCGGCAAGGCGGTGACGCTTCCGTTCCCCTACGCACACGGTGCCGACGGCGTTCCCAAGAGCGTCATCGACTCCATCGAAGCGAACCGCGAACGCGGCCTGCACACGCTCGTCTATCTCGATATCAAAGCCGACCGCGACGAGTACATGAGCGGTGACTACGCCGCCGAGATGCTCGCAGACGGGTGGGAGGACGTTCTCGGTATCGTCGTCGCTCGGGCCGGAAGCGAAGACCCGCTTGTCGCCGCAGACCGTCTGTCGGAACTCGCAGAACGCGATTTCGGTGATCCGCTACACATGCTCGTGATTCCCGGCGATGTCCACCACGTCGAGGCTGACGCACTCCGAACGCTCGGTGGTGCACCGGATGAAGTCCTCTCCGAAAATGAGGTGTAAACGTCTGCGACGGTCACTCCGTTTTTAAGCGCTTCCACCGCGGCTCTTCGGTGTCTCGAGATCTAATGCTTCTCTGAGGTCGTACTCGTCACCGGTCACCATGTAGAGGACATCTTCGATGATCGTGAGGAGTTCAGGCACCTCGCGGACGACGAGGTAGGTAATGCCGACAAGTGCGAGCACGGCAAGGAACTGGCTGATGATGCGGTCCGAGATGAAGAACGAAACCATATACGGGTCGCTCGATCCGAACATCAGCAGTATCTCATCGACGAAGAACTGGAAGTACTGCTTGCCGAACGTAATGGTGATGAACGTCGTTCGCAGGAGATTAAGCGCGTAGATTATCGGAATTGCGATCGCCAGCGCGCGGAACTTCCGTCGGAGCGGAGCTTCCACGGCTGCGATGAGACCGCCGAAGATCGCCATACTTCCGAGTCCGGTACACGCGAGGACGACGGAGATTGTGAGACGGTGGTCGCCGTCCATGAATAGGAACGTGTTGAGATATCCCTGGTCACCGGCGATGAACTCGGGGTGGTAGCCGAATGCGTTGACGAGAAAGTGCGTCTGCGTGGCAACAGTCTCCATGAGGACACCCTTCGGTGCCGGAATGCTGACGCCGAAGAGCGCGAACGCCGGAATCGTCTCGAACGGGAGATAGATGACTCCCATCGCCGCGACGGCTTTCGAGAGGACGAACAGCGTATCGCGCCCCGAGTAGAGGAGATAGCCCGCGTAGAGACAGGCGGGTACCGCGGCTAACGAGAGGAACCCCTCGATGTAGCTCTTGTGTTCGAAGGCGTAGTACGGCACTAACTGAAGCCAGAAGGCGGCAAAGAGAGTCCATGCAGCGGCGGTCACGTATCGCGCCGTCCGCTCGTTTCGACGGACGAGGAGGGAACCGAGGATGAACGTGATAATCGCCGCCCACGCGAGAGCGTCAGACAGCAGTCCGGGCATACGACACAGATAGTGTGGCCTCACTAAATCCCTTGCCGTTCCGTGCGCCCGTCTCGTCAAAGCGCCCGAGTGTCTCTCGGACGTGAGAGTCAGTGTACTCAAAACAACGCTGCCGCTTGCGGGCGGAACACGCAAAAAGAAAGAATATTGAAAGGGAGCCGGCGTGAGGCCGGTGATTCAGACGTTAGTCGCGGCGGACTGCGAGGAGCGCAGCAGCGAGGAGTGCCGTGACAGCGACGACAGCACCGAAGCCGGGCGTACCCGTCTCGGTTTCCGTGTCTTCGCCGCCAGTCTCTTCCGTCGCCGTGGCCGTCTCAGTCGTCGGCTCTTCCGTCGTCGTAGCCGTCTCAGTCGTCGGCTCTTCCGTCGTCGTAGCCGTCTCGTTGCCGTTCTCGGTCTCCGTTACCGTCTCGGTCTCGGTCTCGTCACCCGCAAGGACGGTTCCTTCAACCGTCTGATCGTCTGCGGGGCCGTTGCGGACCGTGATCTCGTACGTGTCTCCAGCTTCCTGCTCGCTGAAGTCGAACATACTCGAGAACGTGTTGTTCTCGGTGACGTAGACCGTCGACGTCTTCAGGAAGCTCGGCTGCGTGTCGCCCGTCGAGCGGACGCGCAGGTTGAGCTCCGTACCGGGGGCGACCGTCGTCTCGCCCATGACCTTCTGGTCAGCCATCGCGGAGACGTTCAGGGGGTCGTCGAGCGTGTGCTCGGCTTCGACGAGGTCGTACTCGTCTTCGACCGTTTCCTGCTCGTCGTCCGTCGTCAGGTTGCCCTCGTCAGCGAGGACAGTGAAGTTGGCCGTGAGGCCGTCGTCTGCTTCGAGGTCACGAGCGGTCGTGTTGACGTCGTTCGTGTCGAAGTAGACGTAGTACGTGTCGTTCTCCGTGTCTTCGATGACAGTCGTGTTGTCAGCGCCGAGGATGAGCGAGTACGGGTCACGGTTTGCACCGGCTTCCGTCTGCTCAATCGAGAGGCTGATAACGTCGTTCGTCTGCAGTGCGAAGAATTCGGACGTCACGTCGTCCTCAGCGTCGATAGCGCCTTCGAGACCGGACGCTTCGAGCTTGTGGACAGCGACGTCGCCGAAGGCGAGGCTGTCGTCAGCCGTGAGGTTGTTCGATGCAATCTCTTCGCGGACTTCGCCAGCGTCGGCGAAGTCAGTGCCGGACGGTGCCGTCCAGCTGGAGACAGCAGTCGTGGCGCGCTCTTCGAGGACGAGCGTACCGACGCCCTGCGTCTCGTCGGGGTTCGCGTCCGTACCGGACTGCACTTGGATGTCGTACTCGCCCGAGTCGAGGAGCGAGCTAACCGTGTTCTGCGAGTCGAAGTCCGTGCTGTCGATCGTGTCGTCGCTGTTTGCGACTTCGAACACGTCACCGCTGACGCCGGTCGTCGCGGTGTAGGTGTTGAACAGGACAGAAACCTGACCGTCGCCACTGTCGTCAACGACCGTCACGTTCGCGCGGTAGCCGACGTCGGCGGAACCGACGGCCAGCGTCGCGGTGTCCGTGTTCTGGAGCGTGACGGTGACGTTTGCAACGTCGCCGCGCTCCTCAGTGATGATGCTGTCTCCACCGATGTCTGCCTTGCCTTCGCCGGCTTTAGAGACAACGATCGAGGAGGATTCGGATTCGACGCCGGACTGGTTGTCCGTCGCCAGGACCGTGTAGTTGCCCGTGTCGAGGTCCGATGCGTTGAACTCGAACTCGTACTCAGCCTGACCCGTGAGGTCAGCGCCGATGGTCTTCTCAACGTCCTCGTCGGAGTTGAGGAGCTCGATCGTGACAGGACGGTCGCCCGCGTTCGCGGTGACCGTACCCTCGATCTTCGAGTCGTCCGCGTTCGTGACGCTCAGATCGTCGATCTCGACACCGAGGCCGAGGTCGCGGACCGTAACGGATGCGTTCTTGGACTCGTCACCAGCGAAGACGATGTCGTAGTCTCCGTCTTCACGGTCCTCCGTGTCGAGCACGTACACTTGACTGTTCGTGCCCGTGGAACCGGAGCGGAAGAAGTCGTTATCGTCGTCGGCACCAGTGATCTCGACGTCCGTAGCCGTGTTGTTTGCGACGACTGCGACCGTCGAACCCTTGTAGACGTTCTCGCTGTCGGTCTCTTTGATCGTGACAGCGGCGAACGTGACGTCAGCGGTCTGGTCCTCCGAGTGAGCGTTACCCGAGGTGTCCGTCACCTTGTAGGTGACTTCGAGGTCCTCGGTGTAGACATCGTTGAGAGTCGCAACGACGCGACCGTTGTCGATGCTGACGGAGGAAGTGAGGTTCGTGTTGCCGTCTTCCTTCGAGACGTTCAGCTTCTGGACCGAAGCAATGTCCTCGTCGAAGGCGAGTTCGACCTCACCGTCAGTGTTCGAGGACGTGTCGTTGTCGTAGTGGTTCGCACTCTGGAGCGAAGGAGCCGTTCCCGAGACCATCTTAAGCTGGTCCTGAACGGTCTTGTTCGCCGAGATACCGACGTAAAGGCCACCATTAGTATTGTTCTCTGCAGCGGACACGTTGTACGTGCCAGTTGAGAGGCCTGACAGGTCAATGCCCGTTAATTCGACAGAGGCATCAGATCCAGGTGTCTTGTTGGCGTGAGGCTCGTTGGCATCCCATGCCCCATCACCGTCTTCGTCAACCCAGACGATAAAGTCGCCTTGGGAACCGTCACTGTCGTAAACCGTTGCGTCAATTTCGGCACTGGAACCGGTCTCTGCAGAGACCTGCGTTCCATTACCGTTACCGAGGTCAATTTCTGAAGCATCCGCAGCAGCCGTACCCGTGAACGCGATGGTGCCGGCGAAGACCGACAGAACCATCAGCGCCGCGAGGAATACTGCGCGGAACTGCTCTGAATTCCGTGTCATGTTTAGTTGGTAGTGTTGCAGTGGCAACGACACTTTTCGGCCGTCCTCAGAACCGAACGCCCGGGAGACCGGACTTGGACGGCGGTACTCACTGTGTCACCTTGGGTAGGGGTACGGTGCAAATCTATTGTCTACCCCATAAATGTCTTGTGTTACTGAATGAGCTAAATGGCAAATACCTGTACAGAGAGGCCCTGTTGCGCCCGTTTAGTGTTTGTAACTAAACAACATCTGTGGGAGCTTTAAGACAGATTGTAAAATGTATTGTTAAAATTATATTTATTCCTGTCAGATAGCAGAAAGAGAACGAGGCGTTCGAGGAGCGTTAGTTGTCAGTCGGTTCGAGAATCTCGATCTCGTGACCGTCCTGATCCTTGGTGAACGCGTATCGGTTATCGCAGGATTCGGGGTCGCGGTACTCTTCCGCGTCGCGTTCCAGCAGCGTCTCCCAGTACTCTCCGAGGTCGTCCGCGCGCACGCAAAGATGACCCCATGCGTCGCCCATATCGTACGTCCGGCCGTCGTAGTTGTACGTGAGTTCGACGGCCATCGCCTCTTCTGCGGCACCTTCGGGTTTCATGAAGTAGTTAGCGAAGGTGTCGGATTCCCAACGACCGGTGTGTTCGTACTCGAACTTCCGAGTCCAGAAGCCGAGGGCCTCGTCGGCGTCTTCAACGCGGATCATCGTGTGGTCGAGGCTCCATTTCGACCCGTGGTTTCGTTTGACGATTTCGACCTCGTGCCCGTCGGGGTCTTTCACGAAGGCGTAGCGTCCGCCACAGGACTCGGGGTCACGGTAATCCTCGACACCTTCGTCCATGAGTTGCTGATACGACGACTCCAGTTCGTCCTCGGGGACACGGACAGCGATGTGACCCCATGCGTCGCCCATCTCGTACGACCGGTCGTCGTGGTTGTACGTCAGTTCCAGCATCGCACCCTCCTCGTGCATCTCCTCAGGGCCGAGATAGACGTTAGTGAACGTATCTGCCTCCCAGCGGCCCTTCTCCTCGTAGTCGAGATGTGTCTTGTACCAATCTAGCGACTCGTCGAGGTCTTCGACGCGAAGCATCACGTGGTCGAGTACTCCGGACATGTTTCAGGGGTTGAACGGAGCGTCGAAAAGGATACCGAACGAGGAATCGAGGGGGTGTGAGCTGAAATGCTCCGATACGTACAAGTTCATCAAATCGAAACGAAGTGTATCGAATCGAAATAGGTGTCCTCCACGTCGTGTCCAGAGTTCCAAACCCCATCAGACGCTGTATCGTCTCCATCGGCCTCGTCCTCGCGCACTTCGGTATCATCGACCGCGACAGAGCCACCAGAACGGCCGAACTCGCGTGGCCCCGCATCGTCACCGGCCTTGCCCGCATGTCCAAGAACGCCGTGGACGTGGCGCTGGTCGGGAGTGCGTCTGGTGTCGCCGCCATCACTGGTGTCGGGTTCGCTGGTCCGTACTGGGGCCTTGCCTTCGCTCTCGGCGGGGGTGTTGCCGCCGGAACGCTCGCACTTGTTTCCCAGCGCTACGGCGCGGATCAATCGGACGGAATCGGTGTCGCAATCCGGTCGAGTACGCTCCTCGTCGTCCTCTCGACGCTCCCCGTCACTGTCATCTTCTGGCTGTTTCCCGTACAACTCATCTCGGTGCTGACGGACAATCCCAATGTAATCGACCTCGGCGCACGCTACCTCCGCCTCGTCGGTCTCGGTGTCCCGTTCGCCGGACTCAATCTCGTCGGGAGTCGCGCGCTCGTCGGCGCGGACGACGCCTACACCGCGATGCTCCTTCGCTCGGGTGGTGCCGTCACTAATATCATCCTTAGCGCGACGCTCATCTTCGGTCTCGACATGAGTGTCGAGGGTGCGGCGGTCGGAACTGTCCTCTCGAACGTCGTCGTCACGGGCGCGTTCGCGCTCGGACTCACCAGAGGGGAACTCCCGGGCGTTGGAGAGTTTCCGATACGTATTGACCCGTTCGGTCGCTACGTGGACCGGGAGATTATCGACGACATCGTCTCTATCGGCCTGCCTGTCTTCGGTCGCTCGCTCGTCTGGACGGTCGCAGAGTTCCCGATGCTCGCCATCGTCAATCTCTTCGGCAAGAATGTCGCCGCAGCGTTCGTCATCACGCGTCGCATCTGGGGCCTGATGAACACGCCGGGATGGGGCTTCGGATTGGCGTCGTCCAGTCTCGTCGGCCAAGCGCTGGGCAAAGACGACGAAGACACCGCAGAAGCGTACGGGCGCGAAATCGTCCGGTTCTCCGTCGCCACCTACATCGTCTCAGCGGTACTGGTCGCGATCTTCGCTGAACCAATCGTTCGTCAGTTCGTGAAGAATCCGGGGCCGGATGTTGTTCCGACCGCCGTCGGGCTTGTGTACGCCGCCTGCCTCGCGGTCATAATGCAGGGCGTCTCGGGCGCGTCGGCTGGTCCGCTGGACGCCAGCGGCGATACCAGTATCCCGTTCTACAGCCAACTACTCGGGATGTTCGGCTGTTCGATTCCGATCACCTATCTTGGCGCACAGACGGGACACATCGAGGCACTCTATCTCGCGTTACTCGCCGAAACGACCGTCCCGGCCGCCATCAACTACTACCGGTTCACCACCGGCAAATGGAAGTCTGTGAGTCAGCAGTACCGGCCCGGAAGCCCTGCAGACGACTGAGCCTCAGTTTTCCGACGACCTGTCTCTCTCAGTGTTGCGACCGATGCCGTAGATGTAGGCGGCGATGCCGAGCATGAGAACCGTTCCGACGGGCCACGCCGTCCGGCCGGGTTGGAACGAGAATCCCTGTGCAAAGGAGAGTTGTGCGACGCCTGCGGTGGCGAGCAGCCCGGCAACGACTCGCCGATCCTCGTACCCAACCGTCGGTGCGATAACCGCGAATCCCACGGCGAAGACGTACAACACCACCGAGAGCGGCCACGAATAGATGTACTCGGGCAACCCCATCGTGTAAACGAACAGGAAGTCGTAGAGGTTCGTCACCTGCAGCGGATTCGTATTGAGCAGCCCCCACGCGAACACAAACGTCGCGTCCCGACCCGAAAACACCTGTACTGACCACGGAACGAGGAGTAATGCGAGCAGTGCGGGGATGGTCCAATCGGGCGTTCGAGGCACGCCGGGAGGTCGGTGCCGATACGAGAAGAAGGACACGGTTTGACATCCTCCCACGGCTGAAGCCGTGGGATTCCTCCGGTGGGGATGTTGGCTACGCCGCATCCACGGAGGCAATTTTCCCGTCACTGGTACTCTGGTTTGTGCGCTTCTCGTTGGGACTTTCCCTCTCGGGAGAGTGTGGTATCTCCGACCAGTTGTGGTCGTCCCACTTGAGACGCACGGGCCGAGCCATCGACCCGACTTTGATTTTGCCAGCCTGTCGTTCGAGGAACGTGCGAGACGCACAGAGGTCGGCGTGGGCTTCGTGACCGCACGGACACCGGAACACGTCGCCGTCCCGGTCGGTGTCGTCCTGTTCGCCACACACCGGGCACGTTCGGGTTGTGTCGGCTTCAGACCGCACTTCGACTGTGATGCCGTATTCCTCGGCGGTGTCCGAGAGGCGGTCGATAAACGCCTGAAACGCCCAGAACTGGTGGGTCTTGGCGTTCACCTCGGCGCACCAATGCGTCGAGAGAACGTCCGTGAGGTCGCCTACGTACACCGTGGCGACCCCCTCGGCGTAAAGCCGTTCCAGCAGGTCGCGCACCAGTGCATCCTGCGCGTGGTCGCGCCGTCGCGTCCGTTTGCGATACAGCCGCCGTATCCGCCGACTGCTGTACCGTCCTTCGCGGAGTTTGGACTGGAGACGGGCGATTTCATCGGTCGTCTCGCGGAAGCGGGCAAACAGGTCCCGTCCTTCGTAGAGGTACTGCTGGCCGGTCGTGGTGGTACAGGCGACGAGATTGTTCGCGCCCACGTCCAAAGCGGCTTCTTCCGAAGCCAGTGGTGAATTCCGAAAACGCGAAGCGTTTTCGACTTCAGGAAAATCTTCGATTTTCCGTGAATCCTGTCGAGAATCAGGCACGGTGACAGGCTGAAAGGCCCTGAACGTGTCGTCTATCTCGTCGTACTGTATCTCCAGACGGCCCTGTTCGCCGTCCCACTTCGGGTCGCCAGCAACTTCGAGGCGCAGGCGGTCGTGATAGCCGAGGCCGTATTCATCTTTCAACTGCTGGCCGACCGGGATTTCGAGGCGACTTCGGTCGCCAGTTTCCAGCGTGTATTGGTCGTTGCGGATGTACGTGCGGAGTTCTCTGCCGTCGTCCTCGTTGCCCCAGTAGCCCGGCGGGGCGGTGTCCTCGCCATTCTCGCGGGCGGCGAAAAACGACTGCCACGCTGATTTGTTCTTCCGAATAACCTGCTGTGCGGTGGCAGAACCAAGCACATCGACGTACTGTTTGCGGTAGTCGGCGGTGTCCCACACGCTGTCGCCGTCGAAGAACTGCTGGCGGCGCTCGTAGTTCAACTCGTTCCACAGGCTGGCAGAGGCGTCCAACAGGTCCAGCAGTAGCCGCTCGTCGGCGTCTGAGAGCGGTCGTACCGCGAACGTGTTGGTTCGCCTCACGACGGCAGACATTAGTAGTTCTATGTCTAAATGTCTTTTGGACACAAGCGATGCGACCGAACATCGACATTTCCCACACGCTGAACGGGCGTGTGAGAGACTACGCCGAAGAACAGGGTATGGCTCTTGATGAAGCCTACCGAGAGATAATCAAAGCGGGATTGGAAGCGGTGGAACATCCAGACGAGTCGTAACTCGTTGTTTGCGACGGAATAGTGTCGCTCAGACCCACCCCTGAAGGGGTGGGCTTCCGCTCGCTACGTGTCATGTTGAGTGCCGATGCCTCCGCGTTCATCCGACGCACGTCCTCGTCGCCGGGGACGCCCGCCGAAAGCGACGACAGTTTCGACTGGTCGGGGACGACTTCGACGACCCGAACCTCGGTTCCGTTTACTGTGTCAGTTCCGCAGTCGTAGACGCGCGAAACGTCGAATAGCTGTCGCTGGCCGCCGAGCATGGTGTACGTGGTCCATGACCGGTTTTCGGGCAGTTCGGTCGCGTACGAGGCGTTCTCGACGTTGACGTACTCGGAGTACGGACACGGCTTATAGAGGGAATACCCACGGACGAACAGTGTCTTGCTCTCGCCGTCGAGAGAAATGGACATTCGATACGTGCGTTCGGAGCGGTTGAACGCCGCGTGGCCGTCGTAGGTCGCAGTTCGGCGTTCGCCTCCCTGTTTAGCGACGGCGGACCCGCTGATAGTGAACGAATAGGCCGAAACGTTCGTAGTCGCGTCGGCGGTTTGATTCACAAGACGCTCTGCGGCCGGATCACTCGGGGGACGCGTGTCGAACAGACCAGCGGCCCCAGCGCCGATGAGAGCGATAACAGCGATGACAACGAGGAGACCAAATTGTCTTGCGGAGAGCACACGCGAACGTGTCGCTCATTCAGAAAAAATCCTTACTTCCGCGCGACGATTCGGAGGATGTCCTCATCTTGGAGTTCGTGGTCACGACCGATCTGTTGTTCGTCGTGTTTTGCGCTGGGGCCGGTGACACGAGCGAACCGGAACCGCTCGTCTAATGTCCCGCCGAGTTTGTCGAGTGCGTCGTCGAGGGTGTTTTCTCCCTCCTGAAGAACAAGCGGTTCCTCGTAATCGACGCCGCGGCCGGGTTTGTCCATGAAGACGCGGATGAGCCCCAATCGCTCCCACATCGTCTCTTTCAGTCCCTCTAATCCCTTCTCTTTCTCCGCGCTGATGAACACGGCCTCATCGGGATCGATATCCATCTCGCGGAGTTGCTCGTTGACAGTCGGGAGATAGTCCTGATCGATCAGGTCGGCCTTGTTCACCGTGACCATCGACGGGAGATACACCCGGTTGTCCATGATGCCGTCGATGAGTTCGTCGATCGTCAGGTCACCGCGGATAGTAACGTCGGCGTTGACGTACCCGTACTCGCGGAGTACGTCTTTGATTGTCTCTTCATCCAGTGACACGTCATCGGTCATCGTCACTTGGATGCCGCCTTTGTGTCTCTTCGAGATAGAGAGATTCGGTGGCGTGGTGTCGAGCCGAATTTTGTTCTGATAGAGTTCCTCTTGCAGTCGTTCGTAGCGTTCGAGTTCGAACACCGAGAGCATGAAGACGACGAGATCAGCAGTCCGAACGACCGACAACACCTCTTTCCCGCCGCCGCGACCACCAGCGGCACCCTCGATCAGACCCGGAACGTCGAGAATCTGGATGTTCGCACCGTTGTAGTGGAGCATCCCAGGATTCACGTTTAGCGTCGTGAACTCGTACGCGCCGACTTCGCTGTCCGCGTTCGTGAGGGCGTTAATGAGCGTCGATTTGCCGACGCTCGGGAAGCCAACGAGAGCGACGGTCACGTCACCTGTCTTCTCGACGGCGTATCCGTGACCACCACCGCTGGAGGACTGATTCTCCAGTTTTTCTTTTTTCTCCGCGAGCTTCGCCTTCAGACGACCGATGTGCGATTCGGTCGACTTGTTGTACGGCGTATTTGCAATCTCCTCGCGGAGGTCTTCGATTTCCTCCTCCAGTCCCATCGGCTACACATGGGCTACGTACGTCGAAAAAGTTGTTCCTTCGGTCGTGGGTTCGCGTGCGTGCGCGTGAAATACTTCGACACCGTTATCACTCGACCTCGTGAGATGATGCACAGAGGACATGCCCGACCCGTCCAACCTCCGGGACAGCACGCAAATCGTCGTTCCGTGCGCCTCTCTCGACGATGTGCGTGAGCAGCTAGAGCAGCGATTCACAATAACGGTCTTTCCGATAAACGGGACGTGCAAGATCATCGGGAGTCCGGTCGAAATCAAGGCCGTCAACCAGTTTCTCACTCGGCACGGCGTAACGATTCCCTGACCGAACGGGTCGCCTTCCGAAGCGCTTTGTACGACGCGACACCTACGTCGGGTATGGACGACGCGCCGGGACTCTCCGACCAGTACCGGATGGCAAGCCCGTGGCCGATGTTCGTCGCACTCGGCATTCCCATCTCCGAAATCGGCATCTTGTTCGACCTGTTTCCCATCGCTGTCGGCGGCCTCCTTCTGTTCTCCGGGAGCGTTGCCGGGATAGCGCGAGAATCGGGATACGCAGAGACGCCGTGGACGCCGCTGGCCGCCATCGGAGTACTCCTCCTCGTCGTTGGTGGCGCGTTCTTGCTCCCCGCCATCGACCTCCAGACGCGCGGGTATGCCATCATCGTAAGTGGCGTATTCTTGCTGCTCGCTGGGCTTGCCGGCCGACTATCCTTCAGGGGTCGAGACACAACGTACTGAGGCGACGGGCGAACGCGAACCAACAACCTATTTGATTCCGCCCCGATACAGCCGAGTATGGCGAACGAGATATTCGACAGGGAAACACTACTCGACCTTACGGTCAACGTCATCCCGCTGGTCATTATCGCCTTCTTCATCGGCGCATTCGCCGTCTTCCCAGCGTTCGGCGTTGATCCGCTGGCGTCGGCGCTGCAGTACGGACTGCTCGTCGTCCCGTTCGTGTTCCTGGCAATCCTGACGTATCTGTCCGGGAAGGCAATCGCGGGCGACGAGAAGCGCTCGACCGTCTACCTCCCCGGACAGGCAACGGTGGACGATCCGACGACGCTCGAAGAGTACGAAGAGAAGGCCGAAGCGGCGACCAAAAGCGACCCTGAACTGACTGACGGCGAGAGCGCATAACGCCCGACCGCGTCCTGATTCTCGACACAGCTTCGATCCGCGAGAGCGTTCCCGAACCTTTCATTACGCTCCGTTCCTCACTCACAGCCATGCAGGTTAACGGACAGCTCGCACTGACGGTTCTCATGGGGGTCTTCCTCGTGGCCGTCGCCGCGTGGCTCGCGCGGATCGAAAACTGGCGCACGTACTCCCCACTTGCGGGGGGTAGTGGTGCCTTCGGGCAGAAGGAGGGATACGTCTCCGAAGAGAAGCCATCCGGAGTTATTCGGTGGCTGACCACTGTTGATCACAAAGACATCGGGATTCTATACGGCGCGTACGCACTCATCGCGTTCGCCGTCGGTGGACTCATGGTCGTGGTGATGCGGGTAGAACTCGCCGACCCCGGGATGACGCTCATCTCGAACACGTTCTACAACTCGCTTCTCACCAGCCACGGAATCACGATGCTGTTCCTGTTCGGGACGCCGATTCTCGCGGCGTTCTCGAACTACTTCATCCCGTTACTCATCGACGCCGACGACATGGCGTTCCCGCGTATCAACGCCATTGCGTTCTGGCTGCTGCCGCCGGCGGCGTTGCTCATCTGGGCGGGCTTCTTCCCGATCCCGGATGTCATCCCCGCACAGACTGCGTGGACGATGTACACGCCGCTCTCGGCCGGTGTCGGAAATGGGAATCAGGTTAATGCCGGTGTGGACCTGATGCTCCTCGGCCTGCACCTCTCGGGTGTCTCGGCCACGATGGGTGCGATTAATTTCATCGCCACCATCTTCTCCGAGCGTGCAGAGGAAGTCACGTGGGCGAACCTCGACATTTTCTCGTGGACCGTCCTCACCCAGTCAGGTCTCATCCTGTTCGCGTTCCCGCTTCTCGGCAGTGCGCTCCTGATGCTGCTGCTTGACCGGAACTTCGGCACGGCGTTCTTCGTTAACGGCGGCGACCCAATCCTCTGGCAACACCTGTTCTGGTTCTTCGGCCACCCCGAAGTGTACATCCTCGTGTTGCCTCCGATGGGTATCGTCAGCTACGTTCTGCCGCGGTTCTCGGGCCGTCGGCTGTTCGGATTCAAGTTCGTCGTGTACTCCACGCTCGCTATCGGCGTGCTGTCGTTCGGTGTCTGGGCGCACCACATGTTCGCCACCGGCATCGATCCGCGTCTCCGTGCGTCGTTCATGGCAGTCTCGTTGGCAATCGCCATCCCGAGCGCCGTGAAGACGTTCAACTGGATTACGACGATGTGGAACGGTAATATTCGGTTGACGACGCCGATGCTGTACTGCATCGGGTTCGTCTCGAACTTCATCATCGGCGGCGTCACCGGTGTGTTCCTCGCGTCTATTCCGGTGGACATCATCCTTCACGACACCTACTACGTCGTTGGTCACTTCCACTACATCGTCATGGGTGCGATCACCTTCGCCGGGTTCGCCGGAATCTACTACTGGTTCCCCATCTACACCGGCCGGATGTACCAGCGCACCCTCGGGAAAGCGCACTTCTGGCTCTCGATGATCGGGACCAACGTGACGTTCTTCGCCATGATTCTGCTCGGCTACGGCGGGATGCCGCGCCGGTACGCAACGTACCTGCCCCAGTTCATCACGATGCACCAGATTGCGACGCTCGGGGCGCTCATCCTCCTGGTCGGTCAGATCATCTTCGTCTGGAACTTCGTCCAGTCGTGGCTCGAAGGGCCGAAAGTCGAAGACGGCGATCCGTGGAACCTCAAAGAAGAAGGCCTCTACACCGCTGAGTGGCAGTGGTACGACCGCAAGGTCAAGACGGCCCTCGCAGACGGCGGTCACGAATCGGATTCCGAATCCGACTCGTGAACACACCGGAACGTCACAGACGTTCTGGGGCTGGCGAGGAAGAAAAAGCCCTCACCGGGGGCAAAGTCGTTGACGCTGACGACGAGTAACTAATCGGTCGCGGTTTCTTTTTGCGCACGTTGTTCTGCGAGCGGGAGCTATCACCGGCATCAACAGTCAGTAACGAAGAAAGCCGCCGCTCACGGGACAGAGAAGGCGAGTCGCCGCAGGTCAGTTAGATAGCGAGAAGGATCCCTGTCAGCGACATCAGTACTGCCACGGCGGCGAGGAGAAGACCGAGTAGGTCTTTGTCGGACATATTTGAACCTTAGTCCCCACGGTCAAAGAGTCGTCGGTGCGGTCCCGAGAACGGAACGGCTAACCGGGTGGCATACTGACCCGGAATCGTGAGCGAACGAACGGAAGACATCGATGACCACACCCAATCGGGAGGGCTTCGCGGTCCCCGTCTGGTCGCCATCTTGTACGTTGCCCTCGTCGCCGTCGCGGGACTTGCAGGCGTTCTCGTCGCCGTTTTTGTCGATGGGCTTCGCCCGCCACAGTTCCTGTTTCTCGTTCCGTTTCCACCGACACCACTCGGATTCGGGGCGTACGGAGCCTTGACGATTGCACTCGTGCTGGGAATTCCCTTAGCACTCGTCATCTACGTCTCACAGAACATCGACGAGAAAGCGACGTGAGTGCCGGCAGATCCAGCTAAACAGAGCGTATCGGAAACTCAATACTGCCGTTAACGGACAGTTCAGCCGTCGAATGTCGGCTCCGTCCCCCAAAAGACTAAGCTTTGTGCAACGACACGTGTGATTATGTATCATGTAGTGATCGGTATCGACGACGAGGAAACACATGCCCATCGCTGCGTCGAAGCGGTTGTTAACCTCCCGGGTGACTTCGACGAAAAGAAGGTAACGCTCATCCACAGTTTCATCGACAACCCGAGCGGTGCGTCAGCGACGCAGGTACACTCCGTCCGCGAGGCAGGCGAGATGCTGGAAGAACACGGCATCGAGTACACCGTCGAGGAGTCGAGCGGTGACCCCGCCAACGCCATCGTCTCGGTCGGAGACGAAACGGACGCGGATCTCATCGTCGTCGGCGGTCGGAAGCGGTCGCCCGCCGGAAAAGCCCTGTTCGGGAGCGTCACGCAGTCTGTGATTCTCGGGGCGACCCGACCCGTGATGGTCACCGGCGTCGAAGACTAGGGAATTCGTCGTACGTTGCACGGTTGTGTCTGCAAGTTCGGCGAGCGGCGACAGTTCTGTCTGGTTCCGTATTTCGTTTTCACGGACTCGTTCCGTCGGTTCTCCCATCGTCTCTCGATTTTACCTCAGAGTCGAGTCTGCAAGCCAGTTCAGGCCAGTTTTATTGACGCAACCACGAACATGAAGTAGTGTGGAAGTATAACACACACCATGGATCTTCGAGACGCGACAACTTCGGATATCAGACAAATTCGGACCGTCGCAAACGAGTCGATGAAAGCGTCCTACAGACACGCCATCGACGAGGAGACTATCGAGGAAGCCGTTGAGGGATGGTACGGCGACGACACGCTTTCGGAGTGGCTTACCGACGACGCTGTCGAATTCATCGTTGCCGTAGACGACGGCGACGTAGTCGGATTCGTCCAGTCGTACGTCTCGGAGGGACGCGAGACAGTTGGCGAGATCGATTGGCTCCACGTGATTCCGGACCACCGCGGCGAGGGAATCGGGTCGCAACTGCTCAAGCGCGCCGAGCAAGAACTGACCACCCGTGGCGTTGACCGTATCGAGGGGAGCGTGCTGGCGGACAACGAGGCTGGGGCGGACTTCTACGCCGAACAGGGCTTCGAGCGAACTGACGACCGGCGAATCGAAATCGGCGAGGAATCGTTCGAAGAACAGACGTACACGCAACGACTCGACGACGAAGGCGAACGCATCATCACCGAAGAGCGGACACTGGATGACGGGAGAACGGTGTACATCGCGTACGACGACGCCGTTCGCGGATCGAAAGCACCCTTTTATGCGGTGTACATGAATCCGGAGGAAAATGAGCGCTACGGGTGGATGTGCGGCGAGGACCAGAGCTTCGATATCGCCATGGATACGATGGATCGAATCGAGTGTAACTCCTGCGGGAACAAGCGCAAGGCGGCCCGGTGGGACGCCGCGTATCTCTAACCCTGTCCGACCATCCGGTCTTCGTCCTCCCACTCTTTCTCGCGTAGTTCGTACTTCTGAATCTTCCCGGTGGCCGTCTTCGGCAGTTCGGTGACGAACTCGATCTCCTTGGGCACTTTGTACGTCGCAATGCGCTCTCGTGTGTACGCGATAAGGTCGTCGGCCGTCACGCCGGGGTCGTCGGCGTCGCCGTGCGCCGGGACGACGAACGCCTTCGGCGACTCGCCCCACTCCTCGGAGGGCATGGGAATGACAGCAACGTCACCGACGGCGTCGTGGTCGAACAGCGTGTCCTCCAGTTCAATACTGGAGATGTTCTCCCCACCGGAAATGATGATGTCCTTCTTGCGGTCTTGGATAGTGATAAAGCCGTTTTCGTCCACGACGGCGAGGTCGCCCATATGATAGTAGCCCTCCAGACGGTCCGTGAACGCTTCGTCCGTCGCCTCGGGCTTGTTCCAGTAGCGGTCCATCACCTGATTGCCGCGGACGACGATTTCACCGACCGTCTGCCCGTCGCGTGCGACATCTTCGCCATCCTCGTCAACGACGCGGACATCGGTGCCGAGGTAGCCGATTCCTTGCTGTTTTTTCACCGCGAACCGGTCGTCGCTGTCGTCGTCGAAGAAGCGCCGAGCGTCGGACGTTGTGATGAGCGGTCCAGTTTCCGTCGCGCCGTAGACGTGCATGAGATACCAGCCGAACTCGTCTTCGACCGTCCGAATAGTTGCCTCGGGTGGTGCCGCACCCGCAGTGGCCGCGCGAACGGGCACGTCGCCCGTCGTCTCGACCCCGCCTTGCTTGTCGTAGTAGTCCATCAGCATGTTCAACACGGTCGGCGCGGCGCACATGTACGAGACGTGCTCTTCGCGCACGGTGTCGAATATCCATTCGGCGTCCACGCCGCGTGTACAGACGTGCTTTGCGCCGTTCCCCGTCACGGCGTAGATGTGGCCCCATCCGTTGACGTGGAACATCGGGAGCGTCCACAGATACACGTCGTCGTCGGAGATGTGCTGGTGGGACGTGATGAGGTAGGCATGAAGCGTCTCCGTTCGGTGTGTCCGGCAGACGCCCTTCGGGTCGCCTGTCGTTCCCGACGTGTAGTTGATAGTGATGAGTTCGTCTTCGGTCATCTCCGGGCGGTCGTAATCGGTCGATTCAGCGATGAGTTCGTCGAACGAGAGCCAGTCTCCATCGACCTGCGCTGTGTCGTTGGTGACAAACGTCTCAGTCGGTACGTCGTCGCGTATCGCCTCAATCTTCTCGGCGTATTCGTAGTCGGCGTACACCGCTTTCACGTCGGCGTCGGTCAGGATGTACTCGTAATCGGCGGGGACGAGGCGGTAGTTCAACGGAGTGTGAACCGCGCCGAGTTGCATCGTCCCGTACGCCGCTTCGAGATGGTAGTGGGTGTTCGGGTCCAACACCGCCACTCGGTCCCCTTTTTCGATGCCGTGAGCGGCGAGAGCCGCCGAAAATCCGTCCGCTCGCTCCCCGAGTTCCTCGTACGTGTATCGGTCGCCGGTCGTCGCAACAACCGCCTCTTTGTCGCCATAGTATTGCCGTGCTCGGTCCAAAAAGTCCGTGACGAGCAGTGGTTTCTCCATCGTGTATTTACTTCACTAACGTCAATGATAAATTCGTGGGTCAGCGCAAACGTTCCCCACCGCTCTGGACAGCTATTACGGATATGGAGTAGAACTGTTTACTCTAAACAGGAGTATATTCCAACATATTAAACGGAAGAAAGTAACTTTAGGACGTACGTCTAACAGTAATCCATGCCACTCTCAGAATATACCGGGCAATCGCCGCTGGGGAACGAGGACGCCACGGTGGTTCGTGTCGTCCCGCATCGACTGTGGCAACCCGGACAGACGCGGACAGAAGCGTGTACGAACTGCGGTGAGGAACTAGTCCTTTCGGAAGAACACCTTCTCGTTGTCCTCGAAGAAAGAGGAACGCGGACGCGACGCTACTTCAGTGAGGAGTCGTGCATCCGGGCATGGTTGGGCGAAGAAAAACAGGACTGATGGAAACGGTGTTGCAACCGGGACGACCGCTCCGTCAGTAGGCCATCCAGCGGTGAGGCGGCGGGCGATGCGATGTCAGTCGTTTTGGACCTTCGATTGAATCTCGGTGACGATTTCGGGATTTCGGAGGGTCGTGGTGTCGCCGAGTTCCTCGTCGTTCGCAATCTCTTCGAGCAGCCGGCGCATTATCTTGCCGGAGCGCGTCTTCGGCAGTTCAGGTGTGAAGACGACCTGTTCGGGTCGAGCGATAGGACCGATAGCGTCCTCGACCCCGGCGACGATTTTGTCGCGCATCTCGTCGGTTCCCTCGTAGCCGTCTTCGAGGATGACGTACGCGTAGACGGCTTCACCTTTCACCTCGTGGTCACCGCCGACGACTGCTGCCTCCGCGACGCCCTCGACGCCGACGATGGCCGATTCGATCTCCATCGTTCCGAGGCGGTGCCCGGAGACGTTTAGCACGTCGTCCACACGGCCGAGGATGGTGATGTAGCCGTCCTCGTCTATCTTCGCACCGTCCTCGGGGAAGTACACCCACTCGTCGGCGTCGGGGTCGGAGTACTCCTCCCAGTACTCGGAAATGAACCGCTCGTCGTTGTTGTACAGCGTGCGGAGCATCCCCGGCCACGGTTTGTTCACCGTGAGGTAGCCCGCCCGCCCGGCTTCGACTTCCTCGCCGCCGGGGTCTACGACACGGGCGTCGATACCGGGGAGGGGCGGCCCGGCGGATCCGGGCTTCATCGTCCCGATACCGGGGAGCGTCGTGACCATCATCCCGCCAGTCTCGGTCTGCCACCACGTGTCCACAACGGGACACTCCTCGTTACCGATGTGTTTGTAGTACCACTTCCATGCGCGCGGGTTGATCGGTTCACCCACCGTACCGAGAAGGCGGAGCGACGACAGGTCGCGGCGTTCGGGGAACTCTGTGCCCCATTTCATGAATGCACGAATTGCCGTCGGCGCGGTGTAGAACACGTCAACTGCGTACTTCTCGACGAGTTCCCACAGTCGGTCCCGTTCGGGGAAGTCAGGCGTTCCCTCGTACATCACCGTCGTTGTCCCCAGCGAGAGCGGGCCGTAGACGATATAGGAGTGTCCGGTAATCCAGCCGATGTCTGCCGAACACCAGTAGGTGTCCTCGGGCTTGATGTCGAGGACGGCGTGTGATGTCCACGACGTGTACGCGAGATAGCCACCGGTGGTGTGTTTCACTCCTTTGGGTTCGCCCGTCGTCCCCGAGGTGTACATGAGGAACAGCATATCCTCGGCGTCTCGCGCCACGGGTTCGACGCGTTCTCCGTCGTGTGTGTCCAGCAGGTCGTCCCAATCGTGCTGGTTGCCCTTCAAATCGTGGCCGAAGCCGTCGTCTCCGAGCCTATCGACGACGACGGTGGCATCGACGCCGTGATCTACGCCACCGAGACCATCATTTGCTTTCTCAAGATGGTCAAGGGCGTCGCCGCGACGGTAGTAGCCGTCACAGGTCACGAGGAAGCGCGACTCCGCGGAGTTCATCCGCGTGGCGAGTGCGTCGGCGGAGAACCCGGCGAACACGACCGAGTGGGGCGCGCCGATTCGGGCGCACGCGAGCATCGCAATGGGCAGTTCCGGCACCATCGGCATGTACATCGTCACCACGTCGTCTTCCTCGACCCCCAAATCGAGAAGCGCCGCGGCGAACTCGTTTACCTCACGGTAGAGATCCTGATAGGTGTACGTCCGCGTCTCACCATGCTCGCCTTCCCACTTGATGGCGACGCGATTTTTGTCACCGTTCTCGACGTGTCTATCAACGCAGTTATACGACGCGTTCAGCGTTCCGTTGACGAACCACTCGTAGAACGGTTCCTCGGAGTCGTCCAGCACCTCGTCGTAGTCCTCGAACCAATCCAGCATCTCGGCCGCACGCTCCCAACTGTGCGGCCAGTCCTCCTCAAACTCGTCGTAGATAGCTGGGTCCGAAACGTTCGCCTGTTCGACGAACTCGTCAGAGGGTTCGAACTCCTCCTGTTCAACTAACCGCGCCTCAAGTTCACCGTCACCATCTGACATAGGTCGTGTTAACTACCGAACCACGGCTGATAAATCTATGTGAACGAACAAACAGATTATCAACCGACGGCGGCGAGATAGTCAGGTCTTCGAGAGGGTCATCGGGTGACGCCAACCGTCTCGCGGTACGTCCCGTGTTCTTCGGCAAACACGTCCATAATCTCGCCCATCGTGGCGTACGCTTTCACCGCCGCTATCAGTGCTGGCATAACGTTGTCGCCGGCTTCGACAGCTTCCTGAATCTCGTCTAACGCGGCTTCGACTTCCTCGTCGTCTCGTTCCGCTTTGACGTTTTCGAGGCGTTCTAACTGCCGTTCTTGCGTCTCCTCGTCCACCATGAGGAGGTCAGGACGGGTGTCTTCGTCCATCGTGTACTTGTTGACGCCGACGACAATTTCCTCCTCGTCTTCGACGCGCTCTTGGTATTCGTACGACGCCTCCTGAATC
Organism: Halogeometricum borinquense DSM 11551; assembly: GCF_000172995.2. Classification (GTDB taxonomy): domain Archaea; phylum Halobacteriota; class Halobacteria; order Halobacteriales; family Haloferacaceae; genus Halogeometricum; species Halogeometricum borinquense. Next base: position 2,223,058 of record NC_014729.1, read on the forward strand.
TCGCGGTGGAAGTAGCCCTCTCCGATTCCGGTGAGGATACCGTCACGGACGGATCCATCGCCCATCTCCCGTATCTCCTCGATGTACGCCATCGCCTCTTCCTCGACTTCGTCGGTGAGCGATTCGACGAAGAAACTCCCGCCGAGAGGGTCGATCACGTCCGCCGCACCTGACTCCTCTGCAATGATCTGTTGGGTCCGGAGGGCGACCCGGACGGCCTCTTCGCTGGGCAGTGCGAGGGCTTCGTCGTAACTGTTCGTGTGAAGACTCTGCGTCCCACCGAGAACGCCCGCGAGCGCCTGAATCGTCACGCGGACGATGTTGTTGAGGGGCTGCTGGGCCGTAAGCGACTGACCAGCCGTCTGCGTGTGGAATTTCAGACGCTTGGATTCTGACTTTTCGGCGTCGTACCACTCCTCCATCACGCGGGCGTAGATGCGCCGAGCGGCGCGGAACTTCGCCACCTCCTCGAAGATAGAGTTGTGCGAGTTAAAGAAGAAAGAAAGCAGCGGCGCAACGACATCGACATCCATCCCGCGGTCGAGTGCGTCCTCGACGTAGGCGAAGCCGTCTGCGAGAGTGAACGCGAGTTCCTGTACGGCCGTCGAACCCGCCTCGCGGATGTGGTAGCCCGAGACGGAGATGGGGTGGAACTTCGGCGTCTGCTCGGCCGCGAACGCCACAGTGTCGGTTACCAACTCAAGCGACGGCTCCGGTGGGATGACCCACTCTTTCTGCGCGATGAACTCCTTTAGCATATCGTTCTGGAGGGTGCCGCGAATCTCCTCTCGCGGAACGCCCTGCTGGTCTGCAAGGGCGATGTACATCGCGTAGATAACCGGCGCGGAAGGGTTGATAGTAAAGGACGTTGATACTTCCCCGACGTCGATGCCGTCGAACAGAATCTCCATGTCGCGGAGAGTATCGACGGCGACGCCCTCCTTGCCGACCTCACCGTCAGCAAGCGGGTCGTCGGAGTCTTTTCCCATCAGCGAAGGCATATCGAACGCCGTCGAGAGGCCCGTCTGACCCTCGTCGATGAGGTAGTGAAATCGTTCGTTCGTCTCTTCTGCGGTACCGAACCCGGCGAACTGTCGCATCGTCCACGTCCGGCCACGGTACATCGTCGGATACGGCCCGCGGGTGAACGGGTACTCGCCGGGGAACCCGAGATCTTCCTCGAAGTCGAGGTCCGCCACGTCGTTCGGCGTGTACAAATCATCGACCTCGAGGTTTGAAATGGTTGCAAACCGGTCTTTCCGCTCGCCGAACCGGTTTCGTACTGGGTCGCGTGTTTCCGATTCCCACTCCTCACGAGACTCACGGATGTCCGCGAGTTCGTCCTCGTCGTACATAGCCCGGGATTTGCCGGGCAAATGATTAAGGATTCGGGTGCCGGCACAACTGTCAGACAATTGAAAGTCGAACGAACAGACCAGTTATTTTGGTCCAAGTATTAGCCGGGCGCATGTGTGATCAACGACCCGCAGACGATGGAAACACGTTCCGACGACGACACTTTCTGCTTGCCAGCGCGGGCGTCGGAGCGGCGTCTCTCGCGGGATGTCTTGGGGGCAACGAGGGTGGCGGCGACGGAGGGCAGACGACAGCACCCACAGCGGTCACGATACCGGAGGGTTCGACCTGCGAAGTGTGTGGGATGAACATCCGACAGAATCCCGGACCGATAACGGAAATCTTCTACCAAGACAAGCAACCGAACGGCCACGACAACCCCGCACGCTTCGACAGCGTGTGGGAAGCGTACCAGTACGAGTTCGAAAAGGACGACGCCGGATGGACGGACGTGGCCTTCTACGTCACCGACTACTCGTCCGTCGAGTACCGGACGTTCGAGGAAGGCGGCGACACCTTCATTTCGAGCAACTACGAGTCGTCGGCGTTCGTCCCGGCCACCGAGGTCACGTACGTCGTTGACTCGTCGGTAAAGGGGGCGATGGGCCGTGATCTCGTCCCCTTCTCGAAGGCGTCGGACGCGGAGTCGTTCCAGTCAGAGTTCGGCGGATCGCTGGCGACACACGATGAAGTGACTCCTGAGGTCATTGCTGGAATCGGTCAGTGATGGCGCTCCTGACGCCAGCGGAGACGCGATGGGTAGTGGGCGTGGTGGCCGTTATCCTCCTTCTTGCTAGCGTCTCGTTCGTCTTAACGCCGGTTAGCGGCGAGCAGTTGCAACCCGTCAACTACGAAGATACGGTGGACATGGGTGGAACTGGCGTTGACCTCCGCCGGGCCGAAGCCGAGGGATTCGTCCTTCCGCGCTCGGAGGTGTTTTTCTCCGGCTACCGGTATGTCGTCGGCTACGGCGGTGTCGATACCGCGGCGAGCGAACTGGCCGACCCCAGCACGCGGCGGCAGTTCGGGCGTCCGCTGGCCGTCTACGTCTCGGACTTTTCGACGATTTCCCCGACGCTGTCTGAGGACGGATTCGTCGTTCCCGAACAGGGCCGCGCCGTCGGGTGGACAGCGGCAGAATCAGCCCACTTCGTCGTCGGAAGTGAGGCCCGCGTCCCCTCAGGACCGGCGGTACTTCCGTTCTCGAAGCGGCAGGATGCAACACAGTTTGCGGCGGCCAACGGCGGCGACGTGGTGGACTGGAAAACGCTTCAGTCCCGCGTCGGTGACCCACTGCAGAACCGACTCGCGCGGTTCGAGCGCGAGGAGACCACACGGCGAACGTGGGCAAACGAGACGGTAGCGACGGCCGACGAGCGTCTGGACCGACCGCGCTCGGTCGTCGTCGGAGAAGACGCCCCAACTGTTGCCGCCGCTGTCGAAGCGGCACCAGCGAACACCACCGTCTTCCTCCCGGCGGGGACGTACCGCGTCGATTCGGTCGTCGTCAACCGCTCTGTGACCATCGCCGGTGCGGGACCACAAACGGTTATTCGCGGTGACGGAAACGGGACTGTCTTCCACCTCCGCGCGGACGGCGCGGCAGTGACCGACCTCCGGATTACGGGCGTCGGCGACGTGGGGAGTCGCGGGTTCGACCGGCGAAACGAGACGCTAAACTGGGATACGACGGTCCAGTTAGCGTACGGGTACGGCGATGCCGCGATAGTTTTAGACGATGCCGACCGCGGCGTCGTAGCCGACGTAACGATAGACACACCAGCAAGCGGCGTTATCGTCCGTCACAGTAACGAATCGGTGCTACGGAATCTGACCGTCAACGGAGCCGACACCGCCTCAGAGGGGTTTATGGGTGCCATCCTCATCGGAGCGCGGAGCGTGGTGGAAGAATCGACGTTCTACGACGGCCGCGACGGCGTCTACACGCACCGCGCCGACGGGAGTGTCGTCAGAGAGAACCAGTTTGCACCCGGCAGATACGGCGTTCACGAGATGTACACCTCGGAAACACTCGTCACAGACAACGTCGTGCGCGACGCGCAAATGGGCATCATCGTGATGACCCGACCGACAAATAACCTCATCGTCGGCAACGAAGTCAGAGACAGCGAGTTCGGCATCGTCCCCGCCGGAGGCGACTCCTACTACGCCGAAAACGTCGTCGTCGGCAACGAGTACGGCCTACAAGTCGCTGGCGACCGGAACACGTTCGCCGCAAACGTCGTCGTCGGCAACGACGTTGGACTCCGAGCGACGGATATTCTCCCGTCGAACTGGGTCGTACGAAACGACGTGGTAGCGAACGCCCGCCGGGTTGCGTCAAACCTCGGCCCGCTTCGAACGTGGACGCATCACGGTGTCGGCAACTACTGGGGTGCGCTTCCTCTCCCCGATGCCGACGGCGACGGCGTTTACGACCGCGCGTACCAACCGTCTGGTTCAGTCGATGCCCGTCTCGGTGAGACGCCGGGAACGACAACGCTGGCCCAGTCTCCCGCCGCCGCGACGCTCCGCCGCGTCCGGGACGTTGTCTCCGGACTCCGACAGACGGGCGTCGTCGATACGGCGGCGCGAACCCGACCGTTCGACCCTGAGGCGGTGGTTGAAGCGATGAATGCGACAGAGACGACGAATAGCACCGTGATCGATGCAGCGGACACCAGCCAGCAGACCGGAGGTGCATCAGCGTGACTAACAGTGTGAAGGACGAATACGCACAGAACGACACGGCGGCCAGCGACGGTGAGAGTGGATCAAACGACGAACGCGGTTCCGACGCGGGCCACGTCGAAGCAACCAACGCGACTACTGCACTCCGCGCCAACAACATCTCCCGGTCGTTCGGCGACGTTTCGGTGTTCTCGAATCTCTCGTTCGGCGTGGAACGAGGGGAAGTGTTCTCTTTGGTCGGCCCGAACGGGTCCGGAAAATCGACGCTACTCGAAGTCCTTGCGGGCGTCCGGCCGACCAGTACCGGATCAGTGACGGTGTCACAACGCGAAGACGGGGTCCGTGAAGTGGGTTACCTACCGCAACGGCCCAGTTTCCGCGACGGATTCACCGCGCGCGACACCCTCGACTTCTACGCGCGCTTTCTCGACGGTGTCGGCGACGACGAAGTAACAGAGACGCTCGAACGGGTCGGACTCTCCGGCGTCGCAGACCGGTCGGTAGGGTCGCTGTCCGGCGGGATGACTCGCCTCCTCGGACTCGGACAGGCAGTGCTCGGTGACCCGGCGGTTCTCGTCCTCGACGAACCCGGCAGTGGACTCGACCCGGCGATGGTCGAACGACTGTTCGGTATCGTCGGCGAACTCGCTCAGTCGGGATCCGCCGTGGTCGTCGCATCGCACGAACTTCCGGCCATCGAGACGTACGCCGACACCGTCGCGGTCCTCGACGGCGGCGAGTTCGTCGCTCGCGGGACGCCTGAATCGCTTCTGTCACAGGCCGAAGCAGACACTCTGCCCGACGCGTTCCTCCGTCTCGTCGGGGCCGAAGCAGGGTCGGTCACAGTTCGCGCGGACGCCACCTCGCGGGAGGCTACTCGATGAACCGCGACTCGTTCGACTACCTGTTCGTCGTGGCGACGCGCGAACTCCGGACCGTCGCCCGAACGCCCGCACTCCTTGCGCTCGCTGCGGCGTTCACCGTCAGCATCGTGGGTGTCGCGTGGGCCGGATCCGGCGGCGGCGGCGGATTCGTCCCGCTGACGCTCGACCTCCTGACGTTCGTCGAGGTGCTCGTCCCGTTGCTCGCGTTCGCCTTCGGCTACCGAACTGTCGTCGAAGACAGGCTAACGGGCGAACTCGACGTGTTGCGAACGTACGACGTGAGTCGAATCGCATACGTCGGCGGCGTCTACGTCGGCCGCGGCGTTGCGCTGGTCGCCACTGTCGTCCTCGCGCTCGTCCTCGGTGGTGCGCTCGTTCCGCTGTTGACCGCCGACGTGCCGACGTTTCTCGCAATCAACACGGCAGCGGACTCGGCGCTTCGGTTCGTCCGATTCGTCGTCCTCGCGGCGGCGTTCACGTTAGTCGCACTCGCGGCGACGCTGGCTGTTTCCGCCGCGGCGCGGACCGTCCGGACGGCGTTCGCGCTGGCGGCCGTCCTCGCGGCGCTGTTCGTGCTCGGTATCGACACGACGCTCTTGGCTGGACTCGCCGCCGGCGTCGTGCCGGCCGAGGGCATCGCTGGACTCCTCGCACTGAGTCCGAACAGCGCGTTCAGAGGGCTCGTCCTCTCGTCAGCCGTCGGCGTCGTCGGCGGTGCCGAGGTCACCGCTGGAAGCCCACTCTGGAACGTCATCGGACTCCTCGTCTGGTGGGTCGGCAGTCTCGGGATCGCTGTGTGGCGTGTCTGGCCCGCCGTCGAAGACGTGACCAACTAAAACAGAACAGACGGATTCAGCCGAAGTTTTCTACTTTCGCGGCGTCGCTGTCGCCACCCGCAGCATCGATTGCCCCCTCGGCGGCCGCGACGAAGTCGCTGAATCCGTAGACGAACACCTGTTCTTCCGCCCCATCTGTTACAACGTCAGCGACGGCGTCAGTGATCTCGTCGTCGGTTATAACCACCGACGCACCCGCGTCACGGAGTTCATCCAGCCTCTCCTCGTGCGCGGGCGCGCTAGTCTGGTAGATAATGGCCACTTGGTTGCCGTCAGCGACGGCGGCTTCGCCGATGCCGACGGCGGGACCGATACCCGGACCGCCTGCGAGAACGACGGCGCGCGACTCGCCCTGATAGTAGCTCTGTCCGAACGGCCCGGAAACGTCGAGTGTGTCACCCGTATCGAGGTCCACGAGGAACTGACTGAACGGCCCGGCCTCCTCGGGGTCGATGCCGACAGTGACCTCGAACGTCCCCTCAACATCCGGCGAAGAGAGCGTATAGAATCGGCTGTACTCCTCCCCTTCGACCGCTGCGGAGAGCTTCACGAACTGGCCGGGGTCGGCCTCGAATCCATCAGGCGACTCGAATTCGATGGCGACCGTCTCGGGCCCAACGTCACGGACCGCGGCGACGGTGACTGTCGTATCCATACCCCTCGGTTCGAGGCCGGTGCCGAAGGGTCTTGTTATCACAACAACGGTGATACCAAGGGGGATTCGACGGGGGTGTGGGTAGGCCCATCATACAGATGAAGCGCAGTTGACGAACGCGTCATTATTTACGTGCGACGTGCAGAAACGCGTCGATGCCGAGTCGAGAAATGCCCGTACGGATGGGGAACGCGGGCATTTTCCCGAATTGAGTCGTTCATTGTTTTCAATGCCTTTCAGAAGGCTTTTCATCGGGCCATGGGTACGACCAACCCACATGCCTGCGGACTTCAACTGGGCCATCGGCGGGGAAGCCGGCGATGGTATCGACTCGACGGGGAAGATCTTCGCCCAGGCACTCTCTCGGGCTGGACGACACGTCTTCACCTCGAAGGACTTCGCGTCGCGCATCCGCGGTGGATACACGGCGTACAAAGTCCGAACAGCGGTGGATCCGGTGCAGAGCGTCGTCGATCGGCTCGACGTGCTCATCGCGCTGACCCCACGAACTATCGAGGAGAACCTCGACGAACTTCACGAGGGTTCTGTCATCATCTACGATGGTGAACGAACCACGATGGAGAACGTCGAGATTCCCGAGGGGATGATCGGGCTGGACGTTCCTCTCAAACGACTCGCCGAGGAAGCCGGTGGGGCCATCATGCGCAACGTCGTCGCACTCGGTGCGGCGTGCGAGGTCGCAGAGTTCCCCATCGAGAACCTCGACAGCGCACTGGAGAAACGCTTCGGATCGAAGGGTCAACAGCTCGTTGACAACAACAAGGAGGCGGCACGGAAAGGTCAAGACTACGTCGCCGACGAGTACGATCACGAGTTCGACTACGACCTCGAAACGACCGACGAGGACTACGTTCTCCTGAACGGCGACGAAGCCATCGGGATGGGCGCAATCGCGGCCGGCTGTAAGTTCTACGCCGGGTACCCCATCACGCCCGCGACGGACGTCATGGAGTACCTCACGGGTCGCATCGAGAACTTCGGCGGACACGTCGTTCAAGCCGAAGACGAACTCGCGGCAATCAACCTCGCACTTGGTGCGGCACGCGCGGGTGCGCGGTCGATGACTGCGACCTCCGGTCCGGGTATCGACCTGATGACCGAAACGTTCGGTCTGGTCGCCACCTCGGAGACGCCGCTCGTCATCGTGGACGTAATGCGCTCCGGTCCCTCGACCGGGATGCCGACGAAGCAAGAGCAGGGTGACCTGAACATGCTTCTGTACGGCGGTCACGGCGAGATTCCGCGCTTCGTTCTCGCACCGACGACGATTGCTGAGTGCTTCTGGAAGACTGTCGAAGCGTTCAACCTCGCCGAAAAGTACCAAACGCCCGTCTACCTCACGGCCGACCTCGCGATGGCGGTCACAGAGCAGACGTTCTCTCCGGAGATGTTCGACATGGACAAAGTCGAAATCGACCGCGGAAAGGTCGTCGACGAAGACACCATCTCCGAGTGGCAAAACGAGAAGGGGCAGTTCCAACCCCACGCCATCACCGAGGACGGCATCTCGCCGCGCGCGTTCCCCGGCACGGACGAGGGGGCGCACATGTCCACGGGTCTCGAACACGACGAACTCGGCCGTCGGACCGAAGACACGGACATGCGCATCGAACAGGTAGACAAACGTACTCGCAAAGTCGAGACGGCGAAGGCCGAAGAGGACTGGAGTCCGCGCGAGTTCGGAAACCCCGATGCCGACACGCTGGTCGTCTCGTGGGGATCGAACGAGGGTGCGATGATCGAGGCTATCGACTTCCTCGAAGAGGACGGCATCGACGTCCGGTTCCTCTCGATTCCGTACATGTTCCCGCGCTACGACCTAACCGAGGCATTCGAGGAAGCCGACGAAGTCATCGTGGTCGAGTGTAACGCCACGGGGCAGTTCGCCGACATCATCGAGCACGACACGCTTACACGCGTCAAGCGTGTGAACAAGTATAACGGCGTCCGATTCAAGGCGGACGAACTCGCAGCGGACATCAAAGAGACGCTGGAGGCCTAACCAATGAGCTCCGAAATCCGATTCACGGACTTCAAATCCGACAAGCAACCGACGTGGTGCCCCGGCTGTGGGGACTTCGGTACGATGAACGGGATGATGAAAGCGCTTGCGAACACGGGGAACGACCCCGACAATACGTTCGTCGTCGCCGGTATCGGCTGTTCCGGCAAGATCGGGACGTACATGCACTCGTACGCCCTCCACGGCGTCCACGGTCGTGCGCTCCCGGTCGGCGCAGGCGTCAAACTCGCCAACCCCGACCTCGAAGTGATGGTCGCGGGCGGCGACGGTGACGGCTACTCCATCGGTGCGGGCCACTTCGTCCACGCGGTTCGGCGCAACGTCGATATGACGTACGTCGTGATGGACAACCGTATCTACGGGCTGACGAAGGGGCAGGCGTCGCCGACCTCGCGCGAGGACTTCGAGACATCTACGACGCCCGAAGGGCCGCAGCAACCGCCAGTCAACCCGATGGCGCTCGCTCTCGCCGCGGGCGCGACGTTCATCGCACAGTCGTTCTCGACGGACGCGCGGCGACACGCCGAAATCGTGCAGAAGGCTATCGAACACGACGGCTTCGGATTCGTCAACGTGTTCAGTCCGTGCGTCACGTTCAACGACGTGGACACGTACGACTACTTCCGCGACTCGCTCGTGGACCTCGCCGAAGAAGACCACGACCCGACGGACTACGACGCCGCCAAAGAGGTCATCCTCGACGCGGACAAGGAGTTCCAGGGTGTCGTCTGGCAGGACGAAGCGTCGGTTCCCTACGACGAGAAACACGGCGTGACGGAGAACATGTCCGAGATCGGCGAGGGCGCACCTGAGGGTGCGATGGACCTCGTCCGCGAGTTCTACTGAACTGACAACCCGGACAGCCAACGCGGTTTCGTCTCTATTTCGTTTCTCTCACACGTCGACAGCGCAGTCGATAGCCGCCGTTCACGGCGGACAGAGACCGGATGCAGAAGAGTTCGGGAAGCAACCGGCGACGGTACGAAGGAAGGCGGCCGACTGTTACTTCTCGACGCGTTCGACAAACAGACGATAGCGGGTGCCACAGTCGAGACAGCGCGCATCCGGCGATTCGATGAGTTCCGTGACCAATACTTCACCGTACTCGCACTCCGGACAGTCGTAGACGAGCGAATCACCGGCGATACGGTGGGCGAACGCGTTCGTGTTTTCGGCGGTGAGTTTTGGCATATTTTGCCCCCAATTGTGTGTTACTCTGTGCCGTGGTAAAGCTATCGTCGCTGCCGACACGGCTCGTTCGTCAACTGATCCGCAAGCAGTTGTGTACCGTGCCGATGACATGACAGTATCATCCGATTCGCGTCCCTTCGAAAAAGGCAGAATAGTCGATTCAGGCGGGTGATACGGTTTGTTTTTATGATGGGACAGGCAACATGAGGTAACATGCCAGCGGAAGCCTACGACATGGTCGTCGTCGGTGGAGGCACGGCGGGAGCCTTCGCCGCGGCCACCGCGGCGTCGGAAGGGCTTGACGTCGTCCTCCTTGAACGAAAGTCAGAGGAGGAAGCGGGCCACATCGCCTGCGGTGACGCCATTAAGGGCACAAGCACCTTCCCCGACGTCATTGACCTTGACTATTTAAAAGAGGAGTCGTTTACTAACCAAAACATCACGCGTGCAGTGTTCGAGAATCCGCGCGGGGACGACCTCGACGTCCCGTTCCGCGGTGCCGGTGCGGTTGTAGACCGCAAGCGCTACGGCGAGGTTATTCTCGAAGAGGCGGACCGCCTCGGAACCGACATGCACTACGACACCGTCGTCCAAGACGTATCGCAGGACGACGACGGCCGCGTGACGGGCGTTCGTGCCAAACGAAACGGTGACGTGGTCGAGTACGAGGCTGACGTCACAATTGACGGCGCGGGCGCGCTCTCGATTCTCCAAGATAAGACGGACTTCTCGGGGACGACGTTCGATACGAACGTCTCGTACTCGCAGTTCTGTTCGGCCTACCGCGAGGTCATCGACGTTCCCGAGCCGGTCGATTACGACGATGCAATCGTGTTCAAGCCGACGGAAGAACTCGGCTATCTCTGGTACTTCCCGCGCAGTCCCACGGAGATAAACGCCGGTCTCGGCTTCCAGATGACCGAAGAACCGATGAAACTCGTCGATGACCTCAAGCGTGACCTCCGCAACCGACCCGAATTCGAAGGCGGGACGGTCACGGACAAACTCGGTGCGGCCCTCCCGACGCGCCGCCCCTACGATTCGGCCGTCGCTCCCGGATTTATCGCCGCCGGGGATTCTGCCGGTCACGTCAATCCGACCACCGGTGGCGGCATCCCCGGTGCGGCCAAGTCCGCCCATTGGGCAGCCAAGCACGCCGTTAAAGCCATCTCAGATGGCGACGTGAGCGAGGCGAGCCTCTGGGAGTACAACCGCGACGTGATGACCGACTTCGGCAAGCGCTTTGCCGCCGTCGATCTGTACAATATCTGGGGAATGGCACACGACGTAGACGAACTCGTCGAAATCGTTTCCTCGCTGCCGGGACAGCAACTTCTCGACTCGCTCAGTAAAGGCTCCTCGAGTATGGGGCTTGGTCTCCAACTGCAGACGCTCGTCAAGACGTTCGGCCACTGGGATGCGCTGTACGAACTCTACCGGGTTCGAAAACGAGCCAAAGAGATCACTACGATCTACAACGCTTACCCCTCCTCACCGCGCGCATTCGAGGGATGGCAGGACTCACGCGACAGCGTGATGGACGATCTGTACGATCTCGTCGGCACCGACCCCAAATACTGACCGAATACGGACTCCCTGTACGCGACACTGTCGCATGCTTTGCGGCATTCTACTCACCCTGTCCCAACGTCTTTTGGCGCGACGACCGTTCTCGAAACTGAACTATGTCTGAGCAGTCGCTTACGACCGAGGACGTACCACTGGCCAACGGAATGCCGATGCTCGGCCTCGGGACGTGGCAGAACGACGAACCAGAAGACTGCGCGCGAGCGGTCGAGACAGCCCTGAACATGGGCTATCGGCACATCGATACCGCACAGATCTACGGCAATGAGGAGTTTGTCGGAGAAGGAATCGAGAACGCCACCGTGCCGCGCGAGGATATCTTCCTCGCTACGAAGGTGTGGATAGACAATCTCTCGTACGACGAGGTGCTCGCGACGACCGAAGAGAGTCTGGAAAAACTCGGCGTCGAATCCGTGGATCTGCTCTATGTCCACTGGCCGGCCCGCGAGTACGACCCCGAAGAGACGTTCCGCGCGTTCAACGAACTGTACGACGAGGGCAAGATAGACCGTATCGGAATTAGTAACTTCGAACCCGAGCAGATCGAAACAGCCGTCAAAAGCGCTGATGTTCCGATATTCGCCAACCAAGTTGAACTTCACCCCCTCCTCCAGCAGGAAGACCTCAGAGCGGCCTGCGAGGAACACGATATCGAAGTCGTCGCCTACTCCCCGCTTGCGCGCGGGACCGTGTTCGAGGTACCCGAACTCGAAGCAATCGCCGAGAAGCACGGAGTGAGCGAGGCGCAGGTGTCGCTAGCGTGGCTTCGTGAGAAGGGTGTCACGGCGATTCCGAAAGCGACGGGTGAAGACCACATCCGTGACAACTGGCAGTCGCTCCGTGTCGAACTCGACGCGGAGGACATCGACCGCATCGACAATATCGAACGCACGGACCGGCGTGTGGATCCCGACTTCGCCCCCTGGTAACTTCCGAGAGTCGTTCGTTCCCCGCTCGTGTCTAACCGCCGTCCGTTGTTTTCCCCATAGAGAAACCGATTAGGTGACGGCGTACTAACAGGCGTATATGGAGTTCAACCTGCCGGTAACTGCTGGAGCGCTCGTCGGCCTCGTCGCCCTCGGAACGGTGGGCCTCATCATGATGCCCGCCATGCAGACACGTACTGTATTGATGATGGTAGCGCCGTCGATGCTCGTGTTCGGTGCAATCTGTCTCGTATTAGGCATCAAACACGGCGAGTACCGCGCCAGCAGCACGCGGTAGCAACGCGGTAGTAAGCCACCTCGCCGTCCCTGTTTCTGACTACTGTTCGACTGCCTCTTCGAGCGTCTCGTTTTCGCTCATCGTCGCCGCGATGCGGACACCGATGACGCTGACGACAATCCCGCCGACGATGAACAAAGCGAGTCGCTGACGTGCGGAGAGCGCCCAACTGAACAGGACCGCATCTGAGAGAATTCCTTCACGCTGGAGGAACCACCCGGCGAAGCCACGGACGACGAGGCCGAGGGCGACGATGCCGAACGGAAGGTTCAGATACTGCCGACTCACGCCATCGGTTCCGATCAGTTCGTCCAGCAGACGGCCAGCGCTGGCGGTCAACGCCGCGAGCGCTAACCACGGAACGGCGTGATAGATGAACTGCATCGTCGAAATCAGCGTCGCACTCGTGCCGCTTCCGGTAAGTGGCGTCACGGAGAGCGCGCCGAGGAACGCGCCCACGAGAGTGAGTCCCGCGGCAACGACGTAAGTGACGATCGACACCTGTCCCGAGTACAATGCGTCCCGAATTCTCTCCGGAGACTCGGCCAACAGTTGGTCGATTGCGAGTCCCTTGTAGAGCAGTGCCGCACCGAGAACCGACCCGATGACGGCGAAGGCAAGTTGCGGTTCGAACCGCGTGAGGAGCAACGGCATCAACAAAAGCGTCGCACCGAGGGGGACGAGGATAGTCGAGCGGAGTTCCTCGTCCGCGAGGAACTGCTTGAGGAGGTAGTACGTCGATTCGATGTCGTGCGCTTGCCGGACGACGACTCTGTCCACCGAGTCAATGCGGAGTCGGCTCTCGATGACAGGGACGACGCGTTCGTCGCTCGCGCTATCGACAACGACGATTGCGGATTCTGGGTCGTACTCGTCGACGAGTGCATCGACCTGCGCGGCGAGCGACCGGTCCGCGCCGACGAGTGTGTCGTTCACGCCGGAGACAACAGCAACAATGGAATCTTCTTTTTCATCACGTAAATCGCGAGAGACACGAAGGGCCTCGAGTAAACAGTTCACGTTCGAGTCCTCCGGGTCAGCCAGCCCGACGTCGGTGACGAGAGAGCGAACGGCCTCCCATCCGACGACGGGCGTTGGAAGACCCGCCTTCCGTCCGATGTCGTTCGAACGGTCCACACAGAGGACGAGCGTACTCACAGGCGTGCGAACGTCTCACTGGGTTAAAGTATGCTCGGTACTGCGCTCGTAATCGAGAGAGTACCGTGGGGTTTCGGGAATCGCGCTTCCGACCCGGATCGGTTACAGTCTGAACCGAAACTCCGAGGCGTCAGCGTCGAACGCAGAGGCGACGCCCGCGCCGAGTGCGAAAGCAACGCGCTCTGCACCGCCACGGAGGCGCGAAACGAGGTTCTCACTCGGGGTGAACTCCCGAACCGACACCGATTCCACATCGAGACGCGCGGCGAGTCGGTCCAGCACGTCGTCTCGCGTACCGAGTTCGTCCACTAAGCCGAGTTCGTGTGCCCTCGACCCGAGATAGACGCGGGCTTCGGTGTCACGAATCGCGTCGGGATCCATCTCTCGGCCCTCGGCGACCCGTTCGACGAAGTCGTCGTAGTAGTCGTCAACGAGACCCTGCAAGTACTCGCGTTCGTCCGCAGACGGTTCTTTCAACGCGGTGCCTGCGTCCTTGTACTTCCCGGCCGCGAACCGTTCGTAGGAGACCCCGAGCCTGTCAGCGAGTTCGTGGACGTTCACCGACGAGCCGATGACGCCGATGCTCCCGACGATGCTTACATCGTGCGCCCAGATTTCGTCACATCCGCTTGCAATCCAGTAGCCGCCGCTGGCGCAGGTGTCGGTAGCGTACGCGATGGTCGGTCCGTCGAACTCGGCGACTGCCCGGCGGATGTCGTCGCTGGGAAGAACAGCCCCACCGGGTGTGTTCAGACGAACGAGAAGCCCATCGACAGCACCGTCGTCGGCCGCCGTCTGAATCTGTTCGACCACGTCGTCGCTCGATGCACCGCCGGGCCGGGTGGGGAGCCTCCCCGACCCTCCGTCGCGGGAAATCGGCCCTTCGACGGCGATTTCCGCCACGTCGTAGTCGGAATACCGCGACGAGGCGATGCGCCCACCGATGACGGTTCCGCCGAGGACAGTCGCCACAACGAGGAGGATACCCAGAAGGCTCGTCACATCCTCCGGGAGGATATAGAACAGAAACCACCCGACAACTCCGGCGAGAGCGGCGACGCTGACGACGATGGTGAAGCGTCCGAGACGATCCATGCGGTCGGTCACAGCGAATCACCAACGAACATCATGGCTGTCGCTGGGGCTTGATGCGTGATAAAATATCGCAAGTGGGCCACGGCTGGCAGCAGCTCGGAAAACAGAAAAAAGATAAAAAGATGCGCTCCGGCGCTTAGAGAAGCCCAGTCTTCTGGAGCTTCATCAGGTCCTCGGTGTCGAGGGTCTCGCCTTCCTTGAACTTCTGGTAGATCTCCTCGGCTTCTTCCTTGGCGGCTTCGCGCTTCTCGGCGCGCTCGGCGTCGCGTTCCTCTTCTTCCTGCTTGTCGAGCTCGCGGAGTCGCTTTTGCACGCGAACGAAGTCCTCGTGGTGGCGGTCGGCAGCTTCCTGCGCTTCCACGAACAGCTCGTGCATCGCGTCGGCTTTGTCACGGATGTCGTCGGCCTCACGGTAGGCCTCGATCATCTGGTTGTGGTGCTCTTGGGCCTTGTCAGCGAGTTCCGTCACCTTCTGATGGTGCTGGGATGCCTCCGAGCGGACCTCTTCTGCTTCCTCGATGAGTTCTTCGAGTTCGCCGCTGTCCTCGACCTTATCCTTCTTCTGACGGAGTTCTTCGCGCTTGTTCTCGATCTTCTCGATGAGTTCGCGCTCGTCCTCGGTCGAGAGAACTTCCGTCTGCTGACGGAATTCGAGCTGTTCGATTTCCTCTTTGAGTTCCTCGATGTCCTTGCCGTCATCGAGTTCGAGGTCCTCTTTCATCTGTTCGACTTTGTCGAACAGCTCGTTGGCCTCGGCGTTCAGCTCGTTTCGTTTGTTCTTGTGCTCTTGGACCTGCTCGTTGAGGCTGTCGCGCTGCTCGCGGTGTTCCTGAGCCTCGTCAACCTTCTCGCGAGTTTTCGCGTTTAGGTCGTCGCGCTTGGATGCGCGCTCGGAGGCCATCTGGTTTAGGTCATTTCGTCGGTCGCGGAGCTGTCCCGCGAGTTTAATTAACTGACCTTTAGAACCGCTGTCGAGTTGGTCATCTGTGAGCTCCACGTTATCCGCGTCGCTGAGCTTCTGTACGTCGTATTCCTTGAGAACGTCTTGCTGTGTCACCATGCGTAATCAAACCTCGATACCATTACCACTCCGTGCGTGGCGGCTGCTCGTGGTAGTGCTGCCGACCGTGGATAAGAACTCCCGATCATTCTGCGTGCTATGCCGCCGGAACGCCGGAGGCGTTCTGGTAATATCACATTGTGCGTACCAGAGTATAAAGGCTTCGGTGGTATTGGCCCCTGAAAACAGCTACCACGGAGCGTGAAACGGCTGATACACGGATTGTACGGGTTCGAGGTGATATATAAAGAACCATGGTAACAATTGGTATGGTTCGGATTCGTGGAGGCTCCAAGCAAGTGTCTATTCTCCCGTCGCCGTCCGTGCAATCGAGGCGAGTTACCGCCGCAGTAGATCGGAACCGAGGGCGATTTACCGCCGCAGTGGCCACCACGGAGTATGTACGAAGAGGTTGTCCGCGCACGCGGGCACGAGAACGTCTCCGCCGAACACGCGAGCACGTTCGAGGTCACGTCCGACGACTGGCTCACCCCGGCGGGCGACTGCATCCTCGCTGTCGAGGCTGACCGCACTCCCGAAGACTTCGACGACGACTTTGTTGCCGCCTGTCAAGACGAGTCGGCAACCATCACGGCTATCGTCGAAGTAGAGGACGATGACGGTGAGACGTACCAACAGACTGTCGAAGGGAGTGGCCATCCGGATTTGACGTTCGAGGGGGACCGAAGCCACGTCGGACGCACCAGCGATTACGTGGACGACCGAACGATCCTGGTCGGTGCAGACGCCGCGGCGGGTGACTTCGACCGCGACCTCGTGGCTGCTCTTGCCAACGGCGGCGACGTGACGTTCACACTCCGCGTGGAGTGAGCTAGCGACCCGACGAGCGTCGTTCGACGCCGAACCCCGACCGCTTTTCGAGACGGCGTCCGTCTCTTCGCCCATGCCCGAAGAGCCCGCAGAGAACATCAGCGGCGGCGACGCCGGTGGCGGAACCGCCGCGGAGTTCGTTCCCGCGGAGGCGGACACCCGCGCGGAGGCCGTCGTAGACGAGTTGGGGCAGATGTACTGGCAGAAAGCCTACGGCGGACAAGACGCCTTCGAGTGTTTGGTTCGCACGATTCTCAGCCAGAACACGAGCGACGTGGCGAGCCAACCCGCACACGACTCGCTTATGGACCGGTACGCCGGCGGAGACGGTGACAGTGCGGACGGTGACAGTGCGGACGGCGACTTGGCCGCCGCGCTCGCGGACGCCGAACAGTCTGAACTAGCCGAAACGATTGCCTCCGCGGGATTGTACAACCAGAAATCGGAGATGATCATCGGCGCGGCCGAGCGCATCTGCGAGTCGTTCGGGGGCGCGGACGGCTTCGACGAGTTCGTTAAAGACGAAGATCCTGACACGGTCAGAAAGCGACTCCTCGACATCCACGGCGTCGGCCCGAAGACGGCCGACTGCGTGCTTCTCTTTTCGGGCGGCCGCGGCGGCGTCTTTCCGGTAGACACACACGTTCACCGTATCGGACGCCGGATGGGACTTGCGTCCGCGGATGCCGACCACGAGGACGTCCGCGAGCATCTCGAAGCCGACGTGCCCGCGGAGAAGTGCGGCTTCGGACACACCGCGATGATTCAGTTCGGTCGCGAGTACTGCAAGGCGCGGAAGCCGGCGTGTCTGGACGGTCCTGAGGCGTGTCCACTCTACGACCTCTGTGACCGCGTGGGCGTGGATGAAGTCGAGGAGACGGTTGTAGACCCTGCCGAGGCGGACTGAGACTGCCACTTCACAACTGCTAAGACGAATCCCGTGGTACCCGAGCCTCGACAACCGTCCCCGTTGGGTCGTTGTTCCGAACGTCAATTGTCCCGCCACTGTTGGCAATCGTCCATCGGACGAGCCATAGTCCGAGTCCCGACCCATGCTCAAGAGCAGTTTCTTCTCCTTCAAGGACGACATTTTGCTCCATGTCGGTCAGCCCCGGTCCATCGTCACTCACCTGCACTGAAACTGTTGACTCGTGCTTCTCGACGGTTATCTCGACAGTGGGGGCAGAGCGATCTGAATGGCGGATCGCATTCTCGACGAGTTCAGTGAGTGCTAGTTCAAACGCCTCGTGAACCTCCGCCCACACCTCCGCTTCCTGATGTACCCGAATCGTCGCATGGGGAAATTGGCGTTGTGCTTCATCGACAACGTGGGTGACACAGTCGGCAACGTTAGTCGTACGAATGCTCGATTGATTGGGGTGAGTGCTGGCTTTGAACCGGCGGGCACTCTCACTGAGTGATTCGAGGGATTCACCGGCCTCAAGTATCGTCTCGGCGCGGTTCTGGATATCTTGGTCCGGGTACTCTGTGAGAAAATTGCTATGTGCCAAGATGATGTTGAGCTTATTTCGAATGTTGTGCCGAAGCACGCGGTCCATTACTGATAACCGGCGTTTGTGTTCTTTGATGTCGGTGACATCTCGGGCCACGCCGACCGTTCTTGGTGCATCGCCTCTCTGGTCGTCCCCGCTCAGAGCGATGTTCACTTCGTAGTCTCGGGTTCCATCCGGAGTCGAAAGAGTGAGGTCAAGTGGAGGTGAGTCGGATTCTTCGTCGGAGAGCGCCATAATACGCTGTAGACTCTCCTCAGCATCCGCTGACTCTAATTGGTCTCCGATGCTGGTACCGATAAGTTCCTCTTTCGAACACCCTACCGCCGCCGCGAGTGCCTCATTCACTAGTGTGAAATCACCAGTCTCGTCGAGTACGTAAATGGGATCCGGCGCTGTCTCAACGATTCGCTCGTACTGCTTGAGTTCCTGTTCGCGTTCTTTCTGTTCAGTGATATCGATAACAACACCGAGGAGTCGGGTCGGGTTTCCTGACGAGTCTGACAGTACCTTTCCGCGAGCGGTGATCCAGCGTTCGACACCGTCGTCCCGAATGATCCGGTAATCGACATGGTATGGTTCGCCTTCGTTGACGGTGCGGTTAATGGCCGCTTCAACGGCTGGTAAATCGTCATCGTGGACGCGCCGAGCGAACGCCTCGTACGTCCCCTCGAACCCACCTTCTGGCACCCTGAAGACCCGTTCACAGGATGAGTGCCAATTGACACGTTCACTCCCGATCTCCCAGTCCCAGATTCCTGCCTGCGACGCTTCCAGTGCGAGTGACCGA
Source organism: Halogeometricum borinquense DSM 11551 (assembly GCF_000172995.2). Lineage (GTDB taxonomy): Archaea > Halobacteriota > Halobacteria > Halobacteriales > Haloferacaceae > Halogeometricum > Halogeometricum borinquense. Next base: position 2,241,971 of record NC_014729.1, read on the forward strand.
CTCTCGTCAGCACGCTTGAGGTTCTGTTCAACCTCAACTCGCTCCGTAATATCGCGGGTGTTAATAACGAGATTACTACTCATTGCATCACCCCTCGGGGAGACACGTGACTCAACCCACCGAACCGAGCCATCGCCATGGCGGAGTCTGTACTCAACTCGCTCGGGTGAATTCTTGTCCGTCATTCCACTGCCCAGAAGTACTGGGAGAGCATCGTCACGGTCCGGCGGATAGATCAGGTCCGAGATGTTAGCTCCAAGTATCTCGTCCGTCTCGTACCCAAACACTCGACGAACAGCTGGGCTCACATACTCGATAACGCCAGTATCGTCTACAACTGCGATGACGTCTGACGACTGTTCAACAATCGTTTGAAACTCCGTCTCTCGGCGTTTTCGCTCTGTGATATCCGTCGCAATCCCCACCACGCGAGGTGATCCCATCTCCGGTTCCCGGCGGATACTCCCCCGCGTCTCGATCACTTGAACCTCATCATCGACCAGTATGCGGAACTCAATATTGAATGATGCTCCCGTTTCCAGGCTCGATTCGAGTGTTTCGACAACTTGCTCGCGGTCTTCAGGATGGATTATCTCAGATAATTCGTCAAACGAAGAGATATCACGACCGAAGAATCCATCTGCCGATGGGTGAGTAACCGCGGTATCTGTCTCAGGGTCCCACTCCCAAAGTACCGCCCCTAAATTTTCTAAGGCGAGTTCCAACCGATAGGAATCGAGCGATTGGTCCACCATTATTATTAGTTTGATCCCCGACAATATTAGTATATTGATTGTTTCAGTTCAAGAGGGGCTTCTCTGATTCGTCGGTGAGAGGGCGGCTAGGTGATAGAATCACGGAACCACGTGCTATCCCCCGTCATAGATCAGATTCTCTTCAAAATTCGCTTCGAACATTCGCTGAGTCGGTCTGCAGATACTGTTCCAAGTAAACCCAACTCACGTGAACTGTCTAGTATTTTCAACGGTCCAGTGACCGATCAGATATCCTGCCCACCAGTCGAGACGTTCTCGTTTGGTGGTGAACGGTACATCATCTCAGCAACTCCGCGAGTCCACGCCTTTTACCGGCGACTCGTCTGACTCGTATCCGGGGTCATCGACCATCCCGGAGAACATCGGGAGTTGGAACGAGTAGTCGTACAGGATTCCAAAGCGTGAGAACGGATTCGAGAGGAACGAATCAGCTGATCCCACGCCGTCGAAGACGACGCCCGTCTGGAGTCCGATAATGGTCGAGTTCAACGCCGACCCGCGCGCTTCAATACCGAGCGCGCCCGCACCGCCGAGATTCGTAAAGAGCGAGGTGTGAATCGTCACCGCGATCCCCGGTCCATTGGTGCCGATACCTAACTCGTGTCCGTCGGGCGGGAAGCACCGTCTATCGCCGTTGCTCGCCGATTGTGCGTCAGATTGGGCGGCAACCGGGCCGACTCCACTGACAATGAGGATAGCCACGACGGCGACCGCAACCGCGCGCGAAAATCGTCGCATACGAAGATACTCTCCGTTGCCAGACTTGAACGTTCGTACTAATTATCACTGACGAGATTTAGCCGTTGCGAGACGGCTCATCCCCGAGTTGCTCCAGTAGTTCGTCGAGAACGGCGTCCGCACTGGCGAGGTTCGTGGCGAGCGGAACGTCGTGAACGTCGCAGATTCGGAGCAACGCGGTGATGTCTGGTTCGTGCGGTTGGGCCGTAAGCGGATCGCGGAGGAAGATAACGCCGTGGCAGGTCTCGCTGGCGATTTCAGCCCCGATCTGCATGTCGCCGCCCAGCGGACCCGACTCTTTGCGTTCGATATCGAGTCCCGTCGCGTCGATCAGACGCTGGCCAGTCGTCCCCGTCGCCATCAGGTCGAGATGTTCTAAGTCGTCCTGGCGGTTCTGTGCAAATTCGATGAGATCCGGTTTCTTTTCGTCGTGTGCAATGAGCGCGAGACGCATACCACTCTGTGTGAACTGAAGTGATAAGAAGGTATATCGTTCGGCGGCGGCGAACAAGCGACGGCGCGGCGAACGTTATCTGAAGCGGAACGTTTCCAGGTTCTTCGGCGCGAACGTCCGCATGTTGTAGTTGTGGTACAACGCAGAGGAGAGATCCTGTACAGAGCGCTCGTCTCCGTGAACGCACAGCACTTTCTCCGGACGGGGGTTCATCGTCTTCACGAAGTTCTCCAGACCGGCGCGGTCGGCGTGACCGGAGAACCCATCAACCGTCTCCACGTCCATCTTCAGTTGGAGTGTGTTCGACCGGCCGACGTTATCGCGGTCGTTAACCGGGATTTCGTCCCACCCGTTCTGGATGCGACGCCCGAGCGTTCCCTGTGCCTGGTACCCGACGAAGACGAGACGCGATTTCGGATCGGGGCCGACATGGCGGAGCCACGACATGATGGGGCCGCCAGTGACCATACCGGAGGTGGAGAGGATAATAGCCGGGCCGTCGTCGGCAACATCCTGTCGCTCGTCCTCGCCGCCGTCGATGTGGTTGAACTCGTCGGCGAGGAACGGGTTCTCGTCCTCGTGGAAGATGCGGTCGCGTAGGTCGTCACGCAGGTACTCGGGATACGTCGTGTGGATGGCCGTCGCCTCCCAAATCATCCCGTCGAGGTGGACGGGCATGCTCGGGATTTTCCCGGAGCGCATCGCCTCTTCGAGGACGAGCATGATCTCCTGGGACCGACCGACTGCGAACGCCGGGATGAGAACTTTCCCGCCTCGGTCGTACGTTTCGTTGATGACATCGATGAGCTTTTCCTCTGAATCCGCTTGGTCGGTCTGGTAGTCGTTCCGACCGCCGTACGTCGATTCGAGGACGAGCGTCTCCACGCGCGGGAAGTCGTTGACCGCGCCGTTGAACAGGCGCGTATCCTCGTAGTGAATGTCACCCGAGAACGCGACGTTGTACAGACCGTCGCCGATGTGGAAGTGCGACACCGCAGAACCGAGAATGTGGCCCGCGTTGTGGAACGTGAGTTTCACGTCGGGTGCGATGTCGGTGACATCGCCGTATTCGAGCGGGATACAGTGTTTGATGGCTTCTCGAACCATCTCGGATTCGTAGGGCGGTGTCCGCCCCTCCTTGGCCGCCACGTCGAGATAGTCGAGCGTGAGCAGACCCATCAGGTCGCGCGTCGGTTCCGTCGTATAGATGGGGCCGTCGTAGCCGTACTTGAACAGAAGCGGGATGAGCGCCGAGTGGTCCAAGTGAGCGTGAGTGAGAATGACGGCGTCAAGCGAGTTTGCACCCGACCCGAGCGCTTCGGGCACTTGGAGGTACGGAACGTCGTCCGACCCCGGCTTGTCGCCGCAGTCGATGAGAATGCGCGTCTCCGGCGTCGAAAGGATGAACGAAGCGCGACCGACCTCACGGCAGCAGCCGAGTGTGGAGATGCGAACCCACTCGTCGTCGGACAACTGCTCTCGGTGGATTTGGCGACCGACACGTTCGAGAATCTGCCGTCGTTCGTCGCGTTCTTGTTTCAAGAAGTTCCGAACGTTCGAGACCGTGGAAGACTCGATGGGCGGCGTGCGGACAACTTCCGGCGTCCAGCCGACCTCTTTAGTAATCTCTCGGAGCGTCGAACCGTGTCTTCCAATGACCATCCCGGGTTTGGACGCCTCGATGACGACTTCACCTGTGTCTTCGTGGAAGTCGAGATCCGTGACGCCTGCCTCCTCGGGGATGACGGAGAGAACCCGTTCTTCAGCCTCGCGTGGGGGCGAGAGCACGTCGGGGTCGGGGCGGACCGTGATTCGTTTTCGGAGTTTGCTGGCGAGTTTCCGGATAAGATCGCCGTTCTGTGCGAACTTCTTCGGATCGCGTGTGTATACGACGAGCTCCGGACCCTCGTACTTAACGTCGGAAACCGATATATCCGAAGGAAGTTCGTTCGTGATCTCTGCTTTCAATTCCTCGAGCTGCTTGTCTACTGAACTCATAAGTGAGTACCACTCGTCCGTAGCGTGACGGACGGTAGCGGGGTCGGGTTATTCCTGCCTCGGGAAACGCCGACCGGTGAGACGACTACGGCCGCACGGTCGTTCTGGATGTAATTGTGAGAGAGCATAGGTAAGTATGCGATCGTATCGCTATCTCCGGCTATCCTGACTGCGGGAAGAGGCAGGGAAAACCCGCTTACTCGGACGTATTCTTGCCTCGATATAAAAGCCTTCGCAAAATCGAAGCATTTCGGCGCTGTTCTTGGTGGTATGGAACTGACACCAGACCGCGTCGTCGAGGAATCACAGTGGGTACGTGATCGTTCCGCTGTCGTCGTTCCGCTGCTGAACGAGACACGGAACCAACTGGGTGAACTGTTCGATACCGAAGTCGGAACGGTGACTGAAGCGGAGTACCGTGAGGAAGTCGCTGCCGTGTTCGCTGATGGCGATGTGGCCGTCAACGTCGCCGGGTACGTCGCTCTGCTCCGGGAGTTGGATGTCCGGGACGACTATCCGGGGTTTGTCGTAGACGAGGTTCTCGGACGCGAACTCGCAGCGACAATCGCGGGCGGACAACCGCTCTCGTTGCTCGCGCAGGCGACGTTCCACTTCGCGGATACGATGACACACACCGACGGGACCGCTGGTGCGGATGATCTGGACGCCGCCCTCGCCGCGGGGTTTCAGACGCGGCTTCCGGGGTGGGAGTGGCGCGAACGGCCCAACCCGTTCGCTGTCGCTCGGAATCAGTAGGAGAGTCGTTCGAGAGATTTCTCGCGGTCTTCGTCTTCGGTCGCGGCACGTTCGCGCTCTGCGAGCGTCTCCAATCGCTCGGTGAGGCACCCGGTCCGTTCGTCAGCGATTGTGACGTTCGTCATGGTGCCGTTCTCGAACTCAACCAGTGCAGCACGTGGGACACGGCGCAGTTCCGCTGGTGGACCCAATCGCCCGCGACCCACTGTCCGAGACTCCGTTGGAAGCGACACGCTGCGTCCATGTTGCCACGCCCACCGCTGGAGTCGGCCGAGGCGGTCTAACGTCGCTCTCGGAACGTCGTCTTCGGGATAGCCACCGGAGACATCCACGAACCGCTCCCACGTCTCAACGGCCGCAGCGTCCACAACGCCGCGTTCTTCCAGCGTGCGCAACCGTTCGGCCACTCGGTCGAACTCGTTTTGTCCACCTGTCTGCGTCGGCTCCCGCCACAGTTCGACGCGCATGCCGGATTTATCGGGCGTTTCCTGCCGTTTTGTCTCGTCCTCGGTCTGATCTTGATTTGCCGGCTCGGACGTGGTGTGTGCTAGCATAGTCCCACCTTTCTGTACTGTACACAGTCCGATTACATCTACCTGACGGCACCTCACACGCTGGCGAACACTCTGTGTGCGCTGAAACACTCGCGTGATGTGAGTTTCGAGTCGGAAGTCCCGGAGAGGACTCCGATGCTTCAGGGGATTTAAGGCCGCAGTGGGGTTCAATACCGGTAATGAGCGACGAACAGGAACTCGGCATCACCGAGTCAAAGGAGTATAACACGGGCGAGTGGTACGCGGAGGTCGTCCAGAAGGCTGGTCTCGCCAACTACGGTCCCGAGGGGATGAGCGGTTTCATCGTCACGCGACCGCGCGCGTACGCGCTCTGGGAGCGAGTACAGGGGTTCCTCGACGCGAGGTTCAAGGACACGGGCGTTCAGAACGCCTACTTCCCCCTGTTTATTCCCGAAAGCTATCTCGAACGTGAGAAAGACATCGTCGAGGGCTTCGACCCGGAAGTCGCGTGGGTGACGCAAGCAGGCCACGACGAACTCGAGGAACGACTCGCAGTTCGACCCACTTCTGAATCTATCATCGCACCGTATATGTCTCAGTGGGTCCGCAGTCACCGTGACCTGCCCCTGCGTGTGAATCAGTGGGCCTCAGTCGTGCGGTGGGAGGCGACGGAGACGAAGCCGTTCTTCCGCACCAAGGAGTTCCTCTGGCAAGAGGGCCACACCGCACACGCGACCGCTGAAGCGGCGTGGGACGAGACGATGACCCGTCTCGACCAGTACGAGTCCGTTTACGAGGATCTGCTTGCGATCCCCGTCCTCCGCGGCGCAAAGCCCGAACACGACAAGTTCCCCGGTGCGAACACGACGACGACCGTCGAGGCGCTCATGCCGGACGGCAAGTCCGTGCAGGGTGCGACCTCGCACGACCTCGGTACCTCGTTCGCAGAGGCCTTCGATCTCACATATACCGACGAGGACGAGGAATCGCAAGTGGCCCACACCACCTCGTGGGGCCTCTCGTGGCGCGCACTCGGCGCGCTCATCATGACCCACTCGGACGATCAGGGTCTCGTCCTACCGCACACCGTCGCGCCCGAGCAGGTCGTCATCGTCCCCATCTGGCAGGCCGACACGCAAGAGAAAGTGCTGGAGTACGCCGAATCCATCAGCGAAGAACTCGAAGACGCCGGAATCCGCGTCGAACTCGACGACCGCGACGAGCGAAATCCCGGCTTCAAGTTCAACGAGTGGGAACTGAAAGGCGTCCCCGTCCGCTTCGAAATCGGACCGAACGAGGTTGACGACGACGTTGTGACCGTGGTCCACCGTCCCGACGGCGAGACCAAAGAGGTCGCCCGCGAGGACATCGCAGAAACCGTCCGAGAGGAGTTCGACGAGGTGTACGCGAAACTGTACGCCGCCGCCGAGGAGAATCTCGAAGAGAACGTCCGCGAGGCCGACTCGCGCGCGGACATCCTCGGAACCATCGGCCAGCACGGCGGGTACGTGAAAGCGCCGTGGTGTGGTGACGAAGACTGCGAGACGGAGATCAAAGACCAGATCGCCGCGGAAATCGTCATGGTCCCCCTCAACGACGAGGAAGCCGAGGTTCACGACGGCGAGGACTGCGCCATCTGTGGCGACGACGCCGACGAGACGGCGTACTTCGCAAAGTCGTACTGAACACGTTCCCTGCGTTTTCTCTCATTCCCGTCAGCAGAACAACCATAATTTGCTCTTTTTCCCAGTAATAGCGCCTCTTGCTGTCGATTCACTCATCCAGCAACAAGCAATAATATGTCCTAATATGTGATAAACAAGCCCTTATTATTTCAGGATAACGTGTTTAAATGGGGCCGATAAGTGGGACACATGACCAAGCCACACAGAGACACCCACGTTCAGTCGGACGGGCTTGCGGCCCCAACCGACGAACGCGCGAACTGTGGGGTCGGCGCGGTAATCGACCTCGATGGCGGGGTATGCCACGAGACGGTTTCGGATGGTCTCGAACTACTAGAGAATCTCGAACACCGGGGCACCACCGGTGCAGAGGCCGACACCGGCGACGGCGCGGGCATCATGATCCAGCGTCCGGACGAGTTCTTCGACGCCGTCGTTGACGCCGAACTCCCCGAATCGTACGCCGTCGGGTCGATTTTTATGCCAACAGACGACGCTGTCCGCGAGATGCTCGTTGATGTCTTCGAGCGCGAACTCGGGGCACACGGACTCGATGTCGTCCACTGGCGAGACGTCCCCACGAACAACGCCGACCTCGGAGCGACGGCGCTGGATTCCGAACCTGACGTGTGGCAAGCGTTTGTCGTCCCGTCCGAGGACATGTCCGAAGACGGCTTCGACCGTGCGCTCTATATCGCCCGTCGAGCCGTCGAGAACGCTGTTTCCGAACTCGACGAGCCGGAGACTGCCCGCTTCTACGTCTGCTCGCTCTCCCGAAAGACGCTCGTCTACAAGGGCCTCCTCAAGGGCGAACAACTCGCTGGCTACTACCCTGATCTGCAAGACGAACGCCTGAAGACGACGCTTACGCTCGTCCACGCGCGATTCTCGACAAACACGCTCGGCGCGTGGCACCTCGCACACCCGTACCGCCATATCATCCACAACGGCGAGATAAACACCATCCGCGGCAACGTCAACTGGATGCGCGCACGGGAGACGGACCTCGAACATCCTGACTTCGGTGACGACATTGAGGCGGTCAAGCCCGTGACGAAAGCCGACCAGTCCGACACCGCCTCGGTTGACAACGCGGTCGAACTCCTCCTTCAGGGCGGCCGCGAACTCCCGCACGTCCTCCGGATGCTCATCCCCGAGTCGTTCCGGGGCGACGACGCGATGGACGAGGAACGCCGCGAGTGGTACGACTACCACGCCTCCCTCGTTGAGCCGTGGGACGGTCCCGCTCTCGTCGCCGCCACCGACGGTGACCGCGTGGCCGCCGTCCTCGACCGGAACGGTCTCCGCCCGTGTCGCTACGACGTGACCACTGACAACACGCTCGTGATGGCGTCGGAAGTGGGGGCACTCGACACCGATCCGGCCGAGATACGCGAACGCGGCCGCCTCCAACCCGGTCAACTGTTCGTCGCAGATCCCGAGGAAGGACGCGTCATCCCCGACGAGGAGGTGTTCGACTCTCTCACCGACGAGAAGTACGGCGAGTGGGTCGAAGCCGAACAACACCAGATGTCCGCGCTGGCGGACACCGACGACTACGTACCGCACGATGTTGTCGATGACCTCCGCGCTCGGCAAGCCGCCTTCGGCTACACGCAGGATCAACTGAACCATCTCGTCGAACCGATGGCCGAACAGGGGAAAGACCCGGTCGGGTCGATGGGTGATGACACCCCGCTGTCTGTTCTCTCAGACTTCGACCGGCCGCTTTTTACCTACTTCAAGCAACTGTTCGCGCAGGTGACGAACCCGCCGTTAGACTACATCCGCGAGGAACTCGTCACCTCCTTGGAATCGCGTCTCGGCCCCCAGCGGAACCTGCTTGACGAGACGCCCGAACACGCCAGACAACTCGTTCTCGACTCACCAATCCTCTCGGACGCCGAAACGGCCGCCATCAAGGACCTCGACGGCGACATGACCTCAGCCGTCGTGGACATCACCTTCGAGACGGAGACATCGCTTCAGGAGGCCGTCGAACGCGTCCGTGAAGATGCGAAGGCAGCCATCGAAGACGGCGCGGACATCGTTGTCCTCTCGGACCGCAACCTCGATCCCGAACGGGCGGCCGTCCCGAGCCTCCTCGCTACGGGCGCAGTCCATCACAACCTCGTCCGCAACGGCCTTCGCAACCACGCCGGCCTCGTCGTGGAATCCGGTGAGCCGAGCGAGGTACACCACATGGCGACCCTCATCGGCTACGGTGCGGGCGCGGTCACCCCGTATCTCGCCTACCAGACTATCAGTGACATCGTCGCCGGTCCGGATGGCGCAGACGAGAAAGAAGCCATCGCGGCCTACACGAAAGCCCTCGAAAACGGCGTGCTGAAGACGATGGCGAAGATGGGCATCTCCACGATCGCCTCTTACCAAGGCGCACAAATCTTCGAGGCCGTCGGCCTCGATTCTGACTTCGTCGCCGAATACTTCGAGGGGACGGAGATTCGGACCGAGGGAATCGGCATCGACGTCATCGAACAGGACCTGATGACTCGCCACGCCATCGCCTACGGCACGGACCCCGACCTGCAACATCAAGGCGAGTACGAACATCGCTCGAACGGAATTCATCACCAGTGGAACCCGAAGACGGTCGGCACGCTCCAACAGGCGGTTCGCTCGGGCAACTACGAGAAGTATCAGGAGTTCGCCCAGTTGATAAACGACCAGTCCGAGGAACTCCAGACGCTCCGCGGTCTTTTGGAGTTCGACTCCGACCGCGACCCGGTTCCGATAGCGGAGGTCGAACCGGTCGAGGACATCGTCGAACGGTTTTCGACGGCGGCGATGTCGCTCGGCAGTCTGTCTCCGGAAGCCCACGAGAACAACTCCATCGCCATGAACCGCATCGGCGGAAAGTCAAACACCGGCGAAGGCGGCGAACCGCCGGAACGCTTCGGGACCGAAAAGGAGTGTAACGTAAAGCAGGTGGCGTCGGGTCGCTTCGGCGTCACCAGCCACTACCTCTCCGCTGCCGACGAGTTGCAGATCAAGATGGCACAAGGGTCAAAGCCCGGAGAGGGTGGCCACCTGCCCGGCAAGAAGGTCAACGAAATGATCGCGCACGTCCGCTTCGCCACGCCGGGCGTCGGCCTCATCTCGCCACCGCCGCTGCACGACATCTACTCCATCGAGGACCTCAAGCAACTCATCCACGACCTGAAGACGGCCAACCCCGAGGCGGATATCAACGTCAAACTCGTCTCCGAGGCCGGAATCGGGACCATCGCCGCGGGCGTGGCGAAGGCGAACGCCGACGTTGTCCACATTTCGGGTCACGACGGCGGCACGGGCGCGTCACCGAAGACCTCGATCAAAAACGCCGGTCTGCCGTGGGAACTCGGCCTCGCGGAAGCGAACCAGATGCTCCGTGCGACGAACCTCCGCTCTCGGATTCGTGTCACCGCCGACGGTGGGATGAAAACCGGACGCGACATCGCCGTGGCGGCACTGCTCGGCGCTGAGGAGTACGTCTTCGGTACGGCGTCGCTCGTCACCTCGGGTTGTGTGATGGCCCGGCAGTGTCACGAGAACACCTGTCCGGTCGGCGTCGCCACGCAACGCGAGGACCTGCGCCGTCGCTTCCCCGGCGAACCCGATCACGTCATCAACTACATGACGTTCATGGCGCAGGAACTCCGCGAGATTATGGCCGAACTCGGTTTCCGGACGGTCGAAGAGATGATCGGCCGTCCCTCGGTTCTCACCCAGCGCGAGACGGACCACGAGAAGGCAAAGCACCTCGACCTCTCGGCCGTCATCGCCGAACCCGCCTCGGGCGCACGCTACCAGACCGAGTCACAGACCCACCCGGACGTTGCCGACCAACTCGACCACGAACTCATCGAGGCGGCTGAACCCGCGCTCGACCGCGGCGAACCGGTCCAGATCCGGCGCGAACTGTCGAACGTTGACCGCGCTGTCGGCGCGATGCTGTCGAACGAGATCTCGACGCGCTACGGCGGCGAAGGACTCGCAGACGACACCATCAACTGCGAGTTCTCCGGCGTCGCCGGGCAGTCGTTCGGCGCATTCCTCGCGAACGGCGTGACGATGCGTCTCAACGGCGCGTCAAACGACTACGTCGGAAAGGGGCTTTCTGGCGGGAAAGTCGTCGTCACGACGCCCAAAACGGCCGGTTACGAGGCCGACGAGAACGTTCTCATCGGTAACGTCGCCTTCTACGGCGCGACGCAGGGTGAGGCGTACATCAACGGCGTCGCAGGCGAACGCTTCTGCGTTCGCAACTCCGGCGTGAAGGCCGTCGTCGAGGGCGTCGGTGACCACGGCTGTGAGTACATGACCGGCGGCGTCGTCGCCGTCCTTGGTGACACGGGCCGCAACTTCGCCGCAGGGATGTCCGGCGGCGTCGCATACGTCTACGATCCGGACGACGAGTTCGAAGCGAAGGCGAACACCGGCATGGTGTCGCTGTCGGACACGCTGGACGACGCAGACGAGGCGATGCTCCGTCGTCTCGTTGAGAACCACGCCGAGTACACCGACTCCGACCGCGCGGCGTGGATGCTGGACGACTGGGCGAGCGTCGTAGACGACTTCGTGAAAGTGATGCCCGACGCGTACGCGGACATCATCGCAGACCGCGCCGAGGCCGACGTCCGGCGCGAACTTCCCGAGTCGGCAGCGGCCGTCTCGACTGGGACCGAGTCCGAGACGCTGGCGCAGACGAGCGACGACTGACGACGAAAGCCGAAGCGGCGGTCGCAAACGAACGAGCGGCAGACGACTTCCGGTAGCCGAGGCGGGGTTCTCCTACACTTTTGACTGCGGACCGCCGAACCGAGAGTATGACCGACACTGCGCTCGTCATCGGCGGGACGCGATTCATCGGCCGCCACACCGTCGAGGACTTACTGGATCACGGCTACGCGGTCGCCATCTTCAACCGCGGGAACCACGAGAATCCCTTCGCAGACGACGACCGGGTGACGCACGTCGAGGGCGACCGGAAAGACGAGATGGATCTGAAAGCCGCGAAACTCTCCATCGAACCGGACATCGTCATCGACTGCGTGGCATACCAACCCGCCGACGTGGAAGCGGCGGTGGATATCTTCGCCGACGTGGACGCGTACGTCTACATCTCCAGTGGGGCCGCCTACGGCCGCGAGGAGATTCCGAAGCGCGAGGGCGAGACGCCGCTTTGCGACTGCACGCCAGAACAGGCAGCGTCGGACTCCGATGCATCCTACGGCCCGCGGAAAGCCGAAGGCGACCGTATCGTCTTCGACGCCGCAATGGACGGCGTGAACGCGATGTCGATTCGCCCGTGTATCGTCTACGGTCCCGACGACTACACCGAACGCCTCGATTACTGGATTCACCGAGTAGAGACGTACGACCGAGTGGTCGTCCCCGGCGACGGGACGAACGTCTGGCACCGCGCGTACGTGAAGGACGTGGCGAGCGCCCTCCGTGTCGTCGCCGAGCGCGGCACGCCCGGCGAGTCGTACAACGTCGGTGACCGGCGACTCGTCACGCTCGAAGAGATGGTCGAATGCATCGCCGACGCGGCGGACACGTCAGTCGAAGTCGTCCACGCCGGAGAGCGGGAACTCGCGGCCGCCGGCCTCGAACCCGACGATTTCATTCTCTACCGAGAGTATCCGCACGTTCTCGATACGAACAAACTGGCTGACCTCGGTTGGGACTCGACACCGTTGGACGAGGCAATGGCTGTCTCCGTGGACGACTACCGAGACTCCGACCGAGACGGGTCCGAGTGGGATCCCGGCCGCGATGCGGAAGAGTCGGTTCTGGAAATTCTCGATACGCTCTGACCGGGCGTCGAGCGCACACGACAAATCGGTTCGAGCGGCCTCTCAGACACCGAACTCTTCGCGGTCCATGCCGGGGACCTCCTCTTCTAACCACTCGCGGAACCACTTGACGCGCTTGAGTCGCTGATGAGCGATGCTTTCGGCACTCTCGCTTTCGATCCGATCCGTTGCGGCGCGACCCCGTTCGAGGACGCGTTCGACCATCTCGGAGGCGTCCATGTGCGTCCGCGCCTCATAGCCCATACGAAGGAGCATCAGGACGGTACCGTTCGCGCCGACCTTGTCCAGAATGTCCGCCTCGATGAGACACCGCGTCTCGAGCGTCACATCCGACAGCGGTCCCTGATAGGAGTGGTCGGCGACGACCTGACACACTTGTTCGATGAACGACTGCGGAAAGTCCCCGTGCGTCGAGAGGTACTCGCGGGCGACGCGCGCGCCCTCTTCGGCGTGAACCTCCTGTTCGGCCTCTAGTTTTGCGATGTCGTGAAACAGGGCAGCAACCCGGACGACATCCACGTCGGCACCTTCGCGTTCTGCGATATTCGAGGCGAGATCTACGACGTTAAGGATGTGGTTGAAACGGTATTCGGCGCTGTGCCACGGATACCACCGCATTCGCCCGCCGTCATCTTCGTTCTCCACGCTGGCGGCGAGGTAGTCCTTGACGAATCGTTGCATCGTCTCGAACTCCTCGGCGGACACGGGAGATTCCTTGATTTCAACGCCCACAGTGCCACCTCCGTTCGAAACGAGGGAGAGATGTTCGTCCGTTCTCGATTGGTTTCATTACCCGAATTAATGGTTGTTCCGCTCTTAGGCGTTACGACGAGCGCGAATCGACCGTCACACGTCCACCGTTGCCACGACGACACGGGGAAAACCGAAGGTCTCCTAACCGTTTACATCCATACACTCGGTAACAGATGTCGAACCTGCCAGGGTACGTCCAGAACACCACCTATCGGATGCAAGCGACCAGCGAGGAACACGAGGAGTCCATGCTACGATGACCGACAAACGTGAGCGAAGCGGAGATCACGACCGCGATCACGACGTTCAACAGGTACTCCCACCGGACGCCATCCCGAGCGTGGACAATCCGACGTTCGGCCCAGCAGACGAATACGACGGCGACGGGAGCGACGACGTAATCGTCGTCGAAATCGCGGGGGACGCGCGGGCGTATCCGGTTCGGTTTCTCCACTATCACGAAATCGTCAACGACGAGTTCGGATCGGTTCCCGTCGCTGTCACGTGGTGTCCGCTCTGCGGGAGCGCCGTCGTCTACGACCGACGCGTGGCGGAAGCAGCACCCGCCGATGACGACGCCGACGTGCCGGATCACGCGGTCCTCGAACTCGGCGTCTCGGGGAAACTCGCGGACGACGATCTGGTGATGTACGACCGCGAGACCGGCTCTGAGTGGAAACAGTCCAGCGGCGCCTGTCTCTCCGGCGTTCACGAGGGGATGCGATTGGCCGTCCTTCCAGCGGCGACGACGACAGCCGAAGCCTTCGCACGCGACTACGATGACGGGGCGATGCTGCGGCCACCGGGTGGCGAAAGCGAGGCGGCCAGCGACTCGGACGAACCCGCATCCATCGAGTACGATGCGGACCCGTACGAGGCCTACTTCGAGATGCCCGGCTACGGACTCGGGGCACACCGCGGTACCGGCGGCCGTGACGACTGGCCGCAGTCGCTCTCGACCGCAGGCGTCGAACCCAAGAGTATCGTCGCCGGACTCGAACGCGACGAGGACGCGCTCGGTATCCCACTCGAAGTCGCCGAAGCGACGGGCGGCGTCGTCCGCGTCACCGTCGGCGACGACGAAGCAGTGGTGTTCGCTACCGCCGATGGCATCCACGCTTTCGAGGCCCCGTCGTTCGAACTCGAACCAACCGATGAGGAAGGAATGTTCGTCGGCGACGGTACGACGTGGCACGGCGGAACCGGCCGCGCCGACGACGGACGCACGCTTGACCGCCTTCCCGTTCGCAGACTGTTCGCGTTCGCGTGGCGCGATGATCACGGTCGAGATGCGTTCTTCCTCGACGAATGATGCCGCTGCTGGGTTGGGGTGTCGTTCAACGGTCAAGGACGTAGACCTATCCCTTGGAACACCACGGTCCGTTCGGTATCTTCTACCCGAATGAATAGTTCAGTACGCAAAAATCAAGTAATCGTGAATGTACGAACGGCTATGGGTGAGTGCGCGAGATGTGGGGACTTCACCGATAATCCCGCAGACGGAGAATACCAGTATTGTGAAGATTGTATAGAGACATTTAATCAAATTCGTCAGGATGGTGTAGTGGTCAAACAAAAGAATAGAGGATATCAGGTGTCTGTTACAGCATCTTAAGACCGATTTAGCGGTGGGGTCGAAGATAACCAGACAGATGCGCTGGCTCGGGGGAAGTATATCGCTGATGAACTGGGAGTAAATGCACTGTTTGAATATCAGAAATCTGGATCTCAATGGGAGTTAGAAGTGTATCTGCGAGAACATCCGGGCATCCAAACCGATGTCATGGAGCGCTTGAGCCGCGTACCAGAGAAATCCAAACCTAGCTTACTCGCCCGAATCAGAAGCCTACTATAACGAGTTGAATCCTCTCGTCTTCTGGGCTCGAATTCGTGATGGATATCTCTCGCTCACTTACGTTCGCGAGAAGATAGTCCCGGGCGGATTCGAACCGCCGTCAATGGCTCCAAAGGCCATTATGATTGGCCACTACACCACGGGACTGCAGTCGTTACTCGTCGGGGGACCTTTGAAAAGGCATCGGGTTCGGTCCGTGGTCGTTACTCAGTGTCAATCCGAAGCGACACCATCATCCACTCGTCGTTCGACGGAAAATCCGCCACAGTCGGGACAGACGTGATACTGCACGTCATATGCTGTCCCGCATCCTCGGCAAACGTACGGGAACTCCGGACTCCCGTGTGTCTCCGATTGCTCACGGGGTCCCACTCCCGCAAGGCGGAGGAGACGGCCGATGGCCTCAGTTCCTACCATGTCCTGTCATCTCGGGGGGTGAACTTAACGCTTCGTCATCACCGCAGATCCTGTCAACTCAGTCTGCAGGCTTTTCTTCAGGTTCGCTCGCCAGTTCGAGATAACAGCACGCGTCCGTCTCCGGGTCGAAACAGTCCGGACACTCGCTGTTTCGGTCGATGATAGTGTCGAGTCGTTCGGCGACAGTGTCGTCGATAACGGGTTCCAGTTCGCGCGCCTCGCTACGGAACTCTTCGACGTCGAGGACGTTTGCGAGGAATCGCTCGATGATACAGTACGTCTGGAGGGCGTCACGCGCGCGTATGATCCCCTCGTCAGTCAGGCGGACTCCCTTGTACTTCTCGTGTTCGGCAAGCCCACGGTCTTCCAGCTTTCCGATCATCTCGTTCGCACTCGCCGGACTGACGTCGAGCATGTCCGCCAGTGCGCCGGTCGCTGCTGGGCCGTCCTCCATCTCCTGTAAGAGGTAGATTGCTTTTACGTACTGATCTGCAGTGTTCATCGATGTCCTCCACGAATCTCTGTTCGACTCATTCGCGCGTCTCCATGATTTTCGTCACCGCTTCGACGCCTTCTGCCTCCTCCTCTCGAATATCAGTGAGGAGACGAACGAGACGTTCGCGGTCAACGCCGAACTGTGCGTCGCTGGCCGCTATCGCATTGATCAGGTCGTCATAGAACTTGTACGCGGTCTCCTCGTTGCAGAGTTGGTCGTAGAGGATGCCATCGAAGTCATCCGGCTTGGTCTTACCGTACTGTGCTTCGACCAGCGTCTCGATGTCCTCGAAAGGAATGCTCTCCGCATCGAGTTCATCGATGATACGCTCGAGGCGCTCACGATGCTCTGCAGACTCCTCGGCGGCGTGTTCGAGGAGGTCCTCGATCTCCTCGTCGAGTTCGCGCTCCTCGTCCGAGAGCGACTGATAGTGGTGATACGCTCGCGCTTCGACCACTTCCTCTAAGACGACGCCGATCTGGAGGAGACGGGCGAGTTGATGGTCGGAGGACACGCGGTGGCCAACACTCATGGTGCCACCCGAGTCACGTGCGATGCGCTGTCGTTCATACTCGTTCGCAGGGTTGTGACCGACTTAAGCGGTTCCCTCGCGGTTCGTCGTTCGCAAGCAGTAGTCGAGAGAAAGCCGTTCCGTACGGCGAAAAGAAAAGCAAAGCGGAGAGGGTGAGAGAAACGGCCGCGCTTACCGCAGACGTGCGGAGATGAGTTCTTCGAGGTCCTCGCGGAACTCGTCGACGGCGATCTCGTCGAGAACTGGAACGAAGAAGCCCTCAACGAGCATGTTGCGTGCCTGCAGTTGCGGGACGGACCGAGAGATCATGTAGAACAGGTCCTCTTTATCGACCTGCCCGACTGTCGCGGAGTGCGACGCCTCGGTGTCGTGGTTGTGAATGATGAGCTTCGGTGATGCGTCGGCCTCGGACTCGTCCGAGAGCATCAGCGTATTCTCACGCTGGTACGAGGACGTGTTCCACGCATCGCGGCCAACGTCTTGGACGCCCTCGTAGACCGAGCGCGCGTCGTCGTCGAGGACGCCGCGAGTCACGAGGTCGGCCGTCGTGTTCTCGGCGTTGTGCCAGACGCGTGCGTTCAGGTCGAGGTGCTGGTCCTCGTGGCCGAAGAACGCACCCACAATCTGCGTCTCCGAGGAGTCACCGTTGAGTTCCGTCTCCACGTCCGAGCGGGTGAGCCGAGAGCCGATGTTGCCCTCGATCCAGTTGATCGTCCCGTACACGTCGGCGTCGCCGCGCTTGAGCGTGTAGTGGTACGTATCCTCGTCGAGGTTCTGTAGCGACCCGTACTGAACGTACGAGTTCTCGCCCGTGGCAATCTCCACGAGGTTCGAGAAGTACCGCGCGCCCTCAGCGGACGCACCGCTGTCGATACGCTCCAGAATCGTGACGGAGGACGATTCCTCGGTAACGACGAGCGTGTGGCTGAACAGCGACTTCGAGTTCATCTCGGCGCGGACCTTCACGTCCTCGGCATCGACGCCTTCGGGCACGTAAATGAACGTCCCCGTCGTAAAGAGCGCCGTCGAGAGAGCGGTCAGGTAGTTCGACTCGGGATCGACCGTCTGTCCGAAGTTTGCTTCGAGCACGTCGCCGAACTCGTCGAACGCCTCCGTGAACGAGAGGACGTGAACGCCCTCGTCGGTGACGCGTTCAGTCTCGTCGGACTGGTTCAGCGGATCGACGAGATCCTCGAAATCGAGTGCTTCGAGGTTCGTCCAGCGGCGACCCGGCGTCTGGATGACATCCGGCAGTTCGATGTCGTCAAGCGCCGCGAGGGCGCTCAGGCGAGTTTCGAGGAGCCACTCTGGCTCGTCGCGCTGCTCCGAAATCTCTCGTACTGTCTCTTCGGACAGGTTCGCTGGTAGCTGTGCACTCATGTTATCCGAGACTACCCTCCATCTCAAGTTCGACGAGACGGTTGAGTTCGACCGCGTACTCGATTGGCAGTTCCTCCGTGATGGGCTCGATGAAGCCCGAAACGATCATCTGCTTTGCGTCGTCGTCGTCCAGACCGCGCGACTGGAGGTAGAAGATGTCCTCGTCGCCGATCTTACCGACGGTCGCCTCGTGGGCGACGTCAACGGTGGACTCGTTAATCTCCATGTACGGCATCGTGTCCGAGGTGGACTCGTTGTCGAACATGAGCGCGTCACACTCGACTGCCGTCGAGGAGTTCTCCGCACCCTCGGAGATGTGGACGAGGCCGCGGTAGTTCGTGCGGCCGCCGTCCTTCGAGATGGACTTCGACTCGATAGTGGACTTCGTGTTCGGGGCGTTGTGGTAGACCTTCGCACCGGTGTCGATGTTCTGGCCCTCACCCGCAAAGGCGATGGTGATGTGATTGTCCGATGCGCCGCGTCCCTTCAGGATGGAACACGGGTACAGCATCGTCGCCTTCGAACCCATGGAGCCGGAAATCCATTCCATGCGGCCGTTCTTCTCGACGATGGCGCGCTTGGTGTTGAGGTTGTAGGTGTTCTTCGACCAGTTCTGCACCGTCGAGTACTGGACGTGGGCGTCCTCGCCGACGAACACTTCGACGCCGCCGGAGTGGAGGTTGAACGCCGAGTACTTGGGTGCAGAACAACCCTCGATGTAGTGAACTTCCGAACCTTCCTCAGCGATGATGAGCGTATGCTCGAACTGGCCCATCCCCTCGGAGTTCATGCGGAAGTACGCCTGCACCGGCATATCGACCGTCGTGTCCTCGGGGACGTAGACGAACGACCCGCCGGACCAAATCGCACCGTGAAGTGCGGCGAACTTGTTGTCACTCGGCGGGACGCACTTCGTCATGAAGTAGTCCTTGACGAGTTCTTCGTGCTCTTGGACGGCCTTGTCCATGTTGCAGAAGATGACGCCTTTCTCCTCCCAGCGCTCCTGCATGTTCTGGTAGACGACTTCGGACTCGTACTGGGCACCGACGCCGGAGAGGGCGTTCTTCTCGGCTTCCGGGATTCCCAGTTTGTCGAACGTGTCCTTGATGTCGTCCGGCAGGTCCGTCCAGTCGTCAACGCCGCCACGCGTCTCCACGTCGGGGCGGATGTACGGGACGATTTCGTCCACGTCGACCTCCGAAAGGTCCGGCTGGCCGGGCCAATCGGTCGGCATGGGCATCTTCTGGAACTGCTTCAGCGCGCGGAGACGGCGCTTGAGCATCCACTCGGGCTCGTCTTTGTCCTCGGAGATGACGCGAATCGTCTCCTCGGTGAGGCCTTTATCGGCCTGGAACGACGACTTCTGCTCCTTCTTGAACTCGAAGCGAGCTTCAGTGTCTGTCTCTTTGAGGTGGTCTTGATCTGAACTCATTGTATGTAGTGTGTATTTGCGTTTCGTTTCTTATGAGGCTGTGCGTAACTGGAACCAGTTACGCTGCCCCGTAGACTTCCTCGCGAACCCAGTCGTATCCCTTGTCTTCGAGCGTCTCTGCGAGCGACGCGTCGCCGCTCTTGACGACCTTCCCGTCAAGCATGATGTGGACATGGTCAGGTTCGACGTATTCGAGGATACGCTGGTAGTGGGTAATCTGGAGAACGCCCGTGCCCTGCTCGTCGCGGAGGGCGTTGATTCCTTTCGAGACGTCCTGCAGACGGTCGATGTCCAGACCGGAGTCGATTTCGTCGAGGACCGCGATAGACGGTTCGAGGATAGCGGCCTGCAGCACCTCGTTCTGCTTTTTCTCACCGCCGGAGAAGCCGGCGTTGAGGTAGCGCTGCATGAACTTCTCGTCCATGTCCAACTGCTCCATCTTTTCTTTGAGGAGCTTCTGGAACTCGGCGACGCCGACTTCGCCTTCGTCGGCGGGGCCTTCCATCGGGGACGTCTCGTAGCCCGAGTCGTCCTCTTCCTCGGCGTCGTCGGCCTCGTCCTCGTCTTCGAAGAGTTCCTCGCGCTCTTCGATCTTGGCGTTGAGCGCCGTACGGAGGAAGTTCGTCATCGTCACACCCTCGATCTCGGCGGGGTACTGGAAGCCGAGGAAGATGCCGAGCGCCGCGCGCTCGTTCGGCTCTAAGTCGAGAAGGTTCCACGTACGTTTGTCCTCCGGAATCTCGAAGTCGTCACCGAACTCGTCGTCTTCGAGGTGAAGAAGAATTTCTCCGTCGGTTACTTCGTACGCAGGGTGGCCGGCGATGACCTTCGCCGTCGTCGACTTACCGGAGCCGTTGGGACCCATCAGCGCGTGAATCTCGCCAGATTTGACTTCCAAGTCGACGCCACGAAGAATCTGTTCGCCGTCTTCCTCCGCAACTTCCGCGTGGAGGTTCTTAATTTCGAGTGTAGCCATTGTTGTCTCGTTGCCTCGTAGGAGAATCGAGGGTTGTGCCACCCATAATGGTTACGCATTCGCCACTGCTTGCTTAATGGGACAGAAAATATATTTGCTTTTCAGAAAGGAGGTGTTCGAATTGATAGTCCCCGCGTTTGGAGAGCGAAACCAGTTGAAACGGGGGTTTGTAGCTGTTTCAGTCCGGAAACAGCATCACATGAAACTGCCGAGACCGGTCTGCTGTTGGCCTGATTTGACCTCGTCCCACGACATGCCGAGCGCTTCGATGATCCGCGCGATGGGACCCTCTAACGTCTTGTCGAGCATCGTATCCCAATCGACGCTGAAGTCGTCGGGGACCTGGTCTGCGTACTCGAAGCAGATGACGTCCGGGTCGCGCTTGAACTCGCCGTATAAGCTGTCCCGTTGCGGATTAAACCCTTCCTCGTCTTCCACCCGCCGGAACCACGAGGGGTGGACTTTCGAGAGGTAGAGACGCTTCGGCTTCGACCCGCGGCCGAAGTTCGTCCCGAGGAATTCGTTGGCGTACATCGCGCCACGAACCTGCGCGGTGGCGGTGTCGTACGCTTCGAGTCGTTTGCCGATACCGCCCGGAATGCCAACTTCGTCGAGAGGGAGGTTCCCTTCTTGGAAGTCGGTGATGACCTCGTGGACGTAGTCTTTGATGTCGTCGGTGTCCTCACCGTGAACGATCATGTCGATGACGTTCTTCTGGACTTCTTTCGTTATCTGGGCGATGTCGGAGCGTTTGTACTCGAAGCCCGTGATGTCGATATCGTCTACATCCTTTCCTTCCTTCCAGACGATGTGCCCGGCGTAACGTTTCTTCGTGCCCGCCTGGAAGAACCGCCGGTAAAGCTTCTCGAACTCGATCTGGAATCGGTGCTCCTCGCCGCCGTCAACGTCCACGCCGAGTTCATCGCGGGCGAAGTTGTCGTACGCCTCGTTGATTCGCTCCTCAATCTCGAACGACTGTTCGATAGCTTCCTCCTTCGACACGTCGGGGCCGAGTTCGAGCATGACGGAGTCAGTGTCACCATATGCGACCGAATATCCCATCTCGCCCGCCGTCTGGTCGGTGAAGTCGATGACCTCCCGCCCCGTCGCTGTGACGGCCGCACCCATCTCCTTGTCGTAGAGGCGGAACCGGTCCCATCCCAGCACGCCGTACAGCGAGTTCATGATGACCTTCACGGCCTGTTGCTGCCGGTCGAACTGTTCGTACGCCGAGGTTCCGGGGTCGTGGTCGTTCCGGAGTCGCTTTTTCTCCTCGCGTTCCGCAAGCAGTTCGTCCACCATCTCCCGGATGATGCCGTCAGGCTCCTTTCGGAAGTGGGTCCCGTTGGGTGCTTGGAACATGTCGCCGTCGTACGATTCGGGATCTACTTTCGTCTCCGGTGACGCGTTGATCGTCACCATACACATCGGGTACAGTGACTTCAGGTCGAGAACGGTGACGTTCTCCTTGACACCGGTGATGGGGTCGAAGACGGCCCCACCCTCGTAGTCCTCTGATTCCTGTTGGCCCTTCGAGGGGAGGGCAAATTCGCCGTGGACCTTGTGAAGCACGTAGATGTCCACGGTGTCGCCCGGTGTCGTCGCATCCTCCAACTTACATCCGACGAACGTCCGTACCTCGTCCCAGAAGGCAATAACGTCCTGTTTCCGGTCGATTTCGACGCAGAGTTCAACGTCACGAACGTTGTACTCAAGCAGTCGCTTGGGTTCCTGTTCCCACAGGTCGCCGATGCTGCCCGAGTAGCGTTCTTTCCCGACATCGAGTTCGAGCTCACCGACGGCGTCGAGACGGTACGACTCCAGTTCGGTAAACTGCGTGCGCTTGTAGGCGTACAGGAGGTCGAAGACGACGCGTCCCTTCACGTCAGGACCGCCCCAGCCACCACGCCATACTTCATTCACGCGCGAGAGGCGGTCCGGGTCCAAGTCGTACTCGGACGTGGGGTTCACCACGTCCAGTCGGTCGAGGAAGTACGGCATGTCGAAATCGTCGAAGTTC
This sequence comes from Halogeometricum borinquense DSM 11551, assembly GCF_000172995.2. GTDB lineage: Archaea > Halobacteriota > Halobacteria > Halobacteriales > Haloferacaceae > Halogeometricum > Halogeometricum borinquense. The sequence goes on from NC_014729.1 coordinate 2,264,576, forward strand.
CACCCGGTGAGTACGTCAGGGTCCGTCTCCTCGATGTACGTCACGAACGCGTCGAGCATCGCGCCCTCGCGGTCGAACGAGCGAATCTCGATGTCGGTGTCCTCATCAAGTGGTTCGTAGTCACCGAGATCCGTCGGCGACTCGACTCCGTCGCCCGCCTCCGGCGCGTTGTAGAGCCACGCGATATACTCGTCGCGGTAGGAGTCGTGAGAAGTGAGACAGATGATCGGCTCTTCACCCTCCTCGGGGAATCCCGACCGGTCGTCCACTTCGATGTCGAACGTGTTCACCCGGAGGTCGGCGTCCACGTCGATTGGGACGACTTCATCGTGTGGGATCTGAATCGTTCCTTCTTCGTCGTCGAGGCGGCGCGCGGGGACACAGATACCGCTCTCGATGTCCTTGTCGATAAGAAGACGGTTCGGGAAGAGAATGTCCGCTTCGTAGTGTTCGAACTCGTCACGGATTTGTCCCACGTCACGGGGCGTCTGCGTACAGATCTTCGTGAGTTCCTCGCCACGGATACTCTCGTAGCCCTCGTCGGTACGCGTGATAACATCCTTGTCGAGAAGATCGTCGTCCAGCGAGTCCGTCGGGGCGTAGAAATAGGGCTCGAAGCCGAGGACGCGGACGTGTTCAGTCTTGTTCTCGCGCGTGCGCCCGAAGACGTGAATAACTGGGTACTCGTTGCGGCCGCTTCCCTCGATGGTATAATCCACCTGCGTCACCGCGAGTTCGACGGTGCCGTCGGCGTCGGGGAACTTGATGTCCTCAGCGTCGATGACATCTGAGACGTGCTGGCTCCCGTTCCCGGCGACGTGTTCGGCCTCTGCATCGGGCCGTGTATCGTCGGCGGTGTCGTCACCACCACCCCAGTTGCCGTCCGTGAGCCCTGCCTGTTTCATGCCGATTCGTTCGGCACTCCCGGGTAAAAACTTCGGCTTTTCGGCGTCCCATCCACCTTCCATCCCCGATCCGAACGCCGTTTTATCATTCAAAATATCTCATTAATTAGAGGTGTCTAAGCACAACACATATACCATGACAAGACATACCACATGTTGCGACAATGACCGACCACGCAAATTCAAAGCGGACGGATCGGTCGCCTGCCACGCAGTCGGGGGCAGGCGAGGTGAACGGACTCGACGGTGTCGAGTCCTACGAGGTTGACGGTGGGGTCGTCTTCTACGACCCGCAGAATCCGCTCGCGTGGGTCGAGACAACTCGAACCATCACGCTGAAAGACTACGTCTAACCCGGATACAGGACACCCGAAACGAACTCCTTTTCCTCGGCCCGCCCGTTTCGGCGGACGTGCCGAGCGATTTCGACGCATGGCCCGACGAACCTGCTGAAGACGACCCCGAGGATCGGTGGGGTGATCCCGAGAGCGACTTGGTTACCGTCCCCGCAGTCGGAGAGTCCGAGGCCGAGGAAGACGAAGAGGAACCCGTCGAAATCGACAGCGAACTCGCCTCTACGTTCTGGGCCGTCGTCGTCCTCGTGAACGTCGGCGTCGCGGGTATCAGCCTCGGTGCGATGTTTATCTACTTCCGCGGAAATCACCTCCTCGGCGGCGGTGCTGCGGTCGTCGGCGCGCTCGCTCTTTTCCGCGCGTACTACACATATCGAGGATTCCGCGACGAGACTGATAGCGACGACACCGACGACGATAACCACGGCAGCGGCGACAGTACCAATCGCAACTGACGACAGACGGAAACCCCTATTCGTCCCTCCCTCCTCCGTACGACCATGCAGACGGTACGCGACGATGACGGCAAGCGCTACGTTCTCGTCAAACGCTCGGGCGAGTCCAGTCGCGTCCGCGACCCGGCAACCGGTGAGGAACGATACCTTCCGAACGACGCGGTGACGTTCGAGGGCGTCTCACCACTCGTCGCCGCCGCGTCCGGTGTCTCGGAGCCGCTCCGACGGGCTGTGACCGCTGTTCACGACGACCGCTCGCTGGGACTTCTTGTCGAACTCGTTGACCGTGACGCGGTGTCCGTCGTGGAACTGCTAGCCGCGTACGATCTCTGTGAATCCGACCTCCACGGACTCCTCTCGGAGTTCCGCGCGGCCGGCCTCATCACGGAAACGACTGTCCACGGCGAGCGGGGCTACGCCGCAACGGAAACGGCGAGAGAAGCAGTTGCCACACTACGCGGCGAACAGGAGTAGGGTCCGAAGCAGGTCGTCGGTCAGTCGCCGGCGAATGATTCGGCCGCGATGAGTTCCTCGGGATCTTCCTGCCGAACCGACGACCGGTTGCTGGTCGGGTCCTTTTCGACGGTCACGAGTTCGTCCGCCGCACCGACGAGTTCGTCGTCGTGACTCACGATGATAATCTGTCGGACGCCGAGATCACGCATCTCGTCTACGAGGTCTACGAGGCGCGAAACGTGCCCCGAGTCGAGGAACACCGTCGGTTCGTCGAGGATGAGGGGTGGCATCGGTGCCGCACCTTCGATTCCCTCCGCGAGAAGCCGGTAGATGGCACACCGAAGCGAGAGGTTGAACAGCGCCCGCTCGCCACCGGATAACTGCTCGGGATCGAGTGCGGTCCCGTCCTTCTGGAAGACCGTGAGTTCGTATTCGCCGTCGAGACGGATACGCGAGTAGGCGTCGTTGCCGTACACGAGGTCGAACGTCTCGTTCAGCATTCGTTCGAGCGTCTCGACGTTTCGCTGGCGGAGTTCCGCGCGCAGATCGCCGTACATCGCCTCTAACTCCTCGGTCTCTGCGTGAAGCGATTCGAGCGCATCGACGCGCGCGGCGAGTTCGTCGCGGTCTTCACGGAGTGCTTCTAACTGTTCGAGTTCACCGTTCACCCCGCCGATATCGCTCTGAAGACTGTCGCGTTTCTCGCGGAGTGTAGCGAGTTCCTCGTCAACCTGTTCGAGGTAGTTCTCAGCCTTCTCTTTCTTCGCTTTCGCCTCTTCGACGGTCGATTCGTCCACCTCGTCGGCGAGTTCGGAGCGTCGGTCGCGTTTCTCGGCTAGTCGCTCCCGCCGCTCGTCGTTCAACTCGGCGATGCTCTCGCGCCGCTCTTCGAGACGCTCTATCTCCGATTCAGTCTCGGTCAGTTTCGAGCGTAGATCAGAGAGCGTGTCGAGGCGGCTCTCGGCTTCGGCGACGGATTCGAGGTCCGATTCGAGGCCTTCGACGGTCTCCGCGGCATCCTCCGCCGCCTCGGCTTGCGTCGTCGCAGCCGTCCGTTTCTCGTCTGCCTCCGCCTCCAGTTTGTCGGCCGCTTCGCGTAGCGTCTCGGCCTCAGTACGGCGTTCCTCCACCGTCTCGCGTGCGTCCTCGATCCGTTGCTCGAACAACTCCCTGCTGTTGCGGAGTTCGCCGATTCGGTTCTCCGTCTCGACAAGCGACTCCGCACGCTCTAAACGAGAGTTCAGTGTCTCGCGTCGCTCTCGAAGGTCCGAAAGCGTCGCCTCTAACTCCTCGATTCGCGCTTCGTACTCACCGATTGAATCGACGTGCGGCGAATCTTCGACGGGTTGGCCACACTCGGGACACTTCCCTTCATCACGCAGTTCCCGGGCCTCTGTGAGCCTATCGCGGACGTTCTCTCCCTCGGCGTTCGTCTCAGTGAGTTCCGCGCGCACGTCGGTCAGCGTCTCCCGAACCTCGTCACGGTGGGAGGCCGCTTCGCCGAGTTCGACCGGCGCGTCTTCGAACTCCGCAGTTAGCGACTCCAGTTCGGCTTCGAGTTCTTCGAGGCGTGCGCTGCGCTGTTCGAGTTCTTCTTCGGCATCCTCGGCGTCATCGTCCAGTTCGTCGGCACGGGAGCGCTTCTCGGCCGCCCGCGACTCGAACTCCTCGGCGCGTTCGCGCAGTTTCTTGGCCTGGTTCGAGAGCATCGTCCGCCGCTCCCGCACGTCGGTGAGGTCGGACCGAATCTCCGCTTCTCGCTCGTCGAGTTCATCGCGCCGGGCCGCGATGGCGTCGGACGTTACCTCGTCCAGCGTCGTCTCAGCTCGTTTCTTCTCGATTCGATCTCGAATCTCCTCGACGCTGTCGCGTGCCTCGCCGACCTCACTCCGAAGCGTTTCTCGTTTCCGTTCGTCCGACTCGATTGTCTCGCGCAGGTCGGCGATATCTTCGGCGAGTTCGTCCAGTTCCGCGCGTTTCTCGCGGTACGTTTCGAGGACCTCTTCTGCATTCTCTCGCGTCTCGACCGCCTTCTCGCGTTGGTCTTCGTAGCGTTCGATCTGGTCGTCAACTTCACCGAGTTCGGTTTCGAGCGCGTTCAGGCGTTCGTGGAGTCCAGCGTCCTCCTTCGCTTCGATCTGCGATTCGACTTTGGAGAGGGCACCGCGACGTTCGGTCAATACGTCTTCGACGCCGAGGCGGGCTTTTCCCGCGCGGACGCGGTACTCCTCTAACTTACCGAGTTGGAGCAGGTCGTCTATCGTGTCCTGCCGTTGGCTGGGCGTCGCGTTGATGAGTTTGTTCACCTCGCCCTGCCGAACGTACGCGCAGTTGACGAACGCCTCCGCGTCCATCCGGAGGAGGTCCGCAACGAATCCGCGAACGTCGCGTGCGCCATCGACTGACACATCCGGCCCTTCGAGGAGGCATTTTGCTGTTTGCACACGGTCACCAGATTTGCGGAGACGGCGATGGATGTGATACGACCCGCCATCGTGGGTGAACCACAGTTCTATCTCGGCTTCCTCTGTTCCGGTGGTCATCACGTCCTCTAAGTTCTCGTCTAACGCGCGCGCACCGTAGAGCGCGAAGAAACACGCCTCCAATAATGACGACTTTCCACTCCCGTTCAGCCCGTGGATGACGGTCACGCCGTCGGTCAGATCGAGGTCCGTCTCCGCGTACGGCTTGAAATTCTGGAGTCGAATCCGGTCGAAGCGCATCTAAAAGTCCTCCATCGTGAACTGTTGGTTCGGTTCGGCGTTTCCGTTCTCTGCGTCCGCGTCGGTGGCTGTGTCGTCTTCGGTGTCGGTATCGACTGTAGTGTCCGTGTCAGTTGTTTCGTCCGTCCCGACTGTGGCGTCCGTGTCAGTCGTCCCGTGTGTTTCGACTGCCACCTCGTCTTCATCTGTCGTGTTTGCCTCGGTCGTTGCGGCCGTCTCGATGGAGTCATCACTCTCGTCGGTCGCGTCCGTCTCAGTAGTCACGTCTGTCGCGGATGGTGTCGATTCCTTTCCTTCGGACTCCGTGCCGTCGGTATCGGCGGGGGTAAAGGCATCGAGGTCGTCCGATTCGAGGAGCGAATCGACGCGCGTCTTCACTTCTTCGCGGACGTTCGCGTCCGCCGTCTTACTCGCTCGAACCGTCTCATCCACGTCGAGAGCCGCCGTCGATAGGCCGAGATCAGAGACTCGCTCGCGTACTGCGTCGTCCGGGTCCGCAAACGAGACATCTACCTCTGTCTCCGTCTCCATCGACCGACGGTCGGTGACTCGGGCGACGAGGGCACCCCGTTCGCTCAGGAACTCCTCTATCGAAGCGGGGGTGACCGGTTCGCCCTCGCCCGTGATCTCAACGATAGCGACGGCATCGTCAACGTCGTGTTGTCGGACCTGCTCGCGGACGCGCTCGGCACCTTCGTCGTCTGCGAGTTCGACGGAGACGAACGCGAACGGTCGCGTGTCCAGCGAACGGCGACGGATATCCACCTCGTCGTCGAACGTGACGAGATTGTATCCGCGAGCCTCCGTCTCGGCGGCACTCGCGCGTTCGGTCGACCCACAGTAAGTCACCCACGTCCCATCGACTTGTTCGGTTCCCGGCGCGTGGTTGTCGCCGATGAGGAACGCGTCGAATGCGACGTTCGACTCGCCGAGAACGGTCTCTGTCTCCCAATCGGCGTGGGCGAACGGCGTGAATAGACCGTGACCGACAAGTGCGGCATGGGCGGCGTCGTGCGGTTCGAAGTCGTACGCCAGGTCGTCCCGACGGGCCTTCGGCACGTGATCGAGACCGTAAAACGCCGTATCGCCGACGACGTGCGGGTCGTCGCCGAGACGTTCCGCGAGGCCGAGATTCTCGAAGAGGTCCAGCCACTGCCCGCCGCGCGTGGACTCGTGGTTCCCGACGACGGCGAGAAACGGAATCTCCGCGTCGTCCAACTGACGGAGGATGCTGATCGTTCCGAGGAGGTCGCGGAGTTCCGGTCGTCGGTCGTGGAACAGGTCGCCCGCGTGGACAACAGCGTCTACGTCGTCCGCGATAGCATCTGCGACCACCTGTTCGAACGCGTCGAGGAAGTCACGACGCCGTTCCGGCGAGTGGTACTGCTGGTACCCAATGTGGGTGTCGCCGGTGTGTATCACCCGAGTCATCTATCCGTGGCTTGGCAGGACGGTGGTAAAACGGTTCCGCGAACGCGGCGAAGGCGTCGTCGTCGCTCGGTCAGTCATCCGCTCACCAACGCTCTTCTGTGTGGTCGCCGCGCAGCTCGGCAGCAGCCGAATCGAGGCGGCGAAGCGTTTCCAGCGCTCGTCTTCCGCGTTCGGCCGTCGTCGTCTCGCCTGCCGACTCCGCATCAGCGACGGCCCGCGCGAGTTCTGGCAGTCGATTGGCTCGAAGAAACGTTGCTGCGTCAATGGCGCACTCTGTAGCCGCTGTCGCATCCGCGATACGTTCGTTAAATGTCTGCGTCGTCGTCGGTGCCGTTCCGGTCGCTAACGCCCGCAACGCATCTCGAACGGCCTCTGGGTTTGGCGGTGAAGCGTCGGACACGGGACAACTGGCCCCGTTTCCATACTTAAAGATTCAGTGTGTACAGCCGTTTCCGTGCGTCCGAAAAGGAAAAGCGCGAGTTAACGGCGTCAGCCTCTTCGAGTCGGGAAAGCGCGTAACGAACCGTCCGCGGCGGAAGAAGCGTCTCCTCCGCGAGCTGGCTCTGCGTCAGTGTTTCGTTGTAGTCGAGGACTTTTGCGACGAGTTTCGCGCTCGGTGGCATCTCTCGGATGGGGTCCCAACGGTCAGTCGTCCCCTCGTCCGTACCGACTACCTCGGTGGTGCTCATTCGTACCCATAGCTCATAGATGTAGCATAATAATATTTGCTGTATTAGATTATTACTACAAGGAATTTCATGCGGCACGAGATCGAATCAGAAGACAGCGGCTATCCCCCGTGAGACGGTCAGACACCCCATCTACCCGAAGGCTCTTATGAAACGCTACCCTACGACGGGTGATGACCGATACTGTGGACGACGTCGACCTCCCGTACGACGAGGACGCGGCGTCGCAGCAGGAGAAAATTCAGGCACTCCAAGAGCGCCTCGATATTCTCGAATCTCAGAACGAAGAGATGCGGGATAAGTTGCTGGATGCAAACGCTGAGAACAACAAGTATCAACAGAAGCTAGAGCGACTGACTCACGAGAACAAGAAGCTCAAGCAGTCGCCACTGTTCGTCGCCACCGTCCAGGAGATAACGGACGAGGGCGTCATCATCAAACAGCACGGCAACAACCAAGAAGCACTTACGGAGGTCACTGACGAGTTGCGCGAGGACCTCGAACCGGACTCTCGCGTCGCCGTCAACAACTCTCTCTCTATCGTCAAACGTCTCGACAACGAAACCGACGTTCGGGCGCGTGTCATGCAGGTCGAGCACAGTCCGGACGTTAGTTACGCGGACATCGGTGGACTCGAACAGCAGATGCAGGAAGTCCGCGAGACCGTCGAGATGCCGCTCGAATCGCCCGAAATGTTCGATCAGGTCGGCATCCAACCGCCGTCCGGGGTCCTCCTCTACGGGCCGCCGGGGACGGGCAAGACGATGCTGGCGAAAGCTGTCGCAAACCAGACGAACGCGTCATTCATCAAGATGGCCGGGTCCGAACTCGTCCACAAGTTCATCGGCGAAGGCGCGAAACTCGTCCGCGACCTGTTCGAGGTCGCCCGCGAGAACGAACCCGCTGTCATCTTCATCGACGAAATCGACGCTATCGCCTCGAAGCGTACGGACTCGAAAACGTCCGGCGACGCCGAGGTGCAGCGGACGATGATGCAACTGCTCAGTGAGATGGACGGCTTCGAGGAACGTGGCGACATCCGCATCATCGCTGCGACGAACCGCTTCGACATGCTCGATCCCGCGATTCTTCGGCCGGGTCGGTTCGACCGTCTCATCGAGGTGCCCAAGCCCGATGTCGAGGGGCGCGAGATTATCTTCCAGATCCACACGCGCAACATGAACGTCGCCGACGACGTGGACTTCCACCAACTCGCAGAGATGGCCGACGAGGCGTCCGGTGCCGACGTGAAAGCCATCTGTACCGAGGCTGGGATGTTCGCTATCCGCGACGACCGCACAGAAATCTATATGGGCGACTTCGTCTCCGCATGGGAGAAGATTCAGGCCGAAGCGGACGACGACGCCGACGTGTCTCGCGCGTTCGCCTGACGGACGAAACCGACTTTTTCCTTAGAGCGCACTGACGACAGCGTACGGAACGAGAAACAGGATGACGAACATCACGAGGAGGATCGCTCCGTACCCTGCGAGAGTAGCGAGACTCGTGCGCCACGCGTCCGCAGTGAAGTCTACGTTCATATCCGACCCACCGCGGCAACTCGCTTAATCGTTCGGGGTTCGACCCCACTCCGAACTACTCAAAGTGCACGACGCCGAGCCATAGATATGGGAACATCACTCGACACGCGCGAGGCGCAGGTTGAGGAGATACTCGACCGACTCTACGAAGCGTATCCCGACACGACCATCTCGCTGAACTTCTCGACCAGACTCGAACTGCTCATCGCCGTCGTCCTCTCGGCGCAGTGTACCGACGAACGAGTGAACGAAGTCACGGCGGAACTGTTCGAGAAGTACCAGACACCGGAAGACTACGCCGCAGCGGATGTCGAGGAACTGGCCGACGACATCTACGGCATCACCTTCCACAACAACAAGGCCGGATACCTGCAGTCTATCGGTGAGACGCTGGTCGAAGAACACGACGGTGAGGTGCCGGATACGATGAGCGAACTCACCGATCTTTCGGGCGTTGGACGAAAGACGGCGAACGTCGTCCTGCAACACGGTCACGACGTTGTCGAAGGTATCGTCGTCGATACGCACGTTCGACGCCTCTCGCGGCGACTCGGAATCACGGAGGAGGAACGCCCGGAGAAAATAGAGCAGGACTTGATGCCCGTCGTTCCCGAAGCAGACTGGCAGCAGTTTACCCATCTGTTTATCAGCCATGGCCGCGCCGTCTGCGATGCACGTAACCCAGACTGTGACGAGTGTGTCCTTGAGGATCTCTGCCCATCGTCAAAACTGGACCACGACGTCGATTTAGCCAGCGGCGAGGCGTGGTAGTCACAAGAGATACGACGAGACGTACTGGTAGATGCCGAGGAACCACGCGAGTATCCAGAGGATAACGTAGCCGAAGACGCCGATACGGAGACGGCCGCGCCAGGCACCCATGTGTTCGTGCAGGTCGTCTAATTCTATGTCCTGATCCGGGTCGTGATAGAGGTCGGCATTACGTTTGGCTTGGTAGATACGAATGATACCCGTGAGCGCGAACGCGAGCAACGCGTACGCCTGTAGGCCGAGGACCGCGTGGAGTGCGGAGAATCCCCCGAGTTGATCGAGGAGTCGCGGCGCCATCCAGAAGACGACGGGTACCGTGGTGAGGATGAGACCGGGGACGATGAACTTGAGGTGGTAGATCAGCACGTCCCACGTCACCGTCTCCGTATCGATCATTATCCACGCGCCGTAGATGTAGAACGGAAAACTGACCGTGACCATCAACGCCGCCCCCGTTGCGATGGCCGCATCAGATACCATCGCTGGGAGTTAGGAGTCAAGCGGCCTAAATGGCCCGACTCTCCCGTCACAAACGATAGTCGATAGCGGATCGAAACTCCACGTCGGAGGGCTTAACAGCGTCGCGGCGGAATATTCACTAATGGCTGACGCCTCGGACGGAACCGCAGACCGCCAGACGGACCTCGAAGATACCGAGGAAGCCGAACTCGAAGCACTGCGTCAAGAAGTCGAAGAGAAGTACGACTTCGAGAACTTCGGTCCGTCGGACATGGCGGAGATGTCCGCCCAAGAGTGGGAGGCGGCGTTCGATCCCGACTCGTGGATCGTTGGCGAAGAGCTTCTTACCCGAGTGGAAAAGGAACTGAAGAGCCGCGTCGCCCGACGGGAGATATTCGGCGTCGTCGAACGCGTCCGCGTCGAGGGCGAACCGCATATCCTCGTATACTCCGACGAGGGGTACGCACTCGTCACGCCGGATGGCGACCTCCAAGGAGAGGGTACCGTCTACCGCGACGTACGGCCGACGCTGGTTCTCTGTTCGATGGATGACTTCGAGGTAGCGGAACCGCCCGAAGACTTCTCGTTACCGGCTCCGGAGGAAGTGGTCGATCAATCGAGTGAGCTCGGGAACCTGATGTTGCAGATAATCGCCGCCGGACAGATTCTTGGCGGCATCACGCTGTTGGTGCTGTGGTTGTTCACTGATCTGATCCCGTTCGCCTCGAACGCGAGAATGAACATCGTTCCACCTGTCGCGTCCGCATTCTTCCTCCTCATCGGGATCTTTCTGTTTGTCGTCGTTGCCAATGCGCGCCTCTCCGACCGGTTCCGAGCCGAGGAGTATCGGAACCGACTCCGCGCCGTTCAGGAGGGTGGCCGACCAGATTTTGTCCCGCTAGATGACGGATCTGGTACGGCGCTCGAATCCAACGACCGGGACGACAGTAACGGGGCGCGATAGGCGTCTCGAACAGATAGCAAATCGGCCAAGATCACGAACGACGGCTCTATCGGCGGTATCCGAGCCGCTTTTCGGCACAACCTGAAGACGCCGACAACGGGACAGCTGCGGGGGAGTCGGTGGGTTTAAGCGCGTTCCATCCTGAGAATTTCCTGTATGAAAAGGCGGGACTTTCTGAGAGCGGCAAGCGTCCCTGCCGCCACCGCGACGGCATCTGCCGCCGCCGGAGTCGGGGCCGCCCAAGAGACGGGTAACTCGACGTCGAGCGGGACTGGCACCGCCACCGGAACGGGCACAGGAACAGGTACAGGAACCGGGACCGGAAATGAAACCGCAACGGGCGGTGGTGGTAGTGGTGGTGGACCCACCAAGACCGTCACCGTCGGACCGGGCAATGACCTCGTGTTCTCACCTGGAACCGGGGAACCACTCGAAATCGCTCCCGGGACGACGGTGGAATTCGTTTGGGATTCGAATAACCACAACATCGTCGTTGAGAGCCAACCCGATGGCGCGAACTGGCAGGGTCACGAATCCATCGAGAACGAGGGATTCACGTACACTCACACGTTCGAGACGCTCGGTGAGTATTCGTACTTCTGTCAACCGCACAAATCCGCAGGAATGGTCGGTACCATCGTCGTCACCGAGAATCCCGGTGGCGGAGAAGGCGGTGGCGAGAAGGAACTGCACGAACTCGGTGTCCCGATTCAGGCACACTGGGTCGGTTCTGCCACCATCCTCGGAATCATCGTGAGCGCCATCTTCACGTTCTACATCTTGAAGTACGGCGAGTCCCCAAACACGGGTACTGGGAGGAACGGATAGATGTCCTCTAGTGGCAGTACCTACGGTGATATTCACCGGTACGAACCGGCGCGCGAGAGTACGGCGGCGGCCATCGCCATCGTTCTCCTGACCATCATCGAGGTCATCTTCGTGTTCCTGTTCAGTTACGGTCTCGTCTCCGGATGGGGCCTGTCGGACACCGGGAACATGTTCCTCGGCGCAGTCCTCGCGGTCATCTTCGTGGACCTCGCGTTCATCCTCGCGCTGTACCGCAAGGAGTTCCTGCCGGACGTAATGATCGTCAAGAAACGGCGTCGGAAGTGGGAAGACCTCTACATCCGCGAAGAAGACGCTGATGGCGTCGAATTCGGTGTCGGTGCGTGGGATCAGGTCAAACGCGCCGTCTACCCGTACTACAAGAGGTAACAATGAGTTTAGAACGTAAAGACGAACACGACCACAAGGGCTGGATGAAGAAGAAGGACCTCACACCCGTAGAGTCCGTCTTCCTCACGACGCTCATCTGGCTCGACAAGCGATTCCGAATCGTTGACTATCTGGAGCTGATGGAGACCCTCTACTACCGGGTCAACCTCCAGATGCCGAAAAGTCACACCGAACAGTACAACCTCGACAACAAGTTCTGGTACTGGTACCCGCTGTACACGCTGGGACTGTTTTCGACGCTCGCGTACGTTGTCGCCGCGATAAGCGGCGCACTACTGGGTTTCTACTATTCCCCATCGTCCGCAGCAGGGACCGAAGCGGCCGGCACCGTCGCGTACGAGCAAATCGCGTTCATCATGACCGACCTCCAGTTCGGGTTCATGCTCCGGTCCATCCACCGATGGGCCGCACAGGTGATGGTGGCCGCCGTGTTCCTTCACATGCTCCGCGTCTACTTCACGGGCGCGTACAAGGAACCACGTGAGCTCAACTGGCTCCTCGGCATCATCCTCATCAGCCTGACGATGGTGTTCGGGTACACCGGCTACCTCCTTCCGTGGGACCAACTGGCGTTCTGGGCCGGTCAGATTGGCGTCGAGATGTCGTTGTCCATCCCGCTCATCGGAGAGTGGATCGCACAACTACTGTTCGGCGGCTTCACGTTGAGTCAATCGACACTGCAGCGGATGTACATCTTACACGTGTTCCTGCTGCCGTTCGTCGTGACGACGCTTATCGCCATCCACATCGGCATCGTGTGGGTGCAGGGCATCGCAGAACCACACTAATAGAACCATGACGGAAACCAACAACACGGACGAAGAGATTCGGACCGACGGAAGCGGTATCGTCGCGCCGGACGACGAGACGCCGACGTGGAGCGAACGCAAAGAACGCTCGGTCGGTCTCTCCCGGCTCACGTACGAGTACTTCGAACGCTCCCGGCGTGAAGACCAAGACCTGCGACAGGAGTCGGACTACGTCGAACGCGACGTGCTCGCGTTCCCGACGTGGCCGCACGAGATTATTCGGAATCTCTCTATTGCGAGCTTCTTCGTCGGGATGATTCTCTTCCTCTCGGCGACCCTCCCACCGCACATCGCTGCGCCCGCGAATCCGAGTTCGACGCCGGCGATCATCCTGCCCGACTGGTATCTCTACTGGTCGTTCGGTCTGTTGAAGCTCGGTCCGCTGAACCCCGAGCTGTCGATCTTGGGCGGACAGAAACTGCTCGCAGACCGACCGTACGGTGTCCTTGCGAACGTCGTCGTCGTTGGCGCTATCGCCATCGTTCCCTTCTTGAACAAGGGATCGGCCCGTCGCCCAGTTGAACAGCCGTTCTGGGCGTCTATCGGTGTCGGCGGTGTCGTGTTCGCGTTTACGATCAGCGTCTACTCCGCGAAGAACCTCGTCCCGATGGACGTACACCTGCTCTTCGACCTGACGTTCCTCGCACCGCTCGTTGCGGGCGTCGTGACGTACGCCGTGCTGAAGACCATGCGCGAAGGGTACATGTACGACCTCAACAAGCGGTACTATCGGCTTCGACCGCCGAAGTAGCGCGGACGGACACACGGAAAAACCCTTTTCCTTCCCACGCTAACGTTCGCTGATGACCGACGGAGACGGGACAGCGAGCGCTGATTCCACACAGACCGGACGGGACGATACGAAACGCGGCAGACGTGATGTCGTGGTCCCGCTGCGACTCTACAAAACTGTAACAGTGTTCTCGACGCTCATCGCCGTCATCAGCGTCGTTGTCGGGTTCATGTTTCTCGACGCAGCGACACTGAACGTGAGTTTCGTCGGCGCGCTCATTACAGATCTTCGCACGACACTCGGTATCTCCATCGCAGATGATGTCTTGAGCACCATTCTTGCCGTTGCAGGTCTCGCTATCATCGGATTCGGTGCAGGCGTGTACATCCTCGGGACGCGATTCCGCGCCCAAGGAATGGGAAAGTCTCAAGAGGACTCCGACGAAGATTCGGAATAACAATGGCTGACGAGTTCATCAAAGGGCTGGGTATCTTCACCGCCGCCGGACTCGGTTGGATGGTACTGGCGGGCTGGTACCGGACGAGCAGTTTCGAGAGTAACAAACAGCTCATCGAGGCCGTCTCCGGAGGCGGTACCGTCTTCGACTCACTCGGTATCCTCCTGATGGACTCGCTGTTTTGGTTCGCCCTCCTCGGCATACTCGCGTTCTGGGTGCTCATCCCAGTTGGCCGACAGATGCGAGCCGCCATCGAAGAGCGCCGCGCGTAGACGCCGGGCCGGATCCGGCGGATTTTCACTGATTAGTTAGTCGCCGCGGTGCGCCGTGCGGGCGCGCCGGATTGGAAAAACTCTAATGACTCGTACACAGAGGAATGAGTATGCAACCGTTACAGTTCCTCGTTCCGCTCGACGCGCTGGAGGCCGTCGGACCGGTTCTCAAGTACGTCATCTTGGGACTTGTCCTCGCCAACATGCTGACGCGCGTCCTCGCGCACCGCACACACGTTAGACAGGCTAAAGAGGGAGACGGGGACGAATCGCTCTCGCGGTACCTCCCGCACACTGTCACGACGCTGTTACTCGTCCTCGCGTCGTTCGCATTCATGATCCTCGAACCGCACGGCGGCATGGTGCTGTCCGTCCTCGTGCTCGGCGTGTTCCTCGCTGACTTCTTCGAGTTCGAGTCACGTTGTGTCGAGGCACGGTCGAAGAGCCTCGAACTCGAGCGACCTAAGTCCGCAGTTGTGGGGTCCGTCCTCGTCCTCATGTACGCCGCTTACCAGAGTCTATTCTTCCTCATCGCGGACTACTGGAACGCGATCATCTGAGGAGCAGGAACGCGAACGTATTTGAAGCCGCCATCATCGAATACGGCCTCCGTTTTTTCTCATTTCGATAGTCCCGACTCGTCGAGTGAGAACGCAGACGCCAAATCTCGCTATGACGAGTCGTCGTACTGTTCCAAGAACTGTAGAAACAGTCGGTCGTCTCCGACAGAGAGTTCGATCGGTGCGTAGGCGGGAACGTCACGGGCTTCCTCGTCGTCAAGAATGAGCGTGACAGACGCCTCGTCACGTTCGACCGATAGTGTAACTGGCAGGCGATGTACCCACGAGTCAGAGCGTGTCGTGTACGGCGAGATGGGGACGGCAACGACACCCGTCTCCGGTGCGAGAATCGGCCCGCCCACGCCGCGGGCGTAGCCGTGACTTCCCAGGGGCGTAGCAACGACAACGCCGTCAGCCCGGAACGAATCGACACGCTCTGCAGGCGTCGAGACAGCGTACTCTGAGATACGTGCCGGCTCGTCCGTCATCAGCGTCACGTCCGCGAGAGCGGTCCCAGCCAGAGTGCCATCGACGGTGACTGTGAGGACGGGATGTTCGACCGTTCGCACCGCCCCCGTCCGAAGCGCTCGAACCGCGTCCGCGACATCTGCATGAGAGACCGATTGGTGGCCGACGGTACACGCGATAGGGAGAATCGGTGCGGCCGGGTCTGCAGTAGCAAACTCGAACAGCGCCGCTTCGCCGACAGCGAAGACAGCATCTGCATCGGCCACAGCGGCGTCAGGATCAACTGCACCGTCGTCACTCCTGTTGGCGACGACGCCACCGGCGGCGGCCACGGATTCGGCGACTGCGTTCGCGTCGTCACCGTCGCCACGGACGACGATGACGGGTGCGTCGCCGCTCACGGTTCGGCCTCCGGCGCACCTCTTCGAGACATCGTCCCCGGATACGCCCGGCCCAGTAAAAGACCCGGCGGTTCACCGTTGTCTGATGATTCCGTCGTCAGTACGGCCAATCTCCGGTTATCTTCATTCCCGCAGCGTGGTCTTCCTCCTCCAGCGCCTCGATGATCTCCGCCTCGTCTTTGTGTTGAATCTCCATCTCATCGTCTGCGAGGTCAACGACGAGCTGTGCGAGCAGAATCGCCTGTTCGCGGAGGTTCCGCACTTCCAGCTTGTCGAGGGTGTCGGCGAACGTGTGGCCCCAGCCGCGGCCGCGACCCGCTGTCTCACAAGAGATCATATAGCCCGGCACACCCCACTGCGTAAACGGCCAGTGGTCGCTGTGCGGAACCAATTCGGGAACGATAGAGACGGGATGGTCGAACTGATCTCCGACCGACTCGGCCGCCGCTTCGAGTGCATCGAACCCGTGGGTGTCAAACTTCAGTGTTCGGCCGAAGACGACGCCGTCGTTGTTCACGACCGCCTTGATGTGCTCCCGCTCGTCGCCGAGTCGGTCAGACTCGTGCCCGGATCCGACGAGGCCGACTTCCTCTGCACCGAACGCGATGAAGCGGACGCGCGTTTCGAGTTCGTCCTCTCGTTCTGCGAGGATACGGGCGAGTTCGACCACCATCGCGGTGCCCGATCCGTTGTCCCACGCACCCTCGGCAATGTCGTGTGCGTCGAGATGGCTGGTGACGAGGAGTTCGTCCTCGGTGTCGGGGCCGAGTTCGGCATGGACGTTTCCGCTTTCGGCAGGCGGCGTCTCACAGTCTACCTCGACGGTCACCGCTTCGCCTTCGAACCGGCGGGCGAGACGAGTTCCGACTTCCTTGCTGACCCCGACAGCGGGGATGTCGCCGACTGGCGATTCTTCGGTGCCGACGCTCCCGGTCGGCGGCAGACAGCCTTCGACGTGATTGGCGAAGACGAACGCTTCTGCACCCGCCTCAACAGCGTGGTAGTACTTCTCTCGGCGATGGATGAACCGCTCGTAGTGGTCCGGAACAGTCGAAGAGACCATCACTACCTTCCCCGAGAGATCCGCCTCGAAATCCTCGGGGAGACCGTATCCGAGGTCAACGAACTCACCGGACGACGCGTCGGACGGACTCCGCGGGAGAGCGATGCAGTCCTGTGTCGTCCCGTCCGTAACGACGCGACTGTCACCGCGTTCCCAGCCCTGAATCTCGAACGTATCAATGTGGGCGTTGCGCGCACCGGCCGCTTCCAGCGCGTCGCGCGTCAACTCCATCGCCTCGCGTTCGCCGGGTGATCCGGCCATCCGGTCACCGATATCGACGAGTGATTCGAGGTGGTCCCATCCGAAGTCGCTAGTGAACGTCTTGCCGATCCAGTCAGTCATGTTCTCTCCTCCTCCCGTCCGGTCACTAACCGTTTCGGTGCCCCACACCGTCCGCCGGTTTCGGACAGCGACGAGAGAACAGTACAGCGGCGGAAACCCCACTTGCGACGGTCGTGCGCCGTGACCGCCAATTCCGGCACCTTCATACATCTTTTGTAACGTACGTTCATGCATGAGCGACGTTCGAATCGCTGGCGTCGGCCTCACTCCCTTCGGCGAGCAACCGGAGCGGACGGGTCGTGATCTGTTCGCGGAAGCCGCACTCGCGGCCCGTGAGGAAGCTGGCGTGCCACGTGACGCGTACGAGGGGGTCCACTACGGGAACTTCATGGGTGCCTTCGCGGAGCGCCAGGGTCATCAGGGACCGTTGATGGCCGAAGCGGCCGGACTCGACTGTCCCGCGATGCGCCACGAATCGGCGTGTGCCTCCGCCGGTATCGCCGTCAGACAGGCCGTGCGGTCGATCCGCGCGGGCGAACACGACGTTCTCCTTGCGGGCGGGATGGAGCGCATGACGAACCTCTCGACGTCGAGAGTGACCGAATCGCTCGCCATCGCCGCCGACGAACTGTTCGAGGTACGCTCGGGGATGAATTTCCCCGGCGCGTACGCCCTCATGGCTCGCGCGTACTTCGAGGAGTACGGCGGGTCGCGCGAGGATTTAGCGCACATCGCCGTGAAGAACCACGCGAACGCCGTCCCGAACGAATACGCACAGTATCGCCGCGAGATAACCGTCGAACAGGCGATGGAGAGCCTGCCGGTCGCCACGCCGCTTCACCTGTTCGACGCCTGTCCCATCACCGACGGCGCGAGCGCAGTCGTCCTCGTCAGCGACGAGTACGCGGAGGAGCACGGACTGGAGGCTCCCGTTTCGATCACCGGAAGCGGGCAGGGCGGTGACAACCTCGCGCTCCAAGACCGTGACGCGTTCTCGCGGACGCCCGCGGCCGAGAAAGCAGCGACAGCAGCCTACGAGGACGCCGGAATCGGCCCGGACGACGTTGATGTGGCGGAAGTCCACGACTGCTTTACTATCGCGGAAGTACTCGCTCTCGAATCGCTCGGCCTGTTCGACCACGGAGAGGCAATCACCGCGGCCCGCGAGGGGAAAACCACCCGCGACGGGTCGCTTCCGGTGAACCTCTCGGGCGGCCTGAAGGCGAAAGGCCACCCTGTCGGGGCGACGGGCGGCGCACAGGTTGTCGAGATGACGAAACTGCTCCGCGGCGACCACGCCAACAGCGACGCCCTGTCGGACCCGCGTGTCGGCGTCACCCACAACGCGGGTGGGACTGTCGCCAGTGCTGTCGTCCACGTGCTGGAGGTGGTTGAATGACCGACGGTGGCTACGACGAGTGGCTTGCGGCCATCGGCGACGGTGAGGGCTACTATCTGGCCTGTCCGGACGGACACGGGTCGCTCCCGCCGCGCCGGACGTGTCCCCACTGCGGAGCGATGGAACTGGAGAAAACGCCACTCCCCGAGTCGGGTACCGTCGAAACGTTCTCGGAGATTCACGTTGCCGGACCGGACTTCGCCAGTCAGACGCCGTACGTCACAGCCATCGCGTCGTTCGATGCAGTTCGCCTCACAGGCGTTCTGCGCGGCGTGCTGGACGAGGACGGCCCTGACCCATCGGTTGGCATGTCCGTGGAAGTCCACACCGCAGAGAACCCGGACACGGGCGATACGATGGTCGTGTTCCGGCCGCGGTAAGAAAGCAAGCGGAACGCGGGGACTGTCTGGCGACCCTTACGCGGGGATTCCCACATCCTCTCTGACTGTCGAGAGGAACTGTTCTGGGAACTCGACGTGCGGCAAGAGCTTCGTGTCGTCGAAGACGACGAGTTTACAGTCAGCCGCTTCCGCGAGTTCGCGTCCGCGCTTCAGCGGGACGAGATCCGAGTCGCGGCCCCACACCAACGTTACGGGCACGTCCACATCCGCGAGTTCGGTTTCGAGATCGATATCTTCGTTGAGGTAGCCGCTGATGAACGACGCCGGAGCGAAGCGGGCGTTCTGTTGGTGGGCCGTCCGCCACTCGTAGTCGATCCACTCATCGGACACCCGACTCGGATCGGCGTAGCCGTGGTCAGCGTTGAAGTACCGGATCGACGGCTTCGACCCGATGAGGTTGAATACGGCTTCACCGATAACGGGCGCGCGGATGAGTTCTCGAAGCCACTCTTTCGGTTCCGGGCCGCCGCGTTCGGATGGGCAGACGAGAATCAGCCGTGACACGTCCGGATCGGCGGCGATGAGATACGAAGCGGTGAGCGACGAGGCCACGACCGCCGGGTCGTCGAACTCGGCAACGAACTCCCCGATAAAATCCTCGTACAGTGCGGCGGAGTAGCGCAACGGCGGCCGGTCAGACATTCCGAATCCCGGAAGGTCCGGAGCGATGACGTGGTAATCCTCGGCGAGTTCGTCGAACACCTCGCGGAACTCGCCGTTGGATGCGGCAGCGTTGACACCGTGCAGGAGAAGCAAGTTCGGATCGTCCTCATCGCCCGCCTCAGTGTAGTGTACGTCCATGCCGCGCCAGCGATACGTGTGCTGTTCGCCCGACAGCGCAGGTTCAAGCGGCGGCGTCCGACGCGACAGAACGGCGTTCGCGGCAGCAAGAAGGCCGGTCCCAGCGACGACTCCACCAACGACGTTTCGCAACTTCATGGCGGAAGAAGGTGCGCGAGGATATTATACCCTGCTGGGAGTTTCGCCTGCCAGTTACGACCGACGTTCTGACCGACGGCTCACTCGTCGCGGTGCGATGTGACGCAGTCACGCAGCGGTTCGATAACCTCGCTGGCGACGGCGTAGGGATCCGTCTCCCGATCTGCAACGGCGGCCGCCAGCGATTCGACGCCGCCGTGCCTGTCGAGTTCCTCCTTGAGTAACTCGTTCGCGTCGTTCCGGAGGAGTTGCCGAATCTCCTCTGCGTACCGCGTTCGGGCTTTCTGCTCGCGCATCCCCGACTCGGTGAGGAACTCGGCGTGTGCGCCGAGCGTCTCGACGAGTTCGTCCACGCCGTCGCCGGTGGTCGCCACCGTCTCCACGATGGCCGGTTTCCACTCGGGGTCGTCGTCGGCCGCGTCATCCGGTTCGTCTGCATCCGTCCCGTTCGCCTGTCCGTTTGCTTCGGAAACACCCGCTGGAAGGCTCGTATCGACGCCGTGGTGGCCCGTGTCGAGCTTTGCGCCGGGGTTGTCCCGGAGATGAATCATCTCCTCTAACTCCGCGACGGTCCGGTTGACGCCGTCCATGTCGGCTTTGTTGACGACGAACACATCACCGATTTCGAGGATACCGGCCTTCAGCATCTGCACGTCGTCGCCGCTTCCGGGCTGGACGAGGACGGTAACGGTATCGGCGGTGCGGACGATGTCAACTTCGTTCTGACCTGCGCCGACCGTCTCGACGATAATCTTGTCCTTGCCGAACGCGTCGAGTGCCTTCACCGCGTCAGAAGTCGCCGTCGAGAGGCCGCCGAGTTGGCCGCGGGCACTCATCGACCGGAAGAACACGTCCATGTCGCCGACGTTCGACGCCATGCGGATTCGGTCGCCGAGGACGGCCCCGCCGGTGTACGGTGAGGAGGGGTCAACGCCGATGACGCCGACGGTCAGCCCGTCGTCGCGGTACGCTTTCGCCAGTTTGTCCACGAGCGTTGATTTGCCCGCACCGGGACTGCCCGTGATTCCGATAACGTCGGCATCGCCGGTGTGCGCGTGGAGCCGAGAGACGAGGTCGCGGTAGCCCGGACTCCGATTCTCTATCTTCGTGATCGCTCGCGCGAGAGCGCGGTGTTTCCCCGACAACAGGTCGGAGACGAGTTCATCGTTGCGCGCCTCGCGCGTCGTGTCTTCGGCGTGGCTCATCAGTCGCGCTGGGGGGCGTTTTCGCGGACGAATTCGATGGTCTCCTGCATCGGCGTGCCGGGACCGAACACCTCAGAGACGCCCATCTCCTTGAGTTCCGGTCGGTCCTCGTCGGGGACGATACCGCCCACGAGGATCAGCGTATCCTCGAAAGCGTCGTACTCTTTCAGGCCGTCGATGATTTTCGGGACGAGCGTATTGTGCGCCCCCGAGAGGATAGAGATGCCCAGCACGTCAACGTCCTCTTGGACGGCCGCCTGTACAATTTCCTCGGGCGCACGATGGAGTCCCGAATAGATAACCTCGAACCCCGCGTCTCGGAAGGCACGGGCGATAACGTGCGCTCCCCGGTCGTGACCGTCCAGTCCGACCTTGGCGATGAGACAACGGATTGTCCGCTGTTGCTGTCCGCGTTCCGTGTCGGCACTCATACCCATTCGTTCGCCGCGGCGTGGTTTGACTCTAACGGAAGTTCAGGACAGTTCAACAATCGGGGACGAGTCGTCGGCGTGGGTGTAGACGCCGTAGGCGGAACCGGTGGGACCGCTCGCTGGCACAGGAACGACGGTAAGCTGAAACGCCTCGAACGCTCCCGAGGAAGTCTTACGCTCGACTACCGCTGTGCTGGGGCTTTCAGCACGTAACTGGTCAGAGAACAGACGGCGTTCGGCGTTCGTCGGAAACACTTCTTCGACGAAGACACTGACGTGGTTGCACTGCTTGGGAAATATCCGCTCGTAGGCGTGATTGGTCTCACAGCGAACTCGGTCGCCGGGTGCGGTCACTTCCTCGACTGATACGACCGGAACGGGATGGCTGTCAAAGAAGGCGCGGAGTCGGTCACGCTCCTGTCTGAGCGCCGCCTCCCGGTCGAGTCGAGAGAGCGCCTCAGCGGTATAATCAGCGAGGATTTCGAGGAACTCAGCGTCTCGTTCGTCGAACGCGTTGGGACTGTTGGAGACGACCTGTATCACCCCGTACGGCCCGAACGGGACGCTCACCGTCGAGCGTCGTGCCTCCGAAAAGAGCGTGTCGTCGTCCAGCGCAATGTCATCGACCAGTTGCGTCTTTCCTGTGCGATACGTCCGACCGGCGATGCCTTCGCTGACGTGACAGCTCCGGTAGTCGTCCGGCGCAAGCGTCGAAGCCCGAGGAACGATTCTATCGTCCTCGACGAGCGCCACGGTACAGAATGTAAACGCAAGGGCATCGACGGCGGCGGCAAGCGTCTCCTCACACACCTCAGAGACGGACTCACAACCAGTGATGGCGCTAGCGTGCTCACTCAACGCGGTGAGTTTCGCGTTCGCCTCGACCAGTTCGCTCTCCCGTTGGTCTGCTGCGATAGCGGCTGAGAGACAGTTAAGAAGACGCTCGACGCCCTCGTCCGGTTCGATCACCTTCTCGACGCCGTCGGCACGGCCTTCGCCGTAGACGACGACTGGAACGCCGTTGCTGGCTTCGACGAGCAACTCGACCAGTTCGTCGTCATCGGACAGTACCAACGCACAGTCGATAGTCGGTCCGAGTTCGTGGACGTACTCTCCTGCGGACTGTCCTCTTCGTACGGTGACTTGTGAGCCGAGTGTCTTTTCAATCGGTCCCACAATCTCGGGGTAGCCGCCGCCTGCAGACGAATCTGGGAGAACAACGAGTACACAGCACCATTCCTTCCCACGTGACATGTCTGTCAAGCATACTCTACGCCGGTACTAAGTCGTTTCTCTCGTCACAACAAAACGCGACGGTTGGGAGTCGGGTTCTAGACGTGTTCGTCGAGGAACTCGACGATGGCCTCGTACGCTTCGATTCGATTCTCCAGTTTGGTGAAGCCGTGGCCCTCGTCTTCGAAGATGAGTTCGCGGACGGGGACGTGTTCGCCCGCCTTCTCGACGATCTGATGTGCCTCGCTCACGGGGACGCGCGGGTCGTTTTCGCCGTGGAGGACGAACAACGGCGCGCGAATCTTCTCGATGTTGTTGATCGGCGAGATGGATTCGAGGAACTCGCGGTCGTCTTCGAGTGAGCCGTACTCCGCCTCGCGGAGTTCGCGCCGCCAGTCGCCCGTGTTTTCCAAGAACGTCACGAAGTTAGCGATGCCGACGGTGTCGATGCCGGCGGCCCAGAGATCCGGATACTCCGTCATCGACGCCAGCACCATGAAGCCGCCGTAGGAACCACCCATGGCGACGATTCGGTCCGGGTCCACCGCCGGATGGTCGTGCAACCACTCGACGGCCGCTTCGATGTCCGCTACCGAATCCATCCGGTTCTCTACGTCGTCTAAGTGGCCGTACGCCTTCCCGTACCCTGCCGACCCTCGCACGTTCGGTTCGAAGACCGCGTAGCCGTTGGCGAGGAAGTACTGCTTGACCGCGTTGAATGACGGGCGGCGTTGCGATTCGGGACCGCCGTGGATGTCCACGATAACCGGCGTATCCCCCTCACCCGCGTCGTCGTCAGGCAGCGAGAAGAACGCCGGAATCTCTCGGCCGTCGAACGTCGGGTAGTGAACGAGTTCGGGTTCGACGAACGTATCCCGCGGGATGCCCGCGGTGGCCGCGTGCGTCCACTGCGTGACCTCGCCAGTCTTCGCGTCTACGACGTAGACGTTCGCCGTATCTGAGCTTCTGGAGACGGTGACGGCGAATCGGTCGCCGTCGGGCGAAAAGGAGACCCCGCCCGCGACGCCGCGCGGCAAGTCCGGAACAGCGTACTCGTCGATGCGATCCGGGGCAGTCAGTTCACCGACGGTGAGTTCGGTGTAGCCGTCCACGTTCGTTGAGTAGACGATGCGCCGGGAGTCGTGATCCACAGCCACGCCGTCGATCTCCCACTCGTCGTCTTCAGCCACGAGCGAAAACTCGCCGGACTCGACGTTCACGCGCCAGAGGTCGAGCGTATCGCTGTCGCGGTCGGAGACGAGATAGACGTTCTCACCGTCCGGACCCCACTCTGCGCTCTGGAACCGAACCGTCCCCTCGTGCGGCGTCAGATGCGTCAGTTCTCCGGTCTCTACGTCGAGCACTGACACGTCCTGATCGAAGTTCGAGTACGCCTCCGAGACGACGAGCATGGAGTCGTCCGGCGACCATCCGCCGACTGTCAGCCAGCCGTCGCCCTCGTGGACCATCTCCGCCGCGTCGCCCGTCTCGTCTCGGCCCTGCACGTACACGTCAAACACCGCCTCGTCGCGGCGGTTCGAGGTGAACGCAAACCGGTCGCCGTCGTTACTCCATCCGCCCCAGCGGTGTTTTGCGTCCGGCATCTCGGTGAGATTGCTGATACCACCGGAAATGGGGTCGTAGCGGAGGAGTTGCTGACGTTCGTTGCCGCCTTCGTCCATTCCGAAGACGAGTTCGGGGTTCTCGGGCGACCATGACGCGAACGTGACGCGCTCGTCGTAGAACGTTCGTTGTTCGGGCCACGCCGCCGGACCGTCCAGCGTCCACACTTGCGGGACGCCTGTCGTATCCATGAGAAAGGAGAGTCGCTCCCCATCAGGGCCGAAGGAGGCACCGTATGCGCTACGGATGTTCAGGTATCGCTCGATGTCGTGTGTCGTCATAGAATCGAGTTCCGCCGGAAGTACCGTAATGGTTCGTGTGGCGGAAGGAACGCACTCTGGAGGGAAGGTGACCAAAACAGTCGCTGTCGACCGTGCGATGCGACTCACGGTCGTTCGTCGAAGTCGCACCAAAAGGGGGGTGTTGGAGCGTGAAAACCGGAGCTTAGAGCATCCCTTCAGCCTTCAGCCCCTCGATAACGTCGTCAACGAGGCTTTCGGCGTCGTCGTACGGGAACTCTTGGTGGGAGCCGAGTTTCGCTGCCATCTCCATCGCCGTGAAACTCACTTCGCCGTCGCCAGCCTCGAAACGCGTGCCCGGACCGTTGGGAAGCGCGGGAACGAGGTCCATCTGGTTCTTGACGGGGAATTCTGCGTCACTGAACGCCTCGGTAAACTGCTCGCGGAGTTCCGCCTCTGCGTCTGCCATGCCACTCAATGCACAGAAACACGGCAAAAACGTTCCGGAACCACGATGAACTGGTTGTCAGTTTCCCACGGCCCCCGAGATAGGAGTGTTTTAGTCTCGACTGGCAAAAAATGTCACTATGGCCGAGTATGAGTTCGATTTCGAGTTGCTTCAGGAGTTGACCGAAACCAGCGGTGTGCCGGGG
Organism: Halogeometricum borinquense DSM 11551; assembly: GCF_000172995.2. Lineage (GTDB taxonomy): Archaea > Halobacteriota > Halobacteria > Halobacteriales > Haloferacaceae > Halogeometricum > Halogeometricum borinquense. Next base: position 2,289,727 of record NC_014729.1, read on the forward strand.
TACGAAGACCGTATCCGCGACATCGTCCGTCGAGAGTTGGAGGCACACACCGACAAGGTACAGACGGATGCAATGGGTAACGTCGTCGGGACAATCGAGGGCACGTCGGACTACTCCGTGGCGGTGGCGGCGCACATGGACGAAATCGGCTTCATGGTTCGTCACGTCACCGACGAGGGGTTCGTCCAGTTGGACGCTCTCGGTGGCTGGGACGCGCGCATCCTGAAAGCCCAACGGGTGCAGATACACACCGGGGCAGGCGACGTGACGGGCGTCATCGGGTCGCCGCCGCCGCACACGCTCTCTGAGGAGCAAAAAGAGAAAGACGACGAAGTGAAAGATCTGTACGTTGACATCGGTCTCGACGCCGAGACGGCCAAAGAGACGGTCAACGTTGGAGACCTCGTGACGATGGAGCAGACCACTGTCGAGATGGGCGACCACGTCACGGGCAAGGCTCTCGACGACCGCATCTGCCTGTTCTCGATTCTGGAAGCCGCAAAGCGCGTCGAAGATCCCGACGTGACCGTCCACTTTGCGGCGACCGTCCAAGAGGAGGTCGGCCTCCGCGGAGCCACCGCACTCGGTGTAGACCTCAATCCGGATCTCGCTATCGCTCTGGACGTGACCGTGGCGAACGACGTGCCCGGCTTTGACGCGGGCGACCACGTCACCGAACTTGGTGCGGGGACCGCGATCAAACTGAAAGACGGGAGTGTCATTACGAACCCGAAGGTGCATCGCCGCCTCCGCGACGTGGCCGAGTCCGAAGGTGTCGAATACCAGTATGAGGTCCTCCCCGCGGGCGGGACGGATACGGCTGGGTTTCAGAACACGCACGGCGCGAAGCCGGTCGGTGCGATCTCCATCCCGACTCGGTACCTCCACACCGTAACCGAGAGCGCGCACGTGGCTGACGTAGACGCCACTATCGACCTCCTCGCGGCGTTCCTCGATACGGAGACCGGCGAGCACGATTACACGCTCTAACCGCGCCGCGTCTATCGGTTCTCGGGCGGCGCGGGCTGAACTGGAAACCAAAGTATTCACTACAGCGGACACCCAACCGCCGAACATGACTGACGGCAACGCGGAGATGTCCCGTCGTGCCTTCCTCACGACTGCGGCAGGGACTGCGGCAGTCGCGGGCGCGACCGGGGCCGCCGCGGCGCAGGAGACGGGGACGGGTACCAGTACCGGTAACAGCACTGCGGCGGGCAACAGTACCGCAACGGGCAACAGCACCGCAACGGGTACTCCCACGGGTACCAGCGGTGAGTCCGGTAGCGGTGGCGGTGGCGGTGGTGGCGGCGCCACAAAGACCGTTACCGTCGGCCCGGACGGTGATCTCGTGTTCTCACCGGGAACCAACGAAGCGCTTCAGGTCACGCCCGGAACGACGGTGAAGTTCGTCTGGGAGTCTGACAACCACAACATCGTCGTCGATAGTCAACCCGACGGCGCGAGTTGGAAGGGACACGAATCCATCGAGAACTCCGGCTTTACCTACAAGCACACGTTCGAGACGCTCGGTGAGTACGAGTACTTCTGCCAACCGCACAAATCCGCAGGCATGGTCGGCACCATCGAAGTCGTCGAATCGATCTCGACGCCCGAACCCGCAAACGTTCCGTCGGTGCCGGACTCCGCGAAGACGCTCGGTATCGCTACGACGTTCGCGATGGTTTCGACGCTCGGACTGGCGTTCTTCTTCCTGAAGTACGGCGGCGACTACGAGATCGAAGAATAGTCGGTTCGCATCTTTTTTCGGGTTCCGTTCGCGGAGACGACAGAGAGCTGTTTGCTCACACGTTCGTAATCTCGTCGTATCTCACCGTCAGACCCGAGTTGAGCCACGGTCCGCTCAGAACCAGCCGTAGTCCTCGATGGCGTCCGCGTAGATATCCTCGTAGCGTCGGAGTACGTCATCGTGATCGAACGATGCGAACTCCTCGTTGATCGACTCTTGGGAGTACCCCGCGGCGGCCGAAATCTCGTCTGCGAGTTCCTGGGGACTCGTGACGCGCGCGCCGCGGTCACAGTTGACGACGAGTTCGTGCGCGCTGGAGCGTGCCTGATATTCGACGATGCCGACGCATCCTGAGGCAAGCGCCCAGAGCAGGTCGTTGGCGAACGGTTCGACGGCGGCGGTCTGCGCGAAGACGTGCGCGCCCTTCATGATGGGAACGAACTCTTCGGGCGGTAACTCTCCGAGGAACTCCACCCGGTCGTCGATGCGGAGGTCCGCGGCCGTCTGTTCGGCCTCGGCGCGTTCCGGCCCGTCGCCGATGACGGCCGCCCGCCAGTCTTTGTCGCGGAGTTCCGCGAGTGCGAGGAAGAACGACTCGACGTTGGCGTACTGGTCGAGGTGCCGCGAGTAGAGAATGTCCGCCCTGTCGTCGGCCTCGGCCTCGCGCACCAACTCGAAGTCGATCGATTCGGGAACGACGCGGACCGCCTCCTCGGACGCGCCGTACTCTCGAACGTCGGTCTTGACCATCTGCGAGGGAGCGATAACGCGTTTCGGCCCGCGGGCCGCGCGCTTGCACGCACTGCTTGAGTCGCCCTCGCGTTCGGCCCACCAATCAACGACGACCGGAACGCGGAGAAAGCGCGCCGCCGTCTTCGCGCCGGTCACTTGCGTCGGCGGACTGTTCGTCGCGTGAATCACGTCCGGCTTGACGCGGCGAAGTGCGAACGGTACCTTGGAGGCGAACTTCGGCGCAGACGGCGTCTCTGTGACGCGAATGTAGTTTACGTCGTTCTGCTCGAACTCGGGAACTTCACCCTCCCACCACTGCGCGCAGAGGACGGACACGTCGTGGCCGCTCGCGGCGAGGCGTTCTGACACCCGTCGCATCCGTCTCGTGGCACCGTCTGCTCGGAGTTGTTCGGTGTACATCGAGACGAACGCGATTCGCATACGCATCGGCTTGCGACCGGACGATAAAAATCCTCAACATTTGCTCGTCCGACAAGGTGAACAGAGTCGGAAAATTTCGGGTCGAAACGGCTGATCGACAGCGAAAGATGTCATTTGTTTCAAGTAAAAGCGCGGTCAAGTCGTACAATCTCGAATCTGTCTCATTACGTTCGTTCTCACCGTCGGACTCCCCGGGGTGACACGAGCGAGTTGGATTGACCTCCTCCCGCGCCTAAAGACGCGGGTATGCGCTCGCACTATGCACCAGAACTCGTGAACGCCCAGACTATAACGGCGCAGCAACGAGTGCGGCCGCCGCCGACGCGCTGTACTCCCAACTGAAGACGTGGTTGAGAAGCAAGTAAGTGATGACGCCGAGGCTCAACGAGAGTAACCACGAGCCAGCAGCGAGACGACCCACTTTCAGGTGCGGCGTCTCGCGGCGGAGTTCTGTCGGCGAGTGCGTGAGACCGAGGACGAGCGCGTACAGCACCACCGGCACCGCGACGATAGAGAGGATGATGTGTATCGCCAGCATCGCCAAGTAGGGGTAGTACGCGAACCACGGGGCGACCATCTTCTTCGTGCCACCCCCGCCGATTTTGGCGAGGTACATCACGAGGAAGACGAGGATGAGGGCGAACGACGTGACCATCGCAGTAGCGTGCTTTTTCACTTCGTCACGGCGGATCCAGCGCCATCCGGCGGCGATGACGATGACGTTCACCGCATTGACGGCGGCGATAGCGTCCGAAAGCAGATTCACCTGTGAGAGCGAGAGTTCCGGGAACACCGATCCCGGGACGAAACCGAGGAACGTCCCGATAACGAGGGCGTAGCCGACGATTGAGAGAACCACGGTGGCGGCTAACGGATGCTCTTTCAGCGGGTTATCGGCGCTCGCAGTTGCCATAGCGGTCTTTCGGAAGCTCCCGTCTTCCCTCTTCGGATTCAGGACGCGGATTCGGGATTCGGACGCGGTGGCAGTACGGTACCGACTCCGTCCTGTATGCGAGTGAGACAGAAGTCCGAATCTCGTGAGATGATGTTGGGCCAGCCATTTTGTGACGAGTGGTGTGCCGGCGACGCACCGAGTGTGCAAACGGTGGATTAGATGACGCCGGTGAACGTCGCCGCCTCGCGGGCGGCCTCCTCGCTCACACCGTCGCCGAGGATGGTGTATCGGTCACGAATCGTGTGTGCCGTCGTGAGCGCTTCCAGTACCGTCTCGGCGTCGATTCCGAGTTCAGCTGCTGTCGTCGGGGCACCAACCTCGTCGAGTGCGTTGCGGATGTCGCGCCACTCGCCTTTCTCACCGCTGTGGAGGTACTCGATGACGATCGAGCCGACCCCAACTTGGTGACCGTGGAGGGCGCGTCCGGGTACGAGTCGGTCGAGTTGGTGGCTGAACAGATGTTCTGCGCCCGAGGCGGGCCGGGAGCTGTCGGCGATGGACATCGCCACGCCCGAGGAGAGGAGCGCTTTCACGACGACCCACGCAGACTCTTCGAGATTGGGTTTGATCGATTCGGCGTTGTCCACGAGCATCTCCGCAGTCATCTGCGAGAGCGCGCCAGCGTACTCGGAATATTCGGCATTCTTCAATCGGTGTGCGAGTTGCCAGTCTTTCACCGCGGTGTAGTTCGAGATGATGTCGGCACAGCCCGCGGTGGTGAGTTCCCACGGAGCCTCCGCGAGGATAGTCGTGTCGGCGACGACGGCTAACGGCGGGTCGGCGGCGACGGAGTGGCGCGTATCTCCCTCAGGAATCGATGACCGGCCCGAGACGATACCATCGTGACTCGCCGCCGTCGGGACGGAGACGAAGCCACAGTCGAGGCTGTCGGAGGCCATCTTCGCGGTGTCGATGACCTTCCCACCGCCGAGAGCGATCAGATAGCCCGCGTCGGCCGCCTCCGCGGCATCGACGACGCGTTCGACCGACTCGAAACTCGCCGTCTCGATGGTGACGGAAGCGATATCGTCGAACTGCGTGCGCACCGCGTCGCCCGCGATGTCGTTCGGGGTCGGACTCGTAACCAAGAACGGCCGTCCCGTCAGGTAGAGTTCGTCCACCGCATCGGCGAGTTCGTCGACGACGCCGTGTCCCATGAGGACATTCCGCGGGAGCTGAATCCACGTCGACTTATCGAACATAGTCGAATCTCCCGTCCGCCGGGTGAAAGGGTTAGTGTTTCAGCGTCCAGAGTGCGGTTAGACCTGTTTGTCTGCGGTCATCTCGGGTGAGAGAGTCATCGGCGGTTCAGAACGGGACGAACGTGTTGACCGCCCGCGAGAGAAACATCAGCCCGAACCCTGCGAGAACGAGTGCGCTGCCACCGGCTACGACGGGGGCCAGTTTGTTCACGCGGCGTTCGGCACCGACGAGTGCTGCCGGGAAACCCGACGCCCAAATGAGAATGCCACCGAAGAAGCCGATAACGAGCGACGGCGACCCGGTCTGGACGACGAGAGTGCCAGTCAGCGATGCGCCGACGTACGGTATCTCCGCCAGAACATCCAGCGTTCCCGGATCTAACATCTTCACACCGATGGTGATCCAGAACAGAATCTGGTAGGGGTTCGTGAGCGCGAGCACGAACGCCTTCGTGAACCCGGTCCCTGTCGGTCGCTCACTCGGATTATTTGGCTGATCAGTCGGATCGTTTGATTGCTCACCCGGATCGTTTGGTCGGTCAGACGAGTCGTCGGGTTGGAACGAGGACTGTGCGTCCTGTACGGCACCGTAGGCGAAGTACAGCAGTAGCACGCCGCCGACACCCATCATGACGGCGTGGAGCGTGGGGGACCCTTGGAGGAACGTCACGACACCGAGCGCCGCGAGGACGAAGAAGATAGCGTCAGCACTCATCGCACCAAGACCGGCTTTGAACCCTGCAAGCCAGCCGTGAATGACGCTCTCTTCGGCGATGATCGCGTTCATCGGTCCGGGTGGGGCAGCTAAGGCGAGTCCGAAGATACTGCCCACGAGGAGGGTGACGACGATACTAAGCACGTACAGTCAGCGGAACGAGAAGCGGATAAATCAACCGAAAGGAGTCACTCACGCCGGAACTACGCCACGCCGAGACCGGCAGCAACCGCTTTGACGGCCGACTCCCAGACGGAGACGTTCATCGTCATCTGCAACACCGTGTCGAGGCCGAAAAAGCAGAACAGCGCGGCCGAGAGCAGGTGTACCTTCCGCATATCGAATCGATGCGAGAACTTGTGGAACAGATACGCGTTGGCGAGGCTCACGGGGATGATAGCGAGCATCTCTCCGAACCAGATGGCCGAGGTGGCCCCGTAGTCGATTGCCAGTCCGATAGTGACCATCTGCGTCTTGTCACCGAACTCTCCGGCAGCCATCATCACGAAGATGGGGATGAACCCACCGAACGACCCCGAAAGACGGGTGAGTGGACCGGGCAAGTCCGCCTGATCCGCCGGATCTGCGAACCCGCCGTCCGTCTCGGTGGCGGACTGATGGGATGGTTCGTTCGAGTCGGGTGCCGACCGGTAGAGAAGGACGGCGAACGTCAGGAACAACGCCGCAGTGATCGCGTTGAGAGCGATGGGTGGCAAAGCCGACCGAATCGCCTGTCCGAACAGAATCTCCAGCGCGGTCCACCCGGCAAACGCTGATCCCGCCGCGGCGACGACGACGAGGGGGTTGTACCGCGTCGAGAGGCCGGCGATGATGAACTGCACCTTCTCGCCCGGGAGTACCGCCAACTGGTAGACGAACGCGATGACCAGAATTTCGAGATAGCCGGTCACGTCGATGCCTCGCCGTTCTCACCGTTCGCTTCGTCGTTCGCACCGTCGGCGTCCTCGTCAACCGGTTTGACGCGAATCGAGGCCGCAACTGACTCGGGAAGGCTCTGTTCGCCGTCGTCCTCGGTCCGGACGGTGACCATACCGAACGGGGCCACGTCAACGACTTCGAGTTTGGTCCCCGGTGTGACACCGGCATCAGCGAGATACTCTAATTCCTCCTCGTCTCGGTCGCTGACGCGCGTCACGACCACGTGATCGCCGACAGGGTGGTCACTCAGTGTCTCCGTGTCGTCGTATTCGAGGGGCGTGAGATCGGCCGAGGGAATCGGGTCACCGTGCGGATCCACCGTCGGATTCCCGAGCGCTTCCGCAACGCGGCGCTCGAACTCTTCGCTGATGTGGTGTTCGAGTGCGTCCGCTTCGTCGTGGACTTCGCTCCACGAGTAGTCGAGATGTTCCGCGAGATAGGCTTCGAGGAGGCGATGGTGACGAAGCACTTCCAGTGCCACCGTCTCGCCCTCCTCGGTCAACTCGACGCCCTTGTATTTCTCGCGGTTCACGAGTCCGCGCTCTTCGAGCTTCCCGAGCATGCTCGTCACCGTCGGCGGCGTCTTGCCGAGATACTCCGCAATGGCAGAAGTAGAGACGGGTGGGCCGGATGTCGCCTGAATCTGATAGATGGCCTTCAAGTAGTCCTCCATCACGTCGCTCAACATATTCCGAATTAGACGAGTCTAAAAGAAAAACCTACTGGGAAGAATCGCGCCCGCTATCGCGTGAAAACCGCGGGTTCGATTCAGATTCCCTGACGGGGATTAGATACCCTGTCCCATCAGGTGGCTTCTGAGAATATCTGCCGTCTTCGTACCGGATTCAGTGTTCACGACGACGACATCGTCGGTTTCGCCCACGACGCCGTCTTCTGCGAGTTGCCACGCGGCGGCCATCGCCGCACCACCGGCAGTGCCGACTTCGACGCCGGCGGTCTGTGCGGCGACGACGGCGCTCTCGAGAATGTCTTCATCGTCGATTGCGAGGATGTCACCGTCCGTTTGTTCAACGGCGTGGACGGCCGCGGCCCCACCTTTCGGATCGGGAATCTCCAGTTCGCCGACGATAGTGTCGGGGTGTTCCCACGGTTCTACGTCGCGTTCGCCGCGTTCGTGAGCGGCGTATATCGGCGCGCAGCCGGACGCTTGGGCCGCGTAGATCGATGGAGGCTCGTCTATAAGGCCGAGTTCGCGGAGTTGGCGGAAGCCGTTTGCGACGCCAGTGACGACTTCACCCGTACTCGTCGGAACGATGACAGCGTCCGGGACGGACCAGTCGAGTGACTCAGCCACCTCGAACGCGAGCGTCTTGATACCGTCGTGGCGGTAGGGGTTGTCGAACTCCTGCAGGGTGAACCAATCAGACTGCAGTTGCTCGTGGAGTCCGTCCTCGGCGTCAGGGTACCGGCCGCCGACGACGCGCATCTCGCCGCCGTGGACGTTCACCATCGCCTTGTTCGAGAACGGCGCGCGCGAGGGGACGAACGCATACGACCGAAGGTCGGCCATGCTGGCGTACGACGCCGCCGACTGGCCCGCGTTACCCGCCGAGGCGAGGGCGACCAGTTCCGCATCCGCTTCGCGTGCGGCCGTGACGGCAGGCGAGAGCCCTCTGTCGAGGACCGTCCCGGTCGGATTCCGGCCCTCGTCTTTGATCGAGAGCGACTTGATGCCGAGTTCGGCGGCGAGTTCGGCGGATGCTACGAGTGGCGTCCCACCCTCGTTCGCCGTGAGAGGCGAAGAGAAGGGCAGGAGGTCGGCATAGCGCCACATCGTGTCCGTCGGGCGGTCGGCGAGTCCGCCGTCGGCCCAGTCTACGGCGTCGAGGTCGTAGACCGGAGTCAAATGCACACCGGCGTCGCTTTCGCCCGTCGTACTCGCGTCGTATCGCTCGCCCGTCTCGGCGCACTTCAATCCGAGGAACGCCTCGCGTGTCTCCATATCCGATGGTTCGAGGCGACCAACTAATCCCTAGCCATTCGTCGCTGTCCGCGACCACCCGGCTCTTTGTGTTCGCCGGACCACGGCGGGGATATGGACGGAGAAACTGTTGTCGTCGCCGGCGCGGGCCTTGCGGGGCTTGTCGCGGCGCGGCACTTGGCTGACGCTGGCGCGGACGTGACCGTGTTCGAGCGACGGCCCGAAGTCGGCGGTCGGGTCCGGACGCAAAAACGAGACGGCTTTACCTTCGACAGAGGATTTCAGGTCCTCTTTACCAAGTATCCCGCTGTTCGACGTGAACTCGACCTGTCGGCACTCGACGTGCGCTACTTCGCTCCCGGCGCAGTCATCGCTCGACCCGGCCAACGGTCAACGCTCTCGGATCCGATACGAGACCCGCGTGCCACGGTCGCATCACTGCAAAACGACGAGGTGACGACGACCGACAAACTCCGGACGCTGGCGCTTCGCCAACACGTCGGGTCGATGACGGAGAACGAAATTTTCGGGAGCGAAGACGACAGCATCCGCGACTACCTGCGTGAGTGGGGATTCTCCGAAGACTATATCGAACACTTCGTCGCACCGTTCTACGGCGGAATTACGCTTGACCGGTCGCTCTCGACCTCAAAGCGCGTTTTCGAGTACACGTTCAAGATGCTGAGCGAGGGGTCAATCGGCGTTCCCGCCGGCGGGATGCAGGCGGTCCCCGAACAGTTGGCCGCGAACGCCCGCAAGGCAGGGGCGAGGATCGTCACCGAATCTGGCGTCGAACACATCGACGACAACGGTGACAGCGCCACAATCACCACGGTCGAAGAAACGGTAGATGCTGACTTCGTCGTCGTCGCCACCGACCCGAAGGAGGCGCGACGGCTGACCGACGTGAATCAGATTCCGACGAACGCACGCAGTTGCGTCACACAATCCTACCGGCTTCCCAAGGGGACGAAACTGGAAACGCGAAAGAAACTACTCCTCAATGCGGCCGATGACGCTCCGAACACCGTCGTCCCGATGAGCGAAGTCGCACCCGAGTACGCGCCCGACGACGCCGAACTCGTGAACGCGACGTTCCTCGGTACGTCGGCACTAGACCGCGATGCCTCCGAGTTGGCCGAGATGACGCGCAAGACGCTCGAATCGTGGTATCCCGACCGCATGTTCGACGGACTCGAACCGATTCACACCGACCGCATCGAGTTCGCACAGTTCGACCAACCACCGGGCGTGCATGACGCGCTTCCGACCAACCGCGAACCCGGCGGGCGGACGTATCTCGCTGGTGACTTCACCGCGTGGTCGTCGATTCAAGGCGCGATGCAAAGCGGACGGAACGCCGCCGAAGCGGTTCGGTCGGACGCTGAGTAAGCGGCGTCTTGCTGCGGTCATAACAGCCGGCGAAACTCGCCCAATGGCGGAAATGAGAGCGTATCGTCGGCGTCTTCGTCGTAGACAATCGGTCGAAAGTCGTCCACGTCGGAGACCAGCGGTGACCGCGTGTCGTCTGCGTCCATGCCGTTGACTGGGACACCCGCGGCGAGACGAGTGAACGCCGGGAGAATGAGAACGTCGCTCCCGCGGTAGACTGATTCACCGTAGAGATAGCATGGACGGCGCCGACCCTCGATAGTGATCGCCGGATGTACGTGGCCAATGACGTACAACGACGCGTCTGTCTCGGATGTCGCGCTGGATTCAACCTCGGATTCAGCCGCGGGTGCAGCGTGGCCGTGACAGACGACGACGCTGGGACTCTCAGCGATGACGTACTGGTCAAACACCTTCCCGTCCCACGCCGACTCCAGTACGGTGTCGTGGTTCCCGCGGACGAGTATCGGTTTGACGCCCGCGTTCCGGCAGACGCCCACGAGTTCATCAAGTCCCGATTCGGCGGCAGTTGTGGCGGTGTCGAAGCGATGGAGAACGTCGCCCGCGAACACCACCTCGGCGGGGTCGAATGCTTCGACCAGTGCAGAGAGGCGGTCCCGCAAATCCGACCGCTCACCGAGAGGAAACGCCACGTCGGACGCTTCGGCGCGGCCGACATGAAGGTCCGAGACGACGAGCGTCTCGGCGAACGGAAGGAACGCCGCTCGGTCGCGGTAACGCACGTCGTACACGGGCGAAAAAACGGGCCGAACGAGCAAAGCGATGGCGTTCGCAGACCACGGAGACGTGCCGGGGGGATTTTTCATCGTGCGTTGCCTCCGTCAGCGTATGAGCGGTGCCCTCGAAGACAAACGGACGGCGACGCGCCTCCGCATCCTCGTCGAAATCGCCAACCGACAACCGGCGGTGAGCCAAGGCGAAGTCGCCGAGGCGGTGGGCGTGACGAGTCAGGCGGTCAGCGAGTACACGAGGCAACTCGTCGAGGACGGCTACGTCGAAAAGGAAGGACGCTCGCGGTATCACGTCACCAAAGAGGGCGTCGATTGGCTGTTTCAGGAGGCCAAAGACCTCCGGCGCTTCGCCGACCACGTTACCGATGACGTGCTGGAGAACGTCCAAGAGGACGCGGCGATTGCAACCGAGGAGTTGTCGTCAGGCGAAACGGTGACGCTCACAGTCCGCGATGGGCTCTTGCACGCGACACCCGGCGAAAGCGGCCCGGCAACCGGCGTAGCGACGACGGATGCCGAGAAAGGCGAAGACGTGAGCATCACCGGATTCGAGGGTATCATCGAAATCGACCCCGGAAGCGTCACCGTCGTCCAAGTGCCGCCCACGCGGTCCGGCGGCAGTCGCGCCGTGGACCTTGAGACGCTCGCGGAGATGTGCGACGACGCGGACGTGGTCGCCGCGACAGGCATCGAAGCGATTGTCTCACTTCGAAAGGCGGACGTTGAGATGGAAACCTCGTGGGCGGCTGGCGACGTCGCAGAGGCGGCCGCGGCGCGCGGACTCTCGGCTATCGTCGTTGTAACGACAGACCTCGTGGGACGCGTGACCGACGTTCTCCGCGACGGAGACGTTCTCTACGAAGTGACCGAAGCGGCGCGCATCGCGGAATAGCAGGACGGTTATGGGCGTGTTACGGGGTAAAAAGACAGCTCACGAAGCGATTGCGCGCTCTGCGTGTTCTTTTGCCGTCGCGTACGCCTCCTGTAATCGCTGAAACTCAGCCTGTGATCCACCGTGGTCGGGGTGTGCGGTCTTTACTTTGTCCCGATATGCAACTTTGACCTCTGCCGGACTGGCAGTTCTTGGGAGGTCGAGATGATCGAACGCGGCTGTTACAGGGTCATCTGGTTTCGGGCGTGCGTGTCCGAATTCGGGGACCTCGAACGGGAGACGACGACCCAGCGCGCGAGCAGGCATCTCGTGTTCGCAGAGTACCGTGTACGTCCCGGCGCATTCGAGACGGAAGTACGCCTGCGCGTCGAAGGTGACAGCGACATCTCGACTGGGGAGGTAGAACTCGACCGTTTCGCCGTGAATTGGGTGATCCTCTGCGAAGGGTTCGTTTATCTGGCGGAGATAGTTTCGGATCTCCATTCGGCGGCGGGCAGCACCGTCGATAGCGCCCCGAGAAACCGGCTCATCGGGGAACAGGCGGCCGCCAACGACGAACACTCCAGCGACGACTACCGAGGCGAGGAGGCCCCCGGCAATCCCGAAGACGAGCCACGCCGGAATCAGCGAAACCCAATCGGGAAGCACAACTAAATGCAGGTGTTCCGACGTAAAGAACCTCTCGCCGACAGGGTAATCGAAGCCTCGTTAACAGGATAATCGGAACCCATTCGCTGTGTCATCTAGTCGGCAAGCAAAACGGTGACCGATGGATCGAGAGAGGCAAATCGAGACGCACGTAGTTGATTCCGACGCAACGGAGATTCTGTGTCCACGAAACAGCAATACGTCCCGACAAACCACAGTACATGACTCCTTAAACCAGCAAATATGTCTGCATAATTGGCAGCCGGAAGTGGTATAATTGGGGAAGAACGGTTCCGGCGAAAATTACGTACTCGAAGCCGAGTATTGTATTATTCACACTGGTGTTGTTCGGAAAGTACTTATGAGGGCTTACAATCATTGACAAACGCTAATGGCTGTAGTTTGGCTGGACGACGTACGCGCCGACGACTTGGGCACAGTCGGCGGGAAAGGTGCCTCACTCGGCGAACTTACCTCTGCGGGCCTCCCCGTCCCGACGGGGTTCGTCGTGACCGCCGGAACGTACCGTTCGTTCATCGAGGACGCGGGTATTGACGAGGAACTTTTCGACGCCGTTGACGTGGACCACGAGGACTCCGCGGCGTTGAAGGAAGCGCACGAACGGGCGCACGAACTCATCATGGAGACACCGGTACCGGAATCCGTCGGCGAGGAGATCCTCGCCGCCTACGACGAGGTCGGCGAGAGCGACGACGAGGCGTTCGTCGCTGTTCGGTCCTCCGCGACGGCCGAGGACCTCCCGGACGCGTCGTTTGCCGGGCAACAAGAGACGTTCCTGAACGTCCAGAAGGACGACCTCATTCACCGGGTCAAAGAGTGCTGGGCGTCGCTGTTCTCTCAGCGAGCCATCTACTACCGGAACCGAAAGGGCTTCCCGCACCACGAAGTCGATATCGCCGTCGTCGTCCAGGAGATGGTGGATGCCGAGAAATCCGGTGTGATGTTCACCTCACACCCCTCGACGGGTGAGCCGCGGATCATCATCGAAGCGGCGTGGGGTCTCGGAGAGGCTGTCGTCTCCGGATCGGTCTCGCCCGACAACTACGTCGTGGACCGAGACTCCGGTGAAGTCGAGACGGCCACCGTCGCCGACAAGAAAGTGATGATGGTCAAGGACTCGGAGACGGGTGAGACGGTCGAACGCGACGTGGAAGACGACAAGCGCAGTGCGCGCGTTCTCGACGAAGACGAAATCGCGCGGCTGGTCGAACTCGGCGAACGCGTCGAAGACCACTACGGCGAACCACAGGACGTGGAGTGGGCTATCTACGAAGACGACGTATACATGCTCCAGTCGCGGCCCATCACGACCATCTCGGACGACGAGAAGGACGCAGCCACCCAAGAGGCAGCAGGCGATGGTGGAGCAGAGAGCGGACAGATGGCGGCGAAATCTGGCGATATGCTGCTCCGCGGACTCGGTGCAAGTCCGGGTATTGCCGCCGGAAACGCCCGTATCGTCACCAAACTCGACCACCTCGACCAAGTTTCGGACGGCGACATCATCGTCACCGAGATGACGATGCCGGACATGGTGCCCGCGATGAAGCGCGCGTCAGGTATCGTCACCGACGAAGGTGGGATGACCTCGCACGCAGCCATCGTCTCGCGTGAACTCGGCGTCCCCGCCGTGGTCGGCACGGGATCGGCCACGCGCGAAATCGAAGAAGGACAGCCAATCACCATCGACGGCGACAAGGGGACCGTCAGCGAGGGAGCCGAACTGAAAGAAGAGCAACGCGAACCCATCGAGGAGGCGCGGCCGAAGACGCCCGTCAAACCGATGACGGCCACGGAAGTGAAGGTGAACGTCTCCATCCCCGAGGCCGCAGAACGCGCCGCCGCGACAGGTGCGGACGGCGTCGGCTTGCTCCGCATCGAACATATGGTGCTGTCGCTGGGCAAGACACCCGATAAGTACATCGCAGACAACGGCGAACGCGCCTACGTCGAAGAACTCGTCGAGGGCATCCGCGGCGTCGCAGAGGAGTTCTACCCGCGTCCGGTCCGCGTGCGCTCGCTCGACGCGCCAACGGACGAATTCCGCCAGTTGGAAGGCGGAGAGGACGAACCGCGCGAACACAACCCGATGCTCGGCTACCGCGGTATCCGCCGCAGCCTCGACAAACCAGAGCTGTTCAAGCACGAACTGGAGGCGTTCCGTCGCCTGTTCGAGATGGGGTACGACAACGTCGAGATGATGTTCCCCCTCGTCAACGACGCCGAGGACGTGCTGCGGACGAAAGAACTGATGCAAGGGGCCGGGATCGACCCCGAAAAGCGCGAGTGGGGCGTGATGATCGAGACGCCCGCATCCGCGCTCAGCGTCGAGGAGATGGCCGACGCGGGCCTAGACTTCGTCTCCTTCGGGACGAACGACCTGACACAGTACACCCTCGCCGTAGACCGGAACAACGAGAACGTCGCCGGTCGGTTCGACGAACTCCACCCCGCCGTGTTGAAACTCATCGGCGATACCATCGAGACGTGCCGCGAAGTCGGTGTGAAGACGAGTATCTGCGGGCAGGCGGCATCGAAGCCGCAGATGGTCCAGTTCCTCGTCAACGAAGGTATCTCCTCGATTTCCGCGAACATCGACGCCGTGCGCGACGTCCAGCACGAGGTCAAGCGAGTCGAACAGCGACTCATCCTCGACGACGTTCGCTGACGACGCGGACGAGACCATCTCGCGGCGGTGCGTAACCCGCCGCGGGCGCTCGCGGTTTCGCGGTCAGATTCGATCCCGCGATTCGGTGTGCCGATATCGACATCTCTCTTTCTGACGCCCCTGCGGAATGGTAGTCCGGGCGTCGAACAACGGAATCCATAAACACGATGGGTACGACACGATGGCTATATGCAGCGGTCCGTTCCGCAGACGTTCGACCGCGTCCTCTCTTCGATGTGTACCGACCCGCACCCGGCGGCGCGCGCCGCGGCGGAGCGGTTTCTCGCAACGAACCCCGGCGACCCTGCCACCTACGAGGAAGTTGCCGAGTTAGAGGCGGACGCCGTCGAAACACTGGGGAAAATAACCGGCCTCGCGGACCCCCACGGGTACATCACCAGCGGCGGGACCGAGGCCAACGTTCAGGCCGTCCGAGCGGCGCGAAACCGCAGTCGTGACCGCGTCTCCGATCCGAACATCGTCGCTCCTGAGAGCGCCCACTTCTCGTTCAACAAGGCCGCCGACGTGTTGGACGTCGAACTGCGCCTCGTCCCGACAGACGAAACCCACCGGGCCGACGTTGACGCCGTCCGCGCCGCCGTAGACGACGAAACGGTGCTGGTCGTCGGTGTCGCCGGAACCACCGAGTTCGGCCGCGTAGATCCCATTCCAGAACTCGCCGCCATCGCTCACGACGCTGGAGCCTTCTGTCACGTCGATGCCGCGTGGGGCGGCTTTCTCCTCCCCTTCACCGACCACGCGTGGAATTTCGCGCACGCTCCCGTCGATTCGCTCACTATCGACCCGCACAAGTGCGGACAGGCGTGCATCCCGGCGGGCGGACTCCTGTTCCGCGACCGGAACGGACTCGACTCGTTGGCAGTCGAGACGCCGTACCTCGAATCTACTTCGCAGGCGACGCTCACGGGGACGCGAAGCGGTGCAGGTGTCGCCTCCGCCGCGGCAGCGTTGGACGAACTGTGGCCCGACGGCTACCGCCACGAGTACGACCGCGTCTCTGACCTCGCGTCGTGGTTCGCTGGCGAACTGAGAACGCGCGGATTCGACGTTGTTGATCCCGAACTTCCGCTCGTCGCCGCCGACGTGTCCGAATCCACGTTCCAGGCGCTTCGAGACCACGAATGGCGCATTTCGCGCACGGACTCGGATCTACTCCGGGTCGTCTGTATGCCGCACGTCACCCGCGACACGCTCTCGGCGTTCCTCGCCGACCTCGACGCAGTCCGGTAACTCGGCGGACGCCGACAGGCCGCGGACGCGACAGCGAGGATACGTTCGATTTCGGACGGATTTTCGAACCTCAAGACTTACATCGTCTCGTCGGGGAGGATCCGATATCGTGTCTCCCGCTATCGACGTGCTCTCGTCGGTCACGACTCCGGCGCTGCTGCTAGAGGGCGTCGCCGAACTCCTCGTGAACGGTGGTGTTGCGAGTATCTGGCCGGATTTTAGCTGGCTCTCCGCAGCGGTGGAGACGGCGACAGGATGGGTCGGGCTCGCTATCATCTTCGTCTACTCCTTTCTCATCGCGTTCATCCTTCCCGGCGTGAGCGAAGTGGTCCTGTTCGCGCCGTTGGATTTAGGATTTCCCGACTACGTTCATCTCGGACTCATCATGGTGATCAGCGGCGCTGGGAAGGCTGCCGGGAGCGTCTTCGCGTTCCACATCGGACAGGAGGCCAAAGAGTCTGGATTCATCGAAAAGCGCCTTCGTCAGTCACGGTTCGACATCATGGAGTGGACCGAGCGAAAGACGCTCGAAATCGCCCAGAAGTGGGGCTACCTCGGACTCGCTGCGGCGCTTTGTGTCCCGGGATTCCCGGATACGCTGTCGATATACGCGTTCTCCATCCTCGAAAAAGACTACCTGAAGTTCGCCGTCGCCACGTTCACCGGGAGCATCGGTCGGCTAGTCGTTACCACCGTGACGCTCTCGGGCGTCGGTATTACGGTGTGACTCGCTTCTCGCCTTCGCCCCGGAGGCAAGTCCCGGGGCATCCGCCTCGATTGTCGTGAACCGGGAAGGGTCAGCCAAATTCCCGCCGAAAAAGCCTCGAAGAGAAACGAGATAGCGACAGCCTCAGTCTCCAGCGGCTGTCGCCTGTTGCTCTTCGATGTATTCGACAATTTCGGACGTTTCCCGCTTGAACTCGTCGAGGTCGGCCTCCGATCCGTGAAGGACCGTAGAGAAGTACCGAACGGTCGCGGCGAGGTTCGTTGCCTCGGCGAGTTCCGTCTCGGTAACGTCCTCTAGTTTCGCCTCCTCGCGGTGGAAGTGGACGCAGTACGGGCAGTTCATCGCAGCCGCGGCCCCGAGTGCGACGAGCGCTTTCTCGCGGGGCGGTAGCTCCGTCTCTTCGAGTTCGAGGTCACGCACGATTCCCCAACTGTGGTCGCCAGCGGCTTCCGAGAGCAACTCAAGCCAGCTTGGAACCTGTCCGAGGTACTCTTCGATTTCCGCTTCCGTCTGTGTTGATACCATTGTCGTCACCTAGGTTTCGGCATCTCTTCCCGGTACGGTGGATACGGTGCCGTAGCGTCGCTGAAACCCATGATCGACTACAACGCGAGCGTGGATAGGGATATTTCATATTGTCATGAGAAACAGTGGCAAGTATTAGCAAGGGTTCGTCAGTAAAAACGGAGTACGCCCGACGACCCATGGATTTATTTGCCGCCATCGGCTATGCCGTTACGTGCCCGTCCATCCGTCCCGTTCGATGCGTATGCGACTTTTCTGAATAGCTCCGGGTGGACCCGACGTGCGGCCGCCGATTCGGTAATACGAGTCGTCGGCTGTGACGGCGAAACCTGATTCTACACGTATGCAGGCCGACCACAGCCTTACGAAACAGCGGGACTCACGCGAGCGGGAGCGAGTGTGACCACGTCGGAGAGAGCGAGGACGAGCGAAACGAGTCCGAACGGACCCGACGGGGTTTTGGTCTCGCCCACGAGAACCACCAGACACCATAATGAGCCACGAAGATTTCCCCACAGAGAACCCGGCGGTGGTGACGTGTGGATTGCCGTACGCCAACGGCGACCTGCACATCGGCCACCTCCGAACGTACGTCGGCGGCGACATCTACAGTCGCGCGCTGAAACGACTCGGCCAAGAGACAGCGTTCGTCAGCGGATCGGATATGCACGGGACGCCCGTCGCAGTCAACGCCGAGAAGGAGGGTGTCACACCCGAATCGTTCGCCCTCCGGCACCACGAAAAGTACAAAGAGACGTTCCCGAAGTTCGAGATCGAGTTCGACAACTACGGGCACACGCACGACGAGACGAATACGGAACTCACCCAAGAGCTTGTCCGGACCCTCGAAGACGAGGGCTACGTCTACAAGAAGCAGATTCCGGTCGCCTACGACCCCGACGCAGACCAGTGGCTTCCGGACCGTTACGTCGAGGGCACCTGTCCGTACTGCGGCGAACACGCTCGCGGCGACGAGTGCGACGAGGGATGCGGACGACATCTCGAACCCGGCGAGATAGAAGATCCGGTCTCGGCGATCACGGGCAACCCGGCCGAATACCGCGACCGGAATCACCGCTTTTTCCGCGTCACGGAACTGCAGGAGTACCTTCAGGAGTTCATCGACCGCTTGGAGGGGACATCGAACGCGCAGAACCAGCCCCGCGAATGGATCGAAGGCGAACTGCAGGACTGGTGTATCACCCGCGATATGGACTGGGGCATCGACTACCCGGGCGAGACCGAGGACGACTTAGTCCTCTACGTTTGGGTTGACGCCCCCATCGAGTACATCTCCTCGACGAAGCAGTACACAGAGCGCGCCGGTGCGGACACGTTCGATTGGGAGAAGGCGTGGAAAGAGTCAGGAGACATCGTTCACATCATCGGCCGCGACATCATCCAGCACCACACCGTCTTCTGGCCCGCGATGTTGCGCGCGACCGATCACGTCGAACCGCGCGCCGTCATGGCCTCCGGGTTCATCACGCTGAACGGGAAAGGCTTCTCCACGTCGCGTAACCGCGCCGTCTGGGCCGACGAATACCTGGACGAAGGGTTCGACCCCGCGCTGATCCGCTACTATCTCGCCACGAACGGCGGCTTCCAGCAGGACGTTGACTTTTCGTGGGAGAAGTTCCGCAACCGCGTGAACAACGAACTCGTCGGCACGGTCGGCAACTTCCTCTACCGGTCGCTGCTGTTCGCCCACCGCGAGTACGAGGGTACGCCGGACGCCGATCTCTCTGCGGAAGTCAAAGAGCGCATCTACGACGCCATCGAGGAGTTCGAGGCGGGCGTGAACGACTACTCCGTCCGCGAGGTCGGCAACAGCGTCGTTCGACTCGCCCAATTCGGTAACGAATACATTCAGGGACACGAACCGTGGAAACTCGACGACGGCGCGGAAAAACGGCAGGTCATCCGCGACTGTGTCCAGATTGCGAAAGCCATCGCCGTCCTCTTCGAACCCGTCGCGCCCGGTAAAGCGGAGAAGCTCTGGGACGACCTGAACGAAGACGGCGACGTACACGCCGTCGGCGTCGAGGCCGCACTCGACGCGCCCGCGACGACGTTCGACGAACCGTCGGAACCGTTCGAGAAAATCGACGACGAGCGCGTCGAAGAACTCAACGAGAAACTCCAAGCGCGCGTCGAGGAAGCGTCCGCGGAAACCGAAAGCGACGAGTCCGACGCCGAGGAGAGTGCAGACGTGACAGACGAACACGAACCCGTCCTCGAAGACCGAATCGGCTTCGAGGAGTTCCAAGAACTCGACCTTCGCGTCGCGGAGATTATCGACGCAGAGGGTATCGAAGGCGCAGACAAACTCGCCAAATTGACCGTCGATATCGGCGTCGAAGAGCGCCAGATCGTCGCCGGCATCAAGCAACTCCACGATCTGGACGAACTACCCGGCAAGAAAGTCATCGTCGTAGCCAACTTAGAGAAAGCCGAACTGTTCGGCGTCGAGTCGAACGGGATGGTACTCGCCGCGGGCGACCAAGCTGACCTCCTGACGACGTACGAGGACGCCGAACCCGGAACGCGAGTTCAGTAAGCGCAACTCCTGGCTTTCGGTCCGATTTTTTGAGTTCAATCAGATTGTAGGGTGCAACTGCACTACCTGTCGGGAACGACGCTGTGCACCGGGGGCATGAGAATCAGTTGGGATCTCTGCCTCACTCGTAGCCGTCGTCACTACGGCTTCAATTCATCGGCGTCCGTTCACCACGTCTCAATTCATCGGCGTCCGACTGCCACGAACCTGCGACGGGACTCGATCCGAACGGGGTTGCGAAACTCCAAGAACTAATCCAGACCGCATCGCAAAGTGGGACGACGGTACTCGTTTCGAGCCATCGACTGGAACGTGTCGCCGCCGCCGCAGACCGTATCGGCGTCCTCATCGACGGCGACTTCGTGACTATCGACAGCGTCTCGGCAATCCGTGAGCAGACTGGTGCCACGATTGAACTTTCAGTCGAACTGGCCGAAGCGCGAGACGACGTCCGGCAGGCCATCTCGGAGATTGAAGGTGTCGAAAACGTGGCCGCCTCCGAAACGGAATTACAGATCGTCTGCGACTCCTCAACGAAATCCACGGTACTCAACATGCTGGTGCGACACGGAGTAGAAGTCGTGGACTTCACCGCAAGCGAACCGGATCTCACCGACGCATTTCGAGAATTGACATTCTCTTGAATTTTTATGGCCTGTTCGGCCCCGCTTCCGGCGGCAGATAGCATACATAGACTACGTATGTGAACACCTTACTCGACTCCGAGTTCATCATCGGGCTTTTTACTCGCTCGGCTGTAGTCGGTGCTATGAGAAATGCGAAAATCGTCTGTACGCTCGGACCGGCGTCCGACGACCAGGCGACGATTCGGGCGCTCTCCGACGCAGGGATGAGCGTTGCCCGTCTGAACGCCAGTCACGGCACGCCGGAGCACAGAGCCGAGGTCATCGACCGCATTCGAACGGTTGACGACGCTACCACGGAACCACTCGCCGCGATGGTGGATCTACAGGGTCCCGAAGTGCGGACCGCACCCATCGACGAACCGATCCACCTCGACACGGGGAGCGAAGTCCGATTCATCGAAGGCGACGAGGCAACGCCAGCGGAAGTCGGCGTCTCTCACCCCATCGATGCCGCCGAGAAGGGCGATACGATCCTCCTCGACGACGGACGCATCGAGGCCACCGTCGAACGCGTCGAGGGCGGCGCGGTCGTCGCCTACATCGACTCGGGCGGCGAACTCGGCAGTCGCAAGGGCGTCAACCTGCCGGGCGTCAAACTCGATATCGACCTCATCACCGAGGGCGACCGGCGCGAACTCGAAGTCGCCGCCGAGAAGAACGCAGACTTCGTGGCCGCCTCGTTCGTCCGCTCTGCGGAAGACGTGTACACGATCAGCGACGCACTGGAGAACCTCGGCGCTGACATCCCCGTCGTGGCGAAAATCGAACGCGCGGGTGCCGTCGAGAACCTCGAAGAGATCATCGAGGCATCCTACGGCGTGATGGTCGCCCGCGGTGACCTCGGTGTCGAGATGCCGCTCGAAGAAGTTCCGATCATTCAAAAGCGCATCATCCGCCGGTGTCACGCGACGGGCACGCCCGTGATCACCGCCACGGAGATGCTCGACTCGATGGTTCACTCGCGGCGACCGACCCGCGCAGAGGCCTCTGACGTTGCCAACGCCGTCCTCGACGGTACCGACGCCGTGATGCTCTCCGGCGAGACGGCCATCGGTGACAATCCCGTCCGCGTCGTAGAGACGATGGACAGCATCGTCCGACAGGTCGAATCCAGTCCCGAGTACGGAGAGAATCAAGAGCAACACGTCCCGGTCGCCGAAGACGA
Source organism: Halogeometricum borinquense DSM 11551 (assembly GCF_000172995.2). Lineage (GTDB taxonomy): Archaea > Halobacteriota > Halobacteria > Halobacteriales > Haloferacaceae > Halogeometricum > Halogeometricum borinquense. The sequence goes on from NC_014729.1 coordinate 2,311,651, forward strand.
CTCCCGGACGGAAGCGCTCGCACGCTCCGCGCGGTATCTCTCCCGTGACGTGAACGCCAGCGCGATTGTCGCCGCTTCCGAGTCGGGGTACACCGCACGGAAGACCGCGAAGTTCCGCCCCGGCGTTCCCGTCGTCGCCACGACACCGAACGACCGCGTGCGCCGTCAACTCGCGCTCTCGTGGGGTGTCATCCCCAAGTACGCCGACTACCGCGCCGGTATCGACGATATCATGGACGACGCCGTTGACGCCGCTCTCGACGCCGACGTAGCCGACTCGGGCGATACGCTCGTCGTCCTTTCGGGGATGATGACCGAATTAGAAGGGACGAACACGACGAACATGCTCAAAGTCCACGTCGCCGCGGAGGCCGTCGCCACCGGACGGAAGGTGGTCGGCGGACGCATCTCCGGACCGCTGGCGATCACGTCTGACGGCGACCTCTCGGACGTTCCCGACGGAGCGCTTCTCGCCCTCCCCGCAGAATTCGACGGCGAGTTCCACGGTGATGCGAAGAAACTCGGCGGAATCATCGATGCACGCCCCGGCATGACCGGCTATCCGGCCCTCGTCGCCCGTGAACTCGATCTTCCGATGGTTTCGGGCGCACCGCTCCCCGAGAGCATCGAACCCGGAACCGAACTCACTCTCCACGCCGAACGTGGCGTCGTCTACGAGGGCAACGTCCTCAAGCACGAATCCACGCGCGATCCGTAGTCGATCTCTCTAACGGACATTCGGTGCAGAACTGACGGACGCCGCCGTGGCGGTAGGCCTTTGACGACCCGTCTCTTAGCGTCGCGTGATGGATACCCGCGACGATGTCGAAAACCGCCGGGACGACCCCAGCGATTCGAACCGGCCCGATAGCGCCGGGGGACGGAGCGAACCGGACGGGGTGGCTGTCGAAGACGCGCTCGAAGACGAGCGACCGGAACTCGGCCCGCTCGAACCCGGGACACCGACTGCGGAAAACGTTCTCTTCGTGATCCTCGGTGCGCTCGCCACCGTTCTCCTGTTCGTAACCGCGTTCTGAACCGGACAACGGCCGGATTTGGTGAATACGTGTCATTTTATCTGTCAAATTATCAGTTCTGAATACTCGACCGCAGTCTTTTATTTAGGATGCCGGGTAGTGAGGGGTAACTGCCGCTCTCCCGATGCAATCGATACGCACTCTCACGGCGTTGGCCGCAGTAGTACTGCTCGTCACCGCCGGACCTGCCCCCGCATTCGCCCTCTCGCCCGATGAGCACGCGCACTCGTCTGTCGAGGTGGACGCGTCCGCACAGTCTACGTTCGCACAAACGGACGACTCTGCCTCCGGGTCGTTCGGTAGTGGCGACATAACCGTCACTCGCGGCGACGAAGTGACGTTCACCGTCAGCCACTCCGGACCCGCGAACGTCACCATCGGCGGCCCGAACAACGGACTCAACCTCCGCATCCATCTCGGTGGGAGTGGAAGTTCTGAGATTACGATCGACACGTACGCGACGAATAAGAACGCAAGCGAGTTTGTCGATGGCGGGTCTCCTGAACTGCTGTCTGGAAAGCTGTCGAAACCGCTCGAACCGGCCGACTACTTCATGAACGTCAGCGTGGGTGGCGACGAACGCGACGTGACGACGCTCACGGTCGAACCGCGCGGTGAGATGTCTGCCGAGTCGCTCATCGCCCCCTCGACAGTTTCCCCGCCAGCATCTTCATCGGGCAAAGAAGGGGATGCAGACCTCGGTGACCTTGGGGGAGTTCTATCCAGCGACAATCGTCTCGCCCCCGGAGAGTACGCCGTGATGAAAGTCCACGAGTCTAGCTTGGAAACGTCGCTGAACGCCGAAGCGCTGTCCGGTAACGACGCGTCCAACGGGATCAAGTTGAACGTCACGCAGACCAATCCCGGCCCGAACCGAGACCCGAGGGAGTACGTCGCCACCGCGGATCCTGAAGCGAACGTCACTGTCCTCCCGCAGTTCGAACAAGACACGGTGTACTTCGTCTTAGACACCTCGAAACTCCCCGTTCAAAAGCAGAGCGAGTGGAACAAGTACAAGATGCGCTTGGCGCTCACCGAGGAGAACAGTCTGGTCGATGAGGACACAGTCGTCGCCGAGACGGCGTTCCAACTCGACAAGCCGAAAGTGACGCTGTCGCCGGTGAATGATTCGGTCCACTACCCGTGGGACCCCGACACGTTCACCGTCCGCGGGACGACGACGCGTGCGCCGAACACGACGCTCGAAGTGCGTCTGCGGTCGCCGAAACCCGATGCGTTCCTCCTCATCGAGGACGCGACGGTGGATGCAAACCGGGAGTACGAGGCGACGTTCGACCTGAGTGACGTGACTCGCGGCGTGAACGCGACGCTCTGGACGGAGGACGTGCGTTCCGGCGACCAGTTCTTCTTGAAGACCGCACAGGAGGTATCACTCGTCGCACCGAACGCGTCCGTCCGGTTCGAGAATCAATCCTCGGACGGTGCGCAGGTGTCGCTGTCTCATGTTGAAGTGCCCGAAGGCGGATTCGTCCGCATTCACGACGCCAAAGGCAACGGAGTCGGCCGCTCGGACTACCTCGCTCCGGGGCGATACGAGAACGTGAGCGCAGAGTTGTCGCTTCCGCTGTACAACGAGCAGACGCTCCGTGCCGAACTCGTGACCGACGACGGCGACGAGGCGTACTCCGAGAACGACACCGAGTACCGACGGTCCGACTGGGTCGTAAACGACACCGCGCGCATCGAGTTCGGTGCGCCGCCGACGGAGACACCGACCACTCAAACGCAGACGGCGACACCGACGCCCACCCCGACGCCGACGCCTACCGCGACGCCCTACCCCGTACAGACGGAGGAACCGTTGGAACCCTCCGGGGAGTCCACCGGGACGGGGATTCCGTTGTCACCGGCAGTGGCCGTCGTCGCACTCTTGGCGGCCGCCGGACTCCTCGTCCGCCGAACTGAGGGGGAGAAAGACGAATGAGAGAGAGACAGATCGAACTGACGGCAGCTGAGGTGTGCGATGGATAAACTACCGGAACTCGAACCGGACGCGTTCGTCTCATTCCTTGAGGATCTGTGGAACGAGCGCGGGTGGGATACCTCGGTGAAACAGCGCCCCGACGAGACGTTCTTCATCATCGGCAAGCGCGGCGACGGGAAGCGCGGTGTCCTATACGTGTTCCCGACGGTCGAATCGCACGTCAAAGAAAAGCACATGAAGCAGTTCGTCGGGTTCTGCCGGAAGAAGGGAATCGACGTGGGTGTCGTTGCGACGCAGGGCGCGTACGCCGATCCGAGCCGGCAGATAGCTGAATCGAAGGGGATCCACCTCTTAGACCGCGAGACACTCGCTGGAACCGTCAAGGAGGGTGGATTCGAAGACATCCTCGCCGAATACACCGGCGGCAGTGGTGGTCCCATCGGTGCAGTCCTCGCAACCCTTCAGTCGTACGGTGTCCCCGTTCCCGATACGCTCCCGTTCGATCTCCCGTCGTTCGACACGCAAGACATCATCGCTCGTCTGCCAATTGGCGACGACGCAGACGCATCCGGCGAAGGTGAGTCGGTGGGTGAGCCACAGCAAGGCGGCTTTGACAGTAGCACCGACGGTGACGGAGACAGCGAGTCATCGCTCCCCGGCCCGTTGACGAGCATCCCCCGACCGAACATCGTTCTCCCGGTGGCGCTTTTGCTCCTCATCGTCTTCTTGGTCGGGTCAGCTGTCGGTCCGACCCTCGGTCTTCCGGTCATCGGGGGTGGAAGTGGGGGCACGAGTGGAGATGCGGTGTCCGTCTCCGCGCTCTCGACCGCCGGGGCGAATGCGACGGCCGAAGTGCGGTGGAACTCGCGGACGACGAAGACGCTGACTGTGAACGGAACAACGTACACGGCCCCGGAAAACGAGACGTTCGTCCTCGTCAGGATGAACGTGACCAACCACAACGAGTCGCCGATGTCGTTCGGTCAGTCGTCGCTGGCGCTGGAAGTCGCCGGTGAACGGTACGGCTACCAGCCGCTGAACGGCACGACCGGATTCGCGGAGGGCGGCCTGTTCGCACCGAACGACCCCAGAGAAGTGTGGCTCGCGTTCACCGTCCCGAAGGACGCGACGAGCGGAACACTCGTCCTCAGAGACGCCGACCTAGCGGTTCGGTTCGTCCACGACAGCAGTATCGAACCCGAGGCGACGGAGCCATCGCCGTAACAGGGTGACAACGCTTAATCAATGCCCTTCCCTAGTTCCGGTATGCTACGGTCGCCGCTCACGGCGTTCCTGCAACCGACTATTCCGCCGGACTTACTCCCGTACATGCTCATCGTTGCGGGAATCGGTGTTTCGCTTGCAGAAGCGTTAGCACCGGGCGCGCATCTCATCGTTCTCGGCGTTGCGCTGTTAGCAGCAGGACTGATCGGACTGCTCCTCGGGCCGTCACTTGCAGGCCCTATCGTCCTGGGCGTTCTCGTACTCGTGTTCGGTGCACTCGCACTGTACGGCTACCGCGAATTCGACCTGTACGGCGGGAAAGGAAGCGGAAAGACGAGCGATTCGGCGTCGCTCAAAGGCCGAACCGCCCGCGTCACAGAACGCGTCACACCGACGCAGGGAGAGGTCAAACTCGACGAGGGGGGCGGATTTAACCCGTACTACGCCGCCCGGTCGGTCAGCGGCGAGATTCCGGAGGGAAGCGAGGTGATGGTCGTTGATCCGGGTGGCGGTAACGTCATCACCGTCGAATCCTTCGAAGGAACGCTCGACGACATTGACAGAGAACTCGCACGAGGGCGGTCGAACGACGGTGAGGGGCGGTCGAGCAGTGACGACGAAGATGGGGAGACAGTGACTGACGACAGCGAGACGGAGACCGAACAAGCCAAAGACTAGTCACAGAACGGACACAGCGTCCGGCACAAACGCCGGACGCGGTTGTAACGGGCGAACTCTTATTTAACCAACACACCAAGCCCCAGCTATGGTACTGGACCCCGTTGTATTACAGGCAGGCACACTCGGCGCATACATGGTCGGGTTACTCGTCCTGCTGCTCGCGGTTGTGACCGTCTATCAGATGGTCGAAATCGTGGATGCATACGAAAAGAAGGCACTCACCGTCTTCGGTGAGTACCGCAAACTGCTCGAACCGGGTATCAACTTCATCCCGCCGTTCGTCTCACGGACGTACGCGTTCGACATGCGGACGCAGACACTCGACGTGCCTCGACAGGAAGCGATTACCCGAGACAACTCGCCTGTCACCGCCGACGCCGTCGTCTACATCAAGGTGATGGACGCCCGCAAGGCGTTCCTCGAAGTTGACGACTACAAAAAGGCCGTCTCGAATCTCGCGCAGACGACGCTCCGTGCCGTGCTCGGTGACATGGAACTCGACGACACGCTGAACAAGCGACAGGAGATTAACGCCCGGATCCGGAAGGAACTGGACGAACCCACGGACGAGTGGGGTGTTCGCGTCGAGAGCGTCGAAGTCCGCGAGGTCAACCCCTCCCAAGACGTCCAGCAGGCGATGGAGCAGCAGACCTCCGCGGAACGTCGCCGCCGTGCGATGATCCTCGAAGCGCAGGGTGAACGGCGCTCTGCCGTCGAACAGGCCGAAGGTGAAAAGCAGTCGAACATCATCCGCGCACAGGGTGAAAAGCAGAGCCAGATCCTCGAAGCGCAGGGTGACGCGATTTCGACCGTTCTCCGTGCGAAATCCGCCGAATCGATGGGCGAGCGCGCCATCATCGAGAAAGGAATGGAGACGCTCGAACACATCGGCCAGGGCGAATCCACGACGTTCGTCCTCCCGCAGGAACTCACCAGTCTCGTCGGTCGGTACGGCCGACAGCTCACTGATTCGGACGTGCAGGAGCAGGCTGGACTCGACAGTCTCGACTTCGATGAGGAGACGCGCGAACTCATCGGCCTAGACGACATCGAAGAGATTCTCGGCCAGATCGACGAGGCGGCCGAGATGAACGTCGAAGAACTCGAACAGGAGGCGCAAGCGATCAAAGAAGGCGCAGATCCCGACATCAAGAGCCCGGACGAAGTCGTCGCGGAAGCTGATGCCGAGGACAAATCCAGCATCAAGGAAGCCGACGAAGTAGTCGCTGAAGCCGACGGTGAATCAAACGGTTCAGCGGACGGAACCAGCGACGAAGAGCGGGAAACAGAAAAAGAAGTGTAGGTCTTCCCTCCCGGGCACCCCCGCTCGGACGATTGCTGATCGGATGTGCGACACCTAATCGAATGAACAATTTTTGATCGGATTTCTGATCGGATACGAAAACAGAGCGGGAAAACGAAAACGGGAGCGAGAACGTTCTCAAAAACCGACCGAAGGCCCGCTCGCCTATTGGAGCGAAGCGTTTTTGTCGAAAAGATTCCAATTGAGGGTACAAACAGATGACGGATAGAGGCGTGGACGAAGAGAAACGCGCGACGCTCCGCCGGTTCGCCGCACTCGGCGCGGCGACACCGTTCGTCGGCATCGGATCGGCCGAGACGGACGACGACGCCGAATCGGGGAGTGACACGCGCGACGCCATCGTCGGCTACATCGCCTCGACGCCGGGCGCACACTTCTCGAAAGTTCGAGACGACTTACAACTCGGCACTGGCGAGACACAGTACCACCTGCGCCGTCTTGTCGAAGACGACATCGTCGAGTACCGCAGAGACGGCGACTACAAGCGGTTCTTTTCGGCCGGACGATTCACCGACTTCGAGCAGACGGCACTCGGCTATCTCCGTCGCAGCACCGCGCGCGGAATGCTCGTTGCACTCCTGAGGGACCCCGACGCCACCGGGTCCGAACTCGCCGCAGCGTTGGATGTCTCCCGCGCGACAGTGAGTAACTACGCGCGAAAGCTCGACGAAGTGGGTCTTCTCTCACGTGACGACGGATACGCTATCGCCCAACCGGAGACGGTTATCACGCTCTTAGTCCGCTACGCCGACTCGTTCGGCCCCGACGCTGCTGCACTCGCAGACGACGCCGCGGATCTCATTCAGTACGATCCCTGACCCGACTCAACGCTCGTACCGATTCCGAGCGCGGTTTGTACTTCAGTTGCATATAAAAGAGCGACAGCCCCGATTGACGACGGGGGCGCAGAACTATCAGTGAGACGAGACCGTGCCGCAGTCCAAGCGTCTGGGCACGATGAGTTGCCGATGGATTAGACGGTGACCTTCCACGTCGTTCCCGAGGAGTATCCCCACTTCTCGATGGTAACGTCGAACTCGCCGTCGATGATAGCGCGCATGTTCGCGCCGACTTCTTTCGCCGACAGGCCGAGTTCTTGGGCGATGAGGCGTGATTTGAAGTACGTTTGTTCCGGTGCGTTCGTCCGGAGATACTGGAGGATGTTCCGTTGTTTCTCCGAGAGGTCGGTGGTCGGTGCGGCGTTCGAGGCGGTGGCGCTCATATCTGGAGGGATGCATGGAACGGGTATGAGGGGTTTGGTACGAGTGGTTAACACGCCGCCGTCATGCGATTTCGTCCATCCACCAGCGCCGTATGCACCGCTACCAAGGGGGCCACGGTACGGTCGGCTAACATGCTCCGATTGGAGAGCGTACAGCAGCGGTGACTAACTGGGAACGTCGAACTCGCCGTCGTTGATAGACGGACGCCACGTATCGGGGCCATACCGCACCCAAGGCAGAAAATACATACGCAGTGACGGGAGATACAGAGTCAATGGGTCGCCCGACCGCCGAGCAGTCGGCAGCGGTAGCAGTCAGCGTTGTCCTCCCCGCCTACAACGAAGCAAACACTATCGAAGACACCGTAGAGACGACGCTCCAAACGCTCTCGTCGTTCCTCCCGGCGGGCACCTTCGAGGTCATCGTGGCCGAAGACGGCTGCGACGACCGAACGCCTGAATTGGCCGAGCAGATGGCTGCCGACGACAGCCGGATCCGACACTTCCACAGCGATGACCGTCTCGGCCGCGGTGGCGCGCTCGAACACGCCTTCGCGGCCGCCGACGGCGACACGTTGGTCTACTTCGACACCGACCTCGCCACGGATATGGATCACCTCGAAGAGTTGGTCGAACGCGTCCGCTCGGGCGAATACGACGTTGCGACCGGGTCGCGGTGGATGCCCGGAAACGTCGCCGACCGCCCCGCAAAACGCGGCGTTCCGAGTCGCGGATACAACCTCCTCGTCCGGACGTTTCTCGATTCGTCACTCCGCGACCACCAGTGCGGGTTCAAGGCGTTCAGCCGCGAGGTGTTCGAGGATCTGCGCGAGGATGTCGAGGACAACCACTGGTTCTGGGACACCGAGATGCTCGTGCGCGCCCAACGCGCGGGCTACCGCGTTGACGAGTTCCCGGTTCGGTGGACGCCGAAAGGAGACACGAAGGTAGATTTGGTCCGCGACGTGTTCGGGATGGGGAGTCAGATACTCCGAACGTGGTGGCAACTGATGGTTCGTCCGCGCATCACTCGCCGTGTCACACTCGTCGCTGGCGGGGTGCTCACAATCCTCGCGTTGCTGTTGATGACGCAATATATCAACTTCGAACAGGTCCTCGAAAAGATGGGGAACGCCGATCCCGTCCTCGTCGGTGTGGCGACGCTCATCTACGCTCTCTCGTGGCCGCTTCGGGGACTCCGCTACCGGGACATCCTCTCGGAGTTGGGCTTTCACGAGAAGGCGAGTTTCCTCACCGGTGCGGTGTTTATCAGTCAGACAGGGAATCTCGTCTTCCCGGCACGTCTCGGTGACTTCATCCGTGCGTATGTGGTGAAAGCTCGCCGAGGCATTCCCTACGCCTCCGGATTCGCCTCATTGGCGGCAGAACGCGTGTTCGACCTCCTGACGATCACCGCACTCGCCGGAATCGTCCTCATCGGCTACACCGCCACCGGCCAAACGGCCGAACTCGCACAGACCGTCGTCGGTGCCAAAGGGGCCGAACAAGTGGCCGTGCTCGTCGCCATCGTCGTTGCACTCGCCGCCATCGTCGCCGTCGTCACCATCGTTGCCTCCGCGCGGTCCGACAGCAACATCGCCGGGTCGTTAGTTCGCCGGGCGAGTTCAGACTCCTACGCGGAGTTCGTCGCCGGTATCGTCGAACGGTTCGTCGGCGACTTACAGTCCGTCGCGGGGACGCGCCGCGGGTTCGTCCGGATCAGCGTCTCAAGCCTGGCCATCTGGACGCTCGACGTGGTGACCGCGATGCTGGTCCTCGCGGCGTTCGAACCGGGACTCGCCACTGTCGAACTCGTCTCGGTGAGTTTCTTCGCCGTCAGCGTCGGCAACTTGGCGAAAGTGCTGCCACTCTCACCCGGTGGCGTCGGCCTGTACGAGGGCGCGTTCACGCTCCTCGTCATCGGTCTGACACCGGTCGGGTACCAAGTCGCCATCGGTGCGGCCATCCTCGACCACGCCGTAAAGAACATCGTCACCGTCATCGGCGGCTACGGCTCGATGATCGGTCTGAACGTCTCGCTGACGACGGCGGTCGAAGAGTCACGAGAGGTCCGAGAGGCGCGTGAGGAAGCCGCAGAACTGGATTAACTCAATCCAGTGTCTTTCTGCTTGTTCAGTAGAGATCGCTGAGGAACGGTGCAGCGGCCGAGACGACGGCTGATTCGAGAGCATCGGTTCGGGTGAGTCGCCCACCGGTGAACGCGCCCGCGGCACCCTGTTTCTTCGCTACGTCCTCGGTTCCGAGTACGTCGTCCATCACCGGTCCGAGTTCCTCGCCTGCCGCGATGCGGTCGGCGACGGCGTCCGGGAGGCGAAGGCTCGGTCCCGAACCGCGGCCCCAGCGGTCACCGTCGGTCACTGCGGCCCACATCACGAGAAATGGGTCCGATCCGCCCTCGAACCGTGCGACGCCGCCCTCGATGCCAACGCCGAGGTCGTACGGGCCGATGCCGAGACAGGCCGCCGCGCGATTCTCCGCACCGGTTCGGGTCTCATCGTGGCCGGTCGGTTGCTCTGCGACACCCGACGGGACCGGTTCGGCGACGACAGACGCCTCAGAGAAGACTCTCGCCGTCGCATCGCGTTTGACCGGGTTCCCGCTCCCGACTGCGATTCTCATGCGTTGACGTTGTCAGCGACCGATTTGGGCCTGTCGTTACACACCGGTGTTAGTGCCCGCCATCGGTGTCGGCGTGCTGATGTGAGTCGCTATGAAGCAGGTCAGCTAACGCCTCGATACCGTCAAGCAGGTTTGGACTCGGTTGGTTCAACAGGGAATCATCGAGGACGTGAACCGTCGCGTCAACGTCCCATCCGCGCTCGGAGAACAAACCGGGCGAGACACGGTCACCGTGGCCGCAGAGATGGAGGACGACGTGGTCAGGGGCTGCGCCTTCGACTACCTCGCGGGACACCTCACGGGAGCGCTCACCCGGTTTAACGAACGGACAGCGTCCGCCCGCGGCCGCGACGGCGTCGGGAACCCAGTTACCGGCGGCCATCGGCGGATCGGACCACTCCTCACAGTAGACAATCGGCCGGGAGTCAGAGTCGCTAGGGACTCGGGTCGCTACGGTTTCGAGACGCGCTCTGCTCGCCTCGGCGAGTTGCTCGCCTGCTGCCGGACGGCCGACGGCGGACCCCAGTGACTCGAACGATTCCACAACGTCGGTCAATCGCTCGGGTTCGTCGTGATAGACGGCGTAGCCTCGCTCGCGGAGTTCGTCCCGAATCTCCGACTGGAGGTCGTCGCTAGTACAGACGAGATCCGGGTCCAACTCCGCAAGGCGGTCGTAGTTAGGGTTCAACCACCCGCCCACGACTGGTGCGTCGAAGTCGCAATGGGCCGTCACGCCGACGAGACAGTCCCCGGCACCCATCGCGGTCAGTGTCGCCGTCGAACTCGGAGCGAGAGAGACGACACGGGGTGTCGTTTCCGCACCCGCTGATCCCATCTCAGACATACTCGAACGACGCTCCCCGTCACCGAAGTACGTTCCGCGTCGTAAGTAGTATATAAATGTGTACGACAATTGTTCACAAACGCGGACTGGAAGGCCTGTGCGCTCGTTTCGCGCGAGCGATTCCGAACGTCTTATATATTGATCCTCGCTCTATGTGGTACGGAACGCTCCGGGCCTTTTCCCCCCAGTCGTGTTTGCGCTCTGGAGCATTCGTCGCCTACATCCATGAGTGAGAAGAGCACCTTCACTCGCCCGAACGCGAGAACGAGAGAAGAACGAAGCGAAAGCAACGAAAGCAGGAGTCGACAGTCGATGGGCCAAAAGTGGGGCCGTCAGGACGAATCGGAAACCGAGTCCGAATCCGAGAACACAAGCGAAGACCTCACCTGCCCTGAGTGTGGCGGTAACGTCGTCGTAGACGACGAACACGGTGAGACGGTCTGTGCGGACTGTGGTCTCGTCGTCACCGAAGACTCCGTTGACCGCGGGCCGGAATGGCGCGCGTTCGACGCCGCAGAGAAAGACCAGAAGTCCCGCGTCGGTGCGCCGACGACGAACACGATGCACGACAAGGGGCTTTCGACCAACATCGACTGGCGCGACCGTGACGCCTACGGTAACTCCCTGTCGTCGAACCAGCGCCAGAAGATGCAGCGTCTCCGCAAGTGGAACGAGCGCTTCCGCACCCGCGACTCCAAAGAGCGGAATCTGAAGCAAGCGCTCGGTGAAATCGACCGGATGGCTTCGGCCCTCGGTCTCCCCGAGAACGTCCGCGAGACGGCATCTGTTATCTACCGCCGTGCGCTGGACGACGACCTCCTTCCCGGACGCTCCATCGAGGGTGTCGCCACCTCGTGCGTTTACGCGGCCGCTCGGATGGCCGGTGTCCCGCGTTCGCTCGACGAAATTTCTGAAGTCTCGCGCGTCGAGAAGAGCGAAGTCGCCCGTACGTACCGCTACATCGCGCGCGAACTCTCCCTCGAAGTCAAGCCCGCAGACCCCGAACAGTACGTCCCGCGCTTCGGTTCGGAACTCGGGCTCTCCGACGAGTCGAAGATGCGCGCGCGCCAACTGCTGAAGAACGCCAAAGAAAAGGGCGTTCACTCGGGTAAATCGCCCGTCGGCCTCGCCGCGGCCGCCGTCTACGCTGCCGCACTCCTCACGAACGAGAAGACGACGCAGGCCGCTGTCAGCGACGTTGCAGACATCTCTGAAGTCACGATCCGCAACCGCTACCACGAACTCCTCGAAGCCGAGGAGAGCCTCGGTCTCGCCTGATAGCAGTCTCTCGCGTTCGCCGCTCCCGACGGACGCTGTTTCTTCACACCTCCGAGCGGCCGCGCTGTCGAGAAAGGGTTTAGTTCCGTGACGTGGCACACTATGTCATGTTCCTCTCGTTCGACTCGTTCGTCCTCGCGGCGAGTACCGCGACGCTTGCGGCCGAACCCGCGGCCCGCGAACACGCCGACGTGGTTGAGTTCCGGATGGACCTCGCGGACGACCCGTTGGCCGAACTGGACGACTACGACGGAACGCTGCCGCTTTTGGTCACGAACCGAGCGTCGTGGGAGGGCGGCGAGTCGGAGGCTGACGAGGAGGGACGCCTCGCGTCGCTTGAACGCGCGGCACGGTACGACGCTGTCGTCGCCGTGGACGTAGAACTCAACGCACTCGAGACAACTCGGGGCGTGACTGCGGCCGAACGACTCAGAGAGTCTAACGTGGCGGTCATCGCGTCCGTCCACGACTTCGAGAGAACGCCCGCCACGTCGGAACTCCGCCGCCTGTTGCACGAGGCGGCTACCGTCGGTGATGTCGGGAAAGTCGCTGTTACGGCAAACAGCCGGCACGACGCACTCAGGCTACTGGAGGCGACACACGCCGCGACAGCGTGGGGCGACACCGTCGCAACGATGGGGATGGGTGAAGCGGGAAAACATACGCGAGCCGTCGCCCCGGTTTACGGGTCAAAAATCGGCTACGCTCCCGTTCACGCAGGGGAGGAGACAGCGCCCGGACAGTACGACCTCGAATCGTTGGCGCACCTCACCGAAAGTCTGTAAGCGACTCGTCACGACTGGCCGGTGAGAAACCCGACACTTAACAACTGGGAGAGCGTCGGAAACGCACATGTCGGACACACGTCGTCGAGCGTTGGTGGCCGCCTTCATCGGCGGCGTCGGCGCCAGCGTCGGTATCGCGGGTGCAGGACATGCCTATCTCCGCGAATGGCGACGCGCAGTCGCGTGGTTCACGTTCGTCCTCGGTATCGGACTTGTCCTTCTCTCGGTGTTTACCGACCCCATGTCACTGACGCTGGCAACTATCGATGAAGTCCCAGTGGAAGTAACCGCACCGATGTTTGTCCTCTTCTTTCTCAGTACGTTCGACGCCTACTACGTCGCATCGCGCAAGCCACAGGAGTCTGACAGCCTTCGATGTCCCGTCTGTCGCGGGAAACTCGACCCACAAGTGACGTTCTGTCCGTGGTGTGCGACTGAGTTCGAGAGCCGTCCCCGCCCGCCGGAGGAGTTGGACGTAGACTACGTTCAAGAAGCCGAGTAATCAAACGCAGAACGGAGGTCTGTACGATGCGACGGCGTCATCGCTACTTTTCGATAATACTCTCTTCGACCGCCTCGCCGAAGTGCCGAGCAGTGTCTTCGTAGTAGAGAAGTACCTCGTCGCCGGGTTCGAGATCGGTCACCGCCGTCCGCCCGTCGCGCGTCTGGACTTTGATGGTCTCTGCGTTCTGTAACAGCGTCTCGACGCGGTCGCCGTCGAGTTCGGCCTCGACCCGGAACATCGGCCGCTTCTCTATTTTCACGCGTCCGACGATTGCTTCACGTGTGCGGCCATCGGTATCGATGACCTGCACCTCGTCACCGCTTTTCAGTTCAGAGAGATACTTCGTGCCTCCCTCCGGCGTACGCACGTAGGCGTGGACCGCCCCTGCGTTGACGCGGAAGGGACGTGAGGCGACGTACGGCGACTCGGCCGTCTCGGCGTGGACAAAGAACAGGCCGCGGCCCATACTTCCGACGAGCATCCCCTCGTCGTGTTCCATCAGGTTCCCCGTATCGACGCAAACGCGGTCGGCCATCCCCGTCCGTTCGACTGCCGTCACCTCTGCCCACTGGAGGTCGAGCGACTCGCGTTCGGCCGCCTCGCGGACTTCGACGGTCCGGCGGATCTCGTCCGGGTCGTCGGTATCGAGGAGGACGCCATCGGAACCGAGTTCGAGCGTCTCGAAGGCCGTCCGAGCCTCCTCAGCCGTGGTGACGCCCGCGATGAGGTCCGTCTCCTCGCCAATGCGCGCGATGAGATTTTCGAGCGGGATGATCGTCCAATCCTCACCGACGACGATAGTGAAATCCGCATCGTCGGCGGCCGCTTCGGCGAACGCTTCGTGGTCTTTCGAGAGAATACGAACGTACGCCGCGTTGGCGCGGTCGTCCTCGCGGCGGAGCGTCGTCATATCCGCGGAACCGGAGAAATCGCCCGGCAGATCTACGGTACCGTCACCCTCACCGTTTTTCCCAACAACGTAGGCGTCCGCGACATCCGGATCCGACGACTCGGCTTCCTCGACGTTGTCGATGAGACTCGCATCCGCATCCGTCCGGAACGCCGCCACGTTCACGTCGCCTAACGACCGGACGCGTTCGACATCGGATTCGTCTACGAGAATCCAATCGACGCCCGATTCGAGACCGGCGGTTATCCGTCGCTTCCGCGTCTCCCAATCGCCGACGCTGTCATCGGCTTTCAACCAGACGCTCCGTGTCATCGTCGGAGAGACTCGGTGACAGGGTTAAAGCGTGGCGACTCTCCGGAGGTTTGCCGTCACGCGTTGTCCGCATCTAACGGATATTTTGTATTGCAATTATTGGTTTACGTCTGTTGTCGCATCCGTTCGGCAACGATAGACAGAGCAAGGAGTACAGTGCGTTCAAACAGCGATACACCGCGTTTCGTCCACACACATCAACAGGGTTCGAACGACGAGTGAGAACTTCGTCTGGACCTTCGAATAACAGGTCTCTGGGCGACGCAGCTATGGTTTCATAACGAGAATCGCATTAAGTCGGGACGGCGTATCTACACGTGGGTATCTGGACCGACCAACTCAAGGTGAGACTCATGGCCACAAATACAACGAACCGACGACTCATTGCACTCGTCCTCATCGCTCTCGGGGCGCTCATCCTGCTTCCAACCCTGTTCATGGGATTCGGAACGATGGGCTACGGGCCGATGATGGGCGGCGGGATGTGGGGTCAGATGTGGGGAACCGGTGGTACCGTCCCGATGTGGGTTCCACTCGCAGGCCTCGTCATGCAACTGGTCTTCCTCGCTGTAATCGGCGGCGTCGCGTACCTCGTTTACAAGGCGATCACGGGGCCGGAGAGGACGGGTGACCGCGCACTCGAAGAACTCCGCGTCGCATACGCGCGCGGAGACCTGACGGACGAGGAGTACGAGGACCGGCGAAAGACACTCAAACGGGAATAGGGCAGAACGGATGCTTTTTCGACAGAGAACTGCGACGAGGCCAGCATTCGGTGGTTATTTTCTGTGCCGTGCGCGTGGCTGCTCCGGGCAGCGATAGTATTTCCGACCACGCCACCGTATTTTGTACACCATATCTTGCGATATGAAATTGGGAACGACGGTGAACTACGGAGCAGAAGGTGCAGGCGAAGTCAGCGAGTCTTCTTCGGTCGAAACGCGCCGCTCAGACGGGAAGTGGCAGGTAAAATGGTGGGAGGAGAGCTTACGCTTCGAGTCCGAGTCCTGCTTCGTGGAGTGCCGTCTCCGTATCCGCATCGCGGTGGATAACCGCGCTTACGGCGCGCGTGATCGCCTCGGGATCGTCATGTTGGAAGATAGAGCGCCCCATCGAAACGCCCGCCGCACCGCCGTCCATCGCGCCGCGAACCATCTCTATCGTCTGGCGATCAGTGCCGCGACTCCCGCCCGCGATGACGACGGGAAGGCGCGTCGCCTCGCAGACGCGCTCGAACGTCTCCGCCTCACCGGTGTACGAGGTCTTCACTACGTCCGCGCCGAGTTCCTCAGCAAGACGGACGGCGTGAGCGAGGTTTTCGGCGTCCTGTGAGTCGATATCTTGTCCGCGTGCGTAGTTCATCGCGAGGACAGGGAGGCCGAAGCGGTGGGCTTTCTCCGTCAGTTCACCGAGTTGTGTCATCTGGTCGGGTTCGAACTCGCTGCCGACGTTCATATGGAAAGAGACGGCGTCGGCACCGACGCGAAGCGCTTCTTCGACAGAGCCAGTAAGTCGTTTATCGTTCGAATCCGGGCCGATGACAGTTGATCCGTTCAGGTGGACGATGTACCCTTTGCCGTTCTTTTTCGGGTGAACGCGCCGGGCGACACCTTTCTGCGTGAGAACGGCGTCCGCCCCACCGCGCGTGATCGCGTCAACCGTCGTTTCCAGGTCAACGAGGCCCTTTACCGGGCCAAGTGTGATTCCGTGGTCCATCGGGACGACGAGGTATCGCCCCCCTGTCGAGATCCGTTCGAGTCGTGCTGTGATTCCTACGTCCATGATGTTGTAGTGAGTATGCCAGAGTGTAACAAATGGTTCGTTATGTGCGTTCCGTTTCGGGCGCACGTTGCGCCAATCCTCGCTCCGCCCCGTCTTTCAACTCGCGCGCCTTCGATTCGAGGCGAGCGGCCACCGTCTCGGCGTCGTCGCCGTTCTCGTGAGCCGCCGCATCGTTAGACTGCATCTGACGGGGTGCCGAAGCACCTTCGGCGACGATATCGACGAGTGCGCTCCCGACGATGATTCCGTCCGCGCCGGCGGCAACGATACGTTCGGCGTGGTCGCCGGTCTTGATTCCGAAGCCGACGGCCTTCGGGATGTCGTACTCCGCTACCCGTTCGAGGCTCGATTCAGTCTGTCCGGAAACGTCGTCCTGCGCGCCGGTAACACCGAGACGTGCCTGCACGTAGACGTACCCCGAAACCTGTTCCATGATGCGGTCGAGTCTGTCACCCTGCGTCGTCGGTGCGACGATAAACACGAGATCCAGACCGAACTCGTCGCACGCCTCGCGCAGTGGGTCGGCCTCCTCGGCAGGTAGGTCCGGCACGACGAAGCCTGACAGACCGACTTCTGCGGCCTTCTCGACGAACGGCCGCGGTCCGGACTCGTCTCCGAATCGGTAGATGAGGTTATAGTACGTCATACAGACAAGCGGTACGTCCACGTCCAGTTCTTCGACGAACTCGAAGAACCGGTCGGGTGTCATCCCGCTCTCCAGCGAACGCACGACGGCGTTCTGAATCGTCGGTCCCTCCGCGATGGGTTCGGAGAACGGAAGCCCGAGTTCGATCACGTCCGCGCCGCCGCGTTCGAGCGCCTCGACGTACTCGATTGATGACTCGTAGTCCGGGTCGCCCGCGGCGAGATAGGGGACGAATGCCGCGCCGTTCTCGAACGCGGCGTCAAGTTCAGGGTTCCCCATTTCAGAACCCCCCCGCGAACGCGTCCATGTCAGGCGCGATATCGATGTCCCGCTTCGATGTTTCTTCGATGACCGATTCGAGGTCCTTGTCACCGCGACCGGAGACGTTCACCAGCACGGTATCGCCGAGTTCCTCGTGGTGTTCTTCGAGGTAGGCAAACGCGTGCGCCGTCTCCAAGGCGGGAATGACTCCCTCCAACTGCGAGAGACGATGGAATGCCGTGAGCGCGTCGTCGTCGCCGATGTTCACGGCCAGTACACGATCCTCGTCCACGAGGTGGGCGAGTTCGGGACCGACACCAGCGTAGTCGAGACCCGAGGAGACGCTGTGACTCTCCATAATCTGTCCGTCTCGATCTTGGAGGAGTTTCGTCCGCGCGCCGTGGAGGACGCCTTCGGACCCGGTCGAGAGCGACGCGGAGTTGGGTGCGACGCCCGCCTCCTCGTCTACTTCGAGCGTCGAACCGCCCGCTTCGACGGCGTACAGCGACACGTCCTCATCCGCAACGAACTCCGCGAACGCACCCATCGTGTTCGATCCGCCGCCCGCGCAGGCGAGCACCGAGTCCGGAAGCGTTCCGGCCTGTTCGCGCATCTGTTTACGGGCTTCTTCGGAGATAACCGACTGGAAGTCCCGGACCATCACCGGGAACGGGTGCGGACCGACGATGCTTCCGATGACGTAGTGGGTGTTTTCGACGTTCGTCGCCCAGTCGCGCATCGTCTCGGAGATCGCTTCCTTCAGCGTTCCACGGCCGACGGTGACGGGGTTCACTTCCGATCCGTTCAGGCGCATTCGGAAGACGTTCGGTCGCTGGCGGTTGATGTCGCGTTCGCCCATATACACCTCACAGGGCATGTCGAGGTGGGCGGCCGCCATCGCCGTCGCCGTTCCGTGTTGTCCCGCGCCCGTCTCAGCGACGATGCGCTCTTTGCCCATGTACTTCGCTAAGAGAACTTGCCCGAGAGCGTTGTTGAGCTTGTGTGCGCCGCCGTGAACCAAGTCCTCGCGCTTCATGTACACGTCGCAGTCGTATCGCTCCGAGAGACGTTCTGCGTACTGCGTCGGCGTCGGCCGGCCGCCGAACTCCCGGAGTCGCCGCCGGAACTCGTCCATGAATCCGTCTTCGTTCTCCAACACGTACCGCTCGTACGCATCTTCGAGTTCCTCGATAGCGGGCATGAGCGCCTCGGGAACGTACTGTCCACCGTACTCACCAAACTTGCCGTCGAACGTCGTCTTACTCATTCTGATAGCTCCGTCTTCGCTGTCGCGTTGCTGAATCGGTCCGTGTTCGCGCGCACGTCGCCGTCCATGATTGCCGTCCCGATGAGAAGAGCGTCCGCACCCGCCGCGCGCATCCGCCGGGCATCTTCGGCGCTCGTCACGCCGCTCTCGGCCAGAAGCGTCACGTCGTCAGGGACGTGGGGAGCGACGGATTCGAACGTTTCGAGATCGACCGCCAACGTCGCCAAGTCGCGGTTGTTCACGCCGATGATGTCGGCACCGGCGTCGAGTGCGCGGCCGAGTTCGTCGCGGTCGTGAACCTCGACGAGCGGTTGGAAACCTCGCTCTTTTGCGGCCGTCACGAGGTCCGAAAGGTCGTCTCCGAGAAATCGCGCGATAAGGAGAACGAGATCGGACTCGACGGCGTCCAACTGTGACTCGTTCACGACGAAATCCTTGCGAAGCACGGGAACATCGACGGCTTCGCGGATGCGTCGAAGGCTTTCGACTGACCCGCCGAAATGGTCGGGTTCGGTCAGGACCGAGAGTGCAGTCGCACCGCCGGCGACCATCTCGCGAGCCAATTCGACCGGATCGTCGGTCCGCTCGCCTGCTGTCGTCGGACTGGTGGGCTTGACCTCTGCAACGACGGGGATGCGACCCGCGGCTTCGGTCGCGGCGACGGCATCAGGGAACGACCGCGCCGTCACGGCGACGGGTTCGTCGCCGCCGGGTCGCTCTCGCGCGGCATCGAGGATCGAACGAACCTCGGGCGCGAGTGAATCCTCACTAGCGTTCATCGTTGTACACTAACGCACGTATCTGCACATAAGGCTTGCGCGTCGTCGTCAAGGTTCAAGGGTGGGCGCGGCAAATCCAAGGGTATGAACGCAGGCGTGTTCGCCCGTGAGTCCGACCGACTCGGGCGAGCAGTGCAGATTGGTGTCGCAAGTGGAAGCATCATCAGCGTCTCATTCCCCGAGTCGGCCCCTGCGGACGCGGAATCCGAACATCCGATTCTTGACCGGGTGTTCGCATACCTCGACGGCGACGAGGACCACTTCGACGACGCTCCCGTCGCGCTGACCGTCCCAACGGATCACCGCCGCGTACTCGATGCGGTACGGAACATCCCCTACGGTGAAACGATTGCACTCCGGCGCGTCATTCGGATGGCCGGAATGGACCCCGAGGACGAAGACGACGTGGCAACCGCCCGGTCTGCACTCCGCGAGAACCCGGTTCCGCTGTTCATTCCGGACCATCGCGTCGATGACGCACCGGGGGCGATACCCGAAGCAGTCGCTCGCCGACTCCGGCAGGTAGAATCAGCCTGATCCCGCCCGTGATTTGACTCAGTCGGTCATCACGAGCGCAAGTCGATATCGAGCGCCTCGTGAACGACGAACTCCAGCGCGTTCACGAGATAGTGGGCGACAACGACGACGAACAGGCTCTCGGTGAGGATAAATCCCGCCGCGAGGACGAATCCTAACGCACCGGTGACGACGACGCCGAGTCGTCCCTGCGCCCCGTGACCGAGCGCGAACGCGAGAGACGAGATAACCGCTAACAGCCACGGCGAGATGCCGAATCCGGCCGCGAAGACGCCGACCAACGCCCCACGGAACAGCAGTTCCTCGAAGCCGGCGATGATGGGTAAGATGACGAGTAACAGTGCCACCCAGCCGGCGTTCGAATCGGGTGCAAGCAACTGCCGGAGTTGTTCGGACCGACCGAGTCCGTACGCCGAGCCGACGGCCGCGCCGACTTCGTTCACGGCGTAGAGTGCGAGACCGAGCGCGACGCCGACGAAAAGCCCGGAGACGGAGAACGCCTCGGTGCCCGCACCGAACGCGGACGCCGGAACCTGCGTGTACCACGCCCCGCCGAGGAGCGCGAGGGCGAACAACCCTTGCGAGAACGCGACGTTGACCAACAGCGTGCCGGTCGAAAGTTCAGGTGTCTCCTCGGGCGGTGGTGGCCGGTATCGGACGCCCGACTTCGGCATGACGAGTTCTCTGTCGGGGTCGTACTGTTGTTCCGCACGCTGGCGTGCGTCCGATGCGGACACTACGCCGGTGTTCGTCTCACCATCGACTGGCGCGTCAGTAAGTGGGGTTTCTGCATCCGGATTCTGGTGTGAGCGGCCTGCATCCGACTCCGAAGATGAGTCATCGTCATCCGACTCAGGATGGGCGTTGTTTCTTCTGGGACCGGACCGGTCGCGTGGCGGTCGCTCACCGTCTGGAGAAACGACGCCCTGTGAGGCGTAAGAGAGTAAGAGAAGGCCCACCGTGACGACGCCCGCGAACGCAGCGAACGTCGCCCACTGGGGCATTACGCAGTTACTGCGGACTCGGGCTCGACGGCCCGGAGACGGATTCCTGCGTGAACGCGGAGCCGGTGATGCTCTTGAGACGGTCCACGAGCGAGTCCTTCTCGGGTTCGCCTTCGAGTGCGATGTCGAGTACTTCGCTGATGTGCGAGACGGGGATGATTTCGACCATCTCCTTGTACTCGTCTTCGATCATCACGTCCTGCATGTTCGCCTGCGGGATGATGATGCGTTCGCACCCGGACTTCGCAGCGGCCTCGATTTTGTGTGTGACGCCGCCGACGGGGAGCACGTCGCCGCGAACCGACAGACTGCCGGTCATCGCAAGCGACTGATCCACACCGACCTCTTCGAGGGCGGAGATGACCGCCGTCGCAACGGTGATAGAGGCGGAGTCGCCGTCTACACCACCCTGTCCGGCCTGCACGAACTGGATGTGGATGTCCCGCTCTGAGATGTTCTCGTCGGAGAACTTCTTGATGATAGCGGAGACGTTGTCCACAGCCTCCTGTGCCATCTCCTTCAGTTGACCCGTGGCGATGACTTCACCGGGACCCTGCGAAGGCGTGACCTCGGCCATCACGGGGAGCATGATACCGGAGTCCTCGCCCATGACTGCGAGACCGTTGACGCGGCCTGCTTGGTACCCGTCCGCGACCTGCAGTTCGTAGTCCTTGCGGCGCTGGATGTAGTCGTCCGCGAGCTGTTGCTCGATAGAACGACTCCGACCCTTCGCCTGCAGGACGTGGTCGCGGGTGACGAAGTCCGCGTTCTCCGCACGAGCGATGTCGCCGGAGACGCGAACCAGTCCACCGAGGTTACGCAGTTCGAGTGTGAGGTGGCCCTTGCGGCCCGCACGGCGGCGAGCTTCGAGAATGACCTCTTCGATAGCCTCGGCGTTGAAGGCGGGGAGACGACCGTCCTTCTGCACCTCTTGGGCGACGAAGCGCGTGTACTTACGCCGCATCTCGGGCGTGTCCTCGATGGTGTCGTCCATGTACACCTCGTACCCGTAGCCCTTGATACGCGAGCGCAGGGCGGGGTGCATGTTCTCCATCGCGTCGAGGTTCCCGGCAGCGATCATGATGAAGTCCGTCGGGACGGGTTCCGTCTGGACCATCGCGCCCGAGGAGCGTTCAGACTGGCCCGTAATCGAGAACTCGCCCTCCTGAATGGCCGTCATCAGGTGCTGCTGAGAGCGGATGTCGAGCGTGTTGATCTCGTCGATGAACAGCACGCCCTTGTTCGCCTTGTGAATGGCACCGGGTTCGACCCGGTCGTGGCTCGGCGTCTCCATCCCACCGGACTGGAACGGGTCGTGCCGGACGTCACCGAGCAGCGCACCGGCGTGTGCGCCCGTCGCATCCTCGAACGGAGCCGTCGTCGTATCGGCGTTGTTCACGACGAGGTTGGGAATCATCGCGTCGCCGCCGCGAGATCCGTAGCGGAATGCGAGGTAGATAACACCGGCCGCAAGGATGCCAAGTAGCACCGCTCCCTCGATGAGAAGCGCATACCCGAGGACGATAGCGATGATAATCCACATGAGGAACGAGCGCATCTGGTTGCGCTTGCGTGCTTCCTCCTTGTGGGCCTCGACAATCTGTTCGCCCTTCCCAGCGGGGACCGTTCGAACCTTGGGATTGTTGCCGTCGTCGGGGTTGTGGTAGACGAGAACGTCCTGAAGCTCCTCTTTCGGCAGGAGTTCGGACATCGCCTTAGCGAGCATCGACTTCCCCGTCCCGGGTGACCCGATCATCATCACGTGGCGACGCTGCTTTGCGGCCTTCATGACCACATCGCGAGCGTGCTCTTGACCGATGACTTGGTCAACAAGCCGGTCTGGGACCTCGATTTCGCTGGTCGAGTCTACCTGTAACCCACCGAGGAGGTCGTCCTCGTCAACGTCGTCCGCGACGTCGGCGGTGACCTCGACATCGCTCCCGAGGTCGTCGATAGTCCGTTTATCGTCGGCCCCATCGTCGGGCCCGGACTCCGGAAGGACCTCGTCGTCCAGTTCGGACGACGAGTCGGGGACCTCATCAGGTACATCGGTCCCTTCTTCCGGGGAGTTTTCGTCGGTATCCATGTCGTTGCTCATAGAACTGTGTCGCTACTTCAAATGAAGGTTGCACGACTGATATACTTTCTCCTCAAATGCGGTCACCTTACCAATCCGACATACAGCGTATTCACCCTCATACCCCCGAAATCGTCGTTTCAGGCGACTCGCCGGGTTTATAAATAATCCCGATGAACGGCATAACATGCGGGGGTTCTACATTGGTCGCTTCCAGCCCTACCACAACGGCCACCACCGGATGGTTGAAGAAATTGCCGACGAAGTGGACGAACTCGTTCTCGGAATCGGGTCCGCCGGTGACTCACACTCACCACGGAATCCGTTCACCGCCGGAGAACGGATCATGATGGTCACGAAGTCCGTCGAGGCGTTCGACGTGACTACCTACGCCGTCCCTATCGAGGACTTAGAGCGAAACTCCGTCTGGGTGAGCCACGTCCAGAGCATGTCGCCGGCGTTCGACGTGGCGTACTCGAACAATCCGCTCGTCATCCAACTGTTCAAAGAGGCGGGTGTCGAGGTGCGACAGTCTCCGATGTTCAACCGCGACGTGTTGGAGGGGACCGAACTCCGCGACCGGATGATCCACGACGAGGACTGGCGTAATCTCGTTCCCGATCCGGTGGTCGATGTTATCGAAGAAATCGGTGGTATCGAGCGTCTACAGCGCGTCAGCCAGACTGACGCGAACGGCGGACGGGACAACGTCTCACCGTCGTAACGCCGTGTCCATCACGCTGGACCCGTTCGCTGTCATGAACGTCGTCGGTCTGCTCGCGTTCGCCGTCGCCGGGTCGCTCAAGGCCGCCGACGCCGGTCTCGACGCGTTCGGTGTGGCCGTCCTCGGCGTGATCACTGCGCTCGGTGGTGGGACCACTCGTGACGTACTCGTTAATCGTCCTCCCGCCTCGCTGGCGACCACGTGGGATATGTCCGTCGCGCTCGTCGGTGTTGCCCTCGCCATCCTCTTGATTCGACGAACCCCCGAACACGTCAGCGTCCGCGACACCCCCGCATTCCTCGTGAGCGACGCCGTCGGACTCGCTGCCTTCGCCGCCACGGGTGCCCTCGTCGGCGCGCAAGCCGGCCTTACTCCGTACGGTATCGTCGTCTTGGCGACGGTGACGGCCGTCGGCGGCGGATCGCTTGCAGACCTCCTCATCGGCCGGATTCCAGTCGTGTTGCGCGAGGACTTCTATGCGACGCCCGCACTTCTCGGCGGCATCGCGTTCTGGGTTGCCGATGCGGTCGGTGCGCCCACGGGCGTACCAGCGGGTGTCTGCGCCGGACTCGTCTTCGCTACGCGGATGCTCGCACTCCGATACGAGTGGCACCTGCCGGAGATTCGCGTCGAGGGGCGGACTGGCGACAGTTAGCGACCGGCGACAGTGAGAGACCAGCGACAGCTACCACCGTCGCTTGCGTACGCGTGGAATCTTGAAAATCGGATACAGCGAGCGATGCGTCCGCTTATTCGGCGGCGATAACGTCGTCGATGCGGACGATCATCGTCGCGGCCTCGGTACCCGACTCGACGGCCTCGCGCTTGACTGCGGCGGGGTCGAGGATACCGTGTTCGACTGGGTCGCCGATTTCACCGGTTCGACCGTTGGAGATGATGCCCGCGGTCCCCTCCTTTTTGAAGTGAGCGCGCAGGTCAACGAGCGCGTCGATGGGGTCCATGCCGGTGTTCTCTGCGAGCGTTCGCGGGAGGGACTCAACAGCGTCTGCAAACGCCTCGACGGCGAGTTGCTTTCGGCCCTCAATTCCCGCGGCTTCGGCGCGGATGTGGTCCGCGATAGCGATTTCAGTTCCCCCTGCGCCGGGGACGACACCGCCCTTATCGAGAGCGGCGACAACTACGTCAATAGCGTCGTTGACGGCGCGTTCGAGTTCGTCTACGACGTGTTCTGTGCCGCCGCGGAGGAACAGCGTCACCGCCTTCGACGCTGCACCGCCCTCGATGAACGTGAGTTCGTCGTCGCCGTACTTCTGGAGCGAGACGGAGTCGGCGTGACCGAAGTCCGACTCGTCGATGTCGCTCGGGGTTCCGAGGCGTTTTGCACCCGTGGCGTTCGCGATAGCGCGGGCGTCGGAGTCTGAGACGCTCTTGAACGCGAGAATTCCCTCTTTCGCCAAGTAACCCGCGACGCGGTCCGAGATCGCTTTCGTACAGAAGACGACGTCCACATCTGCGTCAGCGAACGTCTTCGCGTACCCGCGGAGTTCCTCGTCTTCAGCTTTGATGGCGGCGTCGAGTTGGTCGGCGGAGGTGATGTTGTACTCGGTGTCTGCCTCGCCTTTACGAACGTCGAGTTTCGCGTCGAGAACTGCAACGGTGGCGTCTTCGACGGATTTGGGCATGGTGTCGTTGACGCGGTCTTTGTCGATAACGACGCCCTCGACCAGTTCTGTCGCGGAGGAGGATGCGCCCGTGTGAGTCAGCACGCGAACGTCGTCGCTGTCGAATCGACCGTCGTTGTCCTCGTACACCATGCGGACCGCTTTGACGACGTGCTTGGCGAGTGCGTCGGCAGTCACGTCACCGGTCCCTTTGCCGGTCATACTCGATTCTGCGACCTTCTGCAAGCGGTCGTCGTCGAGGTCCACATCGAAAATCTGCGCGTCGATAGCCTCCTGTGCGAGTTCGGCCGCCTCGGTGTATCCCTCCACGATAACTGTCGGGTGGAGGTCCTGTTCGAGCAGGTCTTCCGCGTGCGCGAGAAGTTCGCCCGTAAGCACGGCCGCAGTTGTGGTGCCGTCACCGACCGCCTCTTCTTGGGTCTCTGCGACCTCGACAATCATCTGCGCCGCAGGGTGTTCGATGTCCATCTCTTCGAGGATGGTCGCACCATCGTTGGTGATGACGACCGTTCCCGACGAATCGACGAGCATCTTATCCATCCCGCGAGGGCCGAGCGTGGTGCGTACCGCGCTTGCGACCGCTTTCCCGGCACGGATGTTCGAGTCCTGAGCGGCTTGGCCGTGCGTTCGGGAGCTTTCACTGGAGAGGATGTACAGGGGTTGCTGCATTCGTGACGACATGATTACGAACCTCACCAGAGTAGACGCAAGCGGTTCTATAAATATATTACGGCGTCTGAGTATAGAAAATCAGTGTACAGAGCGGTTGTACCGTGCTATCTCGTTACTATCCTGAACCGGGATGGGAAACTAGTGGTATAAAAATACTGCGACGCTATTTCCCCGGGATAGCGCAGTGAGATATGGCATTCAGGTTCTGCAAGCTATTTTATCCCCTATGAGAAGTGACGAACCATGCTGGAACTGAACCATGGGTTCCGGGTGGTGGACCTCCACGCACGATTAGATCCCGATAGTGAGGAGGCGGTGGCCACGCGGGGGCGGGAGATCAGTGCCGAGCGGTTGGAGCGGGAACTCCATCAGGCGGGTGTCGTCTGCGCCGTCGTCTCGCCGGGACGGCGAACCGAGGGGGAAGGCTATCTCCGGGCAAACAACGCAGTCGCACGCATGAGCGTAGACCGGCCGTTCGTCGCGTTCGCCCGTATCAACGGGCCGCGTGACCCGAGTGGCCGCGCGTCCGCACGTCTGCGGAATCTCACCACGTCGCGTGACGAGAGCCACGCCGACCCAGAGGATATCGAACAGTACGCCTACGACGACCGATTCCACGGGTTCACGCTCGCACCGGCCGTCGATGGGCTACCGGACGAGGAGACGCTCGACCAACTGGAGAACGTGGGACTGCCGACGCTCGTCCACGTTGGAGAGGCGTTCACACCCGACGACGCCGTTGAGACGCTTCTCGACCGAGACTTTCCCGTCATCTTCGCTGGGTTCGGCGGCTACCCGCTGAACCGAGACCTGATGCACAGAAGCATCGACTTGTTAGACGAGTACGACGACCTCTACGTGGACACGAGTTACGTCCGCTTCCGTGGGGTCATGGAGCGTGCGCTGTTGGAACATCCGGATCGAGTCATGTTCGGCAGCGGTGCGCCGGAAGCCCATCCCAACGTCGGTGTGATGGAACTGTTGACGCTCGATGTGTCCGAGGATGCGATGCGACGTGCGTTCTCGAAGAACGCCGCGCGAGTCGTGACGGAACTCGGTCCCGGCGAACAGTAAGCGTCAGCGCCAGTCGTACTTGGCGACGGCTCGGTCGGCGCGCTTCGAGCAACCGTGGGGGTTCCGCGTGGACGACCGGTCGCGGGCGCGGGCGACAACTCCGTCAGAAATCCCGGTCGCTATCCCGGCAATCACGTCCCGGCCCGTTCCGATCCATCCTGTCGGAGAGGTGTTCCCACGAATAACGTCACGGGCGGTGGCGATAGCGTCCGTTCGGGCGTGTTTCAACGTTCGACGGACGACAGTCGGTCGAAGTCCGTAATTCTTCGCCAGTCTGTATCCGAGCGCACGATACTTCCATCCCCAATCGCGTTCCTTCATTCCGCCGTCGGCCTCGTACTCCGTGCGGACGCTCATCGTCGGTTGCCACGTCACACCGTAGCCAGTTTCGGCCAGTCGGTGCGCCGCGTCGCGTGCGCCGCCGGTTTGGAGATATTCGTCGAAGCCGTCGAGTTCCTCGAGTGCGTCTCGGTGGAACGCGACGTTGTCACCGTTGAAATAGGTCACGTCGCGGCCGCAGATCGTCCGGCGTTCGAGCGTTTCGGTAGTCATCCCGGCACGGAGCGTCTGATGAGACGGCCCGGTGACGACGGCCGCCTCGTCGAGACCGGCTGTTACGCCGTCAAGCCACTGTTCTTCGACTGCAACATCGTAGCGGACGAAAGCAATAGCGTCGCCGGAGGCGGCCTCAATCCCGGCGTTTCGTGCGACGTTCAGCGTTCGATCCGAGAGTTCGATGAGAACGTCAACGTCATCCCGGTCTCGTACCATCCCAGTCGTCCCGTCAGCCGACGGACCGTTGACGACGACGACTTCAGCCTCGGGGGCCGCCTCGGCTAGGGCATCGAGGCTGGTTGCGAGACGGTCCCGACCGTTGAGCGTCGGGACCACGACCGAGAGGTCCATACCGGGAGGTATCTACGAAGAACCTTAAATGTCGTCGCTCGAAGCGGCCGTGAAAACGGTTCGCAGCGTCAATCGTCTGTAAGGACGGACGCAGACCAGTACGAGACTGACGCGAGTCGTTCACCGAGTGGCGTGTCGCCGACAGAGGTGTCGAATCCACGTAGTTCACCAGCGATACCGTTCGGAATCTTCCGATAGAGTCCGTATGGGAGGACGAAGTCGTGGGTTGCGTCCGTGAGTTTGAGTCCCGCATCGGAGAGGAGTCCGTCAACTTCCTCTTCGCCGTAGAGACGCGACCCCATCGGGAGCAACCAGTTGTAGACGACCCGAGCGCTCGTGTCGTTGAACGTGTCGAAGAACACCACGTCCTTCGAGACGCGTGCCATCTCAGCGAGGAACTTCGCAGGCGTGTCCGCGAGGTGGAAAAACCGCATCGCAAACACTGCGTCGAAGTGGTCATCCGGGAACGGCAGACGCGCTGCGTCACCACGGAGGAACTCCACATGGTCGGCTACGCCAGCCCGTCTGGCCTTTTCACGTCCCTGTTGCATCATCGCGCGCGAGATGTCGAGTCCGACGATGTCCGCGCCGCGTTCAGCGAGCATGACCGTGAACCGACCCGTCCCGCAGGCTATTTCGAGAACGTCCTTGTCTTCGACGGGGCCAACAGCATCGAGGACGGCTTGCTTCTCTCGGTGGTCGATGAGTCGCCCGCCGCGAGAGAATCGCTTCGAGTCGTACTCTTGGGCGACGTCGTCCGCCTGGTACCACTCTTTTCCTTTCACACTAACCGGTACTGAACACCGACGGACTAAAACCGTACTGGATACCGTCCAGCGTCGGCTGACTGCCGACGAAATCGCGTGACTGCGTCGCCGTCACCAATAGCACGCACAGATCACCCAAGAAATGGGTCCCGTTGGTGAGTCAAGAGACAGGCACGTTGGCAGGTGGAGAACCAGTTACCCGTTCGTGACGACGTTTTCGGCGGGAATACGGATGATAACTCGCGGCCCCGACTCCTCGCCGTGATGCGGGTATTTGTCCACGCCCATGTACTGACGGGCGAGTTTGTCCACGTGGGCGTCCGCTCCGTCGCCTATCAACTCCGCCTCTCCGCGGACAGAGACATACCGATACGGGTCGTCCGGGTCGGTGACGGAGACGCCGACTTTCGGATCGCGTTCGATGTTCGTGACCTTTCGCCGGCCGCGAGCGCTGTTGAGCAACACGTATTCGCCGTTCTCGTGGTCAACCCAGACGGGCGTGACTTGCGGCGTCCCGTCGGGCATGTTCGTGGCAACCTGAGCGAACGACTCTTTCTCGAAGATGTCGCGGTGGGACTCGGGAATCATGATCGACATCTCTCTCGGTGGCGACAAAAACTGTCCGTCCGAGGTCATTATATTCCCTTGTGTGTGTATTATGTGTCTGGATTATTTTGTCACACTTGTAGGCAACCTTTACCAAGGCCCACGGTATTTGGTGTGGTATGAGCACCAGTACCGCAGAGATGAACCGCGAGGACTCCCTTTCGGAGGGCGAGTTCCGCGAACGGCTTCGTGAGCTTCCCCCCAGTGCGAAACTTGTCGCCAAAGTGTTAGAAGGTGACGCACCGCTTTCGCAGGGCGAACTCGCTGAGGAGTCACTGCTCCCCGACCGCACTGTCCGCTACGCGCTCAATCGGCTCGAAGAGACCGAACTCGTCAGTTCACGTTACAGTTTCAAGGACGCACGCAAGCAAGTCTACTTCCTCAACACGTAGACGAGCGAGTCGTGAACGGTGGTCACAGCACGTACTGACCAAGCCAACCGCCGCCGTTCACCTCAGTAACGGTTTTTTCGCGGCCACGTGAACCCAGAGTCGTGACGCTCCCCACTCGCGTTTCGGTCCCGACCCGCGCACCCACAGGTGCGACGAACGCGTATCTCGTAGGCACCGAGCGGGCGCTCCTCGTTGATCCGGCCGGGCGAACCGACGAACTGGACGAACTCGTCGCCGAGTCGAACGTCGAACACATCGCCGTCACGCACACGCACCCCGATCACACGGACGCCGTCGCGGCGTACGCCGCAGCGACTGACGCGACAGTGTGGTGTCGCCGCGGACGCAAGAGACGATTCATCGACGCGACGGGAATCGAACCCGACCGAACGTTCGTCGAAGGCGACGTGATCCCCGCTGGACACGGTGTCACTGTCCTCGACACGCCCGGTCACGCACCCGATCACGTGGCGTTCGAAGGCAACTTCGGCGTCATCTGCGGTGATCTCGCGGTTGCGGAAGGGAGTGTCGTCGTCGGTGCGCCGGAGGGGAGCATCCGCGCGTATCTCGTGGCACTCCGCCGTCTTCACGCGAGAGATCCACCCACGCTGTTCCCCGGCCACGGACCGAATATCACTGATCCGCAAGCGACGTGCGATCGATTGGTTCGCCACCGAATCAACCGAGAACGGCGAATCCTCGACACCGTGACAGACGGGGCGTCGGACGTGGAATCAGTACTCGACGCCGCTTACGACAAAGATCTCTCCGGCGTCCGCGACTTGGCCCGTGCCACGGTCGTCGCTCACATCGAGAAACTCGCCGCCGAGGGGCGCGTCCACTACGACCGGGAGGCGAATCGGGTCATTCCAGTCTAAGAGAGCGCTTTTCCGTTCACGTGCCCAAGCGGCGGTGTGAGTCACGCCGGACCGACGCTAGAGGATGAACTCGAACGGGCGCGCGACCTGTCGGTAGCCGAACTCGCGGACGCTATCGAGTCGATTGGGTTCGAGTGTACACGGTGCGGTGCCTGCTGTAAGGGCCACGGTCCCGCCGACGACCGAGAGCCGCACACGGCGACAGTGTTTCCCGACGAAGTGCGGGCGGTTCAGGATGCCACCGAGACCGAATCGTACGACTGGCGCGACGTGGCCCGCCCGATGCCGTACGGTCTCACCGAAGGCGACGACGGCCCGGAGGGCGAGACGTTCGAGTGGGCGCTGCAGACCGATGCGTGCGGCGACTGCGTGTTCTACGAAGAGTCCGAAGGCGCGGACGGGACGACCGGTGCCTGTTCCATCCATTCGGACCGACCGCTTATCTGCGAGACGTACCCGTTCAGCGTTGCACTCGGCGGAACGAGTCAGCCGATGGGCGAAGCAGTAGACAGCGTGGCGCTGGGAGACCAACAGGACCCCGACGAGACTGACGACGAGGCGATGACGGTTCGTGCCCACGAGTGCGAAGGCCTCGGGCGAGACATCTCCCGCGAGGACGCGGAGGAACTCGCCGCAGCGTTGAAAGAACGCGCGGTTCGAGAACTCGAAGAGGCAATCGGCGTCAGAGACGAGTACGAACCCGTACAAACCGAATCCGGCGAGGTAGTCGTCCACGACTCCGAAGGGGCGAAAAACCCTGACGGGACGCCCATCGAAGAGTAAACTGCCGGGAAAGCGCGTACTCAGAGAGTCATTCTGCGGAGCGATTATCTCCTGTGAGCGGCGACAGATACCTGTCCGAACGCGTGACCGCGGCGGTACACATTTAACACTCCCGCGAGACGTTCGCGTGGAGGTCTACACGGTGGAAATCTCAGATAAACTCCTGTGTCTGTTCAACACCGACGTGCGCGCGGAGGACGACCAGTACGTGGTCGAAGTTCCGAAGCGTGAAGTCGAATCCGGAACCGTCGAACCCGGAGAAACGTATCGCGTCGCTCTCATCTCTCGTGAAGCGGTCGAAGAGGCTGAGTCGGTCGAAACGAGTGCCGCGACAACTCCGTCGTCCGAACCGCAACCCCCAGTCGAGATCGGAGAACTCCGATACGTTGAGATCGAAGACATCGGCAAGCAGGGAGACGGTATCGCACGCGTCGAACGCGGATACGTCATCATCGTACCCGGTGCCGAAGTGGGTGACCGAGTGAAAATAGAAGTCACGGAGGTCAAGTCCAACTTCGCCGTCGGCGAAGTCATCGAAGAGGACTTCTAACACCCACTTTTGCAGTTCGGGTCGCGCAAAACGCGACCACTCTCGCAAGAACAACCGCTCTTGGCTCACGAGACGCGCGGTGTCTCGTGACCCGCAGAAAAAGTGGATCAAAACGTTTCCGCGCCGTGTCCGTGTTCGGACACTCGGCGCGGTACACTCTCTTACGTCGTTTCGAGTGTCGTCTGCACGACGCGAACGCAGCCCAGTGGCAAGAACACGGCCCGCCGGGCCAGTTGCTCAGTCCGCCCGGTGTTCTACCGGATAGCTGTCGGTGAACTTCGAGAAGTCAACGTCAGCGGCGGATACCTCGTCCGCTGAGGCGTAGGGGCGATTGATGACGATGTCGCCCGCGGTGCGCTTGCCAATCCCGGGAATGGACGTGAGTTCGTCCATGCTGGCCTCGTTCGGGTCGAGTGGGTGCGGGACGCCCGTCACAGAACGGTAGCCGTGATCGACGACGGCCACGTCGATGGTCTGTCCGAGTTCGCGTTCGCCCGGAATCCCCACGAGAAGCGGATACGTCCCGAGTTGCCGACCGAACGTCTTGCCGTCCTGATGGTATTCGAGATGGACGTTCGGAAGCACCGTCCCGGCGGGAGCGACGCGCCGGAGCATCGGCTGGTCGATCTCCTCGCGGACTTGCTTTTTGTACGCTTGGAAGCGTTTCTTGTGTTCTTTGGCGATGTTTGCGCCCTCGTCTGCCATCTCCGTCCCCTCGAAGGCCATCACTTGCCGGATGTTGATCCGTCGCACCATCAACCCGGCGTCGTAGACGCGGTGGAGGAAGCGCTTGTTGTGCTCGAACGTCTCCTCACGCTCGCCCTTCAGGCCGTGCAGAAGGTTGATTCCGGGCAGGAGTTTCGGGAGACGGTTCGAGGCGTCGGGACCGTGCGTCGGCGCGTTGTCCGGAGTTTCGCCGGGACGCCATCCTGCCTCCTCGTTGACGATCTTAACCGCCTCAAAACATTCGTCGGCAGTCACGTTGAGCGTGTTCGCCTCCTGTACGACAGGGTCGGCCGACTCTAAGCCGAAGGCGGCGGTGTCACCCGGCGTGTTGTGTTCTGCGATGATTCGAATACATTCGCGGGCTTTCTCGGGCCACTTGACGACCGTGATCGGGTTCATGTTGTCGAGGTGGAGCGTCTGCAAGTCTGGAGCCACCTCGCGGATACCGCCGTACAGTCGTCGGAGCGCGTCCGGATTCGGTGCCTCGCCGTCGCCGCCGAACGCGAGGATGTCCGCCTGTCGGCCGAGACGGAAGTGTTTGGCACCTCTAGCCGAGAGATTCTCCACTTCGCGGACGACGGACTCCGCGGTGCGGAACGCCGGGTTGCCGTACATCGGTTCCGTACAGAACGAACACCGGTAGGCGCACCCGCGCGAGGTCTCCATCTCACAGATGAGGTAGTCGGGGTGGTTCGGGTGTTGTTCGACGACGAACGCACCTTTGGCGGCCCAGCGGTCAAGTTCCTCGTTGTCGCGGTAGCGGTTGTTGAACCCCTCCAAGCCGCTATCTACGAGGTCGTACGCGGCGGCTTCGACGTCGGCCATCGCCAAGTAGTCGTAGTCGAGATTCCGCCGCTCCATCTCCTGTGCGCCGGCGTTCTCCTCGCCGACGCCGAAGCGGATGGGACCGCCCATGACGGAGACGCCGTCAGCAGTCCATGCGAGTTCTCGCACTTCGTCCGGTTCGGCGGGCGTGCCCCCGACGTACTTGCCGGGGACGGTCATGCCGCCGATGTAGAGCATCAGGTCGGCATCGGCCACATCAGCCCATTTTTGTCTGTCGTCGCGGAGTTCGTCTATCGTGTGGTACGTAACGTTCTCCTCGGGGACGCCAGCGTCAACGAGGGCACCGGCCGTAAAGCGCGGATACGTCGAAATGTAGGGCGGCACGCCGAAGTGTGCCGGTTCATCGACGTAGCCGTCCACGAGCGTCACGGTGAGGTCGGCCGGGTCGGTCATGTGGCAACCCAGACGGTGGACGGGTAAAACGGTGACTACCTCGAAGCGAGGGTGGGCGGGCGCGACAGCACACGTCTCAGACGCTGAATATGAACGCGGACCCGCCGGGGAAGAACGGCGCGCCCACGATAGCGAACCGTGAGTCCACGGCGACTGACCGCCCGAACTGCTTGTCTTCAGTCGGACTCGTCCCCGCAAGCGTCGCCCGCCGAACCCACCGCCCGCGACGGCGGATGTAGGGATACGCTTCGCCACCGTCCTCACCGACGCCCGGTGCGCCGATCACCGTGTGGTCGTTCAGCATGTCGATTGCGGCCCCGAACCGGTCGCCCGGTTCTCCGCTGGGACCGACGAGACGCTCTTGGAAGATCCAGCGGCGTTGAGGTACCGCCCGACGTTCGTAGACACTGACCGACCCGGGCACGTCTGAACTGGAACGGCCGGTAGCGAACTGATCCGATCCCACGAGTACGATATTTCTGTCCGTGGCGACGGCTGCACCGACCCCGGGAGCGTCATCGGCACCGACCAACCGGCCCGTCTGTCGCCACCCGCGCTTACCGCCCCTGAAGACGAACGCGGCACCGACAGGATGGTCGTCGTTCTCTGCGCGCGGTGCGCCGACGACGACGCGTTGTTGTTCGATATCGACCGCGTGCCCGAATAAATCGTCAGGCGCGCCGTCGTCCGGTTCGAGTTCCGTCAGGAACGACCACTCGCCGTTTCCGAACTCGAAAACGTACGCTCCCGACGGATTGTCACGCACGTCGTCACGGACCGGGTCCCGTAACCAAAGCGGAGATTCGGTGACGGCGATTCGAGGGAACGAAAGCGCGACCGCCTGACCGAACGAAGCGTTCTCACGCGGTGTCGGCGCGTGAAGTCTGTGACGCAACTCCCACCGACCGGCTGAGCGCCGGTAGACGTACACTTCGCCCGCATGTTCGACGTCACCCACCTTGGCAAACGGCGCGCTAACGACGAGATGGCGATCCTCCGCGTCCAGATCGTATCCGAAGAGATCGATGGAATCGTTCGGCGACGGAATCAGCGGCTGTTGGGTCCACGTTCCGGAGCGACGTATTCCCAGATCAACGAATCCGGTAATTCGTTCGTCCACGACACCCCCCGGAGCGCCGACGAACGCCCGATTACCGTCAAGCGCCGAGCTGAGTCCGTAGAACGTGTCTTCGTCCGGATCGCCCGTATTACGCGTCAGTATCGCTACCCGTTCGAACCGCTCGGCCGCAGCCCCTCCTGTCCCCATCCCGAGGGCACCAACACCCGCGACGGCACCGAGAAACGTCCGTCGAGCGAGCGTCGCACGCCGATCCCGAATTGTATCAGTGCTCATATATTCACACAGCCTGTCCAAAATAATAATTATAATTCAGTGTTTTCTTGAGTATCAGGGATTCCATTACGATTACGCGACGAGTACTATTGATCTCTTTTCCGCACCTGAGAACGCAGAAGGACGAATGCTACGACTCGCTTTCCACTGTT
This sequence comes from Halogeometricum borinquense DSM 11551, assembly GCF_000172995.2. GTDB lineage: Archaea > Halobacteriota > Halobacteria > Halobacteriales > Haloferacaceae > Halogeometricum > Halogeometricum borinquense. The sequence goes on from NC_014729.1 coordinate 2,347,177, forward strand.
GACTCGCCGTTCGGCACCGCGTGGTGAGTACGAGAAGACCGGGGTACGGCGGCGAGGGAGACCGAAGCCCGCGTGTTTATCATCGTGGCGAAACAACGTCTAGCCATGCCTGCGACCCTCGAAGTGAAGTGTACGGATTCGGACTGCGAACTTGATATGTTCGAGATGCACTACACGTACGATATGCCGGACGATGTAGGCGTCGAGGACTTCGCCTGTCCGTACTGCCGAGGGACCGACAGTCTCGAACCCATCGAACTATGAATCGGCTGAAAGAGTTCGGCGAGTCGGCCGCACGGAGCGTTCTCGAACGAATCGGGCGTGGCGTCAGCCGAGTTCAAGAACAGAAACCGCTGCCGTACGACCTGCTGGAGAGCGACGATGCCTACCTCGTCGTCTTCGACGCACCCGGAGTCCAACGAAGCGACGTGCAGGTCCGCTTTCTCAACGGAGAGGTACAGGTCCGAATCGACCGCTTCCGCGACTTCCACGAGGGATTCGAGATGCGCTTCCCGGGTCGCGGCCTATCGCTCGACGGCGGCGCGGAACTCCCCGACGACGCGGCTGTCGATGCAACCGGCGCGAGTGCAACGCTAACCGCCAACGGGACGCTTCGCGTCGAGATTCCGAAAGACGAGCAGGCTCACGACGTGGTCGTCACCGATGAAGAAAACGAGCACGCCGAAGAGGCGGATTCGAGGGCTGACTCCGATTCAACGGCTGGCTCAGATCCAACCGCAGACTCCGATTCGGCAGTGGACGCTGACTCGACCGACGTAGCTGACCACGCGGGCGATGGCGAAGATGCTGACGAGGACGCCCTCGACAACTAATCTGACGTATTACTCGACGGTCATCCCTTCGACCACCTCGAACTCCTCGTCGCCGTCGAACCGACGCGGGTCGTACGGATCTAACGCAACATCGCCGCCGAGCATCATCGCGGCGACTGCTTCTCCCGACGCGGGCGACCACATGAAGCCGTGGCCGTGCCATCCGGTCGCCACGTACACGTCGTCCTCGATTTCGCCAAGCAACGGATTCCGGTCCGGTGTCGCCGTACACAGCCCCGCCCACGCCCGCGACACGTCGGCGTCGTATCCGGCCCGGTTGTCGAGTACGCCGGTCACATCTTCGACGAACCAGTCGTCGCCGTCGCGGTCCCAGCGGTCGGGGTCAGCTTCGACTTCTTCGGTTCCGTCCCCCGCGAGAAGGCCTTCCGGGTGCGGGCGGAAGTACGCTCCCTCGGTGGCGTCGTAGCAGATCGGGCCGTCGTACGGCTGATCGCTGACGAGTGCCTGTACGCGATATGGTTTCATGGGGATTGAGACGCCCGCATCCGCGAGAACGTGCTTCGTATGCGCTCCCGCCGCCACGAGGACGGCGTCGTAGCGTTCAGTCTCGCCGTCGTCGGAAACGATTTCGGGCGGATCGGTTCGGATCCCGACTTCCGTCTCAGTCCGAAGGTCAACGCCTGCTTCGCGGACGCGGGGAGCCATCGCTTCGACGTACGAGGCGGGGTCGGTCCACATCGCGTTGTCGGCGATGACGGCGGTCCCCACGTCGTCAGTGCGGAGCGTCTCACCGAACCGCTCTGTGAGGCCCGCACCGTCAGTCGTGGTCACGTCGCGCCCGTGAACTCGCATTCGTTCCGCCGTTTCGGCGATGGCTTCGGCCGTCTTCTCGTCGGACTCGTGCGCAACGGCGACGTGCGGACACGGCGTGACCGAGAAACCACCAGTGCCGTCGAACTCGCGGAATCGCGCGAGCGCGCGGGCGGCCATCCGGGCGTCCACGTCCTCGGCGTACGCGTCGTAGAGAATACCTGACGCACGGCCGGACGACCCTGACCCGACATCGCCGCGTTCGTACACGGTGACCGACGCGCCCGCCTCGGCGAGGTCGAAGGCGGCCGTGAGTCCGACCGCACCCGCGCCGACGACGGCGACCCGTCGTCCCGATCCATCAGGAACATCGAACGGGTGTGCGAGTTCATCGTCTTCGTCTTCGACTCCGTCGGTAGCGGTCGTCGTCGTATTCCCGTGGAGGTCTGACGACTCGTCAGTGGGCATACGCGTCGCTCGTCGGGACGGTACTTATCCTTCAGTGAGGAGGAAAGTGAGGCGGAGAAGTCGCGGACGCTACTCCACGAACTCCTCGACGCCACGGGCCGGGTAGCCGACGATCACGTCGGCACCCGCCTCCTTCAACGTAGAGACCTGTTCGCGGACGCGTTCGACGCTCCCGACGAGCGCGTAATCTCGGACGGCCGCACCCAGCACGTCGCGGGCGCGGTCCGCAGCGTTCGAGTCAGTCTCCGCTCCTTCCGGTAACGCCTTGGCGACCGGGCGGCGGCGGGCGGCGTACGCGCCGACGGCATCGAGGATTTCGTCTTCGTCGTCGGAGAGGACGGTCGGTGCGTAGACGGCGATTTCGCCGTCGTATCCGGTCGCGCGAAGTGCGCGGAGGTTCGATTCAGTGCGCCGCGAGAGCAATTCGTACTGTGTCCCGCCGACGGCGAGCGCGACACGTTCGATACCTTCGGTGCCGACCCACGCATCGGGGGCGCGTTCGATGCCAGCGGCGAGGCGCGGCGAGACGGCGCGTCCGGCCTCCGACTCAGTGAGGTAGGCGGCGTGACCCGCTACGAGAACGCGTCGGACGCCCTCGGGAATCCACTCCCACAACTCGTCGTCGCCGGTCGGGTCGAATCCGTCGGCGCGGACGGGCGTCGTGAGTCGTACCTCCCGGTCGTCAGCGAGTTCGCGGAGTACGTCTGCGTCCGGAAGGTACTCGCGACCCTCGTAGTCGATAGCGACAGTGTCGAACGGCGTCTCGAGAGCCATCCGAACGTCGCACTCTTTCGGCTTCAGGGCTACCGCATCGATACCCGTCTGCGAGACGCTACGCTCACCGGTCAGCATCGTGTATCACCACTCACGGGAAGAGAACTATCGTCGTCGCGGAACGCGATCCATCGTCTGTGCGACCATGTAAACTGCTTTGCCTACCGCGGGATAAACTCGTCGTTCAACGGCACTTCTTGCGACGGGTGGAGTCAAAAGGACGGCTCGACCGTCACAGCGGCAGTTCGGCATCCGGATCAACTACTCTGTCGGGTTCGGGCGGTGCGCGCCAGTCGGTAGTGAGTTCGAGCAGTTGCACGAGCATTCGACCCGTCGCCCCCCAGACGGTGTAGCCATCGACGTGGAAGAAGTGGAGTCGTCGTTTCCCGTAGTGAGGATGCATCCGCTCTTCGGACTCGTAGTTGTCGAGGTTGGTGAGGTCGGACACCGCCAAGACGGCTATCTCCGCAACTTCGCGCTCGTCGGGTTCGTACTCTCTGTCCGGGACCCGCGCGACGAACGGCGTCACCGAATAGTCGGTGACTGTTTTGATGTCGTCGAGACATCCGAAGAACTCGACCTCGTTGCTCCGGAGTCCAATCTCTTCGTACGCCTCGCGGAGAGCAGTCGCGCGCAGGTCTCCGTCGCTGGGTTCGCGGGACCCGCCGGGAAAACTCATCTGCCCGGGGTGTTCACCGAGATGGTCCGCGCGCTTCGTAAAGAGGACATGGTCCTCGCCCCGACGGGTGAGAACGGGCGCGATGACCGCCGCTTGCCGACCAGCATCTGTCAGCGTTTCGGCGTCACACGACGATACCCGCGAGAGATCCATACTAGTTCGAAATGTCGGAGGCGCTTAGACTTAGCTCTCGCGGCACGTGTGCGATGTTCGTTCACTCATCTAGTTCAGTCTCGAAACGCGACCGAATGTCGCCCACATCCACGTCGCGGGCGGTCCACAGTTCCACGTCGTACGTCACGTCGAGGAGCTGTCGAATCCGATTGTCGTCGCCTGCTTCGAGAGCATCATCGGCGTCGGCTCGAAGTCGCGAGAGTGCGGCCTCGGTGACAGCCTCCTCGTCCGCCGTTCGCTCGTCCACGTCGAGAATGTGCGGCAAGTCCTCGGCGTTCTCTGGGAGTGACGGGAACGCGACGGGTCCGGGGACGACGCGCTCGACGCCGTCGCGTTCGTACGTGACGAGGTAGTAGTTCGAGACGGCTTCCTCGACAGCGTCCGCCAGCGCCTCCCGGTCGGTATCTTGCCCCTGCTTGAACGCCAGTTCGTCGAGCGCGCGTTCGAGTTCAGCGCGCGTGAGTACGCCGAACAGATCAACGACGCCCGCCAACTCGTCGTACAACGCCTCCTTGTCGCTCACGACGAGACCTCCTCGGCGTCCGCGACGGCCGCTTCGACCACCTCATCGGGCGATAACGGCGCGTCCGACCACGGCGGAAGCCGTCGGTCTTCACCCGCGGGTTCGGCCACCGCGTCGGCGTACGCCGCCACCTGTTCTCGTTCGCCTGCGCGGTCGAACTCGAAGTCGTTGAACGCCGCGTCGGCGGCGTACTGATCGACGAGACGGTCGGCTGCTGTCTGATACCGGTCCGGCAACGTGTCGAAGTCCGGTGCGACGCCGTGGTCAGCGACCGTACGAAACAGCGTCTCGCCGACGGACTCGCTCATATCCGAGAGGCCTGTCGGCCCGGAGACGGCGCGATGGTCGTGTTCGTACGCGCCGAGGTCAACCTGCGCCGTCCCGTCGAATCCGGCGATGCCGAATGCGTCGCCGAGAACGCCGACTTCGAGACCCCAGTCGCGCGGGGCGCGAATCGACCGCGCCATCTCGCTCGTCGCGGCGAATTCGCCCGCCAGCGCGTACCGGAAGGCATCGAGATACTGCAAGATCGGAGCGTCCGACTCGGAGCGCAGCGCGCGGACGAGCGGGACGTAGAACAGGCGGAACAGGCGGCCGTACAGGCGTCGGTCCTCGACGCGGGCGTAGTAGCCTTTCGAGAACTCGTAGCCGTTCGCCAGCGGGAACAGCAGACGAGAGACGTACGACCGGTCGTACGTCTTCGTATCGGCGTCGTGAACCACAACGTACTCTTCCGTCGCGGCGGGGCCGAGCGCCAACCACACGTCGCGTCCCTTCCCTCGTTTATCGTTCAATCCCACCGAATCGAGCAGATCGGCAACGCGCGGCCCGTCACACCACAGGATGTCGAGAGAAAGGTCGTACTGGGAGAGCCACTCGCAGAACGGACCGACGCGGTCTTTCGGCGCGCGGAGAGGAACGACGACGCGGGCCGGTTCGACGCGTTCGAGGACCGAGAGGACGCGGTCGGCCGCCAGTCCGGCGTACTCGCGCTCGGTCATCGGGACGACTACCGCCGTCCGACTCGTCGGGGCGTCGGGAACCGGGTCAGTTAGGTCGTGTAGCGTCGTCACCCGCTCCTGAACGTACTCCATCAAACGGAGATGAGGACGGATGAAAGAAAAACGCGGCGAGTCGGGCGATACAATCTACTGCGGCAGGCGGCCACCGCGTTGGAGGAGCAGTAACGTCGTGACGATGACAGCGAGACCGAGAGCGAGCCCGGTGAAGATCGCGTCATAGGAGAGTCCGCCCGCCGGAAGAATGCCAACGAACGGAACTACGGCGGTAGCAGCGCGGATAAATTCGTACGTACCGCCACCCTCGCGGAGAGCACCGACGACGGACGACCCCGAGGCCTGAACGACCATCATCCCCGCGGAGTAGACGGCGTAGGCGCTCGCGCGGTTCTCGTCCGGAAGCGTGTCGAGCAGATAGGTATCGAGAGCCGGAAACAGACTGTGGATGACGTAACCGATGAGGGCGGTCAGGACGAGAAGCGGGATAAGCCCACGCGTGACTGTCAGCGCGAGGACGCCGATGACGAAAGCGACGAGAATCGAGAGGAGATATGGAACGCGCGGGAGTCGGTCGGCGAGTTTGCCAGAGATGAAAAACGCCGGGACGCCCGCGGCGAAGATGAGCGTCAGCATGTTCTTCGCCGTGGCGTCAGCGATATTCTTCGTCTGCATGTACAGTTCGTAGAAATTAAACAGACCCTGCCAGACGAACCCGGTGAAACCCAGAATGACGATACCGAGGGCGATGATGCGCCACTGGTTCAGCGCCGCACGGAGTAGGTTTCTGTCTTCACCGCCCGCTTCGGGAAGGTTGGTCCGCTTTGCGGTGTAGTAGAACACGACGGTCGCGACGAACGCGGCGATGCCGAGACAGACGAACACAACGTACCACTCGACGAACAAGGTGAGCGCGAGTGTGACAAACGGGGCGGCGATGACGGCGGCGAGTTGACTTGCCATTCCGTGAATCCCCATCGCCCGGCCGACGCGTTCGGGGTAGAGTTCGCTCACGAGAGGGTTTGCGGCGACGAAATACGCACCCGAGGAAAGCCCCATCAGAAGGGCACCGACGGCGACCATGGCGACGGAGTCCGCGGCGGCGGTGAACGCCGAGGCGGCGGTCAGAATCACGCCTGTCCCGAGGACGACGCGGTGGCGGGGGACGCGCGTGAGGACCCATCCGGTCGGGATGCGCGGGAGCGCGCTGCCGACCCAGACGAGCGTAACGATGAGGCCTGCTGTCCCCTCTCCGATAGAGAAGACGGAGATGAGTTGCTCTAGGAGCGGGGCGAAGACAATCCGCGCGAGGTTGACGAGCAACACCATCGAGCAGAGCGTTCCGAACAGCCGGCCTCGTGACACAGCCGTGGATTCCAACCCCGGTACTTCAAGGGTTCCGGAACGCCGTTACGGCGCGTCTTGCCGTCTCTGACGGTCGAACAGACGACGCTTTGTATCAACTGTGATAGTTTGTACCGCGGGTTTTTACGCGTTCCTCACAAAGTTGGGAGCAGCATGAAAACGACGCGGAAGGGGATGCGAGAGGGAGAACTGGAGAAAGATACGTACGACAGATTAACCTGCGCCGAGTGCGGGGAATCGCTCAAGAAGCGGAACGACCCGGACGAGGTGTTCTCAGTGCGTATCTGTCCGACGTGCGAAACCGAGTGGAAAGAACTCAGATAGTTACTCGAAGACGGCGTCGAAGGCGCGCGCACCGAGCGGTTCGAACGTTCCGGCGGCGACGTTCTCTGCGACGTGTTCGGGCGAGCCGGTACCGACGAGCGCACACGTCACACCCGGTGCGCTTCGAGCGAAGTTGAGTGCCCGTTGGGCGGCGGTTTCACCGGAGAGCTGTTCGTCCACCGCCTCCGGAATCGACGCCGCAAGGTCTCCTTGCGCGAGACTGGCGCTTGCGAACACGTCGAGTCCGGCTTCTTGCGCGTACCAGAGCGCGCTCACGTCTTTGTCTTCTTCGGGGTGCCGATGTGCCTCAACGGTGAACGCATCGGCCATCTGGACGTTGAACGGCAGTTGCACCGCCGCGAGGCCGCAGTCGTCCGCACCCGCCGCGTCAGCAGCGCGTTCGGCGCGAGTAAGGACTTCCGGAAGCGAGAGATAGCTCTGGTGGTCACGCGGAACACGGAATGCTTTCCACGTGGCGACGCCGTAGACGCCTAACTCTCCCGCAAGTCGCCGTTCTTCGAGTACCTCGAACGCCGCCTCCAACTGGTCGTACACGTCCTCACGCGAACGGACGGCTAACTGCGTCTCGGGGTTGTGAACGTAGTAACAGTCCACGGTGTCCAGACCGAGATTATCGAGTGACCGGTCGAACAGCGCATCCAGATAGCCGGGCGCGATGGCGTGGCTTCCGCGGGCCAGTTCCGCGCCGTCCACGATTCCCGTCCGGACGAACTCGTCGCGGACGTACGCACCGGGATCCTCGGGACGCGATCCGTCGAACGGGACGAATCCGCCTTTTGTGGCGACGACAACTTCCTCCCGAGCGATGTCCGCCTCGCGGAGGGCCTCGCCGACGACCCGCTCGCTCCGTTGACAGCGGTAGTTGATGGCCGTATCAACGAGGTTGACGCCTGATTCGAGCGCCGCCGTCAGCGCCTCCCGATACCGAGCGTCGGCGGCGTCCGTCGGGTCCCCGAGATACGTTCCGATCCCGATACTCGACACGACACCCGGGCCGAACCGTCGGAAGAACGTCCGCGCGAAGGCGTCACCGAACTCGTCGCGGTAGCCCCACGTTCCGCGTTTAGTCGCCATGCGAACTCGTAGGACACGATGGCGTAAACGCGCTCCGACTTCCGCGGTATCGCCGCGTCGTCGGATCGCTACACGTCGCCGGACATTGCCTCGAACAGTCGCTCACAGAGCGTGTCGCGGGTGAGCGCGTCGCCACCGTCGGTGACGATACCTCCCTCTCGTTGGGGGACCTGACCGCCGCCCATGCGGGCGTGACCGCCCGCGGATGCGCCGGGAACGTTGTCGAGCGCGTGTCCTAACGTGCGCCCCATGTGAACTCTGTCGTCGCGCGACCGGCCCGAAAGATAGAGTGTTCCGTCGCGTTCGCCGCAGACAACCACGGCCGTGACGCCCTCCAACTGGATGAGTTCGTCTGCCGCCTGCGGGATGGCATCGACGTTCGAGAGCGTTCCGATATCGCTGACGGCAAACGGTCCGCGAACGTCGCGTCCGGCAATCGCGCGGGCTTTCAGTTCCAAGACCTCTTTCGACACTTCGGGGTTGGCGATCCGGTCGAGGATGTCCTCGTTGACGCCGGGATACAGATAGCCCGCGGCGGTGAAGTCGGCCTCTGAACACCCAGCAGTGAGCCGTTTGGTGTCAGTGAGAATCCCGTAAAGGAGACCGGTGGCAATAGTCGATGGAACCGTGTACTCCGACCCGACTTCGCTCGCGTGGCGGTCCGGTGGCACCGGTTTCGCACCGATGTCACGAAAGTACTCAGCGACGATACTCGCACACGCGCCGTAATCTGTCCGTACGTCGGTGAAACGTTCGCCCGTCCCCTCACCGGGATGGTGATCGACGATGGCAAACGGGAGAATACCGTCCGCGCCCGCGAATCCGCGCGGCTGGTTGTGGTCTACGAGAACGACGTGTTCGGCCGCAAGATCCGTCACGTGGTCAATCGCGTCCAAATCGAGATCTAACACCGTCTCGAACGCGCGGTTTTCTTGATGGCGTATCTGCCCGGAGTATTGGATGTACGAATCGGTTCCGACCTGTTCTGCGAGGCAGGCGACGCCGATAGCGGCCGCCATCGCGTCCGGATCGGGATTGGGGTGCATCAACACCGCAACCTCGTCTAACTCCGAAAGGCGCTCCAGAAAGCGCGTCCCCATCGGACGCTTGAATCGCAGGACGACATACAGACCCCCAACTAATGCTACCGTTCCAACGATGAGTGCCGCGACTAGCTCCGGGTGTGTCCCGAAAACGGACTCGGCTCCGCCAACCACCTGCGCGGCAACGTCCACCGCGTGGGTGGTTCCCCTCGAATCCATACTCTGAGGTCCAGAGCCACACGTATGAATATTCCTTCGTTTTGACGCCGCTTATACGACAGTATTCGTCGTCCAGTTGACTTACTCGGCGTCGGATGTCGCATCCGAGTCGTCCGCCGACTCACGGAAAGCGTCGATAGCCGCGCGGTACCCCGTTCGGTACGTCGGATACGCAAACTCGTAGCCGAGTTCACGCAGTCGGTCGTTCGAACACCGCTTGCTCGTCAGAATGCGCCGACGAGCGGCCTCCGAAAGGTCCGGGTCGTCCAGTCGTTCCTCCTTGGTCCGTTTTGGCGGATGCGAGACGCCGCACTCGTCGGCCAGCCAGTCCGCGAACGACCATTTGTCCACGGGTTCGTCGTCTACAACCAGAACCACGTCGTCGCGGGCGGCGTCGGCTTCGAGAAGGAATCGGACGGCACCGGCGGCATCGTCGCGGTGGACCATGTTGAGATAGCCCTCCGTGACGGGACCGGTAAGATATCTGTCGAGTCGGTACCGGTCCGGGCCGTACAGACCGGCAAACCGTGCGACTGTTCCGTCGATACCCGCCGCTGACGCGTCTTCGACGGCAACCCGCTCGGCTTCAGCGAGAACGCGCGTCTTGTCAGTCGTCGGGTCAAGCGACGTCTCCTCGTCTACCCAGCCGCCGCCGTGATCGCCGTAGACGCCCGTCGAGGAGGTGTACACGAGTCGGTCAGGTTGCGACGCTCGTCCGCCATACTCGTCGATGACGTTCTGAAGTCCTTCGACGTAGACGCGCCGAGCGGCCTCGGCACCGCGCCCGCCGGAACTAGCAGCGAACACCAGCCAATCGGCGTCCGGAAGCGGCGCGAGAGAATCGGGATCGGTCACGTCCGCACGAGCGGGCGAGAACCCAGCGGATTCGACCGCCGCGAGGCCGTCATCGGAGCGACGGACGCCCGTTACGTCGTGACCGCTCTCGGCCAACTGACGGCCGAGTTCGAGACCGACGTAGCCGCATCCGAGTACGAGTGCGTGAGCCATCTATCGGTCGTTTCGCTCGGCGATGTAGCCGTGGATGGCTGCCAGTTGTTCGAGCGTCATCGACGTTCGACCCTCAAGGGCCTGCTGTACCTCCTGTCCGGAGAGGTCCAACGTCACGTTCGAGGCGATGGTGTCCACGTCAAGCACGCCCGTCGTCATCCCCATCAGGAGGTGATCGCGGAGTTCGAGGACGATAGCTTCGCTGTCGGGGTAGTCGTCGGAAAGTGCCAACAGAGCCGCTGCATCCTCGACGTGCATCTCGGGGACTGCACCGTCCGCGAGGGCGGCAACCTGCGCTTCGTCTACGCCGGATTCAGCCGCCGCCGCTTCGACGCCAACATCGTCCACGACGGTCCGAATCTGCGTTTCGTACGCCTCCCGCAACTCGGTCGTCGATAGCGCTGCTGGGTCGTCGGCCGCGTCGTAGAGCATAGACGTACTCACTGCGCCTCGGCCAAAACCGTTTCCTGTTGCGTTCACTCCACACACCGAACACTCCCTCGCCCAGTTCTTACTCCCGCGGACACCGCCCCGTCGGCGTATCACATCGTGGCCCCGGTGCCGAACCGGACCACGCCTCGGATGTCTCGAAGGCGTCGCCGTCGATGTCTCCGACGCCGTTACCGCCGGGTGGAACCGCGGCGACGACGACGGTCCGTAGCTCGAAGCCGATGCGTTCGTTCGATCCGATGGCCTCTCGACTTCCGTCACCGTCAACGTCCAAACGAACGACGGACCCATCGCGGACGTACGTCGTCGGCACCGCACCGTCACCCGCCGAAACGGTAAAGCGAGCGTACGCACCGTGTGCTTCGACTACCCAGAGATTCGTCGTCGCGACCCACGGACTCATCGTCGGCGAGAGCGGAAGCCCCGCCGGAACCGCACCGAGCGTCCCGTTCAGCGCGTGACTCGTCAGGCGGTCCGCACCGCGGGAGGCCGCTTCCCGGCCGAGTTCTCGCACGAGCGTCCGCGTCCGAGTCGCGGTTCCGTTCACGGCCGCCTCCGAAACGCGAACCCGCGATGCTGTGGTCGTCTCGCGCAACTCGACACGGAGCGCAGTCGCCACGCGGTCCTGAGCCATCTCTCCGTCCAGATCCGCTTCCGTCGCTATCGCGGTCGCCAGTGAGTCGTTCGACGCGGCGACAGCACGTTGGCCGACGCCGTCCCAGTGGGCGAGTCCGGCGGCAACAGCATCTTCGCTCTCTGCGTGCGTCAGGTCCGTCTCGCGTTCGACCGTCGATGCGGCCGTCTCACGGACGGGAGCGAGCGAGTGCTTGACCTCCTTTCGGAGTTCGTTGCTTCGGCGGCGGAGCGTCGAATCGGATTGGACGGCGAGCGTCCGGTCCGCGGCGACGAGTGCGCGCCCGGCAGTTCTGAGCGACACCTCACCGCCGGGACCGAAGATGTCACCGACGACAGCGTCAGCGAGGTCCCCGTACGGAAGCGTGAACAGGTTGGTGTTGCGCGCGGCGAGTGGGGTGTATGTGGCGTCGTCTGCGACACCATCGATGGCTCGTCCATCGACGCCCGACAGCGAGAGATACGCCGGGTCGCCGTCGGGGACGAACGCCGCTGAACTGTTCGACAATTCGCGGGTATCGGCGGTCGTCCGACTCGACAGACGGTCCCGCGTCGCCGTTGCGTTCACACCGCGCGAAGCGAGTGCGTCCTGAAGTCGGTCGTTCCGACCGGCGGCCTCGGCGGCCCGTTCGTCCAGTCGTGCGAGGACCGTATCGAGATATGCCGCGCGTGCGGCGACACGAACCCGGTCTGCGACACCGTCGTACGTCGCCGGGGCATCGACCAGTTCCGCTCGCCGGTCGCGGAGCGCCGCCGCCAGTGTAGCTGCGGTGTTGGCGTGACCGGTGGCGGTTTCCTGTGCCGCGACGTCCACCGAGACGTTTCTGACCCGCTCACGGAGCGCTGCCACGTCGGCGTACACCCACGCGCGAAGCGCAGACGGGCGGTCGGTTTCGGCGCGTGCGGGATCGTAATCCGCGCTACCCGTTACTGCTTGACGAGCGACGGTGTTCGCACCACCCCGAGCGGCGAGTTCGTCGCGCGCGAGACGGGCGACGGATTCGAGATTCGGTCCCGAAAGCGCCCCACCGCGTTCGAACAGCGGTTCTACGGCGCGGTCCGGTCCCGGCAGCGACCGAAGCGACCCGACGACGGCGACGCGGACGCGGTACCGGTCGGTCCACTGCGCCGTCGTCGTTCGACTCGAGTGATTCGCCGCGCGCCACGTCCGAGTAACGGTGTGCCGGACGACGACTTGCCGCGTCGTCGTCTTGAACGCGCGTGCGCCGACGCCGACAGACGGCGGTGCTGCTGTCCCGCGATCAACTACGGAGACATCACTATCTACGTCTTCGGCGGCGAGCGACCACGACACGTCGGACGAATCAGGTGCCTCGGGCGCGGGACGGTGTCCCTCGTTTTCGTCGAGGACGTCGCTGACGACTGTCACGCTCGGCGTGTATCCGGTGCGAATGACCGAGTCAAGAGCCGTGTCGGAGGAATCATCGGTCCCGCGAAGGAACGCGAGAAACGCGTCATCTGCAGTTTCGTTGACGCCGACAGTGAGAGTTCCCGTCGGCATCGTAGTCGGTGTCGGTCGGGGGTTCGGACTCGGTGTCGCAGAGACGAGTTTCTCGGTCGTCGATCCGCCAGCGACCGGGGACAGGAGGTCGGTAAGGCCGGTTCGGAGCGTCGCCGCACGAACACCTCGCTTGGCGTCGGGATCAACGCGGCCGAACGATGCACGCTGGGCGGCGAGGACGCCCGCGTTGGTCGAGAGTTCAACGTGGCGGTTGCCGAGGACGTTCTCGATTGGCGCACCCGCGTACTGACCGAGGGCGCGTGCCTGCGTGATAGCAAGGAGTCCTGCCGTCGTGCGACGCGCCAGACCGGGCGCATACACGGGCGATTCGTTCAGTCGTCGCTGGTAATCGGTCGTCCGCGCGTGGAGTGCGAGGACGGGAACTGCGACGGTCACGCGGCGTGTCACTGTCCGGGTGGCGACCACGCGGTCCTCGTGAGTAGCGACGAGCGAGACGTTACTAACGGCGACTGTGAGAGCGCGACCCTCGTTCTCACTCGATACGGAGACGTTCCGAACCGCCGCATCAAGACCGGCAGAGAGCGGTGGCAAGGTGGCTCTCGCTGTCGTCATCCCGCGACGATGTTCGACTCCCGAAAGCGCGTCACGGGCAGCGAGTGCGATCCGGAGCCGTAGATAGTTATGGAACGTTTCGTTCGGGCCGAGCGTTCGACCGACCGCGGAGTTCGCGGGTGTCGTCACGGGATCCCTCGCCGCCGCGCATGCCGCTTCGCGGACAGCGACCCGGAGCGCGGCAGTCGTCTCGGCGTCCACACGTTCCATGGCAACGTCTGTCGAACGGTCCACGACGCCCGTATCGGGCGACGCGAGCGACGCGGCAAACGTCGAACTGCCGACGAGAAGCAGAACGCCGACGAGCGCGAACGGAACGCGTCCGCGGTTGTCGTCTGCGAGGCGCATCAGCGACCACCCTCCGATTCATCGCCCCACGTCCGGACAACGATTCTGACCTCACTCACGGAGACGGCGGCCGCAGCATCCGCGGGCGAGTCGTAGCGCGCCCGCAGATCAGACTCGACTCGCGGCGCGAGGGCGTCCGCAAGGCGCTGGTTCGCTACATCGGTGTCGGCATCGGCTATCGGGTCTTCGACGGAGACGTTCAGTGCTGCGGCGAGACGTGCGTAGCGGTACCGAACGAGCGTCGAAACGGGCGGGTCCCCGCGGAGAGCGAGGCGCGTTCGACTCGCTGGCGCAACCGTTTCGATAGTTTGCGCCGCGACGGCGTTCGAGAGCGACTCGAAGTCATCCGTCTCGTTTGCCGGAAGCGACTGCGTTCGCGTGGGAATCGTCAGCGTCGCCGCGTCCGTCGCGGCCGACTGCGGCGGAGACGCACCGACGGCGACGTGTCCTTCGACCGGTGCATCGGGGTAGGGCCGCCACGCGGCGTCGATTCTGAGACCGGTCGGCACAAGTCTGGCCGTGATGGCCTCCCGAACTGACGACCGGAAGTCGTCGCGTGCGTGTGTCACCGGCGTGCCGTCGAAACCGGCGGTGCCGACGGTAACGCGGGCGAGCAGCCCCGCAAGTGACCCGTGTGTCGTTCGCTCGAACTCCGGACCCGACGTTCGCCGGAAGTCGGCACCGCTCTCGTTCGCCCGCCGCGCACCCGGCGAGAGCGAGTAGTTCACTGTCGCCGTACTGGTAGCAAGCACGTTCGCAACGGCATCTGAACGGCCGTCGTCGAGGGTCGGCTGCGACCCTGCATCGGCGGTGGTAAGACCGACGACGGCCGCCCCAAGGAGCAACAGGAACACCGCGGCGTCGAGGGTGGCGTTCACGACCACACCACCACCGTCAGACGGCCGGGTTCGACCTGTCCGGGTGAGAGACGAACGCTCACGAGGCGACTCGCGCGGTCGGTCGCCTCCTGCGGGACGGCTGGACCGACGGTCCACACGTCGTCCGAGGCGGTGAGCGTAACGTTGAGACGGCGGCCATCCGGCCCGCGAGTCATTGCGTCGGGAAGTCGCTCGGCGTCTACCACGCCACCGTCGTCAATAACGTCGTGAACGCGGTCAAGCGTTGGATCAGCGACGGCTCGATCCTCAAGGAGTGGAATCGAACCACCGAGGACGGTCACATAGAGGCTCAGTCCTGCGCAGACGGCAAACAGCGCGGCCAATGCGGCGACGGGTGACGTTTGGGCGCGTGCCCGTCTCCGCTCGCCCGTCCGAGTAGCGCCGTCACGCGTCCACGAGGACAACATCGACTCCCTCCCAAGTCGTTTTGCGGACGAGAAGCGTGCGGTCCACCTCGCGCCACGTTGCGTTGCTTGTGCGGGTGCGCGAATCGATAACGGCCTGTTGGAACGCCGCCGGCGAGTCGAAGACGGCCGATGGGTGCGCACCGTGAATCACGTCACGAAGCGGCGAGTCACCCGCCGGAACGGGTGTGACCGGAGCGAACGCGAACGTCGCGTGCGCCGTCCCGGCGTCGTTTCGGAGTGCGAGACGGCGCGTTTCGAGTTTGACCGCCGTCGCGTCCAGCGGATGTTCGGCCGTCGATGCGTACTCGGTCGCCGCCACACGGTCTACCGTCTCAGCCGCCGCAGTAGCGTTCGGCGGTGGGGCTGTTGGGAGTCCAGACGCCGCGCCGACGAGGGCGACGCCCGCAAGCGAGAGCCCCAGCCACGCGTACCACGAATCGAGGGGAACGTCGAGCATGAGCCGTCTGGCCGCGCTCCCGTATATAAACCCTCGCAGGGGTGCAGTTCAGAACACGAGTGCCGCACCACGGAACGCAGCGAGATACGCGGCCGTCGCTGAAAGGAGCGCGAGACCGACGCGGTAGCCGACGAGCGTTCGGTCGAGTCCTCGGTCGAGACCGGTCGCGAGGGTAGTCAACACAACCGCGAGAACGAGAACGTACGCACCGACGGCCGTGCCGAGGAGTTCGGGTCCGAGCGCCTGCGCCCCGTCTTCGACGAGTGCCGTGTCCGCGGCACCCATCCGCGCCGCCATTGCCACCGTGGCACCACCGACTAACGGCGCGAACAGGGCGGCAGTGTTCGAGAGCGTTCCCGTCACCGACGCCAGTTCGCGCCGGGCCTCACTCTCGACGCGGCGAAGTTCGCTGAGATGGTCGGCGGTGGCGACGACAGCGTGGCCTGCCGGTCGGCCTTCCGTCGCGGCCACGGAGAGCAGTGCAGCGGCCGCCCTCGTCCGCGGACTGGGAACGTCGGCGAGGACACCATAGCGCCCGAGAAACGCCTCGCGGACGCTGACGCGGAGGCGGCGACGGACGCCCGCGGCGTCGGCGAACACCGCTCCTGCCGGGGTCGAAACGGCGTCCGCGGCGGATTCGAGTGCGACCTCGACAGAGTCACCAGCACTGACACGCCGACCAACCAGCGAGAGTACGTCGTCCAGACCCGATTCAACCTCGCGGACGCGTTCTCTGACCCGTGCCATCGGGTAGTAGCGTCCGACCAAGCCCGCTCCGACGCCTGTGCCGGCGGCGGTGAGCGCGTCGGCCCACGGGGCGACGGCTGAACCGACGAACCAGCCGACGATACCGCAGAGAACGCCTGCCCCGACCGCGGGGAGAGCGGACGACGGGACATCCGGATGGCTCGAATCGACGCGCGGCGGGGCGAGTGCGACCGGCCGCCGGAGCAATATCCACGCGCTCGCGGCGACGAGACCGAGCGGCAGAAGTAGATCATAGACGGCTACGAACGCCGCAGTCGGGACGGCGACACCGCCCGCACGGGCCGCCGGGAGGACGCCAACGAGCGCGAGTGGGAGGAGAACACCGAAGGCGTAGACGCCGGTTGTCGGGCCGCGAACGTCCGCCGCGAACGACGCGAGTTCGTCGCGCGTCCCGTCGAGGACAGCGTCGAGCGCGCGTTCTAACCCTCGCTCGCGTTCGTCCGGCTGTGCGTCGGCGCTGGCGAGAAGAAGCGAGATAGCACGCTCCAACGCGGGGAAGTGGTCGCGCCACTCGCGTGCGAACGATTCGAATCCGGAGTTCGGCGTACCGCGGGCGCGACGGACGTGTTCTGCGAGACTGTCAGCCAGCGGTCCGTCGGCCGTGTGCGCGGCGAACGACGCGGCACGTTCGGGCGTTGGTCCGAGTTGCATCCGGAGCGTCGCGCGGCCGACAAGCGCAGGCGTCTCGCCCAGTGCGCGCGTCCGGCGGAGTCGGGCTGCGACGACCGGGAGTCGGTGAACCGCATGCGTTCCGACGAGTCCGATAGCGAGGGACGCACACAGGCGAACAACGATCGGTGAGCGCGGTGCGAGTAGTGAAACGAACGCGAACGAGACGAGTGTGAGCGGGAGGCTCAACACGTACCCCGCTCGAACGACCATTTCGGCGTCTGTGTCGCTGCCGAGATACGACAGCGCGGACCGGACATCCTCACCCGGTTCGACCGACCACGGATACACCTGCGCGAGCGACTCAACGAGATGGGAGCAATTCGACGGAGCAGTCATCGGCGGACCTCGCGCACATCGGCCGCGGCGTTCGGAAGGTCATCGGGTCGCGTCTGGTCTGTTTCGGCGAGGTGCGAGAGCGTCGCTGTCCGGCGGTCGAGTGCGTCGAGTACGTCGGCGTACGATTCGTCGTGCCGGGCGAGCGCGGCGACCAACGAACTATCACCACGCGTGACGACTCCAGTCTCTTGAATACCGTTGCCGTCGCGGCCGTAGAGCGTCTCGAAATGAACGCCCTCGTCGGTCTGTCGAACCTCGGCGACCGTCTCGACTCGCCTGTCGGAACCGTCACGAGTGCAGGTGACAACGAGGTCTGTCGCCGCGAACGACGATTCGGGGACGCCGAGGTCCGAGACGACCCGTTCGCGGACGGCTGCGGGCGAGTCGCCGTGAATCGTCCCGAGAACAGCGTGGCCGTGTGCGCCGACTCGCATCGCTTCGTAGAGGGCGCTGGCCTCGTCACCCCGAACCTCGCCAACGACGAGAGCGCCGTCTCCGAGCCGGAGCGCGGTACGGACGGCATCTGTCGGCGAAAAGGAACCGTCCTCACCGAGGTCGGTGTGGAGGGGTTGCACGTCGCGCCCGCCGTCTCTGAGCGCCGCGACCGGGAGTTCCGGGGTGTCTTCGACGGTGACGAGACGCGTCGCCGCCGGGAGTTCCCAGAGAAGAGAGCCAAGAAGCGTCGTCTTGCCCGCACCGCGCGTTCCCGCGACGAGGCCCGTCGCACCGCGTTCGACAGCAAACGAGAGAAACGCCGCCGTCTCGGCCGAGAGGGTCCCCGAAGCAACGAGACCGGGGAGCGTCCACGCTCGACCGTCGTGTGCGCGGAAGGCGAATCCGATGCCGTCGCTCGCAGGGGCGGTGACGCCAGCGACGCGGACGCGTGACCCGTTGGGCGCGTCGATCGCGGCGTCCAGTGCGGGCGACGCGCGGGAGAACCCGCGTCCGCTGGCGTGTCGGAACCGAGACGCGAGCGCCGCGGCCCCATCCGGCGTGAGACGGACGTTCGTCCGGATACGCTCACCGTCGATCGCAACGCGTACCGGATTTGACGCAACCGGAGCCGACGCAACCACGTCGGTCACTCGTGGATCAGCAAACAGGTCGTCGAGAACGCCGTTCCCGCGCGTGTGACGGTTGAGTACGTCCGTTAACGTCTCCACTGGGTCGTCGTCGTCCGCGACGTGCCGCACGGCTCGGCCGGCAGCACGCTCTCCGCCCTGCACGATTCCGCGCGCGAGACACTCGTGTGCCGCCGCCAGCGTCGCCGTCGCGTCTGCGTCGAGTTCGTGCGCAACGGGCGTGAGATGATACAGTCGGCCGTCGCCGGTCCGGTACAGACGAACCGTCGCGCCGGTATCAAGTTCTCGCCGGTCGAGGAGAGCGGCATCCGACGGAAGTCGCCGAGCGACACGGGAACGGGCGACTGACGGTCCCACGTAACTCCACAGGAGACTCTCGTAATCGTCTGCACGTTCGACACCCGCGGCAAGGCCTGTCTCGGCCGCGAGAGTCGCCACCGGTCCCGCCCGACCGGTTGCTCGCCGGACCGCATCTATCGGGTCTCGGGTGGCGCGTTCTGCGAGCGATTCGTCGTGGAATCCGACGCGTTCGGCGAACCGACCTGCCGCGAGCAAAACACCCGCAGCATCGTCGTCGTAGGTGCGTTCGAGACCGTCAGCACGGACGCGAACCACGTCCGCGTCTCGGTCCGCGAGTGCGCCAATGACGGTGGCACGGCACGCGGGAACGCCGGCGAGGTCACCGCCACCGGGACAGTCGGTCGCATCGACGACGAGCTCCGTCCGGTCTGTCGTCCGGCCGGTCGGCGTCTCGAACGAGTGTTGGCACCGGCAGGCGGATTCATCGTCATCGGTGTCGGTATCGAGCGAGAGCGCCGAACCGACAGCGGCGATGCAGGCGGTGAAGTCGAGAGGCATGGGGTCGATGGTCGCGTCTCCGTATATAAACCTCAGCCAGAGTAGGCACGCGAGGCGACCAGTACAGGACCATCCGCTGTCCGCCGAAGCGCGACCGAGATCGGTCGGTCGCCGTATCCGCGGAGGACGATAGGACCGTTCGGTGTCCGGAGTGCGACCGGGAGCGAGAGCCGACGCGTTATTTCCGTGCCACCGGCCACCGCGTAGGTCACGACCGACCGGTTTCCCTGTCCGCCGGGTTGCCCACCGACAGCGACGTAATCGATACCTGCGCTCGTCCACGTCGGCGACGGGAGCGAGAACGTCACGGTTCGCGTCGGCGCGACAGCGGCGTCACTCGTCGCATCCGAACCGTACGCGAGCGCCGACCCGGCCGCCGAGAGTCGTTCGACGGAAGTGTCCACTCTCGTCGCCGTTCGGTCGGCCCGGGCGTCTTCGACCGCCGGAAGCGACGCACCGAGGACCGCGACAGCGAGGACCGCCGCGAGAACGACGCGAATCACGTCACAGCGCCTCGCGGAGGCGTGCGGCGAGAGAGTCCTCCGCCTCGTCCCCGTCGGTATCGCAAGCGGTGTCGTCACGGCGGTCCGCCACGTCGCCGACTGTCTCCGCGTCGTCCGGAAGGCGTTCGACGACGAGGCCGTCATCCTCGTCGTGCGCGGCGGCGAGTTGTTCGGCTATCGCAAGTGCGAGATCGGCGCGGCGTTCGACTGATTCGTTTACCGCCTGCACGCCGCCCAGGAGACCACGAACCGCCTCAAGTTCGGCCGACAGTTCGGACACACGCCGGTCGAGAGCCGCTATCGACTGTTCGAGATCCGCCACGGTCGTCTCGGACAGCGCTTCGGCGGCCTCGGTATCCGTGTCGGTACCCGACGCGTCGTTCGACGGTTGGTCGCGGTCGTCGTCAGTCAGAGCGCGTTCAACGGCGTCGAGACGGGCTGCAAGCGTTGTGAGGTCGGTTTTGTCATCCGGCATGGGGCGACTGGTCCCGTCATGTGAAATAAAACCTCGGTGGGGAAAGTTGAAGGTCGGTACTAACGAGTCATCCGATATGAAGACCGTCCTGATAGGTGTCGGCCAGGCCGGCGGGAAGCTTACCCGCGAACTGGTTGACTTCGATGAACGAATGGAGTTCGGCGCGGTTCTCGATGCAGTCGCCGTGAACTCCGCGAAGGCTGACCTGCGCGACATTCCGTTCGAGACGATTCTCATCGGACAGGACCGCGTGAAAGGCCACGGGGTCGGCGGCGACAACGAACTCGGCGCGGAAGTCATGCAAGCAGACAAGCGCGAGGTGCTCTCAGCACTCGACGGCCGCATCACCGCCGAAGCCGAAGCGATTTTCGTCGTCGCCGGACTCGGCGGCGGGACCGGAAGCGGTGGCGCACCCGTCCTCGTCAATGAACTCCAGCAGATCTACGACGTACCAATCTACGCTCTCGGCATCCTTCCCGGCGACAGCGAAGGCGCGATGTATCAGGTGAACGCCGGACGGTCGCTGAAGACCGTCGCTCGCGAAGCAGATTCGCTCCTCCTCGTTGACAACGACGCGTTCCGGAGTTCGGGCGAGAGCCTCGAACAGGGATACGACGCGATCAACCGCGCTATCGCCCAGCGCGTCGGACTCCTGTTCGCCTCCGGTGAGGCAGTCGAGGGCGTCGCAGAGAGTGTCGTTGACTCCTCTGAGGTCATCAACACGCTCCGCTCGGGCGGCATTTCGGCGCTCGGCTACGCCGCCGCTGAGTCCGCCGATAGCTCCGAGGGCAACATCAACACCGTGATGAGTACCACGCGGCGCTCTCTCCTCACTGGCACGAGCCTCCCCGAGGCGACAACAGCTGATTCGGCGCTCCTCGTCGTCGCGGGCGAACCGGACAAGATACCTCGCAAAGGCGTCGAGCGCGCCCGCCGATGGATCGAAGAGGAAACCGGAAGCCTCCAAGTTCGTGGCGGAGACTTCCCGCTGGATTCCGGACGCATCGCGTCGCTCATCCTTCTCGGCGGTGTCGAGCGCTCCGACCGGCTTGAAGCGTTCATGCAACGCGCAAAAGAGGCCGTTAAAGAAGCCGAAGAGACCGAAGAGCGCGAAGACCCCGCCGAGACGTGGCGGAACGACGAACTCGAAGACCTCATCTAGTCGGCTCGGTCCCCCTTTTCCCCTCCTGGCGTTCGAGAACCCGTCGAGACGGACTCGTCTGTGTCAGCGTGACCGATGAATCGAGACGGATCAAGTGGCGGAGACGAGACTGTGCGTAAAGCGTGAGATAGCGAGCGGAGACGGGACACTGAGTGAACCGCCTCGGGGTCAAGTGGTTCGAGAGACTTCGTCTCTCGTCATCACGGAAATCTTTGATTTCCGTATGACTCCGAGGCTTCCCGTGGGTTAGTCGGACACTCCCACTCGACCATCGGCCTGATAGCCTCGAACGGTCGGTTGGGTCACGGTCGGGGCGTCCACGGCCCCCGATGCCCGCCGTCTCAAAGTCGCGAAGCGACTTTGCGGGCTGCACAAGAGCTCCGCTCTTGTGAACGTCGAACCTTCCGAACAACGGGAAGGCTGTTGAGAGCAGGCACATTCCAATCGAGTTTCTTCACGCCTTTCACGGCGATGTTGACGCTTGCACTACGGTCGCTGTGGTCTTGATGGGAACAGTCCTTGCACTTGAACCGCTTCTTGTTTCGGTTCGCACGCTCCGTATTCCCACACATCGGACACCGCTGACTCGTGTACTCGGGGTTAATCCACGCGGTCGGAATCTCCTTGAACGACGCCTTGTACGACGTATAGAACTGAAGGGCGCGGAACGGGAGGTGGTGCAAGCGTCGGTTCATCCGCGTGCCGTAGTCGATACTGTCGCGCATTTCTTTGAGGTCTTCAAAGACGATGCACGGCTTCTCGAACTGACGGCTCCACTCCACGATGTGACGACTCACCTTGTGGAGTCGGTCGCGGACAAACCGTTCTTCGCGCCCTTCGAGCGTGTCGTGGGTACTGTCTTTCCCCGCGTTCTGGACGCGCTTCCGCATCGTGAAGTAGCGGTGACGCTCGAACTTGATTTCGGGGAAGTCAATAACCAACATGTCCTCAACGCCATCCTCGAACCAATCGAGGACTCGCTGGAAGCGAGTTTCCGCGACGTGTGCAGCGAGTACGACTACGAGATACTGTCGTCGTCCGAAAATCTCTGATTTTCGGGATCAAGAGAGACGAAGTCTCTCGAACGACTCCACATTTCACCCGACCACACACATCTGTTCCTCTCCGCCCACCCAAGATACGCTCCGAGCGAGATTGTTCGAACGGTCAAGAGCATCACGGCGCGGGAGATGTGGGAACAGCACGAACCGTTCTTGGAGGAGTATCTGTGGGGCGGCGGGTTCTGGGAGGAATCGTACTACGTTGGGACGGCAGGCGACGTTTCGACAGACACGATTGAGCAGTATATCGAGCGGACGGAACACGTTTAGCGGAGCGTACGGCCTTCACCCACGGGGTCAAGCCCCGAGGCACTCGGCCTGCTCAGCCTGTAGAAACCGAGACAGCGCGTGAAGATCGAGACCCGGCGTTACTGGGTGATGAGACTCGCGCCGTCGAAGTCGGTCCGAGTGTACTCGACTTCCATCAGGTCGAGGATTGTCGGTGCGATATCGTAGAGGTCTGCATCCTCAATCGTCGCGTTGGGGTCGTCGATGTACAGCGACGCGTTGTCGAAGCTGTGCATCCCGTTTCGTGGGCCCTGTCCGAACACGTCGTCTTTGCCCTTGAAGCCGGACTTGAGGTCGAATCCGTGGTTCGGGACGATGACGAGGTCCGGGGCGATGTCGTCGTGGTTGCCGCGGAACGCATCTTCCTTCTCGACGACGCGGTCTGCGACCTTGCGGCCGTTGGGACCTTCGAGGTTCTCCAGCATCTCCTTCAGTTCGTCACGGCGCTCTTGGTACTCGTCCTGCGGGACGGCACCGCGCGGTTCGCGGCCTTCGAGGTTGATGTAGAAGCGTCCGGGGATGAGCGAGTACGCCAGCGTGTCGTCGGAGATATCCTCAAGTTGTTCGTGGTCGTCGTCCTCGTACGAGAGCCATCCCTCCTGTTCGAGGAGCGTGTTGCAGTGGACTTCGTAGTCGAGAGACGTGAACCCGTGGTCGGCGGCGATGACGAGCGTCACGTCCTCGGGCAGCATCTCCCGAATCTGACCGAGATAGTCGTCTACCTTGCGGTAGAACGCCATGAACTTCTCTTTGTCCGACGTTTCGTTCTCGTAATCCTTGAACAGGAAGTGGTTGACCCGGTCTGTGGTCATGAACACGCCGAAAAACAGGTCCCAGTCGTCCTGTTGGAGGTAGTGACTGAACGCCTCGAACCGTCTATCGAGGGTCTTGTTGGCGTTCTCGACGAACTCGGTCTTGTCGTCTTTGTGACCGAGTTTCGCGTTCACGTCGATAATGTATCCTGAAGACTCCAAGTGATCGCGGAAGTCGTCGGGATACGCCGCCTTGTCCACGCTGGGCGAGAGAAAGCCCGAAACCATCCGCTGGACGTTTCGCTGCGGCGGGAACGTGACGGGGACGTTCATCACGGTTGCCTTCCGCCCGGCGTCGGTGACGCGGTCCCAGATGCGCGTGGCCTGCACGTCGCGGCCCATCGGGACGTACGTCTCGTACGAACCATTCTCGCGGTCTTGGAAGCCGTACACACCAGTTTCTCCGGGGTTGACACCCGTGGTGAGGGCGGGCCAACACGCGGAGGACTCGGGGGGAACGATACTTTCGATAGCTCCGGCACTCCCCGTCTCGGCGAGATCAGCCATGTTGGGGAACTCGTCGGGGTTGTCGGCGAGGAGACTAAAGGGAACGCCGTCGATTCCAATGAAGGCGACACGCGGGTCGTCTTGCCCACGTAGTCGGTCGAACAGACCCATATGCTTCCTTCCGCGGAGACGCATAAGAACCTTCTTCTACTTCCGAACTCCTGCCGGTGATTACGACACGAAGGAGAGAGCCAACCTTCGGGGGCGAAGGAGCGAAGTGTCGTCCGGTCGTACGCTTACGAAGAGCCGTGAAGGAGTTCGAGCGAAAGCAGTTGTTGGAGCGCGTCAATCGCGAGGGGGCAACCATTGGTGTCGATATCCCTGACCGAATCGACGTGCAGGGCGAGGAGGTGGAACTGCGCGATTTCGTTTTCGAGATCAAGCGCCGCGACACCGTTCCGGAGGGTGAGAAAGACCGCGTCGAGCAGGCGAAAAAGAACCTCCGACGCGAACGTCTCCAGCGACTCCAGCAAATAGAGGACAACGAGGTGAGTTACGAGGAGGGCCAACGGTTAGTCGAAAGTATCGTCGGCATCGACCGGGCGTTGAACGCACTCGAACAACTACGCCCCGCGAACCTCGAACAGGAGTCTCAGTTACAGGAGGCCCAAGACCGGAAACGGTGGATGAACTTCCTGAAGCAGGCGCTGGGCCGCGAGAAAAGCAGTCGGTCCAGCCGCGGGGGGCGGTGATGAGCCGAAACGACGAGGTGGCGTCGCTGTTCGAGGAGTTCGCTGATCTCCTCGATGCCAAAGACGTTTCCTACAAACCGAACACGTATCGCCGCGCCGCCGAGAACATCCGCGAGTATCCCCACCCTATCGAAGAACTCGCCGCCGACGGAGCGGACGCCGTCGGAGAGATACAGGGCGTCGGCGATGCTATCTCCGCGAAGATTATCGAGTACTTCGAGACGGGGGAAATCGAGGAACTGGAAGCGCTTCGTGCGGAACTTCCAGTCGAGATGGCGACGCTCACCAGCGTCGAAGGTGTCGGACCGAAGACCGTGGGGAAACTATACGACGCACTCGGGATTACCACGCTGGACGAACTCGAACGGGCGGCCGAGGAAGAGCAGATACGCGAGGTGAAGGGGTTCGGTCCGAAAACCGAGGCGAACATCCGCGAAAATATCCCGTTCGCTCGCGAGGCACAGAAACGAGAACGACTCGGGAACGCACGTCCCCTCGCCGACGACGTACTCGCGTATCTCCGCGAGGCCGATACCGTCCAGGCGGCCGAAGTGGCGGGGTCGATTCGGCGATGGCGCGACACCATCGGCGACGTGGACGTTCTCGTGGCCGCCGAATCCGGCGACTCCGTCGTCGAGGCGTTCACCGACTGGCCCGCCGCGAACACGGTTATCGAGGCGGGTCCCTCGAAAGCCAGCGTTCGGTCGAGCGGTATTCGCGTGGACCTGCGTGTCGTCGTCCCCGAGGAGTTCGGCGCGGCCCTCCAGTATTTCACCGGGAGTAAGGACCACAACGTCGCGCTTCGGAACATCGCCATCGAGAAGGGTCTGAAGATGAACGAGTACGGCGTCTTCGACGTGTCCGACGTCGAGGACCCGGAGACCGACCAACGCGCGGGCGAGAAAATCGCAGGTGAGACGGAGGCGTCGATGTACGAGGCTCTCGGTCTGCCATTCATCCCGCCGGAACTCCGCGAAAACACCGGCGAAGTCGAGGCCGCGCAAGCGGGGACACTCCCCGAAGTGGTCGAAATGGGCGACGTACGCGGCGACTTACACACGCACTCTGACTGGTCCGACGGTCGCTACTCCATCTCGGAGATGGTCGCCGCCGCCGAAGAACGCGGCTACGACTACTACGCGGTGACCGACCACGCAACCGGGCCGGGAATGGTCGGCGGCGTCGGCTTAGACGACGACGAACTCCGTGACCAGATGGATGCTGTCGCCGACATCGCCGCAGAGACCGACCTCGAACTCCTCCACGGCGTTGAGGCGAACATCGACGCCGAGGGTGGCATCTCCGTCGGCGACGACGTGCTCGCAGACCTCGATGTCGTCGTCGCTTCGCCGCACGCGGCACTCGGACAAGACCGCGAGACCGCGACCGACCGACTCGTCGCGGCAGTCGAACATCCCGCCGTCGATATTCTCGGCCATCCGACCGGTCGCCTCATCAACGAGCGACCGGGTCTCGAACTCGACATCGAACGTATCGCGGAGACCGCGGCCGGGAACGGCACGGCACTGGAAATCAACGCCGACCCTGCCCGACTCGACCTGCACGGCGAACTCGTGCACGTCGCCCGAGAAGCGGGCGCGACCATCGTCACCAACACCGACGCACACGCCCCCGGCGCACTCGACTACATCCGATACGGCGTTCACACGGCCCGTCGCGGATGGTGCGAGGCCGACGACCTGTTGAACGCGTGGCGCGTCGAAGACCTCCGTTCGTTCCTTCACTGATGACCGACCGTCCCGAGTCCGACGACGAACGCGAACGGTTGCTGTTGGATGCGATGCTCGGGAAGTTGACGACGTACCTTCGAATGTGCGGCTACGATGCGGCGTACGCCCTTGACGACGGACCGGACCCCGGCGACGACGCGCTTCTCGAACGAGCACGCGAGGAGAACCGGACGCTCGTCACACGCGACGAACGACTCGCCAGGCGCGCGCCAGATGGAGTTCTCGTCACGACGCGGGCGATAACCGATCAACTCCGCGAATTCTCATCGGCGGGGTACGCTGTCGAACTACGCGGAGGGCCGGTGCGATGTAGCACGTGCAACGGGCAGGTAGAACGCGTCGGGACGGACGAGCCAGTTCCGGAGTACGCACCGGACCCCGGCGAACAGCCACTGTGGCGGTGTCTGGACTGCGGACAGGTGTACTGGAAGGGAAGTCACTGGGACGACGTGGCGAAGCGAATCGACGCCAAAGAGAATGAGCGCGACGGAGACGAGCAACAGCGCGACGGCGGAGACGAAACACGGTAGGAATCGAAGCAACGGATCAACGAGTCAGCGCTTGCTGGCCCACTCGTCGCAGGGGTCCATATCGTCCATGAGTTCCTCGTGGTAGCCGCAGTAGGGCTGGATGCCGTCGTCCGTCCGAACGTAGTCGAAGTGCGCGCAGTTTCCACAGTAGGTGTCTCCGGCGGTCTGATCCGACGACCCGCGTTCGGACTGAGAACGCGAGCCTCGTGATTGGGACTGTGATTGCGGGCTGGACGACGACTGTGACTGCGGACCGGACGGCGACTGTGGACTGCGTGACCGGGATTGCGACTGGGTACCCGTCCCTTGCGGCGACGTGATGGACGCCGCATCAGTGCCGCCGTCGGAGACAGTGCCACTTTGCCCTGTCTGAGATTGACGGGCCGTCTGCGTCTCGGTATCTCCGTCAGGCGTGCCGCCGAGGAAGCCGATACCGCCGAGTCCGCCGCGCGAACGATCCCGTTCGACTTCGACGTAGCGCGTCTCGCCTTTCTTCGTCACTTCCACGGTTGCGGTGCCACCGGGTGCGTTCCGCGTTTTGAAGTTGGCGACGCCGACAAACAGACACCAGAAGGTGGTCAGCGTGCCGAGGAAGTAGACGCTCACGGTGAGCAGTGTCAGGTCGGGGCGGCCCCGCCTGCACAGCGACCCAGACCACTGGCAGGGGTAGGCGTGCCAGAACAGAGCGACGCCAGCCAGTGCGATTCCCGCACCGACGATGGCGGCCGCTTTCGTCAGTCGGCCAGACGGTGTGACGGTGAAAATACCGAGGAACACCAGCGGAACACCGACGCCCGCGAGGATGCCGCCGAGTTCGCGCACGTCACCGAGCGACATCCCATCGCCGCGGAGGACGCTCGTCGTAGCGACGACGATGCCCGCAACGACGAGAAGGACACCGAGCAGGAACATCCCGAGTCCGAGCAACAGTCGCTGGAGGCCCGGCCCGGCGCGCTCTCCTTTGTGATACGCCTCCGAGAGACTGGTCATGCACCGTGGTTGTTCTTCATCACACAAAACGATGCGTCAGACGCATGTGCGACAGCATATACCATATACCATTGACAATTACCCGTTCATCGGGACGATAGCGCTCTGCAAACGTGTCGAAGGGATTATTGCCGCCGATAGCAAAGCGCACGATATGGCAGACGAGGACGAAAACGAGGGACCCGTCGTGGAACTCGGCGAGGAGACGCCTGTTGAGGGCCAACCGCTCGCTCGGGTCGCGTCGCGGTTGACGTGGCCGCACGAGAAACCCCGCATCCTCGAACAGGAGGGAGACAGTGTCATCCGAACGGCGTCCGGTCCGCAGACGCTCTCGGACGTACTCGAACAGGTAGACGATTCCTACTTCGACACTCGGCAGACGTTCATCGATGCGGTCGAATCCGCCATCGACACCGCCCCTGTCGAGACGAAGTAGTCGCGCCGCAGGACGGTCTCTTGTGTCCGGTTACTCACGACTTCGCAGTACGGTCGGTCGCCTCTCGTGGTTGCAGAAGTCGCTACTGTTAGGTCTGTTTTTGACCGTTCTTTGGATGACGTGGACCGTTCCGCCGAGGAACCTCACCTACCGCGCGTTCCGGGACGCCGTCGTCTTCATCGTCTTTCCGGCGGTGCTTGCAATCACCCATGGCCGCAACCTCGGGTGGCAAGTAAACCGGCGCGCGCTTCGCAACACACTCATCGTTTCGGCAATCGTCCTCCCGTTCTACGTCGTCGGGTCGTCGCTCCCGAGTATCAGGACGTACTATCCGATGTGGCAGACCAGTCCGGCACTCGTAGAGTTTCTCCCGCACACCCTCCAGCAGTTGGTCGTCGTCATCGCCGCCGAAACGTACTACCGCGGTCTCCTCTGTGTCGGCGTGAGCGAGGAGTTCGGCTTCAAGAGCGTCTTCATCAGCCCCGTCGTCTACGCGCTCCATCACGTGGGGAAACCACCGATAGAACTCGTCCTTTCGGGACCCACGGACGTGTTGTTCGGCGCGGTTGACTACGACAGTAATTCTATTCTCCCGTCGATTGTCGCACACGGCCTCGGCCTCGGACTCTTGGACTGGTTAGTCATGCACGACCCACTCATCCCCACCGAAACAGTTCTGGGATGGCTTCGTTGGCTTCCGATTACACTCTGAGACACTGAGTGGTTGTGTGTGATCTGGGCACATCCATAGCTTTTCCCGCGCGGGGAGCGAAGCGGTCCAGTGATGACACTTCCCATCGACCCGACAGCACTCTCCGAATCGGACATCGGTGAAAAACGTGCGACGCTCCACATGGATCACGAATCGGCCATCGAACACGTCCGCGAAGTATTCACTGACGCCGGATTCGGCGTCCCAGTCGAGTTTTCCCCGTCAGAACTGCTCAACGAGAAAGTAGACGCCGACAGAGATCCCTACTACGTGCTCGGCGCATGCAATCCGAGTATGGCCGATAGAGCCCTCGATGCCTCCGAGAAGAAGATGGGTGGGCTGTTCCCGTGTAATGTCATCATCTGGGAAGAAGAACCCGGCGTCCAGACGGTGTATCACGTGAGTATCATGCGAATCGGGCGACTCGTCGGGATGGCGCCCGACGACGAGACGATGGCTGAAATCGTGGCCGACACGGGCGAACTCGTAGACGAAGCGTTCTCGAACCTCGACACCGAGGCGTGAGTCCGCCGAAGAGAGTGGTTGACGTTCGACCACTCTCACACCCAGACACGCCACGAACTGGCAGCGGTAACTAGTTAAGTGTTTTACATCAAAGGAGGAGTATCGTTCGATGAGTCTTACCGTCGTGATCCGTCTCCCGTCGTCGGCGTTCGAGTTAGGACGGGCGCTGAGCGTACAGACAGGAGAACGGATCGAACTGGAAACGATGGTTCCACTCGGAGCAGCGGCGATCCCGTTCTTCTGGCTGTATCACTCCGGTGAGAACGCGTTCGTATCGGCGGCGAACGACCACCCGTCCGTTCGAAACATTGCCACAGTAGACACATTCGACGACCGCACGCTCTTTGCACTTGATTGGGACCCCGAGGCGGACGGCCTTTTCGACACCATCGTGGACTGTCGCGGGCGCGTGCTGGATGCAACGGGAGCGCACGACGAGTGGCGGCTCGAACTGCGATTCCCCAGTCACGACGAACTCTCGGCGTTTCGCTCAGCGTGTCAAGACGAGCAGTATCCGCTCACCGTCGAGCGCGTTTCCCGAGCGGACGGATCAACCGCGAAAACGAAGTTCGGCTTGACTGCCATTCAGCGCGAGACGCTGCTCGTCGCTGTCGAAGCGGGGTACTACGATATCCCCCGACGCTGTACGACCGTCGAACTGGCCGAGATGCTCGACATCTCAGACCAAGCGGTGACAGAGCGTCTCCGCCGTGCTATCGTCTCGCTCGTCTCGAACACGCTCGTCACTGCGCGGGAGAACACGTAAGAAACCGTGCTGACAGCCGATTCGTCGTGACAGTGCAATCAGTCGTCAAAAACGATGTCGAGAATTCGTTCGACGCTCTCCATCTCGTCAGTAAGCCGGACGCTTTCTTCGTCACTCGAGGCGTACTCGACTAAATCGGCGTCGATCAGTTTTGGGATATGAACGTGATGAAACGAGAACAGGATCCGGTTTCGCTGTTCGTCTGTGAGTTCCTCCCGCGGAACGTCCAACTCGCGGACGCCGACCTCGGTTGCGAGTTCGTCCAGCGTGGTTGGCTCGTCGCGTTCTCTCAACACCGAGAGAACGACGAGACGGCGGCGTTGCGACAGTAATCTGAATTGCTCGCTATTCCCATCCATTCCAGATAGATTCACGAAACGGTATCGTATAGGGACGTACCATGGTACACCAACGTCATTATAAATACGTGCAGATCGGGAGCGCTACGACGGCGCGGTGACAAACGAGTCTCGTTACGAGAAGTCGCGGAGGTTCATCTGGAGTCCGGATGCCATCGTCGATTTCCGGCGGAGGTCACCGAGCGAGACGGGGAGATACTCCGTCACCTGTCGGACCGCGGCGGCAAACGTCTCCGCCTCGGCGCGCTCCCCGTCGAAAGCGTTTCTGACCGACTCGCGGACTTGCCAGACGCCCGCCGGACCCCAGTAGTCGTCGGAGACGTGGCGAAGGATGAGTGCCTTCGCTTGTCTGCCCTGCTGGTCGAGATACTCCAACACGCCGAGTCGGGAAGCGTGATACGCCCCTGCGGTCTCCTCGACGTATCCCGTCCGCCCCTCGAATCCTTCGCTGTCGGACGACAACCACATCCCCGCTTCGGGGTCGGGGTTCCAGACGCTCCCCGGCGCTTTCATCTCGACTAACTCGAACTCCCAGTTGCCCGGCGCGAGAATCACCCAGAAGGCGTTACCGAGGAACTCGTTGCGGTGAATCTCGACGGTGTTGATACTCGGATTCGTCTGAATGCGCCCGCGGAGGAACTGGCCAACGGTATCGTCTACGGCGGTAATCGACCATCGCGTCGGAACCAGACGGCGGTTGTCGCCCTGCCCGAGTGCGCCCGCCGAGAGGATTGTGTTGATGTCGTACACGTCGAACCCGCGGCGGTAGAGATAGTTCATTGCGCCCTGTGCGTTCCAGTCGTCGTCTTCCAGCGTCTTCTGGACGGGACGAGGGACGTGCGGATTCTCGGCTAAATCGGCCGACTGGGCGCGGGCGCGAGGGCCGACCGGCGTTGCAACATCGTCGAGACTCACGTCGAAGTCGATGTCCGGTCGGCTATCGAGACCGATTTCGACGCTCACCGGCCGGTCCGCGATGGCGACTTCCCGCTGGACGCCGAGGAAGCCGTCCCACGCGTCGTTCACGTTCTGCACCTCTGTTGGACGATTAGAGTTCAACAGACTCGTGCGCCGTTGGAACACGTCGTTGATGGAGACGCCTTCGTCGTACCACCCGGCCGATGTCTCGAACTTCGCAGCGTCGTCCTCGTGACCGACGGGAGAGAGAATACCGGTCGAGACGTTCGGATAGTTCGACTGACCGACGAAGATAGAGGGGGAGACGCTTCCGAACAGCGAGTCGCCTTGCACCGTCT
Organism: Halogeometricum borinquense DSM 11551; assembly: GCF_000172995.2. Lineage (GTDB taxonomy): Archaea > Halobacteriota > Halobacteria > Halobacteriales > Haloferacaceae > Halogeometricum > Halogeometricum borinquense. The sequence continues at coordinate 2,379,299 of NC_014729.1, forward strand.
CCTCGAACCGGTTCTGGAAGTCCTCTAAGTGTTCGAGGATGTCGTAGGACTTCTCTTGGGCGAGGCGACGGCGTTTTGCGCGTTCGGACTCCGCCGCGATGTCCATGTACTCGTCGAGGCGCATCTACTCACACGGTGTAGCCGTGCGAGTCGCTTGAACCTGTCGCGGGGGAATCAAACGACGGGGAAGTCACTGTCGGAGGGACGGCGAAACGGAGGCAAATGAGAGAGCGCGAAGGGACGGAACAAACGCAGAGAGATGGAGCAAACGCAGAGAAACGGTGCAAGCGCGAAGAGACGGAACAAACGCAGAGAGATGGAGCAAACGCAGAGAGATGGAGCAAACGCAGAGAAACGGTGCAAGCGCGAAGAGACGGGAAACGAACGAGGTTAGCCGTGGATACCCATCGCTTCGATCTGTTCTTGGTACCGATTTCGGATGGTGACTTCCGTCACCTGTGCTACGTCGGCAACTTCGCGCTGTGTCTTTTTCTCGTTACAGAGCAGTGAGGCGGCGTAGATGGCGGCGGCGGCGTATCCCGTCGGTGATTTACCCGAGAGAAGGCCTTTTTCGGCCGTCGTCTCGATAATCTCGTTTGCTTTCGACTGCACCTCTTTCGAGAGGTCGAGTTCCGAGGAGAATCGTGGGACGTACTTTTTCGGGTCAACCGGCTTCATCTCCAAGCCGAGTTCTTGGGAGATGTAGCGATACGTCCGACCGATTTCTTTCCGTTCGACGCGCGAAACGTCGGAAATCTCTTCGAGTGAACGGGGGATTCCTTCCTTCCGACAGGCGGCGTAGAGCGCGGAGGTGGCAACACCTTCGATAGACCGGCCGCGGATGAGGTCTTCGTTCAGTGCGCGACGATAGATGACCGAGGCGACTTCGCGGACGGAGCGCGGTACGCCGAGCGCGGAGGCCATACGGTCGATTTCGGAAAGTGCAAACTGGAGGTTACGCTCACCGGCGTCCTTCGTCCGGATTCGCTCTTGCCACTTACGGAGGCGGTGCATCTGCGAGCGCTTCCGCGAGGAGATGGACCGACCGTAGGCGTCTTTGTCCTTCCAGTCGATTGTCGTCGTCAATCCCTTGTCGTGCATCGTCTGCGTCGTCGGCGCGCCGACGCGGGACTTCGACTGCCGTTCGGAGTGATTGAACGCGCGCCACTCCGGACCGGGGTCGATCTGTTCTTCTTCGACGACGATGCCGGTCGGTTCGTGAATTAGCTCACCATCCCCGGTCCGGACGAGATCCTCCTCGTCCATGTCCTCGATGTCAATATCGTCCTCGTCCTCGGCAGCATCCTCTTCGCGTTCGCCCTGCCACCGTGTTCTATCACTGTCTCGCTCCCGCTGGCGAGTAGGCCGTGTCATCGCATTTTTATATTCGCTATCGCGTTGGACTTAAACCCTTGGCCGAATTCCCGGACATCGAGAGGAGAAAGCGGAAGAACGAACCGGATTTACGCTCCCCTCCGAATCGAAACGTATGCCGACCGTAGACTGCGACCCAGAGGAGGCCCGACAACAGCTATCTGAGGCGGGCGTCTCCGTCGAAGATGGACACACCGAGTACGAACGCTGGCGCGCGTCTCACGGCGAAGCGAACGCCGTCGCGTACGACGACAAGGTGGTCGTCCAAGGATCACGCCCGACGGACTTACTCGCCCTGCTTAGAGACCACAGCGGCCGAGCGCACGTCTATTTCGACGGCGCAAGTCGCGGAAACCCCGGTCCTGCGGCCATCGGGTGGGCCATCGTTAACTCCGAGGGAATCGTAGGAGAGGGTTCGGAGACGATCGGCGAGACGACGAACAACCGCGCGGAGTACGAAGCGCTCATCCGCGCGTTGGAGGCCGCAGACGAGTACGGGTTCGACGAGGTGGACGTGCGCGGCGACTCCGAACTCATCGTCAAACAGGTCCACGGCGAGTACGACACGAACAATCCGGAACTGCGCGAACGCCGCGTCCGGGTCCGCGAACTGCTGGAGCGATTCGACCGGTGGTCGCTCGAACACGTTCCGCGAGAGATAAACGACCGAGCCGACTCTCTAGCGAACGAGGCCCTCGACAATGCCTGACCAGACGACAGGGGACGAGGAGACAAACGTCGGGAAGACGAACGCTGACGAGAGAGATTGCAGTGAGCCGACTGACGGCGAGGCCGGCGAACTGCCCGAAACAGTCGTAGACGCGGCCGAACGCCTGACTCGACTCGCCCGCGACGCGGTGGACGAGAACGAGGCGACGGCGTACCGCGACCGCCGCGGAGAGCTACTCGGCGAACACGAGTTTACCTCGCGCATCCGCGAGGAGGACGAGACGTTGGTGTTACATCCCGACGAGTGGATGGATGACGGCACCGTCCGCGTCGAACGGATCGATGACACCGACAGAGCGTACGAGATTTCGTTGACTGGGGCCGACGTGGACGGCGACTGGGACGCGGTCGAGAACCACAACAGCGAACTCGTCGCCGCCGTCGAAGCCGAATACGGGACCGCGCACGCCGCAAACGCGCGCATTTTTGCGGACTTCATGGGAAACCACTACGTCCGTCGCGCCGATACCGCCTCGCGCGACGAGATACAGGAGTTTCTCACAGAGTACTATCCACGTAACGCATGGCCGTCAAAAAAACAGGAATCCGTTGTCCGCGAGAGCGTCGAACGCGTGTTCGAGGTTGCCGACGCGGACGTGCCCGAGTTCTAACGAACTCTCCCTTTGTCGTTTACAGGTTGCCGTCGATGAGTTCGCGCACTTCGTCCGCGCGCGTCTCGTCGGTGACGAACTTGCTGAGCATCCACGCGAAGCGGTTGAGAACGGCATCGTGGCCCTTCTCGGTCAGCTCGTACTGATTCGTCCGCTTGTCGAGTTCGCTCTTTTCGACGAGGTCCATCTCGACGAGGTCGTCGAGGTTGGGGTACAGACGGCCGTGGTTGACCTCCGTCTGGTAGTAGTCCTCAAGGTTGCGCTTGATTGCGAGTCCGTACATTGGTTCCTCGGCCAGGATGACGAGGATATTCTGCTGGAACGCGGTCAGATCACGTGCCAGGCCCGAATCGTTGACTGTTTGTGCCTCTGACATAGTCGTAGAAATGTCACCTAGCTATTTAACCCTTCTCAACTGACGCTTTGTTTCTGTGATTACAGTGAGATTATGGGGAGATGATTTTAGTGACATGATCAGCTGGATCGGCCTCTACTGGCTATTAGCAACCGTATGTGAGATCAACTACACGCCGCAGCGATAAGCCTACAAGGCTCCCTAGATAATATTCCCGGGGTTTCAAGTGAATTTTCAATGAATGCTGAGAGGTTTCGACCCGAATTATCCGTGTCAGACAACTACTCGGGATGCGAAAGGACTTTTTCTGCGTTGTACGAGGGGCAAGACGTATGACGAATCTCTGGGAAGACATGGAGACCGGTCCCGACGCACCTGACGTCGTCTACGCTGTCGTCGAGTGCCTGAAGGGCGAGCGGAACAAGTACGAGTACGACAAGGACATCCCCGGCGTCGTCCTCGACCGCGTCCTTCACTCCAATGTTCACTACCCCTCCGACTACGGATTCATGCCGCAGACGTACTACGACGACGAAGACCCCTTCGACATCCTCGTCCTCGTCGAAGACCAGACGTTCCCCGGATGCGTCATCGAGGCCCGCCCGGTTGCCCTGATGGGCATGGACGACGACGGCGAGAAGGACGACAAGGTCATCGCTGTCCCCACTGAGGACCCACGCTACGACCACGTACAGGACGTAGACGACCTCACGGACCAGCAGAAAGACGAAATTGCGGAGTTCTTCGAGACCTACAAGAACCTCGAAGCGGGCAAAGAAGTCGAAACCCTCGGTTGGGAAGGCGCGGACGCCGCCAAGGACGCCATCGAACACGCGATGGACCTCTACGACGAAAACTTCGCGTAATCCACCCGGTTCATCTCGTTTTTTCATAGCATCCGCACTATCGTAGCGTCTGCAACTGATTATTCGTCCGACCGCACGACCTCGCGCGGTCAAGCGGTGAAGACTTGCAGACGAGACGATAACAGCGGGCGACGCGGCCGAGCGAGGATCGAACCCGTTGGCTCGACAGAACAATACGCCGGAGTTATCCGAGCGGTTAGCCAGATACATTATGCGCATGGGTAATTATTAGTCGATCAAGCGGCAAGCAATGAGTACGCATGGCAGCAAAGCAATCGACGTTCGGTATGGCTCACGCGACGGTCGTTCCGCGCAACTATCGTCCGGACGACGCCGACGACGGGGCGGACATGGACGAAGCGGACGATTCGGACAGCGTCTAACCCGCCGAACAAGGCAAAACCGTCGCACGGGACGACGGTAAGCCGTTCTCCACGCGTGCAAATAACGTGCGCAAGAGGGGAACCCCTTTTAGTCCGCCGCGACTAGCCCTGCACAATGGCTACGTGCGACGAGTGCGGGAAGCACGAGAACATGCCCTACCAGTGCCGACGGTGCGGGCAGACGTTCTGCGCGGAGCACCGACTGCCGGAGAACCACAACTGTCCCGGCCTCTCCGAGTGGAACGATCCCTCCGGCGTGTTCGACAGCGGGTTCGACGACTCGGTGAACAACACCGCCAGTTCCGAGGGAATCATGGATCGACTCACCGGAACCGGTGGCGTGTTGGGCTACTTCCGCGGCAACATGGCGTTCACCTTCCTCGGCCTGATGTGGGTGACGTTCGCGTTGGAGTGGATTGTGACGCTCACGCTGGGTAATCAGGCGTTCTACTCGATCTTCGCGCTTACCTCCGATGATCCGTTCTACGTCTGGACGTGGGTCACGTCTATCTTCGCACACAGTCGCTTCAGTTTCTTCCACATCGTTGGCAACAGCATCGTGCTGTACTTCTTCGGGCCACTCGTGGAACGCTATATCGGCTCTCGAAAGTTCACCCTCCTGTTCCTCGGGAGCGGGATGCTCGCCGGACTGTCCCATGTCGGCGTCGGGATGCTTCTCGAACCGGGTGTCCGTACTGGCGTCCTCGGCGCATCCGGCGCGATATTCGCTATCCTCGGCGTTCTCACGGTCCTCAACCCCAACCTGAAGATATACCTGTACTTCCTCATCCCGATCCCGCTGTGGCTGTTTACGCTTGGGTTCGCCGGGCTATCGATTGTGTTCTTCCTGCAACCCGGCGCGGCAGCGAGTGTCGGGCAGGGTGAAGTCGCTCACTTCGCTCACCTCATCGGTCTCATCATCGGTCTCGCGTACGGTCAACGAGTGAAAGGCCGTCAGCGCGTGCCGAGCAAACTGTCTTTCGGCGGCCGCGGTGGCGGCGGCCCGGGCCGTCGTTTCTAACCGATGGACCCAGTTCGCCCCGAGTTCCTCCCTGATCCCGCGCTCTCGCGCGACGAGATGGAGGCTCTCCAATACGACGTTGCCGACGCGGCCGACTGGAGCGACGCGTTCGACTTCGACGCACAGGAGGTCTCACTCGACGGCGAGGCGTCGCTTTCGGGTGACCGGCCACTCGTCGCTGGCGTGGATCAAGCGTTTCTCGACGACCGAGGCGTGAGCGCTATCGTCGTCGCGCGCGGTGACACCGTTGTCGAACGCGTCCACGCCGTCACCGACCTGGAAATCCCGTACATCCCGGGTCTGCTGTCGTTCCGCGAGGGTGGTCCCATCGTTGCCGCGTTCGAGAAACTCTCCTGTGACCCGGACCTCCTCGTCTTCGACGGAAGCGGGCGCATCCACTTCCGACAGGCGGGGCTTGCCACCCACCTCGGCGTCGTCTTCGACAAACCGAGCGTCGGCGTCGCAAAGAGCCTTCTCTGCGGACATCCGACCGAAGATGTGGACGGACGACCCGAGGGCTGGCGAGCCGAGATTTTGGCTGACGACTCCGTAGAGAACGCGGATTCTGGAGACCCCATCGGCCACGCCTTCCAATCACGGCAGTACGACACAGAGCCGATCATCAATCCGCTGTACGTCAGTCCCGGCCATCGCGTCTCCGTGCCGACGGCGACGACGCTCGTCTCGCAACTCTGCGGCGGGTACAAACTCCCCGAACCGACCAGACAGGCCGACGCGTACGCCGACGACGTGAAAGCCGAGTACCGGTAGTCGCTCTCTGAGTGCCACTCGTCGGGCTCTGAATCGACGATTCGTGCTATCGACGAATCGCCTACAATTAACTCGCCGCGGAGAGACAGCGAGAGCGTGCATCCGAAGACGGTCCTTATCACTGGCTGTTCGTCCGGTATCGGTCGCGCCACCGCGTTGGCGTTCTTGGAGGAAGACTGGCGCGTCTACGCGACGGCCCGCAACCCGGCAGACATCGAGACACTGGGCGAGAAGGGCTGTGAGTTGGCGACGCTCGACGTGACCGACGGCGACGACGTTGAACGGGTTATCGACCGAATCATCGAAGAAGAAGGACACCTCACCTGCGTCGTCAACAACGCGGGCTACGGGCAGTTCGGACCCCTCGAAGATGTCCCGACCGAACAGGTCCACCGCCAGTTCGACGTGAACGTTTACGGTCCGCATCGACTGATTCGTGCGGCCTTACCCCACATGCGACGACAGGGCGACGGAACCATCGTAAATGTCTCAAGCGTCGCCGGACAGATTTCGTTCCCCGGCGGCGGCGTCTACTCGGGATCGAAGTTCGCGCTCGGCGCGATGACCGACGCACTTCGCAACGAAGTTTCGGAGTACGGTGTCGATGCTGTCCTCGTCGAACCCGGTCCAGTTGCGACGAACTTCACAGAGCGCGTCGAGGCGGAAGTCGAAGGAAGCGAGGAGTTGCCCGGCGTCGAACGCTCCGGCGCGTACGAGTCGTTCTACGAACTGCTCTCGGACACGCAACTGCTCGGCGGTGGCGGTCCCGCGGCTATCTCGCCCGAACGCGTCGCAGAAGACATCGTGGATGCCGCGTCGTCTACGAAACCACGCGCTCGATATTATCCCGGTACTCCTGCGCGAATCGCCGCATTGGCGCGGGTCCTTCCGAACTCGTGGGTCGATACGGCGTACTCCTACCTCAGAAAGCTTGCCTGACGGACGTTCTCGGTCGAACTGACGGACGAGCGCTCAGGCCAGACAGGCCGCAACGACGCGCAGTGCATCTTCGCCGCTCACTTCGTCTGCGAGGAGGGGAACGCGCTTGACGTTTCGGCCGCGGAACAGGTCAGTTGCACGCTGGAGCGCGTTCTGCTGGACCGTCCACCGACGCTGACAGAACTCACATTCGTCGAGGTTCGGCGAGACGACCCACTCGGAATCTACCGGCGTCGTCGTCACGTCCGCGAGATTCTCCATGACGCGGTTGACGACGAGCGTCTGCACCGGAATCCCGTAGCCGTCCAGTCGGTCGATGAGACGCTTCGATTCGACTACGCTCATCTCCTCGGGGATCATGACGACGCGGAAATCGGTCTGCTGGGGGTCACGGAGGACCGCGCGCAGTCGCTCGATCCGCTCGCGTAACTCGTCTAAGTCGCCCATGCCCGCCTGATTGGGGTTCCCCGCACCGAACATCCCCTTGATGTTGTCCATCATCCCGGAGAACTTCTGTCGCATGCGGGCGATGCGGCCGAGCATCGAGTCCATCAGTTCCGGCAGTTCCAACAGACGGAGCGTGTGGCCCGTCGGCGCGGTATCGACGACGACGCGGTCGAATCGCGGGTCGTCGAGGTATGCGACGAGTTGCTGCATCGCCGCCGCCTCGTCAGCACCGGGCATCGAACCCGGACCCATCATATCGCCGAGAACGTCTTCCATCCCGCCCATATCCATCCCGAACGGATTCTGTCCATTCTGACCGCCGAACGGGTTATCGGTAGCCGTCTCATCGCCGAATCCGTCGTCTGTGTCGTCCTCGAAGGGGTTGTCGTCGGCGTCTAGGTCGACGGCGTCGAAGCCGCCAGTTCCCTCGTCGGAAGCGAACGGACCTTCGATGACCTCGTCGGGGTCAATTTCAGCGGCGTAGAGAGGGATGTCCTCGCGGACGCGGGAGGGGTCTGCGGGCACCTCGACACCGAGCGTATCCGACAGTGAGTGTGCAGGGTCCGTCGAGACGACGAGCGTTGCTGTCCCGGTAGCCGCCGACGAGAGCGCCGTCGCAGCCGCCATCGTCGTCTTGCCGACGCCACCTTTCCCGCCGTAGAGAACGTATTCCGGCGCGTCAACCCGGTCGGGGAGGTCCGTCTCGTCGGTCGTCCGCGCCTCCACGTCAACCGAGAGTTCCGTCGAGTCGTCGGGCGCGCCGTGGCCGTCGTGTGCGTCTTCCTCGTCGTCTTCGACGCGGTCAACGGGTTCGACGTCGATATTCGCCATAGCGGGACGCACGTAGTCACGACTTGTGTACTCGTCGGTCGCCGGACGCGGACGGCAAGTGCCGCGGCATACCTCCCACTCAGCCAAAGTAGTCCGCAAGGCGCGCCGCCGCCTCGTCGGCCCGCGGCGTCACCAGCGCAAAGCGGATCCAATCGTCGTACGCCTCGCCGAACCCCTCGCCGGGCATCCCCGCGACGCCCGCCTCGTCGATCAACTGCTCGACGTTCGACAGCGTGCCGGGGAAGTCGTCGAAGCGTGCCAGCACGTAGAACGCTCCTCTGGGGGTGGTGTAGTCGGCCCCAGCAGCGTCGAGGGCGTCAGTGAACGAGGTGATTCGGTCTCGAAGCATCTCGCGCGTCCCTTCGTAGTACTCCGCCGGTGTCTCTTCGAGCGCACGGAGGACGGCCGCTTGTCCGGGGCGGTTCGTGGCGACGTTCACCAGCATATGTCGCGTCTTCGCGGCGGGGACCAGTTCCTCGGGGAAGACCGCATACCCGATTCGGAAGCCCGTTATCGCCATCGACTTCGAATAGCCGGAAGTGACGATGACGCGGTCGGAATCGAGCGTGAGTGCGCTCTCGAAGTCACCAGAGAAGTCGAAGTGATCGTACACTTCATCCACAATGAGAAGAGCATCGTTCTCCGCGGCGACGTCGTGCAGCGCCTCGACGGTCTCGCGGTCGTACACTGCCCCGGTCGGGTTGTTCGGCGTATTGATCAGGATGGCCGCCGTCTCCGATGAGGCCGCGTCGCGCATCGCCGCCACATCGGGGGTCACCGCTTTCCAAAACTGGCACCGTCGTCGCCGTCCCGCCGAGCATCGTCGCCTTGCCGGGATAATACGGGTACACCGGGTCGGTGAGGAGAAACTCGTTTCCCGAATCGCGTTCCAGCGCTCGCGCCATGGCGAGGTAGTTCGCCTCGCCTGCACCGTTCGTCACGACGATGTGCGAAGAATCCACGTTCCGGCGGGTGGCGATTGTCTCGCGGAGTTCGCGCAAACCCTCGCTCGGCGGGTACTGGAACTCGTCTGCGTCGGCGTCAGCGTACTCGCGCAGACCGTCCCGCAGCGCCTCCGGCGGGTCCCAGTCGGGATTACCGGACACCATCCCGACGACATCTCTGTCGGCCCGCGCCGCATACTTCATCACCTGAAAGAACAGGGGTTCGTCGTAAGCGTCGTTGCCCATCTCGTCCGGAGACTCGGACGGGTGGGTGGTGGCTCTTTCGCCCCCGGCAGGCCGCCTTTTTGTCGTCGCCACCCCTCGACCCGACTATGCGAGAGTTCGCAACGGACCCACCAGTCGAAGCACGCGTCGGCAGCGCCCTCCGCGAGTCCGGAGAGACGCTCGCCGCGGCCGAGTCCTGCACAGGCGGCCTTATCGGGTCGTTTCTCACCGACGTTCCCGGGTCGTCAGATTACTTCGACCGCTCGGTCGTCACCTATTCGTACGACGCGAAACTGACCGAACTGGCCGTCTCGCGGGAGTCGCTGGACGAGCATGGAGCCGTCTCCGAACCCGTCGCCCGACAGATGGCGACCGGCGTCCGCGACACCGCTGGAACCGATTGGGCCGTGGCGACGACGGGTATCGCGGGGCCGGACGGCGGAACCGATGAAAAGCCCGTCGGAACGGTGTACATCGGTCTCGCCTACCGCGGCGAGTGGGGGACGCAGGAGTCGTACGCGACGGTCGAGCGGCACGAGTTCGATGGCGACCGGACGCAGATTAAAGAACAGATTGCCCGGCAGGCGCTGGAGACGGTACTGGACGCGGTCGAATCGCGGAGCGTCTGACGGATGGCAGACGATTCTCCGCAGGGCACAACGTTTGTGTTCGCCGCGTTCGGACAGTCACGCCATGAATAAAGAAGGGCACGTCCTGAACGGTGCGCTGTTAGCGCTCGGACTGGGCCTGATCCTCGCGGTAGACCCGACAGCGGGGCCACTTATCACGGAGTCGTCGTCGGCCCTCGCGCTCGAAGCGGGCAGGAGAGTCGTAGAACTGTCACTGCCGGTCATTCTCGGCGCGTTGTTCCCCGACGTGGACACCGCGTTCGGCAAACACCGGAAGACGCTCCACAATCTCCCCGTACTGGCGATCTTCCTCGCCTTCCCCCCGATTTTCGGCAATCTCCAGTACGTCTGGGTGGGTGTGGCGACGCACTACGTCCTCGATATGGTTGGGTCGAAGCGCGGCATCGCGCTGTTTTACCCGCTCTCCTCGCAGGAGTACGACCTGCCGACGGGCGTTGCAACGTCCAGCAAATGGGCCAATCCTGTTACGTTCGTCGTGACGGCGGTAGAACTCATCGTTCTCGGCGCTGTCCACTACTACGTGTTCGCCCTCGACACGACGTTCTCGGAGGCTGCCACGCTCCTCGGTCTGTTCTGAACCCGTCAGAACGTCTCCGAGAAAGAGAAACAATTAGTTTATTGACATAATATCAGAGATCAGTTTGATTTTCGACACCGCTCTCGCTGTGACGTCTCCGCCCATCGCTGGAATTGTGCCCCTGTTTCCAAACCTTCCCGGTGGGCCAGAACTACTGTTTATCAGCCTCTTGTTCGCCGTCGGTCCCGGTCTATTCGTCTAACGACTCGACAGAAAACACCGTGGAGAACCGACTGCTGTGGACAGGGGCAACGTTGGCCGCCGGACTAGTGGCGAATATCGTCGGCAGCGGCGTTGTCCTGCTCCTGTACCTCGTGGAGACGCGCTGAGAAGCCGTGTGACTGGCGGGCGTTGAGACGCGAGTCGAAGAAGTGGAAACGAAAACGGAGGCGTCAGTACTCCCGTACGTCGTCGAAGTCGCCGTCGTAGGCGATATGGCCGGGATGAGTCGGCTCCATCCCCGAAAGGAACAGTCGGTCCAATTTTCCCCACGAGTTCTCGAAGCCGAGATGCGCGAACTCTATCGCAGAGCGCAGTCGGTGGCCGATGCCCGAACGGTGCATCACGCGCCGGGGTGCGCCCTCACGCAGGGCCGCCACGAGGTCTTCGGCCGACTCGATTTCTCTGTCGAATTCCGTCCACGCCTCACCGATGCTGCCGCGGAGATGCGCGTACGAAGATCCGAACCCGGGAATATCGAACTCGGCCGAGAACTCGCGGCCCGGTCGGTTCTGACCGGCGAACAGTTTCCCGTTGTACGTCTCAATCGCATGTATCTCGTCGGCGTGAGCGCGGACCGCTTCTCGGCCGAGACTTACGTTGAGAAAGTCGGGATGAGGGACGAGAACGGCGGCTTCCTGCCGAGCGAAAGTGGCGAACGCCGCCTCCATCGTGATGAAGTCCGGGATGGGATCAGTGAGACCGATGGCGAGGAGGTGCCGCCGTTGCCGCCATGTGCCTGTGAACACCTCCCGTGCGGGGACGACCAACAACTCGTCGTCGGAAAACTCGGCTGCCTTCGCGCGAATATCGGGCAGGCGTTCGAAATGCGGCGCATACACTAACACGTCGATACCGCGGGCTTTCGCCCGAGACACGACGCGCTCGTCCAGAATCTTCACGTGCATATCGACGCGAGTGGACGGAGAGAGAGACGCAGACGTGGCGGTCACGTCTGTCGATGAGATGGCAGCGTGGTTAGTCATTACTATTTTCCGAGCGATTGTGGGGGGAGTCAGCACGCCGAGAGGTTCGCTGGGTCTGCGGAACGGTTTAGTTCCCGGTAACCGTCTCCGCCAGTATGTCCCTGTGGAAGTGCGGCGTCGCTGGATGTGATGGGCGGTTCGAGGAGGTGGAGGACGCCATCATCCACCAGACGGTGGAACACGAGCGTCACGAGTGTAAGGTGTGCGGCACCATCGTCCCCGAGGGCTACTTCGCTATTCGCCACGCGTTCGAAGAACACTCGCGCGCCGAGTTCGTCCGCGCGTACGATGCGAACTCCTCCGACGTACGCGAACGAGAACGAGTGAAAAGCGACGTCGAATCGGAAGCGGACCTCCAGACTGTCGTCGAGACGCTGAAAGAACAAGGCGCGCTGTAATTTCTCCAGCAACGGCGCTCAGCGTGTCGAGCGACGAGAACGAGAGAGAATCGGGTCCGGGGGCGCGCAGTCTCCATTTTGTTCACGGCCCCACCGCTCGCTGATTCGAAGAACGCGCTTAGCGCTCGTCGGAGTCCAGCACGCGAATCTGGTCTCCGCGCACGGTAACCGGAATCGGAACCGTCGCCTCGTACAGTTCGACGGTGACCTGGTCTTTCGTTTCGTCGATACGCTGAACGCGTGCTTTCTCGCCTTTGAACGGCCCGGCGACGAGTTCGACGATGTCTCCTTCTGCAATCCCTTCCACGTCCGGCGTCGGCGAGAGGAAGTGCTCCACCTCGGCCATACTAGAGGTTGCTTGACCGTCGCCGACGAGGCCACGGGCGTGCGGAATCTCCTCTAAGACGCGGTTGATGACCGCGTTGTTGTCCGCCTCCACCATCACGTAACTCGTCAGCGAGTCAGGTGCGAGGACGGCGTGAATCTCCGCTTCTTCACGAGTTGCGATCATGTCGGCGACAGTCTGCTCCTGTCGCGCGGTCGTCTTTACGGCGAAGATGGGCACCTCAGACACCCCCGGGGAGGAAGCTCATGAGGGCGAAGATGACGAACCCCATGAAGCCGATAAGGAAGATGCCAGCACCGGCGATGAGACCGATCTGGGAGAACTCATCCCAGGAAGGGGTGCTCGCCTTTTTCAGCACCCGCACGTAACTGTTCAGGTCGTACTTGACGTCCATGTTAGCCGTGGCTAGTACGTCGGGCTTTTTCTATCTATTGATGCAATCGGGCTAGAGTGCGCCACGAGAGACCGTCACAGGCGCAACGCTCAGCGTAAATCGATCTCGTCCGCAAACGCTGGCATGGCGGCGCGAACGAGGACAGAGCAGCGAGAAATCGAAACCGACGGCGCTATTCGACGTAGTCGATGTCTTGGCCCTGCTGGGGCGCTTGGGGTTGTCGCGCGGGTTCGCCCTCGCCGCCGTCGCTCCGACCGTAGATCTGCGGCGATTCGACGCCGGTGACGACGATCATCGTCCGCATCGTGCCGTCGAGTTCCTCGTCCACGGAGGTACCCCAGATGATGCGTGCGTCGGGGTCGATGCGGTCGTAAATCTCCTCGACGACGCCCTCGGCCTCCTCGATGCTCATGTCCGAGCCACCAGTGACGTTCACGAGCGCGGAGTTGGCACCGGAGATGTCCACGTCGAGAAGCGGCGACCGGAGGGCGCTCTTGACGGAGTCTTGCGCCTTCGAGTCGGAGTCGGACTCGCCGAGACCGATCATGGCGACGCCGCCGCGTTCCATGACCGTCTTCACGTCGGCGAAGTCGAGGTTGACGAGACCGGGCTTCGTGATGAGTTCAGTGATGCCCTTCACGGAGCGCATCAGCACTTCGTCGGACACCTTGAACGCCTGCCGGACGGGGAGTTTGCCGACCGCGTCGAGGAGTCTGTCGTTCGGGACGACGATGACCGTGTCGGCCACGTCGCGGAGTCGTTCGAGACCTGCTTCGGCGTTCGTACGGCGAACTTCGCCCTCGGCCGTGAACGGGGTCGTCACGATAGCGATGGTGAGCGCACCGCACTCGCGGGCCGCTTTGGCGACAACTGGCGCGGATCCGGTACCCGTCCCGCCGCCGAGACCCGCAGTGACGAACACCATGTCGGAGCCTTCGATAGCGTCGTAAATCTCTTCCTGCGATTCGAGGGCGGCTTCCTCGCCTACCTGGGGAAGCGACCCGGCACCCCGACCTTGGGTCTTCTGCTCGCCCATGAGAATCTTCGTGTCGGCGTCAATCTCGACGAGGTGCTGAACGTCGGTGTTGGCGGCGACCAACTTCGCACCCTTGATTCCCTCTTCGTGCATTCGGTTGACGGTGTTTCCACCCGCACCGCCGCAGCCGACGACCGTAATGTCAGTTTGGAGGTCCTGCAGGACGTTTTTCAGTTCCTCGTCGGTCATCGTGCCGCTTCTTCGAATCTGTTCGCTGTCGTTCTCGAGCCCGCCGACGGTCCTCCCATCCCCCGTCTCCTCGGCCTCGTCTATTGCATCGTCGACGATAGAGTCCATTTATGAGCGTCCTTACCGAATGGAGCCTAATTATCTTTCCCCCTCGCGTCGGACGCGTGTCGGACGCTCACACGGGAATTTAGGTATGTATTAACGATCCAGCAGGTATGTGGAACCTCAGTACACGATCAGACACACATGTATTCGGCCGAAGCGGCGAGAGATATCCGGGAAATTAGATCTTAAACACCAACGCAACTAGATCTTAAACGCGACAGTCTCCTCAGAACGAACGTCGGCGGGCATCACTTCACGGCCGTCAACGGTCACAGACTGACCGGCCGAGAGCTTCCCGAACGCGGGACCTTCAGGAACACCTAGCTCCGCGGCCGCCGCGGCGTCGAACGACTCTCGGGTGGCGACGACCGCAGTCTGTTTGTGCCGTACATCGTCGTACTTCTTACGGAGAACCGACGCGAGAGCGTCTACGAGTTCGTTGTATCGGTCTTCGTGCGTCAGTGCCGCGCGGCCTGCCGCTTTCGTCCCGCCTTCTCTCGTCTCGTACGCGACGGCGTTCTCGTGAACCGCCGTCCGCGCCGCGTCACGGTCGATTCCCGCCGCCTCGGACAGGAGGTCGTCCGGCAGGGAAACGATTGTGTAGTCGTCGCTGTCGCCGGCATCGGCGTCAGCGTCGGCACCGAGTCGAAGCCCCGCTTCGACGGACGAGAGATCAGCTTCGAGCGTCTCCAGCCGTTCTAGTGAGACACCGTCGCTCTCTGTGACCCACGTCTCCGAGACGACGCGGTATCCGAGCGATTCAACCACTTCGACTAGTTCCGGTCTGTCTCCCTCGATAACGGCGTACTCGGCCGCCGAAGCCTCGAACGCGCGGCGAATCACGTCACGGTTCTCCGCGGGTGACCCCATCGCATCGAGGGGCCACTCCGCGCCGATGTGTCCGACCGCCCAGTCCGTCTCGCGCACGATGCGCTCGAATCGCGGCGCGTAGTGGCCGCCACCGAATCCGACGAGGTGGCGCTCTCGGTCGGCGGTGACGCCCGACAAGTCGAGAACGGACTGAGCGACAGCACGAGCACCAGCGGGGTCTTCCCACTCGTCCTCACCGCTCCCGAGTTCGACGAACATCGCGGGCGCGCCGGGGTCGGTGGGACCGTGGTGCGTACACTCGACGCCCACGTCGTACGCGTCCGGTGCGTGGCGGTCGAACGCCTCCACGACGGCTTTCTGTGCGTTCGGGCAACTCCGGGCGAACGCACCCGAGTCGCCGCCGTACTCGGCGGGGCCGAAATTCCCCGTGAAGTGAGCGGTTAGAAGAGGCCCGGTCTCACCGGAGTGTCGGGAGACGAACGCGATGAACTCGGGTGACTCCGAGAACGCGTCTGCGACGCGTTCCAGTTCGAGATGCCACCCGTCGAACTCGCGGAGTTCGAACTCGCCGTGACGGTAGTACGTTCCGCCACCCGCCTCGTCCGGACGGGAGTCGTCGGTCTGTTCGACCCAGTCTGCAAGCTCTAACAGTCGCTCTCCGATGTGGACCGATGCGTTGTCTGCGCGGCTGACGACGACGGCAATCACGAGAAAAAGTGGCCGTTCGACGGGCTAAAACGCGTCGAAGGCGGTTAGTCCGCGCCGCCGGGTTCGGGCGTCGGTTCGCCACGGACGTTTCTGACCGTCAGACTGGCGAGACGCTTCAGATCCTCGCGACGCTTGACGAGGAGGACAACGCCGATGAGGAGGTAGATTGCAGTGTACGCCAGCAGAAGGTTGATCGAATGGCTCTCGGCCACCGCTTCGGGGAACGTCCGGATGATGGCGAACTCAACGACGACCTGCGAGACGAACAGAACCAACAGTGTCACCGCCTCGCGCACGTCGATCTGGAAGTTCACGAGAACGGTCAGCGCGAAGAAGCTCTGTGCCGCGGTGAGCCAAATTTCGGCCTCTTGCTTGAGGTCGAACGGAAGCTTCCCGTACTGTCCGAGTGAGATGCTGTACACGACGACTAGCGTCCCGATGAGGAGCGTCCACTGATTCAGTTTCGAGGAAATGAGGGCGTTGAACGCGGCCGTCGAACGCGCCTTGTTCACGAGGTAGGCCGTCACGATGAGTTCGGGACTTTCCGAGGCCAGCGGGGCAATCCACTGGATCATGAAGAACTCGGGGATACCGAACTGCAGGCCGAGTTCCTCCAATCCGTGCGCGAACGGCTCGACCGCAGTGAAGATGAGGAACGCAGAGTACGCGAACAAGCCGAGGACAGAGGCGAAACGGGCAACTTTCGGTTTCGCTTGGAAGTACGCCGGGACACCCACCTGTTCATCGTGTTCGTCCACGTCGCCGCGGATGATGATCGCGATGTACGTGACGTACAGTCCGACGAGGACGACGGTGTCAACCCAGTCGATACCGGCACCGATGGGGACGAAGAAGGCGTAGACTGTCGCAATGAATAAGAAGAGAATCTCCGTCGAGATGCTGGGGTCGAGTGTGACGGCATCACGAAGGTAGCCGTCGCGGTTCACGACGCTCGTATCGTCACGCCCGCGTATTGCTTTGAAGATAGAGAACAGAGCGATACCGGACCAACCCAGACCGATGAGGATACGGTTTGCACCGGTCATGTTGGCGACTGCAAGGTTCGCCTTCGAGGGGTCAGTTGCCGCCTGCCACGCGTAGAGGGCGTCTACGGCGTATTCTGGAGCGACTGCGAGAACCGCGAGAACCGCCAGCGCGAACGCGCGGGGAACATCTTTTTCAGCTGTTTCTGCACCCCACGCGAGGAGGAACGATGCGCCGAGAACCGCCAGACCGCTGACGACGACTGTTCCGAGATGGCCCAGTCCCGACGCGGCACCTGTCACCCACGCGGCGACCCACGGGAGCGTCACCACCACCGCGATAGCGACGGCAGTGAGAGGATGGCTAAAACGTGAACTCATCGTAGATGATACGTCGCTGATGACGCGTATCTCTTGTGCTTTTGTCGGCCGAGATTGCACGGCCGGGAGTAGGACGACTCAGGAATGGAACGGTCCAGGAATAGGACGAATCAAGAGTGGGACGACTCAGAAGTGAGACGAATCGGGACGACGGCTCACAGGAGCAGCGAGAAGAAACCGAGGTATCCGACGACGAGAACAGCGCCGTCGGCGCGCGAAACGGTCCGGCCGTACGCCATCAGGGCGACGACGACGACGGTAAACACGACGAGTGCAGGGAAATCGAGCGCGAGCGTTTCGGCGGGGACGCCGACGGGGACGAGAACTGCGAGAACGCCGATGACGGCGAGGATGTTGTAGATATTCGAGCCGACGACGTTACCGATACTGAACTGCGCTTCGCCCTTGGCGGCGCTGACGATGCTGGCAGCGAGTTCCGGAAGCGACGTCCCGAATGCGAGAACGGTGAGGCCGATGAACCGTTCACCGAACCCGTACGCCTTGAGGACGCCTTGGCCGCCCTGAATGAGCCACCGCGACCCGAGGAGAAGGAGGCCGAGACCAGCGAGGAGGATGACAGCGTCTCGTACGCCCACGGAACTGTCGTCGTCTACGTCCACGTCTTCGACGGGTATCGCATCGGGTCTGCTCGCCCGGACGCGGTAGAGCAGATAGCTGGTGAAGACGGCGAGTACCGCAAGGAGGACGACGCCGTCGAACGTCCCGATCCGACCGTCCATCCCGAGGAGAACGAGGAGTCCGGCCGCCGCGAACATGAAGGGGACGTGCCGAATAAGGACGGATTCGTCTACGTTGAGCGGCCTAACGAGCGCAGAGAGGCCGAGGACGAGGCCGATATTGGCGATGTTGGAGCCGACGATAGCGCCCAACCCGAGGTTCGTCGAGTAAGAGAACCCGCTGAGGAGAACGACTGCGAGTTCGGGGGCTGTCGTGGCAAAGGCGACAACGGTGACGCCGACGACGGCCGCGCGGATTCCGAAGCCGATGGCGAGTCGGGAGGCGGCGCGCACCAGAAACTCCGCCCCGGCATACAGCGCGACGACGCCGACGAGGAGCAGCGCCATGTCGGTCGAGAGGAGGACAGTCGAAGCCATTGTTCGGAATCGCACGGAGACGGGAGAAAAAGGTCGCCGGTCTGGATTGGCTTTGTCAGCACGGTACACGATTTTTGCACGGGAGCGCGCTGGATCAAAACAAAACCGTCCGGGAATCGTCCGAAACTGATCCGTCCGGGAGTCGCCCAAAATCGATCCGTCCGAAAGTTGTCGGCACGAACCCACCCTGAGACCGGTGGCCGCCGCAAGTCCGGCCGCCTCGGAGTACTTTAACCCTCGTCAGGTCACAGTCCGACGCATGAGCATGCAGGTGTTCGGACTCATCGGAAATCCCGTCGGCCATTCGTTGTCGCCGCCGATGCACGAGGCGGCGTACGACCACTGCGGGATAGACGCACGCTACGTCACCTTCGAACCGGCACCCGAAGACATCGGGACCGCCGTCGAGGGTGCTGATGCACTCGGAATAACAGGACTGAACGTGACGATTCCGTTCAAGCAGGACGTCCTCGAACACGTCGAACCCGACGAACTCGCCGCGCGCATCGGTGCGGTGAATACGATAGCCTTCACGGACGAGACGCCGCGCGGGTACAACACCGACGCGGCCGGTGTTCGGCGGTCGTTCACCCACCACGACGTAGCACTGGCTGACCGAGATGCTGTCGTAGTCGGCGCAGGCGGGGCAGGGCGAGCGGCGGCGTTCGCCCTCGCGGACGCGGAAGCATCCGTCCACGTGGCGAACCGGACGGCAGAGCGCGCCACCGAACTTGCAGACGACGTTCCGGGTGCCACTGGTGGCGGACTCGGCACCCTCGACCAAGTCCGCGATGCCGACGTTCTCGTGAACGCGACCAGCGTCGGCATGGAGTCCGACGACACGCCGGTCCCTCGGAAATACCTCCACGACGACCTCGCCGTTCTCGATGCGGTGTATTCACCGATCGAGACGCGTCTGCTTCGTGACGCTGCGGCCGCCGGCGCGACGACGATAGACGGCGCGTGGATGCTTCTGTTTCAGGGCGTCGAAGCGTTCGAACGATGGACCGGTCGGGACGCACCGGTCGAGGCGATGAACGACGCGCTTCGGTCACATCTCGAATGAATAGACGGCGGGGTAACGATTTTTAAATAAGCGGCGTTCATACGGGCATACAATGGGCATATTCGACTCGATTAAGTCGTCACTGCGGTCGCTTCTCGGCCGCGATGAGGAGTCTTCTCCTCCGTCATCGCGGCGGGAGACCCGTGTCTCTGTGGAACGAGATGTGCGGGACGAAGTCGATGCGGAATCTGAGTCTGCCGTAAAACAGCCGGTCGCCGAGGAAACGGACACTGCGGCAGCAACGGAGTCGCAGGTGGGGGACTCGGAGGACGGCGAAGTCGGCGAGGCGACCGAAGACGCGGATGAAGAGCAAGACGCAGAGGCAGTCATCGAGGAGGCCGAACCAGAAGAGGCCGATTCTGAGGAGACGAAGCCAGAAGAGGCCGAGTCCGAGGAGACGGAACCCGAAGCGGTCGAATCCAAGGATACCGAGGGTGTGGAAGCGGTCGAAGAACCCGAGACGACCACCGGGAGCGAGGAACCCGTCTCCGCCGAGGAAACAGCGGTGGAAACCGAAGCCGACACCGGTGAAACGGGTGCTGCTGAAGCAGACGACACCGAAACTGACACCGCAGCATCCGACGAGACGGAGTCAGCCGCCACAGGTGAGCCCGTCGAAAACGTGAAAGGAATCGGTCCGGCCTACGCCGAACGACTTTCCGATGTCGGTATCGAAACGGTAGACGACTTGTCGAGCGCCGATGCCGAAACAGTCGGCGAGCAGATCGATGTCTCCGAAAAGCGCGTCCAGCGGTGGATCGACCGCGCGAACGAATACGACGCGTAACACCACATAGTTGTCATCTCTGCTGTAACACCGGTTCTGCCTGCCGGTATCACGAAACCGTTTACTCGGTACTCACGTACCTCTCGACATGACTAATTCGTTAACGCCGACCGTCGAAACGCGACGGGAGGCGTTTCTCGCCACCGCCGCGGACGCTTCCGCGGGGGCGCGAGTCCCCGTCGAACTCCGCGTGAGGGTGTCTGACCCGTTCGACGCGTACCGGCGCGCGCGAGACGAGGGTGGCGACGGCTTCTTCTTGGAGACGACCGGCGGCCAGTCCGGATGGAGCTATTTCGGGATGGATCCGGTGGAACGACTCTGCGTCGGGTCCGACGCGGAGACGCTGGCCGCTGCCGATACCGGGCGCGGTCCAAATGCGAACACATCATCGTCGCTTTCGACGTTAGACGCCGCGCTCGAATCCGAGTCACTGGTTCGCGGAGAGACGGGCGTCGAAGTGCCGTACCCGTGCGGTCTGTTCGGGTGGTTCTCGTACGACGTAGCGCGCGAACTCGAATCGCTCCCCGAACTGGCCGACGACGACCGAAATCTCCCACACTTGCGACTGGGCCTGTTCGACCGCGTGGCGGCGTGGGAGGAACCGCGAGGCGACGAACCGGCGACGCTCCACGTAACCGCCTGTCCGCGTGTTCCAGCGGGCGCGGACAGCACTGACGACGACCGACTCGACGCTCTCTACGAACGGGCCATCGAGCGAGCGACAGACCTCGCGGAACGAGCTGTCTCGGGCGACCCGAGCGACGAAGCGGCACCCGTCGCGGGCGACGAAGCGCACTTCGAGAGTGACTGCGGTCGGGCAGCGTTCCGTGACCGCGTGAGCGCCGTCAAACGCTACATCCGCGACGGCGACACGTTTCAAGCGAACGTCTCACAGCGACTCGTCGCGCCCGCAGTCGTTCACCCTGTCGCGGCGTACCGCGCCCTCCGACAGGTGAACCCCGCACCGTACTCCGGTCTCGTGGAGTTCCCCGAGGCCGACTTGGTAAGTGCGAGTCCGGAACTGCTCGTCCACGTCGAAGGAGACAGACTCGTCACCGAACCCATCGCTGGAACGCGCCCCCGCGGTGCAACCGAGGCGGAGGACGACGCTCTCGAACGCGACCTGACGAGCGACGAGAAAGAGCGTGCAGAACACGCGATGTTGGTCGATCTGGAGCGAAACGACCTCGGAAAAGTCTCCGAGTACGGCTCCGTCGAAGTGTCTGAGTACCGCCGCGTGGACCGCTACTCCGAAGTGATGCACCTCGTCAGCGTCGTTGAAGGACAGCGGCGACCGGACGTGTCTGTCGCTGACGCTGTGGCCGCTGTCTTCCCCGGCGGGACCATCACCGGCGCGCCGAAACCGCGGACGATGGAGATCATCGAGGAGGTCGAATCGACCCGCCGCGGCCCCTACACCGGAAGCATCGCGGCGTTCGGGTTCGACGACCGCGCGACGCTGAACATCGTCATCCGAACGCTCGTTCACCACGACGACGAGTATCACCTCCGGGTCGGCGCGGGTATCGTCCACGATTCCGATCCCGACGCGGAGTACGACGAGACGATGGCCAAAGGCCGCGCTCTCGTGAACGCTATCGACGAAGCGCTCGCTGCAGAGGGTCACGGAATGCGAGTCGTCGAACGCGACGACGCGGACAACGAGAACGGGAGAGATACTGACGGACGAACGGACGCACGGACGGAGGACCACAAATGACCTCGATTCTGGTCGTGGACAACTACGACTCGTTCGCGTACAACCTCGTGCAGTACGTCGGAGCGTTTGCAGACGAAGTGGTTGTCCGCCGCAACGATGCCGTGGACACGGCGGATATCCGCTCGTTGGACCCCGACGGTATCGTTGTCTCGCCCGGCCCGGGAACTCCCGCCGAGGCAGGTGTCTCTGTGCCGGTGTTCCGCGACCTCTCGTACCCGACACTCGGCGTCTGTCTCGGTCACCAAGCCCTCTGTGCGGCTCTCGGATCCCCGGTGAAGCGCGCCCCCGAGGTGGTTCACGGCAAACCCTCCCTCGTCAGCCACGACGGCGAAGGCATCTTCGAGGGATTACCGGACCGCTTCGAGGTCGGCCGGTACCACTCGCTGGCGGTCGAGCGCGAGGACATCCCGGGCGAACTGGTCGAAACAGCGTGGACTGACGACGACCGGCGCGTGGTGATGGGCGTCCGTCGCCGGAACAGACCCCACGTCGGCGTTCAGTTCCATCCCGAGAGCATCCTCACCGAGAACGGCAAGCAACTCGTGGCGAACTTCGTCGCGGCCTGCGGAGGTGACGATGACTGAGAACGACACCGGCGGCGACTCCGCGGACGAACTCCGATTCCACGTGAACGGCGAACTCGTCCGCGCCTCCGAAGCGACAGTGAACGTCCGTGATAGGGGATTCATGTACGGCGACGCCCTGTTCGAGACGCTCCGCGCCTACGGCGGCGATATCTTCCGCTGGGAGGCACACGCGAATCGCCTCGCGGAGGGGGCTGAGATTCTCGAACTCGATCACGGCCTCTCGAATGCGGAGCTGAAACGACGCGTGGACGAGACGCTGGCGGCGAACGAACTGTCGGACGCGTACGTGAAACTCTCGGTGACTCGCGGTGTCCAACCGGGGAAACTGAACCCCGATCCCGAAGTCGATCCCACTGTTGTCATACAGGTAAAACCGCTCCCGCGCGGCGGACGCGGAAGCGACCCCGTGTGGGATGCACCGGCGACGTTGCAGACGGTGAAGACGCGCCGCGTCCCCGACAGAGCGATTCCCTCGCGGGCGAAGACACACAACTACCTGAACGGAATCCTTGCGCGACTGGAACTCCGCGTTACCGATGCCGACGAAGCGGTGATGCTGGACGGCGACGGTGCGCTCGCAGAGGGCGCGACGAGCAACCTCTTTTTCGTCCGCAATAACGCGCTCCACACCCCGAGTCTCGACGGGCCGGTCCTCCCGGGCATCACCCGCGCGGAAGTACTCGACATCGCCCGCGACGAAGGCATCCCCGTCCGCGAGGGACGGTACAAACCCGACGACCTACGAGATGCGACGGAGGCGTTCGTCACGAACTCGACGTGGGAACTGCGACCCGTCGCGTCCGTGGACGGCATCGAACTCGGTGGCGGCCCGGTGACGACACTTCTTTCCCGCCTGTTCGACGCACGGGTGGAGCAAAGACACTACACCGAGTAAGTTGCACAATACGCCGAAACCGCCACTTTTGAACGCTCCTCATTCTTAGGCGGCGTATGGACGACGCGCGTCGAATTATTGCCGCCGACGAGGTGCCGTCGGACGGAACGGTGCTTTTCACCGCCCAGAACGGGTCGGAGACGACGGAAGTGATTCTCACCAAACTCGCTGACGACGAAATCGTCGCCTTCGAGAACTTCTGTCCGCACTGGACCGACATCCGTCTCGACAAAGGGTCCGGTGCCTACGTCAGAAACGGTGAACTCGTGTGTGAGAAACACGGCGCGACGTTCCAACGCGACACAGGATACTGCGATTTCGGCCCCTGTAAGGGTTCAGTTCTCTCGACGTTCGATGTGGCTGTCCAAGACGGCGATGTGTTCTTGACTGAGGAGGCGCTCACGTTCGAACACCTCGGAGGGTCCGGTGACCACGACCGCTCCTCGGGCAGTCGAATCGACTTTACTGGGAACTGAGGCGCTGTTCTCGTTTTACAGAGATCCGATCCGGACAGAAATACGTCAGTTCGGTGCGACGAGACTCGACACTCCGAAAGTACAATTGCAAGAGAACACACAGAAACACGTCAGCACGAGGCGACAAGACGCCCCGCTCGGGAGTGTGAATTTCAGGAGAATAGCGGGAGGTAGATTTGAACTACCGATCTCCGGGTTATGAGCCCGGCGGAATCTCCTGGCTATCCCATCCCGCTACATCATTCGAGTCGTGGGTTACGGTTAAGGGTTGTGATTCGACCGCTGTGTGGTAGTTTCCACCGGCCCTCACGCGCGAGCAATACGCCATGTGAAGATGCTCTCTGCGACGTAGTTCAGAAACATCGACGCCGCGATAGCCAGCGGAATCGGGAGCAACTCCCACACGTCGAAGCCGAAGACGAAAAACGAGAATCCGGCTTCGCGGAACGCGCGGACGACGAGGAACTGGACGGCGAGGCCGCCGCTTCTGACGACGTTCGACGTGAGGAGTCGCCGGAGCGTTGGAACGACACCCTCTGAGGCACCCGCGTCGGCGAACGTCCAGTGTTCGTTGATGAAGAACATCACGACAATGGCCACCTCCGCACCGACGAGTTTGGCGTACTCGTTCAACACGTCGAGCAAGACGATGAGAGCAGTCGTCGTCGTCATATCGAACACTGCGCCGACTGCGCCGACGGACGCGAACTTGCCGAAGCGAACCCCCGAGAGGAGCGCTGAGAGTCTGCGATTGCTCATTCGGAGGTGTCGAGAGCCTCGCCCAGTCGTTCCACGAGCGCGGGTTCGTGATCACGTGTCGATTCGATAAACGTGTGAAGTCGGTCCTCCCTGATGAGACGCGCGCGGTGGCGCGAACTGAACAGCGCACGGGCGAGTCGATACGACGTATCGACCGGCGAGACGGTCGAACCGGGGCGGTCCTCCCATCGAACCGGTACCTCGGCGATACGTTCACCGAGTGCGCCCGCGACGGCGATGAGTTCGATATCCCACGCGAATCCGGCTTCGTAGATGTGCGGGCGGACAGCGCGCCACGCTTCGGTGGTGAGCGCCTTCGCACCGCACTGGTAATCGTAGAGGTGTACGTCGAGTAGACGACGCGCCATCCACGCGAAGCCGTCGCCGAGACGGCGGCGCGCGAACGTCTGGTGAGACGCGACATCGGACGCAGGGTGTCTCCGCGACCCGACAGCGAGGTCCGCATCACCACCGGCGACCGACTTCACGACGGATGCGAACGACGCGGCAGGAGTACTCCCGTCTGCGTCGGCGAAGGCGAGAACGTCCACGTCGTCGGCTATCGCCTCGAATCCGGCGGTGATAGCTGCCCCTTTTCCGCGGCGCGTATCGACGGTGTTGACTGTCGCCGGGAGGTCAGCAAGACGGTCGAGTACGCCCGGTCGTGGGGCATCAAGTTCGATACGAACGGTTGCTGGAGAGAGGTGCGACCGAAGCGCAGAGACGTAGTCAGCGAGACGCTCGGAGTCCGGTCGGTAGGCTGGAACCACGACCCCGACGGAACGAGTCATTGGCGGAAGTAGCGTGAGGGAGAATAAAAAACGAATCGCTACCGAACTGACGGTAACTGTGTCCTGTAGACGGTCGCTTGAGACTACCCATGATGCAATTGACACCAAACGCGTTCGTATCGCATCACAAAACGTATGGCTCCCGGACGCGGTGCCTCCCGTAGAGAATGGAGTACGCTCTCGTCCTTCGCTGGTTGGTCCTCTACGCCGCCCTCTTCGCCGCCGGACTGCCGCTCGTCGCGCGGCTTCTTCCGGGGACGGAGGGCCGCGGTGCGGGACTTTCTATCCCGGCCGCGACGCTCGTCCTCACGGTTCCGGCGTACTGGGTCGGACAGGTCACGTTCGGTTTGCCCGCGTTGCTCGCAGGCGTGGTTGTCCTCCTCGTCGCGTCCGCTCTCGCCGCCGCCGACCACGACGCACTCCGCGCGGGTCGTCTCGAACTCGGCATCGACATCCCACGTCGGGCACTAGGTGATGCGGCCGCCGTATTCGGCCTCTCGTTCGCGTTCCTCGTCGTCCTCCGCGCGTTCGATCCGGCCGTCTTTCCAATCGCCGGTGAGAAGTTCCTCGATTACGGGCTTCTCAAGAGTCTCCAGCGCGCTCCGACACTTCCGCCGGAGGATATGTGGTTCGCGGGCGAACCTGTGAAATACTACTACGGCGGCCATCTCGTGACGACGCTGTTCGCATGGTTGACCGCGACGCCACCGCGGTTCGCGTACAACCTCGCGCTCGCGGGATTCTACGCGACGCTGGTCACGGCCGCCTTCGAGTTGGCAGCAACGGTTGGGGAGTCACACGGCCTCTCTCGGCGCGTTAGTGGGGCGCTCGCGGCGTTCTTCGTCGGGATCGCGAGCAACCTC
The DNA here is from genome assembly GCF_000172995.2 of Halogeometricum borinquense DSM 11551. GTDB lineage: Archaea > Halobacteriota > Halobacteria > Halobacteriales > Haloferacaceae > Halogeometricum > Halogeometricum borinquense. Next base: position 2,405,657 of record NC_014729.1, read on the forward strand.
GTTACCGCGGGCCGGCTAGCGCTGACACTCCTTCCGAGCGGTCTCCAGCGACAGGTTGCAGAGATGGTCGCCGCACGGACCGACTATTCGGTGACGAAGCTCCTTCAGGGGGTGTCGTCGTTCCACTACTGGGACGCCTCGCGCGTTATCCCCGGGACAATCAACGAGTTCCCCTTGTTCGCGTGGCTGAACGGTGATCTGCACGCGCACATGACGGCAACACCGTTCCTCCTCCTCGCTGCCGCCATCGGCTACGCGTACTACCGGACGCCCGAAGCGGACATCCGCCGTCGTCGCCTGCTGTTGGCGTCGCTGCCCGTGGTCGCGGGATGGCAGGCGGTGAACAACACGTGGAGTTTCCCCAGTGTCATCGCTCTCGGGACGTTAGCGCTCATCTTTGCTCCCGCCGCACCGTGGACGCTCGTTCCCGGTCTCTCCGGGGTGGGCGACCGACTCGCGGCACGGTCTCGACTCAGCGAGGAACTAACGCGCGTCGCCGCCGCTCTCGTCGTCACTGCCGCGGGCGCGGTCCTGACTATCCTCGTCGCCGCCCCGTTCTTCTTCGGCACCGCTGTCAGCGGGAGCGAACGGACGGTCGAACTGCTCGGGCCGGAGATGCGGAGTAGTTTCGGTGGCCTGCTGTTCGTTCACGGCGCGTTCGTCGTCACCTTCGGCGCGTATCTCCTCTCGCGTCTGCGCGTCCGCCGACCCGCCTATCTCGTCGCCGGACTCCTCGCCGCCGGTTACGTCGGACTCGAAATCGGACTGGCCGCCTTCGCCGTCTCGATTCCGCTTCTCGTCTTCGGGTGGGTCGCCCTGCGGTCGGACCGCCCCGTCGGCTACGAGACGGTCCTCATCATCGCCGGGGCGGGTCTCGTCACGCTTGTCGAACTCGTCTACGTCAACGAACAAGCCGGATCCGGGCGGATGAACACCGTGTTTAAGACGTACATGCAGGTGTGGGTGCTGTGGGCGACGGCGATGGGCGTCGCCGTCCCCGGTCTGATTCGAGGCGTCCCAACGACCGCCGAGGTTACTTCGCGTGTGCGCGATGCCGTCCCATCCGTCGCGACCGATGGCTCCGGCAACCAATCGTGGCGTCGGGCCGCGGCTATCGGATTCGCGTGTCTTCTCGTCGTCTCAACGACCGTCTACGGCGTCGCAGCCGTCGGTTCTCATCTCGAAAGCGGGCCACCCGGCGGAACAACGCTCGATGCGACACAGTTCGTGGAGACGTATCACCCGAAGCAGGACGAAGCGATAGACTGGCTGGACGAACGCGAAGGGACGCCCGTCATCCTCGAAGCGCCCGGAACGAAAGACTACGCGGGCGGAGTAGACAAACGCGAGGACGTGATGTACGACTGGAACGCGAACCCCGCGTCGAGTCTCACCGGTCTCCCCTCCGTGGCCGGGTGGGCGCACGAAATCGGCTACCGCGGCAACGAGGCCTACGACGAACGCGTCGCCGACGTGGACGCAATGTACACGGGTAACGCGACGACGCGCGCGGAACTGTTCCGTGAGTACGATGTGCAGTATATCTGGGTCGGGCCGAGCGAACGCACCCGATACGGGGATATCGCGTTCGATATGCGCGGCGTCAGCGACGCGCACAAGTCGGGGTCGATAACGGTGTACGAAGTGTCACAGAAGAAACTCCCGGCTGCGAACGCGTCAGTCGCTCCGTAGTCTGCGGTCCAAAAAGACGACGGCTGTTCTTCTCAGGCCGGCGCGCTGCTCTCGGAGACGACCGTGAGTGCCTCCGCGTCGATAGCCTCGACGTCGAGGAAGTGCGGAACGTACTCGCGCTTTTCGAACGCTTCGCGTTCGTCTTCGGTGCCGACCGTACACCAGAGTTGGACACGGTCCGGACCGTGGTAGTCACCCTGTCGGTCGATGGAGAAGCAGATAACCTCCTCACCGTCGAGTTCGATGGTCGCACCCCGCCGGATGCCGGGATCGCCGCGGATGATGACCTTCTTCATACCCGATGGTTTGCCCAGTCGTGGCTTAACGGCTTCGGAGACGGTTCGGTGACAGGAGGGATTCGAAGAACACCATTGCACCCCGTACTCGAGGCGTAAAACGAGTCCGCCGATCAGTCACTCCGCGAATCCGGTGCGGGTTGGGGCGTTCCACGGCTGGAAGCGCCAGACGACCGGATGGCGTCCCATCGTCGCGCGCCGATGGCGAACGTGGACTGGATGGTCAAGCCGACGACGAACACGAGTCCAAGAAGCACTATGTGCAGGACATCAGCGACGAACACGGCCGATTCTCGAAGGTTCATACTCTCACGTGCTTCAGTCAAGTAGAAAAATCTCCTGTGCAAATTATCAAAGTTGAGTTCTTGGTCAGAAGAATAGAATATGCCGCAGAGTACGGGAAGATCGCAGTATAGCCCAAGATAACGAGCTATCGGGAGCCGGTAAAACACGAATCGAGACTGTTTGACGGCGGACTGTTCGTGACCACACCACAGTGCAACGTCGTCGCCCGCGAACCAAACGGGTTTTAACGGGCCATATCGAAACACGGGCAAGGTCGATATCTATGCAGATGCCACGCCGATTCAACACGTACTGCCCGAACTGCGACGGGCATCACGAACACGAGGTCGAGAAGGTCCGATCCGGACGCCCCACGGGTATGAAGTGGGACGCCCGTGCCCAGAAGCGCGGTAAGAGCACGATCGGTAACGCTGGTCGCTTCTCGAAAGTGCCCGGTGGGGACAAACCGACGAAGAAGACCCACCTGAAGTACATTTGCTCGGACTGCGGCAAAGCCCACATGCGCGAGGGCTGGCGCGCTGGCCGACTGGAGTTCCAGGAGTAATCCATGGCGGGTAACTTCTATCTCGTCCAGTGCACCGATTGCGACAACGAACAGGTCGTCTTTGGCAAGGCCTCGTCCGTCATCAACTGCGCCGTCTGCGGGACGACGCTGGCGACGCCGACGGGTGGCGACGCCGAGATTCACGGCGAAGTCGTCGAAACAGTCGAACGCCGCTCCGCCGAGGCGTAAGCTCCCCTCTGGAGGTATTTACATATGAAGTACAGCGGTTGGCCTGACAGCGGTGAACTCGTCGTCGGAAAAGTCGACGAGATAACCGACTTCGGGGTCTTCGTCGACCTCGAAGAGTACGAAGACACGCGCGGCCTCTGCCATATCAGCGAGGTCGCCAGCGGCTGGATCAAGAACGTCCGCGACCACGTCCGCGAGGGACAGACGGTCGTCGCCAAAGTGCTTGACGTCGATACGGGGTCACAGCAGATCGACCTCTCGATCAAAGACGTCAACGAGCACCAGCGCAAAGAGAAGATTCAGGAGTGGAAAAACGAGCAGAAGGCCGACAAGTGGATGAGTCTCGCGTTCGGTGAGGACGTCACCGACGACGAGTACAGCGAGATTGCGAACGCAGTACTCGCCGAGTACGAGACGCTCTACGACGGCTTCGAACAGGCCGCAATCCACGGTGTGTCGGCCCTCGAAGACGTAGACCTCGACGAAGACGAGGTCGAAGCCATCGTCGATACCGCCCGGCAGAACGTGTCGGTCCCGTACGTCAACGTCACGGGATACATCGACATTCGCTGTCCGACTGGCGACGGTGTCGATGACATCAAAGAGGCGCTGAAAGCCGCCGAAGGCGACGACGTGCCCGAAGAGATTCAGCTCGAAGTCACCTACGTCGGTGCGCCCGAGTACCGCATCAAGGTTCGCGCGCCCGACTACAAGACGGCCGAGACGGCTCTCGAAGACGCCGCGGCCCGCGCCAAAGAGGTCATCGAGTCCCGAGGTGGCACCGGTGAGTTCCACCGCGAGCGTCACGAAGACGACGAATAGGACCGTGAAATCCGATATTCGGGTCTGTGATGCGTGGCAAAACGCGCACGAACGGCCCGTTTACACGCTTTCTGACACCTGTCCCGAGTGCGGTGCGGACGCAGTCAACAGCGCGCCAGCCCCGTTCAATCCGGAGGATCCGTACGGGGAGTACCGACGCGCTCTTAAACGCCGCGTCCGCGAATAGGGGCATGGAAGACATCGAAGTGGAGACACTCGCGGACCCAGACCTTCGTGATCCGGTCCTCGTTGAGGGCCTGCCGGGCGTCGGCCACGTCGGTAAACTCGCCGTCGAACATCTCCTCGAAGAGCTTGACAGCGAACCCGTCAGATACATTTACGCTGACGAATTCCCACCGCAAGTGACGCTGAACGACGACAGCGTCGCCCAGTTGGCTCGTGCGGAGTTCCACGCTGTTGACGCGGGCGACCGCGACTTGCTCGTCCTCACTGGCGATCATCAGGCACAGACGAACAGCGGTCACTACCACCTCACGGACGCGTTCCTCGATATCGCCGAGGAGTTCGGCGTCGAAGAGGGGTACGCGCTCGGTGGCGTCCCAACTGGTGAACTCGTAGACGAACCGTCCGTTCTCGGTGCCGTCACCGACGAAGACGACGTCGAACGGCTCGAAGCCGTCGATGTGGAGTTCCGCGAAGACGAACCCGCGGGCGGCATCGTCGGCGTCAGCGGCCTGCTCCTCGGACTCGGTGAACGGCGCGGCCTTTCGGTGGCGTGTCTGATGGGCGAGACGAGCGGATACCTGGTTGATCCTCAGAGCGCACAGGTCGTTCTCGAAGTGTTGCAGGACGTAATCGACTTCGAGGTCGGCTTCGAGTCCTTAGAGGAACGAGCCGAGGAGATGAAAGAAGTCGTCGGCAAGATTCAGGAGATGCAGAGCCAACAGCAGGGAATGAACGACGACGACCTGCGGTACATCGGATAGCGGCCTCAGATCGAGTCGAATCGGTGTGCGAGTTCGAGACTACGGGTGACGACATCGGGCGCGACGACGAGTCGAACCGTGCCGTCGTCGTGTTCGATAAGATTCGCCTGTTCGAGTTTCGGGAGGTGAACGTGGACCAGATTCAGTCGCATCTGTGCGCGCGTGTGACTCCCGAACGTATCGTCGTCTGCGAGTCTCGAAACGAGCGTCTCGAACGCAATCTCGTTAGCGTCGGATGAAGAAGAGCACAGATAGTAGAGGAGGCGACGCCGTACGACGTCGGCGAACGCGACAAAGCGGCCGTCCACGTCGGAGTCTCGCGTCACTAGATAGTTAACATACTCCCAGATATAATATGTTTTTATATTATATTTCCAACCACATTGTTGTCAGGCCTCTAGGATGTCATCATCCGGGGCAGGTGGGACCGAGAGCGATCCATCGAGCGCAGTGACCGCAAACCCGCCAACTCGAACCTCGGTACCGACGCGAACGTGAACTCTTCCCGGCCGGTCGAGAAAGTGTCCTTGCTCGAACACCATCTTCTCGGGAAGTTCACCGTCGAACGCATCAACGTGCCGAAGATACGCACCGCAGGCACCGCTGGCCGTTCCAGTTACTGGATCTTCCGGGATGCCGATGCCGGGTGCAAACATTCGCGCGTGAAGCGTCGTGTCGGCCTCAAGCGCGTCGAACGTGAAGACGTACAGTCCGGCAACGTCGTACTCGTCGGTGAGTTTCTCGACAGCAGTGAAGTCCGGATCAGCGTTGCCGAGATGTTCGAGGAAGTTCACGGGGACGACGAGGAACGGAAGACCAGTGGAAGCGACCGCGGGCGGAACTGCCTCGCCGACATCGCGGAACGCCGCGGGGTCGATACCGAGGGCTTCGCCGAGTCGGGCGTAATCGAGATCGACGGATTCGACGGTGGGGGACTCCTGTGTCATCCAGACGATTCCGTCGGCTTCGACTTCGACATCGAGGACGCCGACGTTCGTCTCGACGGTGTGGGTTCCCGCATCGATGACGCCGTCCCGGTAGAGATGAGCGTGCGTGGCGATGGTGGCGTGCCCGCAGAGGTCAATTTCGCGGGTCGGCGTAAAGAATCGGAGACGCCGGTCTGCGCTCCCCGACGATTGGACGAACGCCGTTTCGCTAACAGCGAGTTCACTGGCGACGCTCTGCATCTGCGACTCGGTCAGATCACCGTCGGGGACGACTCCGGCGGCGTTACCCGAGAGCGGTTCCGTCGCAAACGCGTCGACGAGGAGCGTACGGCGGGTTTGCATACACCTCTCGACGGTTCTCTCAGGTAAGAATCCCGGCGGTTCGTCGGGACGGTTATTCCGTAGCGACGCCGGGCCGTGACGCACCGCCGTTCATTACTTCGCGCATGTTCATGCACGAGGGACAACCGAACACTTCGTCGTCGCTATCGCCGAAGACGCGCACGAAATCGCGGGTTACGAACTCACCACAGTTGTTGCATGTGTACATCTGCTATTTCTCCCCTGTTATATGTTGCCATACATCATGGTTATATAAAATTATGCGCTAGATAGCAGACGATTATGCAGACTGAAACATGTGGCAAGTTGACGGTCACGCAACGATACGGACACGTTAAAGAGGACTACATCCCGTTCATGTAGTGGTGAACGAAGCCTATGGGCGACCTCCCCGACGAGTTTAACTGTACCATCACGAACTGGGAGTACATCTACGGGCGGTGCCGCGACGTGAGTGATCAGGTGAAAGGCGCCGAGTTCGACCCCGATGTGGTCGTCGCCCTCGCGCGCGGCGGTTGGTTTGCCGGGCGGTGCATCTGTGACTTCCTCGGGTTAGACGACCTGACGAGTCTGAAGATGGAACACTACGTGGGAACGGCACAGAAGTCCGGCGAACCCGAAGTTCGCTACCCGATGCCCGAAGGAAGCGTCGAAGGCAAAGACGTACTCATTATCGACGACATCGCCGACACGGGTGGCTCTATCGAACGTGCGTACGAGTACGTGACCGAACGCGACGCGGGCGAAGTCAGAACCGCGACACTCCAACTGTTGCAGACGAGCGAGTTCGAACCGGACTTCGTCGGTGAGCGACTCGAAGAGTGGACGTGGGTCGTCTACCCGTGGAACTTCATCGAAGACATGATTGACCTCACGACGGGCGTCATGGAGAAAGCCGACCAAGCGACGTTCGACGTTGAGGACATCCGTCACTACCTCGCGGAGTTCCACAACGTGGACCGTATCGAGATGGAGATTGCCCAACCGAACCGGATGTCCGAAGTGATGTCGGAGATGGAACGGCGCGGCTTCGTCGAGACGACAGGAGACGGCGAGTGGCGTCTCGTCGAAAACGAAGGCGTCGGCGCGTAACTCGAACACGTGACCGGCCCGAACTCGAACGCCGACCCTGAACCCGACCGGATTGACGCCCTCTTCGACGCCTACGCGCTGAAGGACGAGCGCCGAACCGGGTGGCAACTCCGCGAGGTGTCCGACCCAGAATCCGTCGCGTCCCACTCGTGGGGTGTCGCGTATCTCTGCCTCTGTTTCGCGGACGACGTGCCGGACGTTGACCCCGACGAAGCACTCCGTCTCGCTGTCCTCCACGACGTGGCGGAGGCACGAACGGGGGACAAACCAACTCGGGCAGACCCCGACGCCGAGACAGTGGACCCCGACGAGAAAGAGCAACGCGAGCGCGCCGCCGTCTCCGAACTCCTCGCGCCGTTCGATGCCCACCTGCGAGACGACTGGGAAGCATACGAGTCGCGGGGCACGCCCACCGCACAGTTCGTGAAGGACATGGACCTCGTGGACATGTGCCTACAGGCGGTGATTTACGAGCGGGAAGCGCGATACGATCCCGACACAGACAACCCGAATTTCGAGGCGTACGGGCGTCTCGACGAATTCTTTGCGACCGCCGAACCGCGCCTCCGGACCGACCTGGGGCGAAGACTCTTCGAGGCCCTGCAACGCCGATACGAGACGGCAAAGCGGGAACGCGACGACGCATCGGAGTGAGGCGGTAAGCGACGCCGTCTCCGAAGCGTTTGAGATGGTTCCCGAGAAGGCCAGAACGTGGAATCGCTATTCTCGATCTTCGCAACCGCTATCCTGCCGATACTCGTCGTCGGGGCCGTCGGGTTCGTTCTCGGTCGCGCCAAAGATATCGATACCGACCCACTGAACACCGTCGTCGTCTATATCCTCGCGCCCGCACTCGTCTTTCACAGTCTCGCCACGACAACGTTGGCTGAATCGACCTTAGTTCAAGTTGCCGGTGCAGTCACCGTCTACCACCTCGTGATGATTGTCGTCGCAGAGGGGGTTGGCCGCGCCTTCAGCGAGCGCGACCCGCTGTTGAGCGCGCTCGTTCTCGTCTCGGCGTTCCCGAACTCGGGAAACTACGGCGTCCCGGTTTCGAACTTCGCCTTCGGAGAAACCGGACGCGCGACGGCCGTCCTCTTTCTGTCAGTGCAGGGCGTCCTTATCTACACGGTAGGCGTCTACATCGCCTCACGCGGCGGCGGCGCGAGCGGTCTCGCCGGCTTGAAGGAGGTGTTCCGAATCCCGCTCGTCTACGCCGTCATCGCTGCCCTCCTCGCACGGGGACTGGGCATCGTTCCGCCCGCCGACGCAACGTCGATGGCGACGCTCAAACTGGTCGGAGACGCCTCGATTCCGGTGATGCTCATCATTCTCGGCATCCAACTCGCCCGAACCGACGTGGGTGCGACGCTGCGGACCGTCGGCGTCGTGACGACGCTGAAGATGATCGTCGCACCCGTCATCGGCGTCGGCGTCGCCCTCGTCGTTGGATTTTCCGACCCCGCCGTCGCCAAGACGTTCGTCCTCGAATCGGCGATGCCCGCGGCGGTCACCCCACTGATTCTCGTGGCCGAGTTCGCCGAAGGGAAAGTAGCCGGAGTCCCGGTCGCAGAGTTCGTCTCGACAGCCGTCTTCGTCACGACGCTGGTTAGTATTCCCATTCTCACGGCAGTCATCGCCATCTTGGAGTCCGGATTGCTGTTCTGACTGGCCGCTGGGTGGGAGCGACTGCGACGAACCCGCCCGAACGCTGCGAAGCGGACTCGCCACGTTTTACCTGCTATCTCTACAAGGACGAGTATGACCATCGGATTCATCGGTGGCAGCGGCATCTACGACGCCCTGCCGCTACAGGACACGCGCACCGTCGAAGTCGAAACACCGTACGGAAACCCGTCAGCACCACCGACAGTCGGGGAGTTCGGAGATACCGGTCGGGAAGTTGTCTTCGTCCCGCGTCACGGACCCGACCACCAGCGCTCACCGACGGCAATACCGTACTGTGCGAACATCTTTGCGCTGAAAGAACTGGGCGTCACGCACGTCCTCGCCTCCAACGCCGTCGGCAGTCTACGCGAGGAGTTACCGCCACAGACGCTGGTGATTCCGGACCAGATTTTCGACCGGACGAAACACCGCGATTCGACGTTCTTCGACGAGGACATCGTCGTTCATCAACCGTTCGCCGAACCCTACTGTACCGAACTGAACGAGATTCTCACGGAGGCCGCCGAGGAAGCGACGGACGCGAAAGTTGTCCGCGGCGGAACGTACGTCTGCATCGAGGGACCGCAGTACTCGACGCGTGCGGAGAGTGAGTTCTACCGCGAACAGGGCTGGGACATCATCGGCATGACAACGATACCCGAAGCGAAACTCGCCCGCGAAGCCGAGATGGCGTACGCGACGGTCACGGGCGTGACCGACTACGACGTGTGGAAAGAAGACAGCGAAGTCACCCTCGAAGAGGTGCTGAAGAACGCCGAGAAGAACGAGACGGCCATCAAAGAGACGGTGGAGGCCGCAATCGAGGCCATCCCTGAAGATCACGACTGTTCCTGTCACTCGGCACTGGATGGAACGATTAACACGCCCGACGACGCCATCCCCGAGGACGTAAAATCCGATCTCGAACCGCTCATCGGCCGGTACGTCGAGTAACCCGCCGCCACGGCACTTCTAGTCGGACCGAAATAGCTTTACCAGTGTTTAGGCCTACCTAAAACAGATGGCCAAAACACCCACGCGGAGGATGTACCTCAAGCGAACCGGCGCGCTGATCGGTGCAGGAGTAGTCGCCGGTTGCTCGGGCGACGGCGACAGTTCAGCGGCGACGACGGAATCGACCGAGGCGCATCCGGAGACGACAACCGAAACGGAAACGACGCCGGAAGAATCGGAGACAGCCGCCTCGCCGTACACGGTCTCTATGAAACCGATGGGTGAGGTGACGCTCGATGCCGTCCCCGAGAACGTCTTCACTGTCTACCCGCAGTACGCCGACATGGCTGTCGCACTCGGACACGGCGACGCTCTCAACTCCGTCTACGTGCCGGAGATGTCCGGTACGACGATGAACCAGTACTATCACCATCTCGACGGCGTCTCCTTCGAGTGGCAGAACCTCACTGATCCCTTGTCCGACGGCCTGCACAAAGAGCAACTGCTCGAACTCGACAGCGACGTTCACCTTGCCGACCCCGCGTGGGTTTCCACACAGGATACCTGGGACGCCGGCGACGTGGCCGAAATCGAATCACAGGTCGCGCCGTGGTTTGGCAACTTCTACAGCGGAACGCACGCTGAGGCGCCCGACGGATACGACGACTACGGCTACTACACGCTCTGGGAACTGTTCGGCCACGTCGCCGACGTATTCCAAGAACGGACACGCTACGAAGCCCTGAACGAGGTCCATCAGAACCTCGTCTCCACGATTCGGTCGAACCTTCCACCGAAGGAGGACCGGCCAAGCGTTATCCGTGCGACGTTCTCCGAGAGCAACGAAATATTCTGGACGTACCACCTCAACGAACCGGGGTACTGGCTGGCCGACACCCGTCCGCTGGGCGCGAACGACGCGTTTGCCGAGCAAGACTGGGGCGGCCTCTGGGGAAGCGTGGACTTCGAGGCGGTGGCCGAAGCCGACCCCGACGTGATTCTCCATCTGTGGGGCATGACGCCCAACTACCAGATGTCGGATGTCCGTGCCGCCTTGGACTCCCACCCTGTCGGAAGCGAACTAACGGCCGTACAGGAGGACCGCGTCTATCCCGCGGGGATGCGCTATCAAGGTCCCATCATGAACCTGTTCCAGTTGGAGATGGGCGCAAAACAGCTCTATCCCGACGTGTTCGGGGAGTGGCCCGAGTACACGGACGGCGAGCCGTACCCGGAAATTCCGGAAGAAGAACAGTTGTTCGACCGGACGAAAGTCGCCGCCGCAGTCAACGGCGAACTCTAAGCGCCGCGACAGTCAACGGCAGACCGGAATCCCGCGCTCAGTTGCGCTCGGGTTCGACGACGCGCTCTCCCGCCGCTGTTGATCCACCATCACCGTGTTCGACGGCGTGACAGGACGCACAGTACCAGTTCTCGCCGTCTTCGGTCGTCGTCAGCGGTATTCCGGCGACGACCAACTGTTCACCGTACCGCCGGCACACGCCGTCGTCGTCAGATCCCTCACAAACCGTACAGGAGGTGACGTGAGCCGATTGCGCTTCCAGCGTTCTGCGGTAGCCGAACGCAGTCGGCGAGTACGAGACGTAGCCGGCCGCATAGCAGTGAAGCCACAAGATGGGACCATACGTGAGTGCGCCCGCAACTGGTGATTGGGCGAGGAGGAGGCCCGCGAGGGGGGCAAACAGCACCGAGGTGAGAAGCGAGACGGCGACGGTGAGTTTTCGGAGGTCACTGGAAAGGAGTGTGGACGGCGGCACGGCTCCAAGTACGGGCTGGGTGACAAAAATACTACATGACAACGCGGTCAGTCGGCGATGGCCTCGACGGCGTCGTCTTCCCCGGTATCGGCCGCCTCCGAATCCCCGTCGTCGGAGTCACCACCCTCGTCTAATTCGACCGCCTCGGGGTTCTGCACCCAGAGGTCGCCGAACAGGTCGTCCTGTTGGAGGCGGACGACGCCGCGGTGCGAGAGGAACAGAAGTGAGAGATACGTCGTCACCGGCGTCGCTGCGACAGACCGGATTTCGGCGTACAGAACCTCGTCGCGGCCGTTCTCGTACTGGGATCTGAGTTCCGACTCGACGGTTTCGATAGACGACTCGATATCTTCCGTGTGCGTCGTCCCCGTCACGTCCGCGGCCGTCGGTTCGTCGTTATCCCGGAAGTCGTCCGCCGACCGGTAATCGAGCGTCTGCGTCCCGCGCCGGTAGCCTCGCGGCGAGTCGGAGGTGTCGTACTCGCGGCGACGCTTCCACCACGACTCGCGCTCGGCCTCGCGGAGTTCGCGGACGAGTTCGTCCAGCGTCTCCGGATTCCCGCGGGCGTGCTTCCGTTCCAGACGACGGTCCATCTCGGCTTCGAGCGCGTCAACCGGGTCGAAGCCGGGCGCGCCGTCCGCCTCGCCGTCGGCCATTTCGCCGCCGCCTTCGAGGGCCGCCTCCCACGGTTCGAGTTCCGGTTCCTCCTCTGCTGCATCCGGTTCCAACAGCGCGTCGGATTTCATCCGCAGGAGAACCGAGGCGTAGAACAGCGCCCGTCCTGACGTGCGTAGGTCAGCCGTATCGAGTCGTTCGAGGAACGCGTCGGTCACCTCGACCACGTCGATGTCCCACGGATCGATCTCGCCGTCCTCTGCGAGTTGCACGAGGAGTTCGACGGGTTCGACCTCGTCGTCGTCGTCCTCGGGCACATCAACCGAATCGGGCATCACCGCCTCGCGGACTGGCGCTCCCTCAGTCATCTGCCGTCGCCTCCGGGTTCTCCTCTTCTTCGCCGTCTCCGAGTTGGATACCCGTCACTGCGCTCACGTTGTCACCCTGCATCGTGACACCGATAGCGCGTTCAGAGCGCTCTAAGAGGGCAGAGCGGTGCGAGACGACGACGAACTGGGCGCGTCCGGCCAAGTCGTCCACCATCTCACCGACGCGTTCGGCGTTTGCGGCGTCGAGGAACGCGTCAACCTCATCAAGCGCGTAGAACGGCGCGGGGTTGTGGCGCTGGATGGCGAAGATAAACGCCAGCGCCGTCAGCGACTTCTCGCCGCCGGACATCGCGTCGAGTCGCTGGATGGGCTTGTCGCCCGGTTGCGCTTTCATCGTCAGCCCCTCCTCGAACGGGTCCTCGGGGTTTTCGAGGTGGAGTTCGCCCGTCCCGTTCGAGAGGCGTTCGAAGATGTCGGTGAAGTTGTCGTTGATAGCGTCGAACGCCTCCATGAACGTCTCCTTTTTCTGCGCCTCGAACTGCTCGATGCGGTCTTGGATTCCCTGTCGTTCCTCTGCGAGCACGTCGCGGCCGTCCTGTAAGTCCTCTAAGTCGGCCTGCACTTCGTCGTACTCGTCGATTGCGAGCATGTTGACGGGTTCTAACGACTCCATTTTGCCCGTCAGCTGTTGGATGTTCTCTTGAACCTCGTCGTGGTCGGGAATCTCCTCGGGGTCGTACTCGCCGACTTCGGCTTCGAGTTCGTCGATCTCCCACGCGAGGCGTTCGGCGCTCTCGCGGAGATTCTCGACGCGCGACTCCACGCGCTCGACTTTGTCGCGCTGTTCGTCGCGTTCGGACTTTGCCTCCCGCACGTCTTCGCGGAGATCAGAGCGCTCGGCTTTCAGTTCCTTCAGTTCCGCTTCGAGGTCGGAGACGGCCTCGCGCTTCTCTTCGAGGACAGCCTCTTTCTCCTCGATTGCCTGCTCTTTCTCGCGGATGACATCGCGGGCGTCCGCCTTCCGGTCTTGGGCGCTCTCGACCGTCTCGTTCAGATCCTCGATGGCGTCCTCGGCGTACTCCTTCTCCAACTGGAGTTCGTTGAGGCGGCCATCGAGTTCGTCCATACGGTCTTCTTTCTCCTCGATTTCGGCGCGGATTTCGTCGGCCTGCGCCGTGAGTTCCGGAATCTTCGAGTCTGCGAGTTCGGACTCCAACTCGTCGATCTCCGACTGCACGTCGTCGATGTCGGCGGTGAGCGCGTCGATGTCGGTGTCGAGTGACTGCATCTCCTCGTCCACTTCGGCGCGCTTTTCGCGGAGTTCCTCGATACGGTCTTCTAACTGCTCGATTTCCGCTTTTTTCTCCTCGACATCCTCTTCTGCGCGGTCGATGTCGGCTTCGACCGACCGAACTCGGTCGGCGGCGTCGGACGCCTTCTCGCGGGCGTCGTCCAACTGCGACTCGATATCGCGTATCTCCTGTTCGATCTCGCGTCGGTCGTCTTCGAGGTCGGAAATCTCGACAGCGAGGCGTTCGAGTCGCCCCGACCCGGATTTCGAGAAGGAGTAGCGAGAGCCACCGCCGGATCCGCCGGTCATCGCGCCGGAACGTTCCACCAAGTCGCCGTCGAGCGTCACCATGCGGTAGTCGCCCATCAGCGACCGAGCGGTCTGCATATCCTCGACGACGAGCGTCGAACCGAGGACGTACGAGAAAATCGGCTCGTACTCCGCGTCGTACTCCACGATGTTGCGCGCGAAGTCCACGACGCCGGGGTCGCTCGGCTTCCGCGGCAGCCCCCGGTCGTCCATCTTCGTAATCGGGAGGAACGTCGCTCGGCCCGCGTTCCGCGATTTGAGGTAGTCGATACAGGAGGAGCCGACGCCGTCGTCGTCCACAACGACGTGTGCGAGGCGACCACCGGCCGCCGTCTCACAGGCCGTCGCGTATTCGCCCGGCACCGACCCGAGTTGGCCGACGGTGCCGTGGACGCCGGATTGCCCGGAGTTGAGAATCGTCGTCACCGCTCGTGGCCACGACGTGTCGCCGTCCTTCCCGGCGCGGGCTTCGAGTTCGGCGTACTCGGACTGTTTGCTCCGGAGTTCGTCTTCCACCTCGTCGAGATCAGATTTGAGGTCCGAGCGGTCCTCGCGGAGATCCTCGATAACGCCGTCTATCTTCTGTTTGTTCTTTTCGGCCTTATCGAGTTCCGAGTGCAGATCCGACAGTTTCGCTTTCAGAGTCGGCAGTTCTTCGCGGACCTCGCTGATCTTCTCTTGCGTTTCGGAAATCTCCGAAGACCGCCGTCGCGTATCGTCCAAGAGGCGGTCTTTCTCTCTCTGGAGGTCGTTTCGCTCCGTCTTCAGCTCTTCTAACTGCGATTTCTTCGCTGCGAGTTCGTCTTTGAGTTCGTCGAACTCGGTGTCCACGCTGTCAATCTCGGCCTCGACTTCGGCGAGCTCGGTCTCCTTGGTCTTGATCTCGGATTTGACCGACGCTTTCTCGACTTTGACCGCACGGATGTCGTCTTCGACATCGTCTATCATCTCCTGCTTGCGGTCGAGTTCGACGAACGCCTTTCGGCGCTCCGTTTCGGCCTCGTCGATGCGGTCTTCGGCGGCCTCGATAGCGTTTTCTAACCGGTCGATCTCACCTTTGACCGACTCGATCTCGCTTTTGATACGGAGTTGTTCGTCCTCGCCTTTCCGCTCGATCTCCTTGGACAGTTCGTCCAGTTCGGCTTCGAGGCGTGAGACGCGTCCCTGTCGCGTGTCGAGTTCCTCGCGGAGCGATTCGAGTTTCTCGGCTTTCGTCTCGGCTTTCGACTCGGTGCGTTCGAGGTCCGCACGCTTGTCTTCGAGTTCAGCGGCTTTCAGATAGCCCTCGTACTCCTCGCGTTCCTCGCGGAGCGATTGGTACTTCAGCGCCGTCTCGCGTTCGTCTTCGAGTTGGTCGAGGCGTGACTCCTTCTCCTCGATGCGGAGGTCCGCCTCCTCGATGCGTTCTTCGACTGATTCGAGTTCGCCGAAGGCATCCTCCTTTTTCGCGTCGAACTCTGCGACGCCCGCGATTTCGTCGATGATGCCCCGTCGCTGGTACGGGGTCATATTGATAATCTCGGTCACGTCGCCCTGCATGACGACGTTGTACCCTTCGGGCGTGATACCGGCCTGCGCGAGGAGGTCCTGAATGTCCGAGAGGTTGCAGGAGCGGCCGTTGAGGTAGTAGTACGAATAGTAGTTCTCGTCGGTCTCCTTTACGCGACGCTTGACGCGTATCTCAGATACGTCGCCCACGTCGTCGCTCCCGGCGGCGTTGATCACTTGGGACCGGTCGAGTTTCCCGTCGGAGTTATCGAGGATAACGGTGACGCTGGCTTCTTTCGTCCCACCAGCGCGTTCGCTCTCGGCGTCGGCGTGTCCGGGATTGTAGATGAGGTCAGTCAGTTTCTCCGCTCTGATACCTCGCGTGCGTGCGAGGCCAAGCGCGAACAGCACGCCGTCGATGATGTTCGACTTGCCGGAGCCGTTCGGGCCGGTAACTACCGTGAAGTCCTCGTAGAACGGGATTCGGGTCTTGCGCCCGAAGCTCTTGAATCCGTCAAGGACGAGCTCTTTGATGTGCATGGGTTGCTCGTAAGGGGCAGAGCCACCCAGTTACGCGACGATAATATCGCTGTCGTCCTCGGCTGACTCCGCCTCGTCGTCACTCTCGGACTCGTCAGACTTGACTTCGTCGTCCTCGGACTCGGTGGGGTCGGAGACTGTCGAGTCGTTTGCATCCGCATCGATAAGACTCGCGTCGTCGGAGGGCTGAGCGGACGTTTCGGCACGGGACATCGCCTGTGCGGGCGATTCGCGGAGATGGGAGTTTGAGTCGTCGGTCTGTTCGTCGGACTCGGCCTGCGCCGTCGTCTCGTCGCTTTGATCGGCAGCTTGCACTTCCGGCTCCGCGTCCGATTCGACGTCAGGTTGGGCGGGCGCGTGACCAACGGGCCGTGATCCGGCCGTGAGGTCAACCTCTACTTGGTCTTCGAGAAGACGGACGCGCTCTTTCGTCTCGACCAATTCTTCGGTCAGGCCATTGACGGCGGCCTGGAGTTCCGCGACTTTTGACTCAAGTTCCTCCACCCGGTTACTCATGGGTGTACTCCCCGTGCGCTGGCACATAAACGTACGTCAGACAGACAGACGGTATCTGACAACTATATTTCATTAATATGGGGTGAAGTAATCGAACACCCACAACCGACTCATCGGAGCTGTCGGTCCAGAAAGCCCTCAGACCAGTCGATAACCCAATCGAACTGCTCGTCGAGAACGTGGTGGCCCACGCCGTCGGCGACGACGCACTCGGCGTCGATACCGGCTTCCTCTAAGCCGTCGTAGAACAACTCCGAAGCCATCGCCGGAAGCACATCGTCGTCGCCGCCGTGCAGGAGCAGCGTCGGCGGGCCCCCGTCGTCAAGGTGCGACGAGGGAGAGGCGAGTTCGTATCGCTCCGGAACCTCGTTCCGTGACCCGCCCAAAAACGCCGTCAGTTCGGCTCTGTCCGGCGTGTGTTCGAAGTTGTACAGCCCACCAACCCCGACTGTCGCGGTCACGGCGTCGGAGGTGTTGGCAACGGCGTCGGAGACGTGGGCAGGGTCGGGTGCGAGTCGCGGGTCGTTGCCCGTGAGAGCGGCGAGAACGGCGAGATGCGCCCCTGTCGAGGGGCCGAACGTAGCGATGCGGTCGGGGGCCACACCGACAGCGTCTGCGTTCGCGCGACACCACCGAATCGCCGCTTTCACGTCGCGTATTGCGGCTGGGAACGTCGCCTCGCGGCTCAAGCGGAAGTCGGGGACGGCGCAGACAAACCGACGTTCCGCAAGCGAGAGTGCGACCTGCGTCAGATCACTCCGGTCGCCCGCGTGCCAGCCGCCGCCGTGGAGCAGGACGACGAGTGCGCGTCGGGCACCTGACCCGCCAGCGGGCCGGTAGACATCGAGTCGGAGCGAACGCTGCGGCGGCGAGGCGAACGTCACGTCGCGGACAACTTCAACCGGCGGCGAACCGAACGATGCTCGCATCTGTCGGGGCGTCACCGTACGGCCGTGAATAGCTTGCGCTTATTCTCGGAGGGGGTGTCCGAGAATAGAGGCAAACTGTGGCAGAATCACCGGTCGTGTGATGACCGTCCCGTTAGTCTTTAGCCGCCCGCCGTCAAATCGCGCGTAATGACCGCGAAGGCGCTCTCTCAGCGCGACCTCGCCACCGTCATCGGGCTGGAGGTCCACGTTCAGCTCGAAACGGACACCAAGATTTTCTGCGGGTGTTCGACCGACGCGGCGGAAGACGAAGAACCGAACACGCGGACGTGCCCGGTCTGTCTCGGCCTACCAGGCGCGCTTCCCGTCCTGAACGAAGGTGCCGTCGAAGCCGCCGTCAAAGTGGGGAAGGCGCTCGACGCGACTGTCGCCGAACACACCCGGTTCCACCGGAAGAACTACTACTACCCCGACCTGCCGAAGAACTTCCAGATCACGCAGTACGACGCACCGATCTGCGCCGACGGCACGCTGGAAGTCTCCGTCGAGGGCGAGCGCCGCGAAGTCGGTATCGAGCGCGCCCACCTCGAAGAGGACCCCGGCAGCCTCCAGCACAAAGGTGGGAGCATCGACACCGCAGATTACACGCTCGTCAACTACAACCGCGCGGGGACGCCGCTAATGGAGATTGTGACGAAACCCGACTTCCGCAGTCCGCAGGAGACCCGGGCGTTCCTGGCTAAGTTGGAGGAAGTCCTCGAATATCTCGGCGTCTTCGACGCGACGCGCGACGGGTCGCTCCGTATCGACGCGAACATCTCGATGGTCCCGGCCGATGAAGTCGGAGACGACGGCAGTATCGCCGACGAGACGCTGGCCGCTGCGAACCGCACCGAGGTGAAGAACATCTCCAGCCACAAGGGCGCAGAGAAAGCGCTCGCCTACGAGGTGACGCGACAGAAGAACGCGATCTCGCGTGGCCGCGCCATCGAACAGGAGACGCGCCACTGGGACGAATCGCGCGGTATCACCGTCTCGATGCGGTCGAAAGAAGAAGAGAAAGACTACCGCTACTTCCGCGAAGCCGACCTGCCGCCCCTCGAGGTCGCAGACTGGAAAGAGAAAATAGACATTCCGGAACTGCCGGATGCCCGCCGCGAACGCTTCCGTGAGGAGTACGGTCTCGATTCGGAATCTGCCTCAAAGCTCACCTCCACGAAGGAAGTCGCAGACTTCTACGAGGACGTGGCTGACAAGTTCGACCCGAGTCTCGCGGCAACGTGGGTGGCCGACAACTTGCTCGGCGAACTCAACTACCGCGACATGCAGATTACGGAGATCACGCACCGGCTGGACGAGTTCACTCGACTGGTCGAACTCGTTGATGCGGGCGACATTACCACAAAGAACGCCGAAGAGGTCGTTCTTCGGCGGATGCTCGACGATGGCGAGTCACCGGACGACATCGTCGAAGCGGAAGGACTCGGCGCGGCTGACGACGACGAAGTTGTCACTGCCGTCACCGAAGCCATCGAGGAGAACCCCGATGCTGTCGAGGACTACCACGCGGGCGAAGGTGGCGCGATCAACTTCCTCGTCGGCCAAGTGATGCAGAAGACCGGCGGGAGCGCAGACCCCGGCGATGTGAACCAGATGCTGCGCGACGAGTTAGACGAGTAGCTCTTCCGCAGTCTGGCGTTTCGTCTCTCAGGTCACCGTTCGCGTACAGCTACGCCGACAGGCAGCCACGCGTGACGACGCAGCGCGACCTACGCTGACTGGCCTGCCTCGTGGATGTACTGTTCGAGTGGAACGAACGCGGTCGAACCGCACGCGGAACACTCGGCCGGTGCCTCGAAGTGATGTGTGTCCCCACGTTTCAGCACTGTCCCGGCGTAGATCGCCTGACAACCCTTGCAGACGTACTGTTCGGGGATATCCGGTGTGTGAGACATGTGCTATTATACATCATATGGCTACTTGGCACTTGTTACGACCAGCAAGACAGTCGGGAACTCCAACTGAGCCACTCAGTCAGCTACCGACGGCGTCTCGTCGGTGTCTCGGTGGGCGTCATCGTCTTCGGTGTCGTCCTCGTCCACGACGGCAGAGCGCCACTCACCGTGGAGGAACCACAGACAGCCGACGACGAAGGTGACGATGCCGGAGAGCGACAGCCCCCACCAGAGACCGGTGACGCCCCACGAGAGGGTGTACGCGAGGACGAATGCCGCCGGAAAGCGGACGACCCACCGGGAGATGAGCGATAGCACCATCGAAACACGGGTTCGGCCGGCACCGCGGAACGCTCCCTGAATTACCATCAGGCCGCCGAGGAACGCCCAGAACGGTGCAATTATCGTGAGCATCTCGACCCCCGCGGCGACAACGGGGGCGTCGTCGATAAACACGCGCATGAAGACAGCGGGGAACGCCCAGACGACGCCTCCGACGGCACCGAGAATCGCCATCGTTCCCGCGGTGGCCTTCCACGTCACTTCCGCCGCACGGTCCGGCGTGTTCGCGCCGAGGTTCTGACCGACACCTGTCGCGGCGGCCTGTCCGACTGCGCCTGAGACGGTCCACGAGACAGACATCAGGCGAAGCCCGATTCCGTAGGCGGCGGTGGCGACAGAACCGAATCGGGCGACGAGTGCAGCGAGGGCAACAGCGGCGAAACTCCGAGCCAAGCCGTCCAGCGTCGCCGGATACCCCACATCAACGAGTTTGCGGAGGAGCGTCGGATCCGGCCGGAGGTCGGGGATGCGAAGGCGCGCCCCCCATCCACCGTGGAGGAGAATCGAGAGTCCGGCGGCGGCGGCGACGATGCGTGCGACAAGCGTTGCGACCGCGGCACCGCGCGTCCCCATCGCCGAGAACGGGCCGTAGCCGAGGATGAAAAGCGGATCCAAAATGACGTTGAGACCGGCGCTGACGACGACCAACCACATCGCCGTGCGGGTATCTCCCGCCCCGCGGAGGACGGCCCGGAAGGCGAAGAAGACGAACGTGAACGGGAGCGTCACGAACAACACTTCGGCGTAGGCGAGTGCTTCAGTGTAGACGCGACCCTGCGCACCGATGAGTGTAAGAAGTTGGTGTCTGCCAAGATAGCCGATGATTGCGAGGAGGACGCCGACGCCGATAGCGAGAAGCAGCGACTGGCCGACGACACGTTCGGCCGCTCGGTCGTCGCCTGCCCCGACGTGCTGGGAGACGAGGGCGACGGCAGCGGCCGTGACGCCCATGGCGACGGAGACGAACATCCACGCGGTGGGGAACATGAGGGAGACGGCGGCGACGGCCTTGGGACCGACGCGACCGACCCAGAACATATCCGCGAGATTGTAGAACGTCTGGAGGAGATTCCCCGCGACGAGAGGCCACGAGAGAGAGACGAGTTTTGGCGTAATCGCCCCGCTTGTCATGTCGATTCGACTTCGGCGTCCTGACACAGTACCCTCACGTTTACGTACTGATACGTATGTGTTGGGGGAGTTGTTCCGGCTTGCCGATTTTTGGACGACGGGCGATGTGATCCGAGGAACGACGCGGTGACGAACGCCGCCAACACGTTCGTCCACGCGCACGTCCGCTCGCACGCCCGCGCTGGCCGTCGATTCCCTCGGAATCGGCGCGAAAGGTTTAGGCCACGCCCTCGCATATCGCCGCTCAATGAGTAAGGGCCCCGAACTCATCATCACGGAGAAGGACAACGCCGCTCGGCGTATCGCTGACATCCTGAGCGGCGAGTCCGCGGAGGCCGATCGGATCAACGGCGTGAACGTCTACAAGTGGGGCGGAAAGCGCTGTATCGGTCTGTCGGGTCACGTCGTCGGCGTCGATTTCCCGCCGGAGTACAACGACTGGCGCGACGTCGAACCGGTCGAACTCATCGACGCGCCCATCGACAAACACCCGACGCAAGAGAACATCGTCGCCGCGCTACGTCGCCTCGCACGCAACGCCCGCCGCGTCGTCATCGCCACTGACTACGACCGCGAGGGCGAACTCATCGGGAAAGAGGCGTACGAACTCGTCCGCGACGTGAACGAGGACGTGCCCGTAGACCGCGTCCGCTTTTCCTCCATCACCGACCGCGAGGTAACCGAAGCGTTCGACAACCCCGACGGACTCGACTTCAACCTCGCAGCGGCGGGCGAGGCGAGACAGATCGTAGACTTGGTGTGGGGTGCCGCACTCACGCGCTTTCTCTCTCTGTCGGCGCGGCAACTCGGCGACGACTTCATCTCCGTCGGTCGGGTGCAAGGTCCCACGCTGAAACTCATCGTAGACCGCGAACGCGAAATCGAGGCGTTCGATCCCGAGGACTACTGGGAACTGTTCGCTGACCTGCAGAAGGATTCGGAGTCGTTCGAGGCGCAGTACTTCTATCTCGACGAAGACGGCAACGAGGCCGAGCGCGTCTGGGACGGCGACGACGCCGAAGAAGCGTACGAGACGCTTCGCAACGTCGAGGCGGCCACTGTGGACTCCGTTCGCCGCCGCACCCGGACGGACGACCCACCGGCCCCGTTCAACACGACGCAGTTCATCCGTGCAGCAGGGTCGCTCGGCTACTCTGCCCAGCGCGCGATGAGCATCGCCGAAGACCTCTACACGGCCGGGTATATCACGTATCCGCGGACGGACAACACCGTCTATCCGGAAGATTTGGACCCGCGAGAACTTCTCGATGCGTTCACCGCCAACCGGACGTTCGGCGACGACGCCCAGAACCTCCTCGAACAAGAGGAGATAGAACCCACCGCGGGCGACAACGAGACGACCGACCACCCGCCCATCCATCCGACTGGCGAACTCCCCTCGCGGTCGGACCTCACGGAGGACGAGTGGGACGTGTACGAACTGGTCGTCCGGCGCTTCTTCGCTACTGTCGCAGAATCCGCAAAGTGGGAACACCTCCGCGTCGTCGCCGATGCGGGCGGGCTCTCCTTGAAGGCAAACGGCAAGCGACTGGTGAAAGCGGGCTACCACGAAGTGTACCCGTACTTCAACTCCTCAGAGTCGTTCGTCCCCGACGTAGCGGAGGGCGAATCGCTCGCCGTCACGGACACGGAGATTGAGGAAAAGCAGACCCAACCGCCCCGTCGCTACGGCCAGTCGCGCCTCATCGAGACGATGGAGAAGATGGGTATCGGGACGAAGGCGACGCGGCACGACGTGATTCAGAAACTCTACGACCGCAACTACATCGAGAGCGATCCGCCGCGACCGACGCGACTCGCCCGCGCCGTCGTCGAGGCGTCCGAGGAGTTCGCCGAACTCATCGTGAGCGAGGAGATGACCGCCCAGTTGGAGGCGGACATGCAGGCTATCGCCCGCGGCGACGCCTCTCTCGACGACGTGACTGCGGAGTCCAGAGAGATTCTCGAAGACGTGTTCGAGGGGCTGATGGAATCGGGCGACGAAGTGGGGAAACACCTCCAGAAGTCGCTGAAAGCGGACAAAACAGTGGGTGCGTGTCCGGAATCCGATCACGACCTCGTGGTTCGGAAAAGCCGCCGCGGGTCCTACTTCATCGGCTGTGACGGGTACCCGGACTGCACCTACACGCTCCCGCTCCCCTCGACTGGCAAACCGCTCATCATGGACGAGGAGTGTGACGAACACGGTCTGAGCCACGTGAAGATGCTCGCCGGCCGGAAGACGTTCGTCCACGGCTGTCCACTCTGTAAGGCCGAAGAGGCCGACGCCGAGGAGGACTTGATCATCGGCGACTGTCCGGAATGTGGGGCGGGCGCGGAATCGGAGACGCCGCAAAACGGAGACGGTGAAACCGACGGCGAACACGGCGAGTTGGCGATAAAGCGTCTCCGCTCCGGTTCTCGACTTGTCGGCTGTACCCGCTATCCCGACTGCGACTACTCGTTGCCCCTCCCGCGTCGCGGCGACATCGAGGTGACGGACGAGGAATGTGAGGAACACGACCTGCCGGAGATTCGAATCACCTACGACGACAGCGACCGGGAACCGTGGGACCTCGGCTGTCCTATCTGCAACTATCGTGCGTACCAAGCCGAACAGGCCGGCGGCGACGAACTCCAGAGCGTGAAGGGAATTGGCGAGAAGACCGCCGAGAAACTGAAAGCCGCCGGTATCGAGGACGTTCCCTCGCTGAAAGAGGCCGAACCGGATGCACTTGCGGACCTAGTGGACGGCGTTGGACCGGATACAGTTCGGAAGTGGCAGTCTGCGGCCGATTAACTACTGCCATTTATCGTTCGAGAGAGCTTCGCTCCTCGGCCGAAAACCGCTCCGAGAGCGTACAGAGTAGTGCGCTCAGTAGAATGCGGGCCGCAATCGCTCGGCGGTTACTCCGTGTGAGTGTTGGAAACCAAAGAACCCCGATCTGGTCAGTAATCTGACTCCAAACGGTGCATAGACACTCCTCATCCGCGCCATTTTTATCACTCCCCGGTGGTAGTTCCGCCAATGACCGGGCCTTGGACCGACTGGAACCACGTTCTCAAAGTGGACCCAGACAAAGACCTCATAGACGGCGAGACGTTCGAGGATGTCTGTCAAACCGGAACGGACGCCATCGAAATCGGCGGTACCCTCGACATCACCGCGGACAAGATGCAACGGGTGGTGGACGCCTGTGCCGAGTACGACGTCCCGCTGTATCAGGAACCGTCGAACCCCGGCGTCGTCATAGACGACGACGCACTGGATGGCTACCTCATCCCGACCGTTTTCAACGCGAAAGACGCCTTCTGGATCACGGGCGCGCACAAAGAGTGGGTCCGGATCGAGAACGGGATGGACTGGGGACGCACGCACACTGAGGCGTACATCGTCCTCAATCCGGAGGCTTCCGTCGCCCAACTGACCGATGCCAACTGCGATCAGAGCGCAGACGATGTCGCCTCCTACGCTTCCGTCGCCGAACGAATGTTCGGACAAGAAATCGTCTACGTGGAATACTCGGGCATGTTCGGCGACACCGAGAAAGTGCAAGCCGCACACGACGCGCTGGACGACGCCACGCTGTTCTACGGCGGCGGCATCCGCGACTACGACGCCGCCTACGAGATGGGCCAGCACACCGACGTGGTCGTTGTGGGTGACCTCCTCCACGACGAAGGCGTGGACGCGGTGCGAGAAACGGTCGAGGGCGCACGCGACGCGATGGAAGAGCGCGCCGAAGCCGAAGCGTAAGACCTGCAGTTTTTCGACTGTCTCACTTCTCCGACCTCGATTCGTTCGATGAGCGCAAGTACGAATCACACCTCCGATAGGTGTTCCTCTGAGAGGCGTCCATCGGTGCCGACCGCATCGACGCCGTCAGCGGGAGCGGTGTCGGAAAGCGGGGACGCAAGGGGATCACCACCGTCTCTACTGACGACGCCCGCCAGTGCAGATGCCGCGACGACGAGGGCGACGAACGAGACAACCGCGCCGAGAGGTTCGCCGACGAACGGAATGACACCGAGTGCGAGCCGAGCAAAACGTGCGGCGACGCCGACACCGAGGACGAGGCCGAATACGCGATGGAACCGGCGACGACGGGCGACCGCCACTACGTCCGTCAGGAGATGCCGGCCCATGGTATCGCTGGAGGCGAGTGCGACAAGCGTCGCTACCGAGAGAAATCCGCCGGCCAGTTCAAGAAACGCGACCGCGACGAGTGCGGCCACCGCGCCATAGTCCGGTGAGAACGCGTAGTGGCCGATGTACGCGAGCGACGACGCCCCGCGAAGCATCCGGTCGTAGCCGACGACGGTGATAATCGCCACTGCCGGGGCGTGAAGCGGTCCTGTGGTGACAGCGACACGGAGTCCGTCGCGGAAGATCGAATGCCAACCATCGAACGCGGGAACACCATCGCCTCGCACCCGGTAGCGGATCGCGCGGACGGCGTACCCGAGAAGCAGAACGCCGACAACGGGGGCCGAAACAGTTGCGAGCGACAGAAGCGTTCCCACGACGAGCGTGTCAGTTCGGTCGCGGTCGAGCAGGTCGCGGAGATCAGCGAGCGCATCGAACATCGGTGAGCCGTCTGGTCCCGTTCCGGTATGTAAACGTTCGTGCGGCCAAGACGAGAGCGTCTTCGAATCGAACGTGTGTTTCTACTCCGCACAGCGGTCCGAAACGACCGTTTTTAAGACCGGGCGGGCGGAATCACGCCACATGCAGAACCGAACTTACACGGCAGACGCCGAACCCGGCGACAGCGTCACCGTCGCGGGGTGGGTTCACGAGGTCCGTGACCTCGGAGGCATCGCCTTTCTCATCCTGCGAGACAAGAGCGGCAAGATTCAGATCAAACTCGAAAAAGACGAGATGGACGAAGAGCTCGTCGAGACGGGTCTCGACGTGGCCCGCGAGAGCGTCGTCTCCGTCTCCGGCGACGTAAAGGAGGAGCCGCGCGCCCCGACGGGCGTCGAAGTCGTCCCCGAGGACATCGACGTGATGGCCGAGGCCGACACGCAACTGCCTCTCGACCCGTCCGGAAAGGTTGACGCGGAACTCTCGACGCGCCTCGACAACCGGACGCTCGACCTCCGCAAGGACGAGGTGAAGGCCGTCTTCGAGATCCGCGCAGAAATTCTCCGCTCGGTCCGCGACGCCTTCCGTGGCCTCAACGCGACGGAGATCAACACGCCGAAAATCGTCGCTACCGGTACCGAGGGCGGCACAGAGCTGTTCCCAATCACGTACTTCGGCCAAGAGGCGTTCATGAACCAGTCGCCCCAGCTGTTCAAACAGCTCATGGTCGGCTCGGGTCTCGAACGCGTCTTCGAGGTCGGTCCGATTTTCCGCGCCGAAGAACACAACACGCCGCGACACCTGAACGAGGCGACTTCCATCGACTTCGAGTCGGCGTTCTTCGACCACACGGAAGCGATGGACGCCTGCGAACACGTCGTCAAGGCCGCCTACGAGGGCGTCGCCGAGAACTGTCAGCGCGAACTCGAAACGCTCGGTCTCGCAGAGGAGTTCGAGGTTCCCGAGGGCGAGTTCCCGCGTCTCACCTACGAGGAGGCCATCGAGCGAATCAACGCGACGGGCGAACTCGACGAGCAACTCGTCTGGGGCGACGACCTGCCCACGGAGGGCGAGCGCGCACTCGGTGAGGACGTTGGTGAACACTACTTCATCACCGACTGGCCGTCCGAGATCAAGCCGTTCTACATCAAGGACCACGACGACGACGAGACCCTCTCGACGGGCTTCGACATGATGCACCCGCGGATGGAACTCGTCTCCGGTGGGCAGCGTGAACACCGCTTCGAACACCTCGTCGCCGGCTTCGAACAGCAGGGTCTTGACCCCGATCAGTTCGAGTACTACACGAAGATGTTCAAATACGGCATGCCCCCGCACGCAGGCTGGGGTCTCGGTGGCGAGCGTCTCGTGATGACGATGCTCGGTCTGGACAACATCCGCGAAGCGGTTCTGTTCCCACGAGATCGCCAGCGATTGAGCCCATAGGGCGAAATCGTGGTCTCTTGGGAACAGGGAGCGGCTTTGCCGCGACCGTGTTCCCACGAGATCGCCAGCGTCTGAGTCCGTAGGACGAAGACGTGGCGAGCAAACGAGACGAGCGCATGCGAGTCTCGTCAGATCGCCAGCGACTCTCTCCGGAGAGTCGCTACCGGGAACGCGGGAGCCAGAAAAGCGAGCGAAGCGAGCTTTTCGCTGTTCCCGCGAGACAGACAGCGGTTGTCGCACGGCCGTATTTATTCCCGAGAGAAGAACGACGAGGAGAGACATCGAGCGTTCAAGGGAACCAAGCGCAGCGAAAGAACGATGATGCCGCCATCAATAATGATAGGTGAGTAACAGCCATGGATGACGACGTGGACGATGGGGACGGCGAGACAGCACTCCAGAAGGCCGTTGGCGGCGTCGTCATCGCGCTCGTCTTGCTCATCGCGTTCACACTCCTCGCCCTCGACGTCTCGTTCTTCTGGGTGGCGTTCCCCGTCGGATTTGGGGGCGTACTCCCCGCAGCTATTGGCATAACGAAGTGGTACGAACAGCGTCAGAAACAGAACACGCACGCCGACAAGCCAAGCGAGACGGAGGAAGCACTAGAGACGCTTCGCCGTCGGTACGCGACCGGTGAGATCGACGAAGCGGAGTTCGAACGCCGAGTCGAGCGACTACTCGGAACCGAGACGGTCGAAGACGCCGAATCCTACGTCAGTACACCAACCGAGCAAGAGCGGGAACTCGAACGGTGACAGACTGCATCTGACGAAGAAGAGTCTCGAACGCGTGTCGAAACCGTTCCGGACATAACAGTTGGAGTGCCAACTGCGAGCATGACCGACGAGGCGACGGCGTTCGTCCCCGGACACATTACGGGCTTTTTCAGCGCCCATCCCGACGAGAACCCCGAAATCGCGGGGTCGCGCGGGGCGGGCGTCGCCCTCAGCCACGGCGTTCGAGTGACGGTCCGCCGGGTCGATGGCAACGCGGTGTCGAACAACCACGTGGCGACCGACGACACGAGAGAAAATACGGCAGATGACCGACCGGACGAGGCGACACTCAACGGCGACACGATTTCGATGCCGCCCGTGGATACCGTCCGACGGTCGCTGGGCGTTCCCAACGCGGAAGTCAAAGCCGAGACGCCGCTCCCGCTCGGGTCCGGATTCGGCGTGAGCGGTGCGATGGCGCTGGGGACCGCCTACGCCGCGAACGCTGTCTTCGATGCCGAACACTCGGAGAACGAACTCGTCACCGTCGCCCACCGCGCGGAAGTCGAGGCCGGAACAGGCCTCGGCGACGTGGTGGCACAGGCGCGCGGTGGTCTACCGATCCGACTCGAACCGGGCGCACCCGGGCATGGCACGATGGACGGCGTTCCCGAATGTCCGCGTGTGGAGTATCTCACGTTCGGCGAGGTTTCGACGGCCGAAGTGCTGTCGGGCGACACGACGACGCTCACCGCCGCGGGCGAGCGTGCCCTCTCAGATCTCCGCGAACGACCGACGGCCGACCGATTCCTCTCGCTCTCCCGGCAGTTCGCCCGCGAGGCTGACCTCACGACCGACCGCGTGGAGTCAGTTATCGCCGACGTTCGGGCCGCGGGCGGCGACGCCTCGATGGCGATGCTCGGTGAAACCGTGTTCGCGTTCGGGACGGCGCTCTCGGACGCTGGCTACGACCCGGAAGTTTGTGACGTACACCCCGCCGGGTCGAGTCTCGTCGTCGAGTAGTCAGCTGGACACGATGCCAGCTGTACCGTCGCGCATCGTCCCGTTTTTCTCGCCAGGGTGCCCACAGTTGTCCATGAGCGATATCGAGATTCCGGAGAGCCACCCGCGCTACCTCTCGCTCCTCACGCGACACCGCATCGAGGAGGGCGTGGAGAAAGGAATCACCTCGAAACAGGGCCTCATCGCCGAGGGACGTGGCGAGGCGTTCGACTATCTTCTCGGAGAGGAAACGACCGCTTCGGCGGACGCCGCCGAACGCGCCGCGGCCGCGCAGTTGCTCCTCGCGGAGCATCCGGTGCTGTCGGTGAACGGCAACGTCGCTGCCCTCGTCCCCGGCGAGATGGTCGAGCTGGCCGAGGCCGTGGACGCGGACCTCGAAGTGAACCTGTTCAACCGCACCGAAGAGCGGATGCGCGCCATCGCCGACCATCTGCGCGAACACGGAGCCGAGGACGTGAAAGGACTGACCGCCGATGGTCGTATTCCGAATCTCGACCACGAGCGCGCGAAGGTGGACGCCGACGGCATCGGAGCGGCCGACGTGGTTCTCGTCCCCCTCGAAGACGGTGACAGAGCGGAAGCCCTCGCCGCGATGGGGAAAGTCGAAATCGTCGTTGACCTCAACCCCATGTCCCGGTCCGCCCAGTCGGCCGCGATTCCCATCGTGGACAACATCATCCGCGCGGTTCCGAACGTCACCGACCACGCGCGCGACCTGACGGACGCCACCGAAGAGGAACGAGAGAAAATCGTCCGCGAGTTCGACCGCGAGGCAGCGTTGCGCGAGGCCGAAGACGCGATTCGCAGCGGCGAGTTGGACTGACAACGCGAGTTTCGAACCCGCTCGAATCAGTCAGTCGAACCCGCTGACCAGCACGGCTACCCACTGCGCCGGATCGCGCCGTCGCCGGACTTCGATACTATCTACCCACTTTATCCACTGGAACCCGCGCCTGTCGGGAGCGACGAGTCTACACGGGAAGCCGTGGCCGTGTGTAAGGCGTTCCCCGCCGACGTGCGTTGCCAGCAGCATCTCACGCGCTTCGTCGGTCGGGAACGACCAGCGATAGCCCGTTACCGAGCGGACGGTCACCCACCGGCCAGCCTCAGTCGTACCTGCGGCGTCGAGAACGTCGCCAAGGTGGACGCCGCGCCAGTCGCGTTCGGCGTACCAGCCGCTCGTGCAGTCGAGGAGGACACGGCGATCGGTGTCGGCGTCGGCGGTCAGGGCTTCCGCGGAGAGTTCCAGCGGTGACTCGACCAGCCCACCGACGCGGAGTCGCCACGACTCGGAATCCACCGGGTCGGGGTCGTCCGCGACCCAACTCGTCACCGGGAACGAGGCGTTGCCCGCACCCACGTCGCCCTCCGGCGCGAGGCCGTCACGCTCGATTGGTTTCGACCCGGTGAACCGACGCGCCCGACCGCCGGTGTCGAACGCGGCGTTCACGAGTTCCTGCGCACGCAAAAGGAGTGCGCCGCCGACGAGGAGTGATCCGTACTTGAGGGCGGTTCGGCGGCCCTCGAAGTCCGCTCGCGTCGGCGTGCGAAAGCGGGTGGAGAGATGAAGAAGGACGAGCGGAACGAGAGCGAGTCCGAGACCGATGTGGAGATTCAGCAGGGTCCAGTACGAGGTGACCCGCACGTTGCCGCCGAGAACCCACCATACGCCCGTAGCGAGAGACGAAACGGCGACGGCGGCGGTGAGGGCAGAGAGTCCGGTCGCGCGGTCCCACAGGTCCGAGTCGGTGACGCGGCGACGGACGCGGCGAAACTTGTAGCATAGAAGAAAGACGAGCGTGAGGCCGACGACGGTGTGGAGTTCGAAAAGCGGCCAATGCGAAGGCGCACCCGCGCCGAAACTGAGGACGCCGCTTCCCACCTCGAACAAGACGCACGCGAGGATGGACCAGTCTACGAGTCGCGGCGGCGGTTCGATCCGCGCAAGGAGGCGGCGGACATCCCCGTACGTCATACACACTCTAGCGAGTCTGCGGGAAAGAAGTCGTCGGCGGTGTTTGCCGTCCGTCGCTACTCGTCGGTGGTGTTTGCCGTCCGTCGCTACTCGTTCGCGGGTGCGGCGTCGCCACGGAGTACTGCCGGCAAATCAGCGGGCAATCGGTCTCTGTCGTGGTCATCGTAGAAGTCGATGTCCGGACCGACCGGGACGAGTCGCTTCGGGTTCACATCGCCGTGGCTCATGTAGTAGTGGCGCGTGATATGGTCGATATTGATGGTTTCTGCGACGCCCGGCAGTTGCGCGAGTTCCTTCGTGTAGTTCCAGAGGTTCGGATACTCGTGGATGGCCCGTCGGTTGCACTTGAAGTGGGTGTGATAGACGTGATCGAAGCGAATCAGCGTCACGAACATGGCGATGTCTGCCTCCGTCAGCACGTCGCCCACAACGAATCGCTGGTCTTCGAGAACTGATTCCCAGTGATCTAACGCGTCGAACAGTTCGGTGATCGCTTCGTCGTAGGCGTCCTGTGAGTCAGCGAACCCAGCACGGTAGACGCCGTTGTTGATCGGTTCGTAGATGCTGTCGATACTCTCGTCTACCTCCTCGCGGTAGCCTTCCGGCCAGAGGTCCACGTCGTGTTTTGCGTGCGCGTCGAACTCGGTGTCGAGCATCCGCATGATCTCGCGGGACTCGTTGTTCACGATGGTCTCTCGTTCTTTGTCCCAAAGGACTGGGACCGTGACGCGCCCCGTAAACTCGTCGTCCGCACGGGTGTAGATGTCTCGGAGGTAGTCCTCGCCGTAGAGCGGATCCGGATACTCCGCGGAGAACTCCCAGCCGTCGTTGATGCGGACCGGTTCGACGACGGACAGCGAGATAGCGTCTTCGAGACCCTTCAGTCGGCGCGTCATCGCCGTGCGGTGCGCCCACGGACACGCCCGCGAGATGTAGAGGTGATACCGACCCGACTCGGCCGGGAACTCGGCGTCGGCGTCGTCCCGAATCCAATTGCGGAACGAGGTTTCCTGCCGGTTGAATTCGCCGTCCTCGTTCGTGGATTCGTACGCATCGGTTCGCCACTCGCCGTCGACGAGCATGTTCACCGAACGACACCTCCAGTCCCCAGTTGTCCCGTCATCGCCCCAACTAGGTGGCTGCTGCCAGTAAGTCGTTCGGCAGCGGAAGTCCGCACCGTGACCGACACGGGTTCGGCACCGGTCGAAACGGTTTAGTAGCCAGTGATAACACTAGGTGGTATGTCCGAATTCAGCGGATTCGCGGACGTAAGCGAAGCACAAGTGACACAGGCTATCGCCTCCGACTGGACGGAGGAGTTCATGGACCGCATCGACACCGAGGTCATCATCGTCGGCGGCGGTCCCTCGGGACTCGTCGCGGCGAAAGAACTCGCCGAACGCGATGTGGACGTGACCATCGTCGAGAAGAACAACTACCTCGGCGGCGGCTTCTGGCTGGGTGGCTTCCTGATGAACAAGGTAACGGTCCGTGACCCCGCACAGGAGATTCTCGACGAACTCGGCGTGCCCTACGAGGAAGCGGAGGATGTCGAGGGACTGTACGTCGCGGACGGCCCGCACGCCTGTTCCGCACTCATCAAAGCCGCCTGCGACGCCGGCGCATCGGTCCAGAACATGACGGAGTTCACCGACGTTGTCGTCCGCGAGGACCACCGCGTCGGCGGCGTCGTCCTCAACTGGACACCCGTCCACGCCCTGCCGCGTGAACTCACCTGCGTTGACCCTGTCGCCGTCGAGTCCGACCTCGTCCTCGACGCCACCGGTCACGACGCCGTCGTTATCTCGAAACTGTCCGAACGCGGCGTCCTCAACGCACCGGGTATCGAACACGCCAAAGAGTACAACACCGGGATGGACAAGACGGGCGACGGCGAGTACGGCGCACCCGGCCACGACTCGCCCGGTCACGACTCGATGTGGGTCGCCGAGAGCGAAGACAAAATCGTCGAGCAGACGGGCGTCGTCCACCCCGGCGTCGTCGCCTCGGGCATGGCCGTCGCCACCGTTCACGGCCTGCCGCGCATGGGTCCGACGTTCGGTGCGATGCTCGTCTCCGGCAAGCGCGCCGCCCAGTCGTGCATCGACGAACTCGGTCACGACGCACCCGCCGTGGACTTCTCGTCGCCCGCGCCCGCTGACGACTAACCACCGTTTTCCACGTTCGGGTTTCCTCGGGCCGCTACGTGGCCCTGCGGGAACCCTCATCGAGAAAATCTGGTCCAAAAAGGTTCCGCGAGACTCGGTCTTCGGCCTCGCTCGCGGTACGACTAATAGAACGACTGGCGGTTATCCTCGTCCGTCTTTCGCTGCACCCGTCCCCCGGAGACGCGGGCGAACCCGAGTGCCCGCGTCTCGCGCCGAACGTCTTCACACACTGCTTCGAGTTCGCGGTGAGCAGCGACCAGTCGCTGGTCGAGCAACACCGTCGGCGGCACCTGCAACTGGTCACCAGTGCCCGGTGGCGATGAAGCGCGGACGAGCGCCCGAAACACCCAGTTGAGTGGTCTGAGCGGCGTCCGCGTCGTTCGCCCGAGGTCGGCGAGTGCGAGTCGGCCACCGGAACCGACCAGTTCGGCCCACGTGCGAACTGCCGCAGCAGG
This sequence comes from Halogeometricum borinquense DSM 11551, assembly GCF_000172995.2. Classification (GTDB taxonomy): domain Archaea; phylum Halobacteriota; class Halobacteria; order Halobacteriales; family Haloferacaceae; genus Halogeometricum; species Halogeometricum borinquense. Next base: position 2,439,008 of record NC_014729.1, read on the forward strand.
GTCCGACAGCATCCCCGAAACGAACGTGGCGACGACGGCGTCGGCAGCAGCGACCGGGGGACGAGTCGCGTCGCCGCGGACGACGTGAACGTTCTCCCACTCTTTCTTCCGAATCCGGTCACGGGCGACGGCGAGGACACCGGGCGTGAAGTCCACGCCGACAACAGTCCCCTCGGACCCGACTCGATCTCTCAGGTACGCGAAGTTCGCACCCGTCCCACAGCCCATCTCCACGATGGTATCGCCGGGAGTGAGGGCGAGTGCGTCCGCGACAGCCCGACGAAGCCCGTGGACGCCCGGCGTCCACCGCGCGATGAGGTCGTACACCGCCGCGTACCGGGTGTAGAACTCCTGCGTGGTGGTGACGCCGTCGGTCATCGTCACTCGGTGAGGAGGCTCCGAACGGCGCGAGCCACTGTCGGCGCGTCAGGGCCGAGGACGTAGGTGATGGCTTCGATTCCGTACGCGCCGGACTGGTAGAGAGCGAACGTGTCCGTCAGATCGTCACGGTCCGAGAGAGCCGCAACGATGGGGTCCGTCGGTGCGTCCGGGTCGAACTCGATAGCGTCGTACCCGGAATCCTCCAGTGACGCGATGATATCGGGGTCGTATCGGATGTTGACTGCACTGTGAACATCGCGGCCGGCCTCGCGCGCAGAGAGCAGAACCGAAGCGACGTGTTCGCTCACACCGAACTCGGGGTCGCTCGGAACCGTCGCCTGACCCTTCACATCGAAGATGCGGCCGGGGATGGCCGCGACATCCTCGATGCCGCTGGGTTCCGGAAGGCACTCCGCGAGGTTCGATCCGACGTTTGGGATGAGACCGGCGAACCCGCTGGCGTTCGTCAACGTTCGGAGTCCCCGGCGCACCGACGACCGGACGCGTTCTGCCGTCCGAAGCGTACTGTCCGGGTCGTGGACGCTGAGCGCGCCGTCGTACTCGGAGAGTTCGGGCATCTGCTGTTCGTGGAGCGTCGCAAGCAGGTCGCCTTCCTCGAATTGGCGGATGAGAACCTCCGCTTCCACGAGCGCCTGCACGGGCGTCATGTCACCTGTCGAGAGACCGTCCGCGACGCGCTCGACGAGTTCCTGCACTCGCTCGTCTTCGAGCAACGTCTCGTTTCGACTCACCTCTCCGTGAGCGTACTTCGAGACGGCTGACTGGCTAATACCGAGAGCGTCTGCGACTTCACGTTGCGTGAACCCTCTGTCACGGAGTTCCTCGGCGAGCATCGAGCGAAACGTCGGGAGGAACTCCTCGACGACGATTTCCTCGATGAAACGCATTAGTCCGTCCCTCCGTCTGGGAGCGAGTCACCGTCTTCTCGGTCACCCGCGAATTCGGGGTCGTATCCGATACGTGACGCCTGCGGACCCTTCTGGTCTTGGTACTTCGAGCCGCGTTCGACGCCGTACGGGCGGTCGGCGGGGTTTTTCATCTCGGTGAAGACGAGTTGAGAAACGCGCATGCCGGGCGAGAGAGCAACAGGAGCAGTTCCGAGGTTCGACAGTTCCAGCGTGATCTGCCCGTGATAGCCGGGGTCAACGATGCCGGCCGTGGCGTGGATGACGATAGCAAGGCGGCCGAGCGACGACCGCCCCTCGACGGTCGCAAGAAGGTCCGGCGGAATCTCGACCCGCTCTTTCGTCGTCCCGAGGACGAAATCGCCGGGATGGAGGATGAATTCGTCGCCCTCCTCGACGTACGTCTCGGTAACGTACTTCGAGACTTCGTCCTCCCGATTAGGATGGATACACGAGATATTCGTCCGCTGGAATTCGAGGAACTCCTCACCGAGTCTGAGGTCGATACTCGCCGGTTGAACTTGCATATCGATATCGTCCAACGGTTCGACCACGAGGTCGCCGTCGCTGAGTCGTTCGAGGATGTCCGCATCGGACAGTATCATGTTCGCAGAGGGGTGTTGGTGTGACGTAAACCCCACTACTCCTTCCGCTCAGAGCAGGTGGGTTGTAGAGTCCGCTCGCCTCGTCTCGAAGTGCGACCCGGCAGTGATTTACCGACGGGGACGGGACTGCGGCGTATGAAACAGGCAATCGTCGCGCGCGCTGACCTCGGGATGGGTCGCGGGAAACTCGCGGCACAGGTCGCCCACGCGAGCCTCTCGGCGTACGAGGACGCCGACCGAAAGGCGAAAAACGAATGGAAAGGCTCCGGACAGAAGAAAGTCGTTCTGAAAGCGAACGGTGAAGACAAACTGTTCCGCCTCGCTGACGAAGCCGAACGACAGGGACTCCCGCACGCGATCATCCGCGATGCTGGGCACACGCAACTGGAACCGGGAACGGTCACATGCCTCGCCGTCGGACCGGGGCGCGATGACCTCGTAAACAAGGTAACCGGCGACCTCTCTCTGTATTGATGCCTCGCGTGTGGTCGAAACCACACACGTGGTCAGTTCTGTAACCAGTCAACGGCCGAATAACTTACAACCAGCCACCGCCGATGACCCGGCAATGAAGGACTTCGTCGCGTCCGACTCGGGCGAGTTGCTTCTCCGTGTGCTGGAGAATGTCAACGACGTCATTACAGTCCGAGACGCCGAGACCGGCGAAACTCTCGCGGTCAGCGGAGCCGTCGAGGAGATGTACGGCTACACACCGGAGGAGTTCAGCGAACTCACTATCGAAGCGTACAGCGCAAACCACGTAGAGTACACCGAAGAGCGGGCGCAAGAACTGATAGCCGACGCCCGAGAGCGGGGCGAAGCGAGTTTCGAGTGGAAAGCAAAGCGGGCGGACGGGGCGGAGTTTTGGACTGAGATAAGCATCTCAAAGACTGAACTCGAGGAACGCACCGTTCTCGTGAACGTTGTCCGCGACATCACCGACCGAAAGGAACACGAACTGGAACTCAAACGGTTCGAACGACTCGTCTCGCTCATCTCCGACCCCGTCTTCACGATAGACGAGAACGACCGAATCGACTATGTGAACGACGCGACGGTCGGCCTCACCGGATACTCCCGTGAGGAGTTAGTGGAGACCGACTTCGAGGAACTGTCGGCAGATATTTCTCTGGTGCAGGGAGATCTTGACGCCATTCACGGCCTACAGGATACCGAGGAAGACTCGATCCGACTGGAAGGAACGATCACCCGCCCCGACGGCACCGAACGCACCATCGAAACGAACTTGGCGCTGTTACCGCCGACGGAGGAAGGAACGTTCGGTGGGGCCGTCGGTGTCTCCCGAGATATCACACAGCGAAAGCGGCGCGAGGAGAAACTCGAACGCTTTGCGAGCGTTCTCAGTCACGACCTCAGAAATCCCCTCAACGCTGCGATGGCGCAGATAACGCTTCTACGAGAGATAGAGGGCTGCGACAGCGAGTACGTCGATACGCTCGAAAATCTGACCAACCGGATGGCCGAGATTATCGACGACGTGTTGACGCTCACTCGGGAGGGCAAGTACGTCACCGACCCGGAGACGTTCGTCCTCGGCGATGTCGCCGAGGAAGCGTGGAACACGATCAACGCGACGGACGCCAGCCTCTCCGTTGGCGGTGAGTTGGGAACCGTCGAGGGCGACAGACAGCGCGTCCGCCGCCTCTTGGAGAACCTGTTCAGCAATGCGGTGAGACACGGCGGCGACGACATCTCCGTCCGCATCGAGCGACTCCCCGACGGGTTCGCCATCTGCGACGATGGACCCGGAATTCCGCCGGACGAACGCAACGAGGTGTTCGAGTACGGCTACTCGACAGCCACGGACGGGACAGGCTTCGGGCTCAACATCGTCGAAGAAATCGCAGACGCACACGACTGGAACATCGTTATCGCCGAGAGCGACTCCGGCGGCGCGCGATTCGAGATTTCGGGACTCTCGGCCGACGGACAGCGTGGGAGGGATTGAGGGACCGAAGGCGGCCGCCGAACCGGAGGGGCCTTACCCACGCGCCGAAAAGGCCGGGCAGACCCGGAGCGACAGGATGCGCAACGCACACTCACTCGAACGGCGCGTCGGTATCGAACACTACGTGAGCGACGCGGAGGGAACGGGCGGCCGCCTCCGCGACGCTCCGGAGGACTTCCGTGTGCGCGAGGTGGAAGCGATGGACGCCGTGGATGTAGACGAGGACCCCGGCGATTACCCATCGCTTCTGCTTCGCGTGACGCTCCGTGAGTGGGACACGAACGACTTCGCCCGCCGCCTATCGGACGCGCTCGGAATCAGCCGCGAGCGCGTCTCGTGGGCCGGAACGAAGGACAAGTACGCCGTCACGACGCAGTTGTTCTCGGTACGTGACGCCTCACCCGACGAGATCCCAGCGATCAACAACGCCGATATCGAGGTTCTGGGCCGCATCGGCCGCGATTTGGGCTTCGGTGACTTGGCGGGCAACGACTTCGATGTGCGCGTCCGCGACGCCGACGCCTCCGCGAACGCCGCGACGGTTACAGCGCAGTTGCAGGCGTTTCTGACCGACGAGGACGCCGTTGACGGCGCGGCAACCGAGGGTGAGACGGCCGCCGTCGCCGTTCCGAACTACTTCGGCCACCAGCGATTCGGGAGTCGTCGCCCAGTCACGCACGAAGTCGGCCTGCACGTCGTCCGCGGCGAGTGGTGCGAGGCCGTTCTCTCGTACGTCGGAAATCCCGCATCCGCCGAACCAGACGGGACGCAAGCGGCCCGGAGATTCGTAGACGAACAGGCCGCATCGGACGATCCGGACTGGCACGCCGCACTCGAAACAATGCCGAACCGACTGCGCTACGAACGGTCGATGCTCCACCGACTCGCAGAAGACGGCGACGAGAGTGCGGAAGACTGGCGGCATGCCCTCGAAGCCGTCCCGCGAAACCTCCAGCGACTGTTCGTCAACGCGGCCCAGTCGTACGTGTTCAACCGCATTCTCTCCGAACGCCTCGACCGCGGATTACCCCTTACTCGCCCGATAGAGGGCGACGTGGTCTGTTTCGCTGATCGAGACGTACCCGACCGGCTGTACCGCGCTGATCCTGACCGAACACAGGTAGCGACCGGCCGCCGCGTCGAGGTGATGAGCCGACACTGTGAGCGCGGTCGGGCATTCGTCACCGCACCGCTCGTCGGAACCGAAACCGAGTTGGCCGAAGGCGAGGCTGGCGAGATAGAACGCGCTGTGCTGAACGAACTGGACCTCGAACCCGCCGATTTCGACCTGCCGGGCGAGTTCGATTCCACGGGGACGCGCCGGGCGGTACTCCTTCGAACTGACGTGGAAACGACGGTCGATTCCGACGCCGACACGTACGAACTCACCTTTTCGCTCCCGTCGGGATCGTACGCGACGGCGCTCCTCCGCGAGTACCTGAAGACGACGCCACAGGATCTCTGAGAACACGGCGCTTCGCCGTACTAAGCCCGCCTATTCCTTGCTGCCGACGCCGAGGAGAGCGAACGGGACAGCGGCAACAACGAGGCCGAGTACGCCGAGGACCGAGAAGGCGATGAGGAGACCGGATGAGCTACCCACCGAATCGAGCGAGAGCAGGTACGCGGCCGCGGTGATGACGTAGCCGAAGGTAGCGACGGCGACAATGCGCCACGGCGGCGGGCCGCGCGATGCCGCGACGCCGAGTGGATAGCCCGCAAGCGGTGGAACGACGGCGAACATGGACGCAACTGCGATGCCGGGAGAGAGCCGAGTGAGGAAAACGCTCACAGCGGCGGCAACACCGGTGACGCCGACGCCCGTGAACACCGGCAGGAGCGATGCTCGATCCGCGTCCGGCCCCACACTTGTCCCGACAACAGCGAGTGCGCTCCCAGCAATAATGCCCGCTAACGGGGCGAGAACGCTCGGTTCCCAGCGGCCAAGGAACCACAACAACGGAACCGCGCCGACGAGGGCGAGACTGAGCGTCGTTAGCCCGAGTTCACGCGCACTGAGGCGCATATAGATCCGAACGAGCGAACTCAGCCGATGGACGGCGACGAACCCGAGTGCGAGGAGACACCCCGGAAGGCAGACGAAGAAGACGGCATTCGTGAGGACCGCCAGCGGTGTCGCGAGAACGAGCGCAAGACTCGCCAACAGTCCGCGAAGCACGGCAGGCATCTCAGCGGGCGCAAAGACGAGGAACGACGCTGAACTGTGCGGTCCCGTATCGGAGAGGACGACGCGGTTCCCGTCTGCACGGACAGTCAGTTCAGTTGCCTCCGGTTGGGTGGCGAGCGTATAGTTCTGCGGTCCGACGACGGTTAGTTGATCGCACGACACCGTTCGGAACTCGGACCCGTGGACGCGAAAGTAATCCACGCGGAGAAGACCGCCGGGCGCGTGCGCCGCGAACTCGTCGGTGCGGAAGCGGAACGAGACGGTCCGCGGTCCGGCGGCGACAGCCGAGACGCGTTCTGAGGGGAGCGTTCCGGACGCCCTCTCGATGAGACGACGTTTGAGCGTCCAGTTCCCGAGAATTCGATCGACGGTGGATTCGTTCTCGAACGTTGCGTTCACCGACCACGCCGCGGACTCGTTCTCGATGACGGCGCGGGCCGCCGTCGATTCAACCGTTGCATCAATGTCGGCAGCGTGGAGTGATTCGGAGAGCGGTCGCTCGCAAAACGGTGTCGCTACCGGTGGTGAAGAGGCAGTAGCGGGCGCGGACCCGGCGACGAAGAGGACGGGAGTGACGACGAGAACGACCACAGCGAGAGAGAACACGAGAGAGCGGCGATCTGTCATCGTCGGAGAAAGATTCAGCCACTCCTGAAAGACTTTCCGTCCGCCGCCGGGGGGAACAATCGCCTTTTATGCGGTCACCCATTGCTCTCACGTATGGACTGCGGGCGGTGCGGCACGCCGTTAGAGAAACCGGGAGACTACTGTCTAACGTGCAGTACCGCCAACTGCGACACTGTCGTGGCCGAGTTCGAGCGTGACAGAGCGGAGCTAACGATGCTGGACGGCGAGGACGTGATCGGGAAGACGACGGTGACGACGATACCCGAATCGGAGGGCGAGGCGATGGTGGTCGAACTCCGAAACTTTGCCGGCCTCATTGCCGACGAGATTCGTCGGAAGCGCCCCGATGAGGTGTTCGCCGCGGGTGACAGAGACGTACTCAGAGAGACGCGCGCCCAGTTGCACCACGAGTTCTATCGCGTCGCCAGCGAGAATCCCGTCCAACGCGTCCTCGAACGGCGGGGCGAACGCTCCCTCGAAGTTGTGGAGAGGCCGCCGCGGGAGAAGATGGGTGGGACGCACTCGACGCTTATCGGGGACAGAGAAGGGCGGCGCGCCATCGGCGTCGTCGCCGATCACCCGCACGTAAAGAAAATTATTCCCGGTCCTATCGACGCCGGAGGCATGGGTTCACAGAAGAGTCTCCGCGCCAAGGTGACGCGCGCGGACGCTAACGGCAACGTCCGTCTCCTCTTACGCGATGGGTCGAGTGTCCAAGAGAATCGCATCGTCACGACCGCGATGGACACAGAGACAGGCGAGTTCGTCCGCGACGACCTGAACGAGGCGTTGCGCGAGGCCGAGTTACAGGACTGAGAGAGTCAGCCCGAACGACCTCCGGACGGCGTGCGAAAACGGGGCACGCGACGACTCCGACTCGCAGGCTTTATCCCGATACCACGGATAGGAGACGATACTATGGCCGAAAAGAAGGCACGGAAAACTGGGAGTGCCGGGCGCTTCGGTGCGCGCTACGGGCGCGTCGCCCGACGACGCGTGAAAGAGATCGAAGCCGACATGCGCGATGCGAAAGTTGACGGCGATTCCGTCACCCGCATCGGCACCGGCATCTGGATGAACGAGGAGACGGGCGAGAAGTTCACGGGCGGTACGTACCGCCCCGAGACGCCCGGCGGCAAGCAGGTTCAGCGTTCCATCCGCGCGGCACTCTCCAGCGACGGCGACGAGGAGAGCGCGTAAGACACATCACGCCCGACAACGATTCCCTATACGATGAGCTATAAGTGTTCTCGGTGCAAGCGCGACGTCGAACTCGACGAGTACGGCGGCGTGCGGTGTCCCTACTGCGGCCACCGCGTGCTCCTGAAGGAGCGCGCACCGACCGTCAAGGAAGTCCCGGTCGAATAACGACCCACCCCGTTCTCGCGGATGGATAGCCGTCACGACATTACACTCACGTTCTCCTATGCCGACGAGCGGCGGGCACGGACCGTCGCCGAAAGCATCCGCATCGAGGAAGGAGAGATTGCGGACGACCGGTCTGCAGTGACTGTCGAACGCGACGACCAAACCGTTCGAGTACGGGTAGCGGCGGCTGATCTCGTTGCCCTCCGCGCGGGTGTAAATACATGGACTCGCTTCGTCGCCGTCGCAGAGCGAATCGCGGACCGTGCGGCGTGAATTCGGGCGATAACGCGGTGCGGGGAGAATACTGGTCTTTTTCAGTCCGGGTCACATGGAACTCAGTATGCAGGGTAATTTGCCGCCAGAAGCACAGGAGAAACTCGAAGAACTGCAGGACCTTCAGGAGACGGCCCAGAAGGTGGCCGCACAGAAGCAGCAGGCTGAGTCCACGCTCACCGAGTCCGAAACGGCACTCGACGCCCTCGAAGATATCGACGAGGACACCGTCATGTACCGCGAAGTCGGCGAACTCCTCGTCGAGACGGACTACGAGACGGCACACGAAGACCTGACCGACAAGGTTGACAGTCTCGAAGTGCGCGTCGAACAGCTCAAAAAGCAGGAAGAGCGCGTCCAAGAGCAGTTCGAGAGTCTCCAGAGCGAACTCCAGCAGATGCTGCAGGGTGGCGCAGGCGGCGGCCCGATGGGCCCCGGCGGCGCAGGCGGCGCATAAACGAATGCCGACAGACGAGACGGTCGTCGAGACGGCCGCTGAAGCGGCCGAAGGCGTGATCTTCGCCCGCTACAAGCAGTCTGACGTGAAGGACTTCGACGTGACCGTCACGTTCGAAGACGGAATCCTCGACGTGGACGTTTACATCAACGCGCCCGACGACGCGGATGCCGACGCCGACGACGTGGCCGACGAGGCAGCACGCACCGCACAGGATGCGGTTGACGAACTGTTCGCCGAATCGGACGCGGATTCCGACGCAAACGCGGCGTAAGCCGTATTTTCTCTTTCGTTCATGATTTCGTGAGCAATCGTTATTAATTTCCTTGCCATACGATACCACATGACAACTAGAGGCGGCATCGGGGAGACGCCGCTGGACCGTCTCCGCAAGCACTACGAGCGAACGCGTAAGCGCTGTACGGCCTGCGGCTACGTCGATACCGACGGTCGGTGGACTGCCGCGACGACAGGCAGCGAGATAACGTACGAACACGTCTGTCCGAGTTGCGGCTACGCCGACCGAATCGTCATCCAGACCTGAAAGCGTCGGAAGCGGCCGCAACGGCGCCGATAGCGACGGCGTCGTCAGGTGAACAGGAAGATGAGGATGCTCACGGCCATCGCGGCCAGCGTCACGGAGACGGCGAACGCACCGCCCATGGCGACAACGGCGTTTGCGTGACTGGCGAGTGTCTCGGTTCGGTCGTTGCCGAACACCGTCACCTCGGCGCGTTCGACGGCCATCCCCGCCTCGACGGGTTCGACATCGGACAGCGCCTCGCGGGTGAGTTCGACGATCAGTTCGCGGATTTCTCCTTGGTCAATCGCTGCGCCGACCTGGTTATCCGCCTCGACAGTGTTGACGATGTGCGTGTCCGTCGTCATCGCCTCGGCGACGTCTGCCAGCGGGTTCTCCCCACCCGTGAGATCCGAAACGATGTCGTCGCGTAGCCCCGGTTCCATGTTGTTCCCGTCGATGAGAACGTACGCCGTCGTCTGTCCCGCGACTTCGGTGACGGCGACGCGGATGCCGAGGGGACCGATTCCTTCCCGCGGGACCCACTCCGTTTCGTCCCACGCAACGCCCATCGAGAGGTCGCCGCGGCTTGCGGAGGTAAGAGCTTCACCGCCGAGTCCAGCGGCAGTTATCATGTCGAACGACCGCTTGGACCCGGGCGTGATATGTCCGAGATCAGGGCCGTCGAGACCGTTGTTACTGTTATGCGCGTCCACGAGAAGCACGTTTTCGATCCCGGCCGTTCGCGCCTCCGTCGCCGCAGAGAGTCCTACGGCGTACTCTACGTCGTCTGCGAAGTTTGGTGCGTACGTGGAGACGAGAACGGCGTCGTCGCCGAATCCCTGCCCGAGCATTTTCGCCTCACCGGACTGAACCTGAATACTCTGCGTCGCTTCCGAACCGTACTCGATTTGCTCGTGTGCGGCGTCTGCGGCTTCGAGAATCGTATCGACTTCGCGTTCGGTGACGAGATTGAAGTCGTGCCCGGCAGTGGCGTGCGGAGGGAAAGCCAACCCGTCCGAACGACTGGCGACGCGTTCGGGGAAGTTCCCGCCACCGATTTCACCCATCGGGCCGGGATGTATCATCGGCAGGATGAACCGTGCCTTCTCGCCGGCACTGGACCGGAACGAAAGCACCGTGACTGGGACGATGGCCTCCTCACCGAGTTGTTCGAAGAACTCCTCTAACTCCCGAGACCCCTCAGCGAGATGACCGATGAATCCACGGATGAAATCGAGGACCGAAACACCGAGACTGCGACGCCACGGTCGGTCTACGACGACGATGAACGCGTAGACTCCGAGCGCGTAGATGACGCAGGTCACTCCGAGCAGGGCGAAATGGTCCGGCGAGATAGCCGACAGTTCCGCGGGAGCGCGGTCGGCCCGCACGAGGTACGGTCGCAGGTAGGCGTTGAGAATTGGACCGCCGTCGGAGAGAAATGTGAGCGTTCCGCTGTAGATAAACAACAGCACTGCCGCGGCAAGTGTCTGGAGACTCGCCGGTATCGCCGCCACGAGCAACGAGGAGCGCGAGACGGCCATGACGACGAGGAGACGGAAGGCGAACACTGACGCGAGAGCGACGACGAGTGCGTCGAAGACGAATCGCTGACCGAGACCGGTGAACACCGAAATCGTGGCTGCGATGGTGACGATGGTGACGATGATAATCTCGCAGACGAGTGCGAGAAGCGACGACCGGTTCGGCGTGAGTGTCCCGCCCACGTAGCGGTCTACGCCGGAGGTCCCGACCGCCGCGACGACGGTGGGGACGCCGATAAAGAAGATTCCTTCCCACGCGTCCTTGCCGATGAAGAACAACCCGCGCCACGTCTGCATCGACTCGCCGGAATCGAACGCGCCGACACCAGCCATCGCCGCAATAAGGATAGCGAAAGTAAGACTGGTGTACCAACTGGGTGCGCGGAAAATAAACCGCGAGAGACCCGCTAGATCGCTTTGGGTGGCAGTCATTGTAGAGAGAGGGATTGGGAGGTCGTTAAACCCGGTTCAGGCGTTGCAGATGTCGAGGAAGTTCTCGAAGACTTCCTCGCCGTTCTCCGTGTGTGCCACCTCGGGGTGCCACTGGACGCCGTACAGGTCGCGGTCGGGATCACTCATTGCCTCGATTGAACAGACATCGGAACTGCCGGTGTGTGTGAAGCCAGCGGGGACCTCTTTCACCTCGTCTGCGTGACTCGCCCAGACACGTGTCTCAGGGGCGAGCGAACCGATGAGCGGGTCGGATTCGTCGAGAACGCCGACAGTCACGTCGGCATACCCACCGTACTCACCGCTTCCGACGCGACCGCCGAGTTCGGAGGCGATAATCTGCATTCCGAGACAGATGCCGAGAACCGGCACGTCGAGTTCGAGATAGTCGGGGCAGTTGCCGATGCGATCCATATCAGGACCACCCGAGAGAACGATGCCGTCGGCGTCGATCTCTTCGGGCGGGGTGTCGTTGTCCACGAGTTCGGTGTCGATACCGAGATCACGGAGCGCTCGGTGTTCGAGATGAGTGAACTGGCCGTGGTTATCGATGACGACGATGCGAGTCATCAGTTACAGCCCTGTAATGGGCTGGCAGTCAAAAAGCGTCCGGAACGCGACGACGGAACGAGACGAGGGCCAATCCGCCGACGGCAGCGGACTGAAGTCACTCCACCCCCTGCAACCGGATGTGGCCTCCCCACGCACTCGGACTCGCCTCCGGCCGGCCGTTCGCGCGGTGGTCGGCATCGCCCTCGCCATCGTCGTTCTCGTCATCTTTATCTCGCTGACCGGCGGCCGCGAGGTGGTCGTCGCCGTCGCCCGTGCAGACCTTCGATTAGTCGCCGTTGGGTGCATCGCGGGCGTTGCCGCCATCTCCTCGTGGGGAGAATCGCTCCGACAGGCATTATCAACCGCGAAGCCGGTCGGCGGCCTCCACTACCGTCTCGCGTACCGCTCGGGCGATTTCGCCAGACAGGTCCTCCCGATGGGGCACCTGAGCGGGTCAGCGATAGCGAGCTACGCCGTCTCCCGACCGTTCGGATTGCAGTACGAAGAAGCGTTGGCCGCCGTCACCGTCGCCGACCTGTTGAACCTGCTCTCAGCGGTGACGATTTCGACGCTCGGCCTGCTTTTTTTGCTCCTCGATTCGGATATCGGCGACGTACGGACGTTCGTTGCCGGTCTTCTCGGTGCCCTCACAGTTGCAAGCGCCATATTCGTCCTCGTGACACGCCGCCGCGACCTGCTCGAACGGGCGGTCGTCACCGTCATCGCCGTCGGCCATCGGCTCGCGGCGCGGCTTGGTATCTCAACCGCCGAACGACTCCTCCGTCCGGATTCGGTCGAACAGCGAATCGAGAGCTACTTTCGGACGCTGGACACGGTCGCCGAGAACCGAAAGCGCGTCGCACTTGCAGGCGTCTTTGCCGCTCTCGGGTGGGTGGCGTTCGGCACCGCACTCGCTGTCGCCGCCACCGCCCTTGACGTTGAGATTCCGCTGGCGGCCGCTCTGTTTGTTGCGCCCGCATCCGGTCTCGTCGGATGGTCGCCGCTTCCGGGCGGCTCTGGCGGCGTCGAAGTCGCCGTGACCGCGGGACTCGTCGCTACCGCAGGTGTTCCGGTCAGTACCGCGGCCGCCGTCGCACTCCTCTATCGGGTCTGTGGGTACTGGGTCGTGGTGGCCGTCGATGCCGCGGCGACCGGACTCCTCGCGGCGTTGTATCCGTCGTAGCCAGCGCTCACATTATCCGTCACCGGCGAGCAAAATCGGGGACTCAGCCGTCGTTACCGAACCGTTCGGCAGCCGAACTGAAACCGAACTCCTCCTGTTCGCGGGAACGGCGTTCCTCGCGCGCGGCGAACGCTTCGGGATCAGGCGAGGCGTCGTCGTCGATGCGTGCGAACGACTTGTGGACCTTCGTGTGGCACCACCGACAGAGCGCGACCGTTATCTCGTGGCTCGGTTCGTCGTCATCGGACTGCGTTCGGTGACTGGACGAACGTCGCTCGGCGGTGTCGGCGGCGCGTTTGCCTCCGCTTCCACCGTACGACAGGTGGTGTTCTTCGAGGAGCGGCCGTGCGCCCGTCTCGTGGGCCATCCGGACCTCTTCGAGACCGCAGCGGACGCATTCGTGGCCGTCAGTCGTCGAGCGGTAGTGAGGACAGTCGCGGAATTCGCAGTCCTCGTCGGCCGCGACACAGGCGTAGTCGTCGCCGCGGCGGGCAGCAGCGAACTCGGGATCATCGCCTGCGCGGTCGAGGGCGAACCGACACCGACCGTCACCCGTGAGATGGTCACAGACGCCCGCGTAGTCGTACGGGTCGTCCACGCCGACCGGGGTTCCCGTGGGCGTCTTCTCCATGGCGTCGCGTTACGTGCGGTCGGTATTCAATCCGTGGCCCGACGCCGACCACAGGGAGACGGACCGCAGGTGGGACGACAGAAACCCCACCGCGCACGTTGATTTTATATATTCGCCGGGTGACGCCCCGCCGTGTACGTCGAACACCGTCAAGACGGGACCGGTCGAACCATCGCCAGCGACGTGGAAGTCGCAGATACGTTTCTCACGAAAGCCCGTGGACTGATGTTTCGCCGTCGCATTCCCGACGACTACGCGCTCGTCTTCGAGTTCGACGAGGTAGACAAGCGGAACCTCCACATGGTGTTCGTCCCGTTCGACATCGACGCCCTCTGGTTGGCCGGCGAGGAAGTGACGAAGAAGAAGCGACTCTCCGGATGGACCGGAATCGGCTTCGGTCTCGCCGACCGAATCATCGAACTTCCGGCCGGTGCGGCCGACGGCATCGAGCGCGGTGATACGGTCAGGCTAGTCGAGTGACTGCGGCGCATCGGACGGCGAAATCTGTCAAGAAGGCCCGCTTTAAGTACATCCGTGGCCTCGAACCGTGTGAGCACATGACTCGTGGTCGATTTATTCGGGGGTAACCCCACAACACCCAACGCATCCGTTCTGGATTCTGACGACACCGTACAGCTGTTAGATACGACGCTCCGCGATGGCGAGCAAGCACCGGGTATCTCGCTTTCGCCCGAAGAGAAAGCCGACATCGCGCGCGCACTCGACCGGGCGAACGTCCAGTACATCGAAGCGGGAAGCGCCTGCACTGGGCAGGGCGAACGTGAGACGATCCGCCGCGTCACCGACCTCGGACTCGACGCGACGATTACCAGTTTCGCCCGCGGCGTCCAACGCGATGTTGACCTCGCGCTCGATTGCGATGTCGACGGCGTCACGATCGTCGTTCCCGCCAGCGACAAGCACGTCGAAGGCAAGGTCGGGACGACACGCGAGGAAGTGGTCGAGACGACAGGCGACCTCGTCGCCTACGCGAAAGACCACGGCCTCTGGGTCGAAGTCATCGGTGAAGACGGGTCCCGCGCGGACCTTGAGTTCCTCGTAGACATCGCGGAGGCCGCACTCGACGCCGGAGCCGACCGGTCGTGCTACGCGGACACGGTCGGCCACGCGAGCCCCGAGACGACGTACGAGTACGTCTCGGCACTGGCCGAACTCGGCCCCGTCTCGACGCATACACACGACGACCTCGGACTGGCGATGACGAACGTCTACGCGAGTCTGGCCGCCGGGGCTGACGTGGTCCACGGGACGGTCAACGGAATTGGAGAACGCGCCGGGAACGTCGCGCTCGAAGAAGTGGCAATAGCACTCTCGCACTGCTACGACGTCGAGACAGCGAAACTCGATGAACTCTACGCGCTGGCGCAGAAGGTCGCCCACGCGACGGGCGTCCCCCTCCCGCCGAACAAAGCCGTCGTGGGTGAAAACGCGTTCACACACGAGAGCGGCATCCACACCGACGGGACGCTGAAGGACGACGCGATGTACGAACCCTACCCGCCAGAGACGGTCGGTCGGGAGCGCCGTCTGGTTCTCGGAAAGCACGCCGGGCGTGCGGGCGTCGCGGCCGCACTCGACGAACACGACGTTGACGTAACTGACGACGAACTCGCGGCCGTCGTCGAACGCGTGAAGGCCGTCGGCGACCGGGGCAAGCGCGTTACGGACGCCGACCTTCTCGCCATCGCAGAAGACGTACAGGGCAGAGAACGCGACCGGCGCGTCGAACTCCTCGATCTCACGGCCGCGTCAGGTGGCGGAACACCTACCGCGTCGGTTCGTCTCCGTGTGAATGATGAGGAACGCGTCGCCTCCGGTACGGGAAGCGGGCCGGTTGATGCGGCGGTCAAAGCGGTCCGCTCGGCACTCGGACCGGATGCAGACGCGCAACTGGACTCCTACCACGTGGACGCCATCACCGGTGGGACGGATGCTGTCGTCACCGTCGAGGTGGAGATGTCCCACGGAGACCGGTCGGTCACGGTGGCGACTAGTGACTCGGACATCACCCGCGCCAGCGTGGAGGCGATGGTCGAGGCCCTCGACCGACTCCTCGTCGCCGTGGACGGAACCCCGGACGACACGGCTGAATCGCCGCCGCGCGCGGACGACTGATAGCGGGCGTCTGGCAACCACCGGGCGGCGAATTCCGCGCCCCGATTTTTATCGACGGTCCGCTGCGATGAGATACGTCGTTCCGGCGCACCGCTCGAACCGAACGTCGCCGTCGAATCGTGTCCGGGCGTAGTCAGCGACGCGAACAGTCCGAAATTCGGTGACGTCGATTCGGCGTGTCTGCCCTGTGCGTTCGTCAGTTTGCTCGACTGCGAGCGCGTTCATACCATATCATTCGTGAGAACGGATAAGTAGTCAATCCTAGCGGAGTGAAAGTGTAATCAGGAGACAGCGGTGGGGTACTCGGGAGTGACCAGTTCGAGAGCCGGAAACAGAGATCGGAGTCCGAGAAGCGATAATCGGAGTTCGATTCTATCGCGTGAGTCGAGGCGATCAGGGGCAGCGGCGGACACAGCATTGCTCTCAGTCGTTCTATGACTCAACGTTTCGACGTGCCGTGGACCGCGCTACGGCGAGATCGTTTTCGACACCCATCCAGTGGCCCCACTCGGGAACGGACTCTCCTCCTCGCGCGGTTGGAGCGTCCCGGTACTGTCGGTGGCGCGGACGACGACAGTGTGTCGGCGACCCGGGTTCTCGTAGGTGTGCTCCCACTGTCGCCACGCGTCCTCGGCCGCCTCACCGGACTCGTCCGTTCCGGCAGGTAAGCGGTCCGAGAGCGTCGCGTCAGCCCACGTCTCGCCGCCGTCGATGGAGACTTCCACCCGTTCGATGCCACGCGTACCGGCGTAGGCATGGCCCGCCGCCTGTATCTGGCCGTCGCGCCGATTCGTGGTGTGAAGTTTCGCAACGGTGTTGACGGGACCGGTTCCGTGCCAACCGCGTCGCTCCCAAAAGCCCTTCTCGGGGCCGTCCAGAATCTCCATCTCCGTGACCCACTTGACGTTGATCTCCCCCCAGTGGCCGGGAATAAGCGCCCGAACCGGGTGACCGTGTGCCCTCGGGAGAGGTCCGCCGCGTTTCCCGTAAGCGAGGAAGCCGTCTTCGAGCGCTTCGACGGGGAATTCCTCGAAGTAGTCATCCGCCGCGCGGAGCATGACGAACGCACCCTGCGGATTCACTTCGTCTAAGATCCGTGAGATCGGGACGCCAGTCCAAAGATCCGTATCCATCAGCGTCCCGTTTATTTTGTCGCTGACGCACCGGAGCGTGACGAATCGCTGTTCGTCACCCATCGCAGTCAACTCGTCGTACGTGTACGTTGCTTCCTGTTCGACACTCCCAGTGACTGAGAGCGTCCAATCGCTCGCGCGGAGGTTCGGGTCAATATTGTTGATGTCTACCTGATAGAAGTCGTCGCTGACGAGACCCTCTAGACCGTCTACGTCGAGCGTTCGGCGTTCGGCTTCCGCGAGATACTCCTGCGTGACTGTCGAGTCACCGACCGATTGGCTGTCGTTGCTCGATGGCCCAGACCCATCGGGACCGCCGGGCGTACCGGAACCATCGACGGACGACGTGACCGCAGCGGGTCCCGATGCCGACCGGCCGAAAAGATAGCTGAGGATGCCGACGCCGAACGCACTCGCCACGCCGCCGAGTACTCGCCGCCGGACCGACGAGTCGGTAGCGGCGCTTGGCTCACCCATCACGGCGGCGAGTTCGGCGACGAGGACGACGACTGCACCACCGACGGCTGCTCCGAGTGAGAGCATCAGTTGGCCCGTAAGAACCACAGTAACGACCCACATCGATGCGCCGACCAGACCGACAGGTGCCAATCGAGCATCAAGTCGGCGGCCAGCGACGAGCGCGAGAAACGAGACGCCCGCCAGTAATGCCGTAGTGAGGCCGGTTGCGAGCGCCAAGTTGAGCAACTGCCCGAAGTGGTCGATACCCGCGAACGTCCCGAGAGTGACGATAGCGAACCGAAGTACGGCATCGGGGACGGTCCGAGTGAGGAACGCCGCAACGGGTGCGACGACGAATGCGGGAGTAAATCCGGCGGTCGCGTACGATCCCGCGACGGCGGCGACGCCCGCGAGGAACGCGACGAACGATGTCGGCCCGACACGTTGCAAGCGGTTCGATGTCATCCGTACGAGTGTGTGGGTTTGCGGCACGGTTGTACCTTCTTCAGAATCTCTCCCAATTTCGGGATGAATCCGGACCGCCAGCGAACGGAAACATAACGAACGAAAAACACATGTCCATTGATACGATAGCTTCAACCGTGTCTTCTCTGCCATCCATACGCTTAGAAGCGTGTACGTGGACAGAAGTCGAATCAGCGCTGGAATCCGGCATGCGGACGGCTGTCGTCGCAGTCGGAGCTATCGAGCAACACGGCCCGCATCTCCCCCTCATCATGGACACGCTCGCGGGCGACGAACTCGCACGGCGCATCGCCGAAAAACTGGGCGATGCGTTCGCCGCGCCGACGATTCGACCGGGGTGTTCGGGCCACCACATGGAGTTTCCCGGTACGATTACCGTCCCGCCAGAGACGCTGATGGACGTGATTCGCTCGTACTGTCGGTCGCTCGACGAACACGGATTCGAGCATATCGCTTTGGTTCCGACGCACGGCGGCAACTTCGCCCCGGTCAACACCGTCGCGCCCGAAATCGGCCGTGAAATCGATGCGAACGTCGTCGCCGTCGCTGACCTACACGAGTACATGGACCGACAGAAAGCAGGCTTGCACGCGGGCGGCGTCGAGTACGAAGAGTCCGTCATTCACGCGGGCGCAGTCGAGACGGCAATGGTACTGGCCGTAGACGAGGGTCTCGTCAGAACCGATGAGTTGGCCGTCGGCCACGAAGGCGAAGTCTCGACGGCGCGACTGCTCAGCGACGGGTTCGCATCGATTACCGAAAACGGCGTCCTCGGTGATCCGCGAGCAGCGACTGCCGAAGCGGGCGAGGAGATTTTCGAGGCTGTCGCCGACGCTTACGTCGAACGTATTGAAACCGAACGCGACGCGGTGTGAGCAAGATGTAGAGACGCGCCGCTCGAAATGTAGTATCCGTGAAAAGCACCGAGAGTGAGATTTGAACTCCACTCGCTCCCCGCGGTTGCTCGCTAGTTCACATCTCAGTAACACGCACACAGCGACTCAGATATACGAGAGACACGGAGGTCTCTCGCGGATTGAGTTCGCTGAGAAGCGCCGAGGGTGAGATTTGAACTCACGTGTCCGAATGGACAGTAGATTTCGAATCTACCGCCTTGGCCGGGCTAGGCTACCTCGGCTTGCATCCACAGTTGGGAGATGGTACGTTTAATCGGTTTCGATTTCGACGGACCAGAGCGGTGTGACCCGGAGTACTAAGTCACAAGACGACGGCAAGGGAGATATGGATATCCCCGAAGCGAGTGAGGCGTGCAGTAGCGTCCTCGCGGAAGTGTCGAAGGCCGTCATCGCCGAGCAAGAGTTCCTCGAACGGATCATGCTCGGCGTCCTCTCCCGCGGCCACGTCCTCCTCGAAGACGTCCCCGGTACCGGAAAGACCCTCAGCGCACGAAGCGTCGCCACCGCCCTCGGCCTCTCGTTCTCCCGCGTGCAGTTCACGCCGGACCTCCTCCCCTCCGACGTGACCGGGACGAACATCTTCAACGAGCGCGAGCAGTCCTTCGAGTTCTCCGAAGGACCCATCTTCGCTAACGTCGTCCTCGCCGACGAGATTAACCGCGCGCCGCCGAAGACGCAGGCCGCCCTCCTCGAAGCGATGGAAGAAGGACAGGTCACGGTGGACGGCGAGACACACGAACTCCCGAAGCCGTTCTTCGTCATCGCCACGCAGAACCCCGTCGAAAGCGAGGGGACGTTCCCACTCCCAGAGGCGCAGATCGACCGCTTCGTCGTCAAGACGAGCATCGGCTATCCAGACTCCGACGGCGAAGTCGAACTCCTCCGTCGCCGTGTCGGACGCGAAGCCCGTAGTCCGAGCGTCGGATCGGTCCTCTCCCGCGAGGAAGTGATGGATGTGCGACTCGTTCCCGAAGACGTGCGAGTGGACGAAGACCTGTTGCACTACATGGCAGACATCGCGCGGACGACTCGCAACGACCGACGGGTTGACGTTGGCGTCTCCCCGCGCGGGACGCAGCGCCTCCTCGAAGCGTCGCGCGCCCGCGCCGTACTCTCAGGCCGCGAGTTCGTCACACCAGACGACGTAAAGCGCGTCTCCCCTGCCGTCCTCGCACACCGACTCGTTCTCACGCCGGACGCACAGGTAAACGACGTGGCGAAAGCGGATGTCGTCTCCGACGTTCTCGAACGGGTCGAAGTGCCGACGATAGAGTAGCGGCGGGCGCAGAGACACCGACTAGCGGCCGCGGCGAACCTGTCGGCCCGTGTCTCGATTTCCACGCAGTGCCGCGACCAACGCGGTTGCACCGAGAAGCACCAGTACCAACGCCGCGACGGGTTGGCCACCACCGACCGCGAGGAAGACCGCGTAGACGACGGCGGTGCCAGCGATGCCAACGAGGAGCGTCGCTGCCGAGTGAACCACCGTCAACCGAGTCGTATCGGCGTCGCGGCCGAGTTGCTCACCGACGCCGATAGCGTACTCGCCGGCATCCCACGAAACGACAGCACCCAGAGTACCGAGGAGGAGGAGTTCCGCGACGCCACCCAGTACGCCCGCGTAGACGATGCCGAGGAACAGTGCCGTTGCACCGAGCGTGACGAGACGGCGCGAGGCGCGGAAAAGGCCCACAGCGAGGACAACGACGCCGACGGCCGCGGGTGCGGCGGCCCCGGCGGCGGCGAGCGTGATACCGATGAATCCGACGGTAGCGGCAACAAGCGAGAGCAGTACGCCTTGCGTCGCCGGACGACGGGTGATCTCCGTCATTGCGACCACCGCCGTTCGGCGCGGGCGAGTTCAGTCGCCAGCGGTTCCTCGCCCCAATCGATGGCGCGAATACCCGACTGTCGGAGTCCGGCGAGGCGGTTCTGTCGTTCAATAGCCGCGAGGCGGTGCCCCGGCGTGTCGTCCGTTGTCGGGTCGGGGCTGACGACCGTGACCAAGTGCCCGTGTGCATCGAGACGCCGTGCGGCAACGGTGGCAAAGTCGTCCGCCAGCGGCGAGAAGAAAAGAACCTGTGCGTCTGACGGAAGCCGACGCCGGAGGCGACGGAGCGCGACGACGGGGAAGTACGAATCATCCGATGGCGTCGGCGCGAGGGCGGGATTCGCTGCGAACAGTTCACGAGCGCGAGCGCGATGGTCGCTGCCGGTTGTCGGTGCGAGCCAACACTCGTGCGGTGAGAGTGCCGCCACCCCCACACGGTCGCCGCTGTCGAGAAGCGACGAAAACGCCCTCGTCGCGGCATCGACGCTTCGTTCGACGGCGTTCTGTTCGCCCTCGTCGGTAGCGACGTACGCCTCCGAACGGGCGTCGATCAGGAGAACGACCGTTGCGGCGCGTTCTTCGCGGAACTCAAGCGTCGCCATCTCTCCCGTGCGAGCGCGGCGGTTCCAGTCGATACGGTTGAGTGGGTCGCCGCGACGGTACTCGCGGGTCGAATAGAACTCCAACCCGGCCCCGGCGACGTTCGTAGCGACTCGGCCGGTGTACTGCGTCGTCAAGCCTCGAAGCGGCAGATCAGCGGTCGCTTCGAGCGACGGGGTACACCGGAGGACGGTCGTCTCGTCAGGAGAGATGTCCTCGCTTCGCTCCGTTTCCGCGCTCGGACTACGGACGACGGCATGGAGCGGATCCCACGCGTGTTCGCCGCGGACAGCCTCCACGGAGTACGAGAACGTCGCCGCCTTTCCGGGGCGAAGCGCTGTTCCGATTCGGGCGGACCCGTCCGTCACCTCCAACGCTGGCGGGACGCCGTCGATCAGTCTGAGGTCCGTGAGCGGCGTCGCGCCGACGTTCCTAACGGTGACGGTCACGCGTACGTCTTCCCCCGTATCCGGCGTCTGGTTGGAGAGTTCTCGCGTGATGTCGAGCGCCGGAGCGGGCGCATCAGCGAACCACGCGTAGGCGGTGTATGCAACGCCGACCCCGGCGACGAGGAGGAGCGCCGGTTGCTGGAAAACGACGCCCGCGGCACCGGCGATGAGCGCGGCACCTTCGATTCCGGTCCAGCGGTGCGTATCGAATCCGTTCATCGGTGCGCCTCCGTCACGGAGTCGTCGCTCTCGTGAACAGACTCGATAGCGTCAATCGTTCGTGCGGCCCGCGCTGCGGTGGACGACTGTCCGCGAACAACCAACCGAACCCGGTCAACCAACGAGAGCGAAACGTCGGCACCGAGATAACGGGCCGCGACGGGGTCAGTCGTCCACGTTCCTTCCTCGACGTGTCGTTCGGCAACGTCGGCCGAGCAGTTGTCGTGGAAGACGAGCGTTTGAATAGCCGACTCGCGGAGGCGCATCCGAAGGTTGGTCGCATCGCTCACTCGCCAACCGGTCTTCGACAGACGGCGGTCCACGTCGTCGCCGGGCGTCGGAACTCGGTATCGGAGTTCGGGGTCACCTGTGTCTGCTGCACGATAGTCAACGCTCCGGCGTCCGAGTGCGTAGCGGAGGCCTTGGGCGCCTGCGACGAGACCGACGACGATGACAAAGACGAACGTCGCGCTCAGACCGGGAACGACAAATCCCGCGAGGCCCGCGACGCCGCCGAGAACGGCGATGACGCCGACGCCGGCAGTGATTTTTGTCGTGTTCATGACGCATCCTCCGCGTAAGCCGACTCGATGCGTCTGAGAGCGGTGACCGCACGTTCTTCGCGGTCGGTCGTCGCCGACTGCCCGCCGTACCGAACCTCCTCGAACAGGTGCGTGAGTTCGTCCACGTCTTCACGGGTCATTCCGGCATCGACCGCGGCGGATGCGAACTCGCCGGGAGTACTCGTCTGAGGATTCGGAATGTCGAGAAGGGCAGTCATCTCGCTCCACGCGCGGTACACTTCGTTATCTACGTCGGCGTCGTCTTCGATCCGGTCTGCGGCGGCACCGGCGGCCCGGCCGATGTCGCGGATGTCAACGTCGTCGTCCTCCTCATGAACCGTCTCGGGGTCCGCCGCAGCGTCGTCGTCTCCGGTCGAGAAGAACAGGAGGGCGACAGCACCGACGAGTGCGAGGACGAGAATAAACCCGAATATCGCGGTGGGTGCGGCGACAGGACCGTCACCGGACCCAGGGAATCCCCCGCCACCCTGTGGAAGTGAAAACGACCCGTTGCTGGCACCGATACTGCTGCCGCCGAAGTCGAGTGCGCGACAAGACGTCAGGAGTGCCCAGAAGACGTATCCGGGGAGACCGAACGTGATACCGATGACGAAAACGGGAAGCAGCGACCGCGTATCGTAGTAGGTGAGAAGTAGCAATCCGACAAAGACGAGGAGGAGGCCGGCTTGCACGAGCGGTTCCGTCAGTATCGGCAAGCAGAACGAACCGAACGTCATCCCACCTCCTTCGGTATCGCTGGGACCGACATCGCCTTCGTCGGACGGACCAATTCCTGTTGAAGCACCTGTTCCGAGACCGCCACCGCCTGACCCGCCGGTGACAGCGGTGTCGATGGTGGCCGCCGCCATTCCGAGGGCGAGGACGGCGAGGACGGCGAGGGCGACTGTTCGGGCGGCGTGTCTATCCACGCCACGACATACCGGGACACACAGTAAATGCGTTTCGAGGTTATCGTGCGTCACTGACACGAAACCGACTGCCGGAAGCGGTCTCAAGCAGTGAGAGCACCGCCGACTGGCTGATCTTGCCGATCAACCCTGAGATAATTGGTGGCTGTTAGGGCGGTCGTAGCCGTTCCAGTCGGAGTGGAATTTTCCATTTATCTTAGAAAGTTATTGTCAGAATTGATAAAATTTGAAATAGGAGGGTCACTATGGACTATTTGTCCCAACGGGCGTTTTCCCGTGCAGGTGCGTCCGTGGGACGTGAGACCCCTCAGATTGACGCCGCCAGTCGACACCGCGCACCAAAATCGCCGCCCTCACTTTTCCCCGCGGTTCCCCGATCCGCTGGGATCAGACGTGATTGCACCGTTGGGTTTAGGTCAATCGAAACTGAATTGACACGAAGTGAGCGATATAGGGGACCCATCAATCATCGGGTACGTTACGAGCTCAGCGACGCGACAGGCGGTCGTCTTGGCGCTCGCTTCAGAACCGAAGACGACCCGCGAACTCTGCACAAAGCTCAACGCCAGCGAATCAGGTATCTACGGAGCAACGAACAACCTACGCGACAACGGTGTCCTTGAGGGAACCGAAGACGAGCACTTCCGACTCACCGGTCTCGGTATCGTCGTCGCTGACGCCATCAAACGGCGACAACAGTTTGAATCTGTCCTCCAGTCAGACCCCGACTACTGGCGCACGCACGACGTATACGCACTTCCGGACGCGTTCCGCGCTCGTCTTGCCGAACTCGACGGGGGTTCGGTGTTCCGCGTCTCCGAGACTGATCCGTCGGGCGCGATACGCCTCATCCACGAAAACCTCCGTGAGTCCGAGCGTGTAGCTATCGCCGCCCCCGTCTACTTTCCAGACCTCGGAAAAACGCTCCGAGAGGTGTGTGATGACCGGCCTGGCAGACTCCTCGTCACCGACGCCGTCGTCACGGAAATTCGCCGCCATGCCGACGGCCGCGTTCCGGTCCCGGCGAACCTCAACATCCGCGTCACGGATATCTCGTTCGGCCTCGCGGTTGCGAACGGGATAACATTCCTCTCGTTACCGCAACTGGACGGCACATACGACCCGCGGACCGAACTTATCGCCGACTCTGAGGCCGCGGCGGCGTTCGGTGACGACCTCTTCGAATGGTTCTGGCGTGACGCGACGCCGATAGACGATGTCGCATCGACACGTCCGATCTGAAGACACCACGTCCGAGCCCCATCACACACCGATCAGAAGCCGCCGCATCTAACTGTCGGCCAGCAGAACGGTTCGACAATGTCGAGTGGGCTAGAACAGCAACTCATCGATCTGTTGACCGTCTTTCTCATCGCGGGTGGCGTCGGCGCACTGTTGGCGAAAATCGGGCGGGTGCCGTACACTATCGCGCTCCTCTTAGCCGGATTCGCCGCCTCCATCGCCGGACTGGAAATCGACATTACTCTCACGCACGACATCATCCTCCTCGTCGTCCTCCCACCGTTACTGTTCGAGGGCGCGGCGACGACGGACATCGACGAGTTCCGGTCGAACTTCTCGGTCATGCTAACGCTGGCAACCGTCGGCCTCGCCGCCTCTATCGTCGTTGTCGGCGTTGTCTCCACGAGACTACTCGGCTACTCGTTACTTCTCGGCCTCCTGTTCGGCACCATCATCCTCCCGACGGACCCCGTATCGGTACTGGCGTTGTTCAAGCAGGTTGGCGCGCCTGAACGACTCTCCGTCCTCGTAGAGGGCGAGAGCCTGCTCAACGACGGCGTCGCCGTCGTCATCTTCTCTGCACTGCTCGCACTGGTCGAAGCGGGCGATAGCGCGGCAGATCTTGCGACGCTAGAGGGAATCGCCGAACTCGCCGGTGGGATCATCTTCTCCGCCGGTGGAGGTGCCATCGTCGGACTCGCAGCAGGCTACCTCATCTACCGGCTGATGGCGAATCTCGACGAACACATGACTGAAATCATTCTCACGGTCGTTCTCGCCTACGGTGCCTTCCTCGTCGCAGAACACTACCTCCACGTCAGCGGTGTCATCGCCACCGTTGCCGCCGGACTCCTCATCGGCAACCGTGGCCGTGAGTACGCCATGTCGCCGCAGACGAAGACGGCCGTGTTCAACACGTGGGAGACGGCGGCGTACGTCGTCAACACGTTTATCTTCCTTCTCCTCGGCGTGAAAACGCCGATTCGACAGATCATCGCCGAGGCGGAACTGCTCTTGCCCGCAGTCGTCCTCGTCCTCGTCGCACGCGCGGTTGCGGTCTACCCCCTGACGGAGATTGCAAACCGGTTCTCGGACGCAAACGTCCCGCGGAACTACCAGCACGTTCTCGTCTGGGGCGGCCTCCACGGATCGATCCCCATCGCGCTCGTCCTCGGACTCCCCGAGGCTGTCGGCCCGCGACAGCAACTCCGCGTCCTCGTGTTCGGTATCGCCGCGTTCAGCCTCGTCATACAGGGACTGTCGATGAAACGGTTCCTCCGCGCCGTCGGCGTCGAGACTTCTGGGAAGGAAGAAGAGCTGTATAATCTCCTCCTCACGCGGGCGAAAGCAGTTGACGAAGCGCTGGATGAGTCCGAACGACTCCACGAGCGAAATCTCATCCGAACCGACGTGTACGAGCGGTTCCAACGCGAGTACGGCCGCGAAAAAGAGGAACTGAACACCGTCATTCGTGACCTGCTGGAAGCCGAACCCGCACTGCTTAAACAGGAACTGTTGCAGAGCGAACGGCGCGTTCTCCACGCCGAAGAGAGCGCGATCACCGACGCGGAGTTGAGTGGCCAACTCTCGACTGAACTCGCAGAGGACCTCATCGCCGAAGTCCACCAGAAACAGGCCCGTCTCGACCGCGGCGAAACGACGGTGACAAGCGACATCGAACGCGAGGGCTACCGAGAGTTCTGGCGCGAACGCGCAACGGCGTTCGGTCTCGATGTCGGTGAGGACGTACTCGACGAAACAGCGATGGAAGAACTCACGGACGAATCGGGGTCGAACACGTCCCCGCTCGACGACGAGACTGAAGGTGCCGGAACCGACTGACGAAGTGACCGACACGCCGACTGACGAAGTGACCGACACGCCGACCGATGAAGTGACCGACACGCCGCTGACGAAGTGACCGACACGCCGACCGATGAAGTAACCGCGTTTCCAAACCCGGCACCGAAGACATTTGTCCTGATAGTGAAACACGGAACCGATGCGCTCCAATCGGTCTTCTCGGCGGCGTGTCCTCGCTGTCGCGGGAACAATCGGGGTCTCAGCCGTCAGCGGATGCACGAACCGAATCTCGACGCTCGCTGACGACCTCGGATCGAACAGCAGTCGGCAGTCGAACGCGACTATCACGTTCCGACTGACCGGCCGGACATCGACGCTCCGCGAACGGTACGTCAAGGACCTAAACGAGACGCGCGTTCCGTGGGACGAAGACGCCCTCGCCGCGGCCGTCAACGGGACACCGTACACGACGCAGTTCACCGAACCGTTTGTGACCCGAGAGCCGACGTGGGCAAAACACAACGGGACGTACTACCACCTCGACGAAGTAGTCGTCGGCGAAGAGAAAGTCACACAGCCGGTGCTTCGACTCAGAGACGAGGGTCGAATCGAAAACGGAGAAGCCGACGCACCGAAACACGTCGAGAAAGGAACGCTCCCCGAATCGGATCAGAAAGCCGTGGAAGTCGCCTACATGGCTGCTCGCGCACGCGGCAACATTGGGGGTGTTCCGTGGGGACTCGTCCAACGCGGCGGCTACGTCTACCGGAATGCGGAAACGGCGAAGGCGAGCGAACTGCTCGACGGTGATGGGCCCGACTACGTCGCCTATCGGGGCCACGTCTGGCAGGTCGAAACGCAGCGTGAGACGTTCTACGAGGCGGTGTATCGTCCGGACGTCGAACCGGTCGCGGAGACAGCAGACGAAATCGAGGAGGTACTGCGCGGACGACTCGTCGGGGCGCGAATCGACCCCGAGTCGCTTTCCCAGTCGGAACGTGACGTATTCCGCGAGGCGCAGAACGGCTACACCGCAGAACATCCGTTCCCCGAGGCGTTCGTTTCGATACTGAAGCGATTGGATGAACGGGCCTACATCGACGGTAACGTGACGAAAGACGCCGGGACGCAGGACTACCCGGAGCATGACGTGATTCGCTACGGAGACGAATACTTCGAGTACAGACTGCGATTGGACGAAGCGAGCGAAAAGTAAGTGCGAACCTGACTGTCGATTCTGCGTTCGGGTCACAGGCTCAGCAGATCTCGTCTCATCCCCGGTCTACGTACTCGGTGTCATAACCCGGTCGGACAATCTGGCTCCATACGTGACGCAGAGAGGAACACCTATCCGTATTTACTCACACATATGCGCACATGAGCGAAGAGACAGAACCGGACGCCGAGGATGTCCAAGTGTCGATGGAGATTACCGGGTCGTACGACGACGTGCTGTCGCGGTTGAGTCCCGTCGAGAAGCGTCGAGACGGTATCGACTCGCTGATACAGGATGTCGAAATCGTTCTCGAAACGCTCGAACGGATGGGCGAGGGAACGCGAAGCGCCATCGCGAAAAACCTCCCCGGAGACACGACCGCAGAGTTGGACGCAGAAGCAGTGGTCGAGTTACTCCACGTTCTCAAACGGTACGACCTCGTCGTCCTCGAAGGGAACACGTGGAAGCCGCGTCAGCGAAACGAGTAACGTCGTTCTCGTCTCGAATCGAGGACTAACGGACCCGCGTTTTTTGTCGATCCGTTTCCGCGAGGGACGACCAAGCCGCTACTTCGAGAAGCGGTCCGCCTCGGCAACTGCGTCGGGCGCGTAGACGACGCCAGCGCCGATGTCGGGGCTACTTTTTCCTTTGCTGAAGCGGGCAGTTCGCTCGATAACGTTCTGAACCTGCTTGGCCGTCAGGTCGGGTGCAACTTCGCGGACGAGGGCGACGAGTCCGGCCACCTGCGGCGCGGCCATCGACGTCCCAGCGTACCACGCGTACTGCGACCCGTCGTTCAGATCCGCGGGCACCGACGAGTAGACGAGGTTCAGCGGGTACGGCCACTCGGTATCCGGTGCTAGCGTCTTCTCCACTGTCTCGTAGCCGCCCCCGGGTGCGCCGACATCGACATCGCTGGTGCCGTCGTTCGAGTAAAACGCTCGTTCGTTACCCGGCCCGGTCGCCGTGATACTCATCGCGCCGGGGACGCTGTTCGGGAGCGTGTAGTAGCCACCCTGTTGGAGGTTCGAAGAAGCGTTACCTGCACTTGCAGTCACGACGGTGCCGCGTTTGACCGCGTTCTGGATGACAGTCTGGTAGGCGACGTGTTCGCCCGACTTGTGCGCTGAGCCTTTGATGACGCCGCCGCCGAGGCTCATGTTCGCCGCGTCGGCGTTCGTCTCAGGCGCGTACTCGATTGCACTCAAGATGTCGAAGTCCGTCGTCGCCAGCGTCGTGACCGTGACGTGCTCTTCTGCCTCGCCGTCGCCGTCTTTGTCCCACGGGAAGTTCTCGACTTTCTTCCAGTAGAACACGCGAAGCGGGACGGCCTCGGCGTCGGGTGCCATCCCGGCAATGCCAGTCGTACCGGTGTTGTTCCCGGTGGAGATGCCCGCACAGTGGGTTCCGTGCGAATCCACGTCGTCGGCCGCCGCTTGCGTGCGCAGTTTCGGTGCGCCGAGGTACGTGTACGACTCGATTTCCTCACTTTCGGGCGGGAGTCGCGCCTGAATCGTCGTATCGCCAGCGACGGTGGGAGTCCCGGTCGGACTCGATATCCCGTCGGCACGGAACAGTTTGCCGTCCGCTGTCGCGGTGGTCAGGTCAGGATGATCCGTCTCGATTCCCGTGTCGATGATAGCGACGCGTCGGCCGGACCCCGTTGCTGTGTCGTGCGCCTGAAACGCACCCGTGGTGTCGTCGTGTTTGTCCCACTGCGTTTCGGCGTACTCGTCGTCCCGCGAACCCTCGGAACTCGTTGCCTGCTTTGCCGGACCGAGCAGTCGATACACCTCGTTCGAGTCCGCGGACTTCACGCCGCTGACGCGTTGGATAGCCGACTTCGATCCGCCGATAACGAGGTGGACGGAGTCGTCCCCGATGGACTTCACTACCTCGAATCCCTCGCGTTCGAGTCGCTTCCGAACACCCTTGCCAGAAGCGGTTACGATGTACTGGTTCCGGCCGTCTTCGGCGCTTGCTGTCCCCATCGCACCGAGTGCGACCGTACTTCCGACAACACCTTTGAGAAGTGTCCGTCTGCTAAGTGATTGTATGACAGAAAACCTGTGGGTAGAGCGACGAGTAAAAGGTTCGTTTAATTTTCCTGATGTTTACTTACCTATCAGACGACTAATAAACGAGACAACGATTAGACGCTATTCGGCCAGACCCAAGTAATCAAAATTGATAACTATCCCATTATCTAGACTGGATTACTAACTATACATATTTCTCTTCCGACCCAATCAGCGCGTAGAATCCATTCTGAGCCACTATTGTGCTGATTATCGATCTCGGCCGGGTCCAACTATTAGAATTCGCGGATTCTCAAATATTAAATACAGGAACCAAGCAACGAAGTTGCAATGTCGTGTGACGTGTTCGTCGGTGACGGACGATGAGCGGCCGACCCGCGGCCGAGAGCGGTGGGACGGCGAGAACGAGCGCGGCCGAGGTGCCACCCCCGCTCCCACCGGACGACGGCGACGCGTGGTATGCCCCGGACGTTCGCGCACAGTACGAAGTTGTCCCCGGCGTCGTCGCCACCATCCGTGACGACGCCCACGGCGTCGGCTTCCGATACGAAGTTCACGAACCGGGGTTGGGCGCACGGGAGGAGGCGGCTCTCGCCCGCGTCCGAGACCATTTCTCCGTCGTGAACCGCCGTCGGCCGCTGACCCGCGAGGGGACCGCAGAACGCGCCGCTGGCGGTGTGCCACCGAAATACCGCCGCGTGTTCGACCGTCTCCTCGACGTGTCGCCAGCTGCTCAGCGACGCATCGAGTACTACGCGCTCTGCGAGTTGCGACTCCTCGGCGAGGTCACGCCGTTGGCGCTGGACGACCGCATCGACGTGGTTGACGTGGGGCGGGACGACGAAGACGGAACACTCGTCGTCCACACCGAGAACTACGCCCCCGCGACGACAGCCTATCGAACGGACGCCGAGTTCGCAGACCGAGTTGCTGGCGAGCGATTGCGCCACTACACGGTCCCGTTCTGCGGATTCGACGTGGACGTGGTTCTCCATCGGGACCACCTCCTCGGCGACGACCGGTTCACCACGAAATACGCCGTACTCGAACCCGACCTCCTTCCGGGCGACGACGAACTCATCGCCGAGTGCAAAGAGCGCATCTGGGAAGCGAACGCCGGAGAGGTCGTCGAAGACCGACGCGAGTTCGTCCGTGAACGCGCCCGGCAGTTCCTCTCGCGCCGTTTGACGGCTAGAAACACCCGCGCGTGGCTCGAAGCCACCGAGTTCCGCGTGCGGACTGCTCTCGCCGAGTACGGGCTTGCGCTGCCGCCCGTAGACCGTCGGTTCGCCGAGGACCGTCTGGACGACCTCGTGTACTACGTCCTCCGCGACTACGTCGGCGAGGGTGTCCTCACCGTTCCCATCCGCGACCCAAATCTCGAAGACATCGAAGCCAACCGTGTCGGCGAACGCGTGAAGGTCATTCCGCGCGCCGGTATCGCCGACGATTCGACCGTCGGCGGCGGCCGCGTTCCCACGAACCTCGCGTTCGAAGACGAGACGAGTTTCGTCAACGTCGTCACCCAGTTGGCGGCCGCCGACGGCGTCGAGTTGAACGCGTCGCGTCCGTCGGCGAAGGTGAATCTCCGACCCGAAGGGATCGAGGAGACGATTCGGTGTGCCGTCGCTCTCCCGGTCATCTCCGAAGGCGGTCCGCACGTTTCCATCCGCAAGCAGTCTGCGGACCCGATGACACCGGTAGACCTCGTCCACCTCGACGCCCTGCCGATCGAGTTGGTCGCCCTCCTGTGGATGCTGTACGAACACCACCGCGTCGTCCTCTTCTCCGGTCCGACGGGCGTCGGGAAGACGACGCTGATGAACGCGCACATGCCGTTCATTCCGTACGACCACCGCCCGGTGAGTATCGACGAAGGGTCCCGCGAGGTACGCCTCCCGCACGAAACGGGCATTTCACTGACGACGCGCGATCACGAATCCGAGTTCAAACGCGTCTCGATGGCCGACCTGATGACCGAGGCCAACTATCTGAATCCCGACGTCGAGGTGATCGCCGAGGTGAACACGCCCGCCTCGTTCGAGACGTTCGCCGAAGTCTTGAACACAGGGCACGGCGTCATCGGGACGACGCACGCCGAAGACATCGAAACGCTGGTCAACCGCGTCGTCGAGCAGGGACTACCTACCTATCTGCTCCGCGAGTTGGATCTCGTGGTGTTCCCGCACCGCGTCGATGGCGAACGCTACGTCGGTGAAGTCGTCGAACTCGTTGACGAATCGGGCTACGACGCACTGCCCCCGACGGCACGGAAGGGAACGGTCGAAAAGGGCGGACAGACGCTCTACTGGAACACTGTGCTGTGGCGGGAGACCGACGGGTCGTTCTCGCTGGCGCACGACCACCCGCGACTCGGAGACGACCATCAGCGACTCTCCCACCGCGTCTTCCACCGTATCGCCGCGGCCACGGACAGGGAAGTCGATGCAGTCGAAGCCGAGTTCCTCCGGAAGCGCGGCTACGTCGAGTATCTCGTCCGCGAAGACGTCTCCGAGTTCGACCGCGTGTTCGGGTTCCTCTCTGACCTCCGGACCGACGAGGCGGCGACGGTCGAACGCGTCCGGCGTCAGATGGCCGAATCAGCGGATGAGACGGAAGACGAAACGGAGGGCGAAACCGATGCGTGAGAGACGTTCAAGCGAGCGAACACGGCGTCACGCACCGACCCTACGCCGACGATCACGGCCGTTCGCCGTCGAACGTGAGGTGAAACAGTGACAGACACAGTCTCCCGGTCGGTAGCCGCGCGAGACGACTCTATTTCGGTTCTCGACCGCGTCCTGTACGCGCTGTTTGCCCGCCACGCGGACGCCTCACGGCACGAACGGGACCGGCGAGCGTACCGCGGCACCGACCTCCGAATCGGGTTCGATCTGTTTCTCGCACGGGTCTACGGTGCCTCGTGGGCCGCGATGCTGCTCGTTGCTGTCCCGATTCCGTTCCTGTTTCTCGCGCTTCCCACATCGACACTGGACGGATGGGTCGCGTTCGCGGAGTCAGTCGTCCCGTTCGCCGGTCGCCTCCCGATTCCGCGCATTCCTCGACTCTTCCTCGGAATCGTCGCCGCTGCCGCGGTCGGTGGCGCGGTAAAACGGAGCGTCGTCGCCCTCGGCGGTCGGTATCTCGGCTGGATCGCCGCCGCGCGCCGGGCGAACATCGACCGGATGCTGCCGGGCGCCGTCCGCTATCTCCACGTTCTCGCCTCGGGGAGCGACGGCCGCCGAACGATGCTCCGGCGCGTCGCCGACACCGACGCGTACGGCGAGACGGCCGTCTCGCTTCGGAAGGCGCTCAACACCGCGGCGATGACCGGGAACATCAACGAAGGGCTCCGCCGCGTCGCCCGCGATACGCCCGCGGAGAACACGCTCGCACCGTTCCTGTTGAAGTTCAGAGAACACGCCGACCAAGGCTCTGACGCCCTGCGAAACTACCTTCGGATGGAGAGTCGAATGCTCGGACACCAACAGGACCGCGCGAGACGCCGTGCTGAGGGTTTTCTCGAACTTCTCGCGGAGATATTCATCGTCCTGCTCGTCCTGCCCGCCTTGCTGGTCATCATCCTGACCGTAATGAGCGTCATCGCGCCCGGCCTGTCTACGACGGTCCCAACGCCCGTCGGAACGACGACGCTCCGCGGCGTCATCGTCTACGGAAGCGGTGCGTTCATCATCGCTGTCGGTCTCGGCGCGGCATCGCTCGTGGCAACGATTCGTCCGCCAGACCAGACGGTGACGTACGCGCGCCCCGAGACGACGGTCGGGATGCTCGCCACGGCGACGACCAACCCAGCGAGTGCGACGCTCGCGTTCGTGCCACTCGGTGTCGTTGCTTCGCTGGTCGCGGCGGCCGCGAAGTCGAATATCGTCGATGTCGTCCTCGCTGGCTACGTCGTCTATGCCATCCCCGTTGGCGTCGTCGCCGTCCGACGTGCCCGCCTTGACGGCGCGAAGGACCGCGAACTGAAAGATTTCGTTCACGCTATTTCCGGGCACGTCAGCCTCGGTCGCCCGTTTCCCGAAGCGGTCGAACACGTCGCTCGTGAGGTCGAGTTAGGTCCGCTTTCCGACGACGTGGCGGATCTGGCGCTCAACCTCCGTCTCACGTCGCCGAACACGGGCACGGACGAGGACCTCCGAACCGCCGCGTTGGACCGGTTCGTCGAGCGCGTCGGGACGCCGATGGCCGAACAGACAATCGGACTCGTCATCGGCGCACTCGACGCCGGAAGCGACACCGGAACGGTGTTCGAGACGCTCCAATCCGAGGTTGGCCGCCTCTACCACGAGAAACGAGCGCTCCGCTCCGGGATGTTGGTCTACGTCGCTGTCGGATGGACCACCGCGCTGCTCGTCGTCGGAATCACGGTTGCCACGGGCGCGCACGTCTTCGATGGATTCGCGCAGTTATCGTCGATGTCGGATCTCTCCGGCGTCGCCATCGATCCGCGCGCTGTGGACCTCGAACGCGACCGGTACCGAATCTACGTGACGACGCAGGCGACGATGCTCGCGTCAGGGTGGTTCGCCGGTGTCGCCAGTAGAGGCCGCTACGAGGCGCTACTCCACTCGGGTGCGCTGGTTGCCGTCTGCTACGTCGTCTTCGCGGGGGCCGGACTGATATGAGCCGGAACCAGCACAGCGCGACCGGAACTCGACGTGACCGCGCCCAATCCGCTATCGTCGGTGTGGCTCTCCTGCTCGGCCTCACCGTCGTCGGCATCGGCATCCTGACCGCCGCCGCGGGGACGGTCGTCCAAGAGGGTGCATCGACCGCCGCGACAACCCGCGTCGCTGGTGGACTGGACGACGCACTCGACACCGGCACGGCGGCGGAGACGGAGGCAACTATCCGTCTTTCAGGTGGGACGATGCGCGTCACGAACCGAACTGTCCGCGTCCTGAACGACTCCGGCGTCGCGTGGTCCGGGCACACTGGAGCGATTGTGTACGAATCCGGCAACAAGCCCGTCTCAGCCGTCGCGGGGGCTGTCGCGGTCGGTAACGGAGACCGTAGCCGACTGGACGCACCGCCGAGTATTGCGCCCGCGAACGGGACGCTGTACGTCGGCGTTCCAGTCCTGAACGCCTCCGGAACCGACGCCGTCTCCGCCCGCGAGACGACAGTTCCGGTGACGCTTCGGACCACGCCGACGCACGAGCGACGACTCCTCTCTGCAAACCGCTACCGTGTGGCCGTCGAAACGGCGGCACCCGGTGCGTGGGAACGCCACTTCCGCGACCAAGGGGCGACCACTTCGCGGCGTGATTTCGACGCCGATGGAACGCCGAGCGTCGTCGCCGACTTCCCGGGACGGCGAACACTCCACCTCGTCGTTCACGACCTGCGACTCCGGATGGAGGTGGGCGCGTGAGCGTTCGACGGAGATGGTGCGGTCAGCGCGACGGACGCACCCCAAAAGGCCGCACGGATCGCGCGCTCTCTCCGGTCGTCGGGAAAGCGCTCGAACTCGGCATCGTCGTGCTGTTTATCGCCCTCGTAACGACGACGTTCTACGGCGACGTGATCCCCGGCTACCGAACGACGGCCGCCGCCGAGGTGGCCGAGCGCACAGTCGTCGATGCCGCAGCGTCAGTCGAGGATGCGGTGCCCGAGCGAACGCATCGCATCGACCGCCGCGTCGCCGTCTCGCTTCCGGCGACAATTCGCGGCGACCCGTATCGTCTCCGTGCGACTTCGCCGGCAAACGAGAGTACGACTGCGTTAGTTCTCGAACATCCAGACGAAGGCGTCGGTGGGCGAGTAACGCTCTCGTTCCCGGTGCGCGAGGTGGCGGTGTCGGGGACGTGGCAAAGTACGAGCGAATCGTGGGCCGTCGTCAGCAACGATGGGGGTCGTATCGTGGTGACACTGGAGAACGGACGGAACGCCGCTTCTGGCGTCGTGAATGCCGTCGCGGGAGGTGCGCCGTGACGACCGAACGCGGGCAGGCAAACCTCATCGGACTCGCCGCCGCGCTCGTCCTCCTCGCCACGGTAACGACGGGAAGCGTCGCCCTCGCCTCCATCGCACTCGCAGACGCTGACACCGACTCCGAGACGCGGCACGCCGCCGAAACGCTTGCAGACCGATTGGTCGCCGCCGACGCCGACCACACGAGACGGGCGAACGCAGTCAGCGAAAACGCGATTCGTGCGCTGAACACGACGGCGGTAGACCGACTCGCGCCCTCGGTACGCAACCGTTCGATTCGCATCCGATTGGGTGACGAAGTTCTTGTCGAACGCGGCGACCCCGAGAAAACGACGGTTCGTCGTCTCGTCCGAGTCGAACAGTACGAACGCCGAACGACGACGGTTGATCTCGTGACGCAGCGGAGCGTGTCGCTTCCGGACCGAACCGAGACGGTCGAACTCGACATCTCGACCGACGGGACGACGACGCTCACGACGGTCCGCGCGAACGACCGCATCGTGCTTCGGGACCGGAGCGGTCTCTCCGGCACCTACGAGTTCAAGGTGGCGCGCGTCAATCCGCCGC
Source organism: Halogeometricum borinquense DSM 11551 (assembly GCF_000172995.2). Classification (GTDB taxonomy): domain Archaea; phylum Halobacteriota; class Halobacteria; order Halobacteriales; family Haloferacaceae; genus Halogeometricum; species Halogeometricum borinquense. The sequence goes on from NC_014729.1 coordinate 2,475,229, forward strand.
AACTCGAGTTTACGACGGAAGACGGCGTGGACGGAACCGTCACCGTGACGTGGACGGAAACAACCGCGACGGTCGAACCGCTGGAGGTGACCGTCGGTGCATAGCGACCGGGCACAACTCGCCACGCCGTTGATCGAAGTGACGGTCGGAATCTTCCTCATTCTCGCCGTCGCGCTCGGATTCGCGCTCCTTCCCGTCGAGACCGAGGAGACTGCGACGCTCGACCGAACGGCGTCGGACGCGCTCTCGGTTCTCGCCGCCGAACCGCCGGAGGGAACGGGACCGAACCGGATTGCCGCTGCCTGTCGGTCGGAATCGGCGTTCGAGACCGAAGCGGACGAACTGGATAGCCGACTGCGTGCGATACTCCCCGACCCGCTCTCGTACCGATTGGCGACGCCGCAGGGTCACGTCGGACAACCTCGCCCGTCCGGCATCCCAGCGGGAACAGCATCGTTCACTACTGACGGCTGTACGGTGACGCTTTGGGTGTGGTACGTATGACCCGCGACAGGGGGCAGGTGGTCCTCCTCGCGGCCGTCGTCGTCGCCGTCGCGCTCGTTCCGATGGCCCTCGCGTACGCGCAACTGGGATACGACACCGGGGGCGACGAACCCGCCGCTGGACCCGGAATCGACGGCGCGAGACGGGCGCTTTCGTCAGCATTCACCGGCGCGGCCGTTCAGACGGATGGCGCATACCACTGGAGCAACCGGGAGGCGGCGGTTTCGACGGTGCGAGACGACATGGCCGACGACGTGACTCGCGTCGAGAACGCAGCGGCCGCCACAGACCGCTCGCTCGTCGTCTCGTACAACGATTCGGAGGCGACGGGATGGGCAGTACGGAACTGCCCTGATGGGCGCGGGCGGGAGTTCGGTCCGTGCGAAGTCGAAGACGGTATCGTGATTCAACAGCGTGCCAACGAAACCGCAGTCGTCGCCGCGGCGCTCGACCTCGACATCGTCGCACCCGACGAGCGAACGAACGCGACGGTGGTCGTGCGGGCGGTGTGACGACGAGTGTCCCACACCAGGACCCACGATGGTGTAACTTGCCATCCAGTCGGGGACGACAGAGACAACGTACAATCTCGGCAACGGGACAAGTATACCGATAGAAAACAGGCCGCCACGAGTGCTGGGAGCCGCCTCACCAGTTCGACCGCCCCCACCCGATGAGGTTCGAGAGCGACCCGCCTCCGGCAGAGACGTTGTGCTTTGCAATCTTCCACGGGAAGTGATACTCTTCTTCGCCGCCGGAGTGGGTCCCGACGACGTACGGCGAACCGGACCACCATCCGAACACCGGTCCGCCGGAGCCACCGCCGCTTGAGTCTGCTCGGTACTCCAACTCGACGCCCGCGCCGTCGTTGTCGTCGTCGATGATCGGATACCATGTCACTCTGCTCGGTCGCTGACCGCTCGCAACCGCGCCCGGATATCCGACTTTGGTCCAGTAGTCGCCGTCCTCCCAGCTATCGTGGTAGGTCTTGTACCCGAAGTATCCGAACGTATCACCGAGCGGCGTGTAGAGCTTCAAAACGGCCATATCATCGCCTTGGCTGTGATTCTCGTAGCCGCGGTACGCTTGGACGTACGAATTGACTGACCCGCCGAGCCGTGATGAACCGTCCCAGTACGCGGGGACGAACCGCATCATCCACGGATCCGAATCCCACGGAACAACGTGGCTTGCGGTGAGGACGACGTTCCGACCGACGAGAGCCCCGGTTCCCGACCACGCGGGTCCGCCGGACGGATCGGTCCAGGCGTATATCTTCCCGGTACATCGCCACGGGTAGCCGTCCGGAACGAACACTTGGCGGTCGTCCGAACCGAGGACGTAGTGTGGGGTGACCGACTCCCCGTCTCGACGCCTGAGCGGCTCATGTGACCGTGGGGTCCCGATTTTCGGGTGGTATCTTATCCCGTCGTCGTCCGGGAGATACGGATCGAATTCGTGTTCGAACCCCGCCTTACGGTTGGGTGGATCCACGGCCTCACCCGCTTGACCGACCCGTCCGACCGCCATGTCCTCGTCGAGATCAACACGGGCTACGTTCTCGAACTCCGTCTCTCGGATAGACAGTTCTTCGACTCTCTCGGTGGCAAACTCCGACCGCTGCTGCTCTGTGAGCGAACTCAGATACAGTGTCGGCTCCCGCAGCGTAGCGAGCGCTTCGGGGTCGATCTGCTCTGGTTCGTTGTCTAACTCGACGAACTCGTCCGCGAGCATCGGTCGGTCCGATTCGGGTATGTTATTTGCCATCATTGATCACACATAGTGAGAAGATATGAAATGGAATAAACATGATGGGCGCGCCGCACATTCCGGATTTTCCGTCTGACCGCTGTTTACATATCAACCCGCTGTTTTTCGCGCCTTGCTAGTGACATACCAACATGGACAATATTGACAGACAATCGAACAGAAACCGAGTGCTGAGCGGTATCGCCGTTCTCGCCGCCGGGTTACTGGTGGCCGCAGCGACCGGTGCGTACCGGGCGTTCTCCTTTCTCGCCATCGGTCTCCTTGTCGGGACGATCGCCGTGGCGTCGGTGGAGCGAAACGTCCGTGAACTCGACTTCGCACCGTACAACGGGCTTGTCATCGGCTGGACAGCCGTTTTCACGGTCGGATTTACGGGTATCTGGATGTTGTGGGACCCGGGCGTAACGTCGTACACGTACGTTCTCGGGCTTCCGACTCCGACACTCGTTTACGCCACCTGCATCTGGCTGTTACCGATTTTAGGCGCGTTCTACTATGCGTTCGTCTTCGACGAAATCGGTGACGACGACATCGTCGAGGGAATCATGACGGACGCGCGCGAGGCGCAGCGCGGTCAGAACATCCCGCTCGGGCAGGAAGTGAAGGCCGATGGAAGTGGTGGCTCCGCTGGGACCGAGATGACCGACGGAGGTGAGGACTGATGGAACCGACACCGATGCAGGCGATACCCATCGCTGACGACCCGTTCGTCCTCCTGTTCGGCAGTCTGTACATGCTGTTAGTCCTCGGCATCGGCGTCTGGGGCTACATGCAGACGGAGACGACGAGCGACTTCCTCATCACGGGCAAAAGTATCGGAACGTGGGTACTGGCGCTGACGGCGTTCTCGGTCATCCAATCGGGGTTCGGCTTCGTCGGCGGCCCCGAACTCGTCTACTCGTTCGGCACGACGGCGCTGTGGATATTCTTCACCGCGCCGCTCGGGTTCATCGTCACCTGGGTCCTGCTGGCGAAACGGATGCGACTCCTCGCTGACATCCGCGACGTGATGACGCTGGCCGATGGCATGTTCGTCCGCTACGAGAGTTCGTGGATGCGCGGCCTCACCGGCGTCGGCGTCCTCATCGGCGTCGTCGCCTACCTCGCAACGAACCTCGCCGCCCTCCAGTACGTCATGCGCGCCATCTTCGGTCTGCCCGTCATCTGGGGTCTGTTCATCGGCGCGGCCATCCTGCTGCTGTACAGTATGCTCGGCGGGATGATCGCGGGCGTCTGGACCGACTTCGTGCAGGCGCTCACGATGATCGTCGGGTCCGTCCTCGTGTTCGCGTTCGCGCTGTCGTTCGGCGGCGGGATGACGAACATCTCACAGAACCTCGCATCCGCAGACCCGGCGCTCGTCTCGCCGTTCGGCGCGATGAGCGGAGCCACCGCCACCATCTTCGTCGCCCTCGGATGGTGGATTCTGTTCTCCATCGGCGCGGCCGGACAACCGCACCTCATCACGAAGTTCTACATGAGTCGCAACCTGAAGATTCTGCGCTGGGGCGCGCCCATCGCGGCCGTCACGTACGCCGTCTCCAGTCTACTTGCGTTCTCCACCGGCCTCTCGATGCGCGCGATGGTCGAGGCCGGACAGACCGCGGCCCCAAAGAGCGCCTCCGTCGTCGGTCCGGTGTTCGTCCTCGAACACACGCCGGGCGTCGTCGCCGGACTCATCCTCGCGGCGTTGCTCGCGGCGATCATGAGTACGAGCGACTCGTTTCTCAACATCGGCGCGGCCGCCGTCTCGCGCGACATCCCGCGCGCACTCGGGCGTCCCATCGAGGACGACCAGACGGAACTCCGAGTGACGCAGGCGGCCCTGGCCGGGTTGACCATCGCCTCGACGCTCATCGTCTACTACTCAGACGCGCTGGTCGGTATCCTCGGTACCATCGGTTGGGGCTTCTTCGCGGCCGCGTTCTTCGCCATCGCCGCGCTCGGTCTCAACTGGAAAGGAGCCACCCGTGAGGGTGCAGTTGCGGCCATCGCCATTGGACTCGCTATCAACCTCCTGTACAGCGCAGTCCCGCGAATCGCATCCACCATCGGGATCGACGGTCTCAGTGAGTCCGTCATGGGACTGTACCCGTTCCCGTCCGGCTTCCCCGTCGGCACTGTGGCCCTGCTGGCCGGTATCGTTTCCTTCGTCGCCGTCTCGCTGGCGACGCAGGACAGACATCTGGTCCCCGCTGACATCGCGGTCCTCCTAGAACGATGACGGCCGAAATCGAACCCATGGACAGAGACGACAGCACGGGTGAGGAAAGAACGAGTGAGACACAGGAGACTCCCGAACGAGTCCACCTCACTCGGTGGTTCCGGCAACGCCCCACGTCCCTCGAGTTCTGGGACGCCGTCGTGACGGACGACAGCCTCGTCTGGTGCTTCCTCGGCGAGTCGTTCAAGTCGCTGCTTCTCCGCGCGGACGTGAGCGAGTACAGTCGCAAGGAGGTTGAAAACTGTGCGAACGACGGACTCCCCGAACTGAGCGAACAAAACATCTCGGTCCCCCTTTCGGCCCTCCAACGCATCGAACTCGACACCGGGGCGCGCTTCCGCCGATCCAAACTGACAGTCACGTGGGAACAGACGGATGGAGACGGTACTGTCACGTGGGAACTGTACGGAACAAGCGACTCGGACCCGCAAGTAGAACTAGTCGAATCACTCGCGGCAGACGACCGCTTCTCGCACGTGGACGTTCACATCCACCGGCGATCAGGACTGCTGTAGGTTAACACGCTTCTGATTTTCGCGCTGTCGTTGCTCGCGTTCGTGCTGTGTGTGTTCGTGTGGCTTCTCACGCCCGGTCGTGAGCGCAGTTTCATCGATTGTTTCGAGCGTCTCGACGACGCTTCCGAGGACCTTCTTTTCTCCCCGACGGAGGTTCTTCGAGACGCTCGTTTTCGAGACATCGAACTCCTCGGCCAGTGTTGTCAGTGATGCGTCCCGCGGTGTCTCGAAGTACCCCGCCTTGACGGCTTTCGAGAGCGTCTCCTGTTCGACCCTCGAAAGGTTCCGACAGGTATCCAAGTAGTCGGTCGCCACGTCGATGTTCTGAACCACGTCGAGGTAGTCTTCCAACGAGATGGAGTTCCGTGCCTCGACGGAGTAGTCGTTCTCGCGTTCGAGGTCCGAAAGCGCCTCGTCGGCGTCCTGGGAGGTGTCGAAACCGACGTTCCACAGTTCGCTTCCGTCCCGAATCTGGAACGGCCCGGTGATGTAGCCGTCGTGCTCGCGGATGACGCGCATCGCGTTCGTCTCGTGAATAAACGACTTGATGACCGCCGACTCTCCCTGTCGGGAGAGGAGGTCGAATCCGCGCATCCCCGGTTGTTCCTTCAGCGAACTCAACCCCTCCGTGAGCGCGCCGCGACTCGCCCCCGTGACGAGGATGCGCGTCTCCAACGCCTCGCGCGCGGGGTCGAAGTCCCAGTGCATCGTGTGGAACGAAACATCGACGTCGTCGGTGACGGCGATGTACGGGCAGTCGTACTGCACCATGTCCATGGTCATCGAGAGCATTATGCACAGTAGTTCGCTACAGACCTATGAACGTTGAGGCCGACCCGATTCACATGTGAACCCGGCGTTATTCGCAGGCAGAGAACGAGAATAAAAGACATGCGCGAGGCAGAGACAGACGCAGACGACCGTATCGAACCGCCGACGTTCGACCCAGCGGATATCCTGTTCGTGGACGACGACCACTTCACCACAGAAAACGTCGCTGTCATCACAGGTGCAGGGTCGGGAATCGGTCGCGCGACGGCCCTCGCGTGCGCGGCGAACGGGCTCACCGTCGCCGCAACGGACGTAGACGGCGAGGGCCTGACGGACACACAAGAGAAAGCTGCCGAACACGACCTCTCGGGAACCGTCGTGACCGTCGAGGCCGACCTCGCCGACGACGACGAACTGGAAGGAATCGTCGAGACGGCCGCCGACCACGGCACGGTGCGCTATCTCGCCAACGTCGCCGGACTCCAGCACATCGATCCCATCGAGGAGTTCCCGATGGAGCAGTACGACCTGATGCACGATGTGATGCTTCGGGCACCGCTGTATCTGTCGAAACTGGTCGTCCCGCACATACGAGCGACGGACGACGGCGTCGGCGTCGTCGGCAATATGGCGTCAGTCCACGGCCACTACGTCACCGGCGACAAAGTCGGATACAACGTCTCAAAGTTCGGTCTTCGCGGCCTCACACAGTCTATCGCGGCGGAAGGTGACGGGTCTCTTCGGTCGTTTTCGGTCAGCACCGGCTACGTGAAGACGCCGCTCGTCACGAACCAGATACCAGATACGGCAGAGCAACGCGGGATCTCCGTGGACGAAGTGATAGAAAACGTGATGCTCGGACAGTCGCGCACGAAGGAGATGATGACGCCGGGAGAGGTGGCGAACCTGTTCGTCTTCGGCTTCTCGAAGCACGCAAAACATCTCAACGGAGGCGACTTGCGCTTCGATGGCGGGATGACGCTGACGTACGAGTAGCCGGCAAAGCTCACGAACGAATAGCTGGCAAAAAAGACGGTGAGATCCGTTAGGCGTCGTCCGGAACCGCGCCCATCTGTTGGAGCGCGCTGTGGGTGTCCTCTCGGTCCCAGATTTCGACTATTTTGCCGTCCTCGAAGCGGAACATCGAGATACCGGGATTGGTCTTTCGTTCGCCGTCGGGTTCGATGCCGTCGTACGGTTCCTCGAACGTGCCGGAAACAGTCCACCGTGACGCGCCACCGTCAGCCTGCGCGACGATATCGTGAATCTCCACTGAGAACCCGCTGAAGGAATCGTGAATGTCCGTCAGTCTCTCTCGGAACGCCTCGATACCGTGCGTCTCCTCGCCATCGAAGGCTCCGTGTACCACAACTTCCTCGGCTAACACCTCGTCTGCCGCCGCAAGGCCTCCTTCGGTAATTTCGTGGTAGCGACGTATCTTCTCCGCGTTACGACGACTCTGCTCTGGATCGTATTGTGTGTCTGTCTGCATACCGTCTCCTCTCACGGATTTCGCGTCTGTGTTGAATCCACCATCAGGACGGTCGGACTCGGCGAGAAACCCACCACAGATACGGCACAAATGATGATTATAGTTTCGGCATGTCGTGACAGTTGGTATATGGAATCACGAGGAGCTGTTTCACACAATATTGAACGTGGTGGCCCACAAAACGGGTGACAACAGCCGAACATTTGTTCGCATAGCGCCGTTATACTGCGATATATGTGAACTAAGGACGAACAGTCCGTCGATTCGGTGGGAATATATGCGGGAATCATAACGGTCAAATATGCCTGTTCAACCAGACGGAACGCTCCTGTATCCGGTCGTCGGATACCTGCTTCTTATGGGCGTTATCGCAGCGTGGTCGTACGGCAACACTGATAGTGTGGATGACTTCATGCTGGCGGGCCGGGGACTCGGAACCGTCATCATCGCGGGGACGTTGCTCGCCACGTGGATGGGTTCGGGGAGTATTACGGGGAGTACAAACTCACTCGCGTACTCGTACGGACTCTGGCCGGCCGTCCTGTCGGGAACGTCCGCACTCGTCGGTATCGGCGTACTGTGGTTCCTGTCGTCCCGCATTCGGGGCTATGACAAGTACACGATTCCCGAAATCCTCGGTGACGGAATCGGTAAGGAGGCGAAGGCGATTGGTCTCGTGACCATCGCAGCGGCGTACGTCGGCATCGTCTCGTACCAGTTCACCGGCTTCGGATTCGTCCTCAACGTCACGACGGGCATTCCGGTCGAGACAGGGACGCTCATCGGTGCGGCCCTCATCATCATTCTCGCCACGACCGGCGGCCTGATGTCGGTCGCTTACACCGACGCGATCAGTGCGCTTCTGATGGCCGTCGGCCTCATCGTCGGTCTGCCGTTCATCCTCTCCAGTGCGGGCGGTGTGGAAACGGTCACGTCGAACGTCTCCTCGTCGCCGTTCGGTTCGCTGACCGGACTTCAGTTCCTCGGCTACTGGGCACCGGCACTACTCCTGATTCTGGCCGACCAGAACATGTACCAGCGTATCGTCGCTGGTGGCTCGAACGAAGAAACGGATCACGGTATCGGCATCTGGTTCATCGGCGTCGCGGTGACGAGTACGATTATCCCAGTGATCGCCTTCGCCGCCCGGTCGCTATTCCCGGACATCGAACCCGGCATGGCGATGATTGCGATGACGACCGTCATTCCGACGTGGATCGGCGGTATCCTACTGGCGGCCGCAGCGGCCTTCGTCATCACCACGGGGACCTCGTACCTCCTCTCGGCGAGTACGAACATTTCACAGGACCTCTACCGCGGGTTCATCAACCCCAATGCGTCCGACAAGCAAGTGTTCTGGATGACCCGAGTGACCGTGGTCGTCCTCGGGGCGTTCGCATTCGTGCTCGGACAGTACTTCCCGACGATTCTGTCGCTTCAGATGCTCGCGTACACGGCCTACGGCGCAACCATCACTCCTGCGCTGTTCGCCGTCTTCCTGATGCGCGGCCACCTGACGAAACTCGGCGGCGTCTCGGGGATGGTGGCCGGATTCTCCGCCACGATCATCTGGTCTCGGGTACTCGCAAAGCCGTTTGACCTGAACGCGGTCATCGTCTCCGCGCCGATTGCTGCAATCGTGATTATCGCCGTCAGCCTCGTCACGGGATCGACGCAGTCGCAGGCTGTCACTTCTGGTCAGGACTAACGCGGACAAATATTCGCTGACGGCGTTTTATTGCGACGTGCCGCGGTGGACATTCGGCCGTAGCGGCAACTCGGTCGCCGAATGTACTACTGTGGGGCGAACCGCCCTCGTTCACGGGAGAGAATCCGCTCCCAGAGCGTGAACAGGGCGCTATTCAGTTCGTACCGACGGTTTACGTCGCGCGCCCACACGTCGTCTGTGAACAAGAGGTGTTGGAACCGCCGAACGGTCGGCGTCAAATCATCCATCGTTTTCTCACCAACGTAATAGGCAACAGTCTCCTCACGGGTGCGAGCGACTAACTCCGGCGGTACCGGGAGACCGCACTCGGTGGCGACGTAGTCGAACCACTCCAAGTGCGTGATCGCGTCGGCAAAGGCGAATCGATCAACGAATCCTGACACCCGATCAATCGCCGGGCTTCCTTCATAGAGTACGTCCCGCGGACGACTGAACCGCGGGAGCGACACGTGATCCAGCGTATCGGCGTACTTACGGGCCACGCGTCGAAGTCGCCAGTCGGCGTAGTGCGTCGGCCCGGTCAACGCCAGTTCGTACCAAAGCGGGGTCCACTCCAAAAACGGCGGACCGAACGCGGCGTCGGCGAGTAAGTCGGCGACGATGGTCTGGGCAACTTCAACGGCCACATCGCCACCGGTTCGGTTGGCACGCATCGCCGCCTCCGCCTCGTCAGCGAGCGCAGGAAAATCGCCCGTCGGAAACCCCATCCCTTCCGCAACCCGGATAACGTAATCCGCGCCAGGCCGATACCAGTCAGCGAAGTCCGCAGGAGTCCGCAGTGGGGCGAGTGCGAGAACGGTCACATCGGCCCTTTGGCCTGCGATGGTATAGGTAATCCGACCTGACTAGTCATCTGTCCAATTGGTCAGTCAGACCCCACTCTTCGGCACGCGACTGCGCTTCCTGTCGTGCCTCGGCCTTGATGGCCTCGATTCGGTCGGCGTCCGCAAGGAACTCCTCGACCGAACTCTGTTCGTCCGCCAACCGATGGTCGGGCGCGGCATCTCGGGTCCGCTCTGCGAGTTCCGGGTCGGCCGCAAGGCGGTCCGCCGGTCGCGCAGGCGGAACGCGACACGTCTCGTCCCGATGAGCGACAGCCACGTCCTCAGGGTCGAGTTCGAACAGTTCGACGCGGTAAGGTCCCGCGGCGTCGAGCGCCGCGAGAGCGTCGGGACCGCCGCGGTCCGTCGCGGCGTCGTAGGCGAGAACCGGAACCCCCTCCTCGAACGTCAGGACAGTTGCGTCGTCGCCACCACCGAGGAGCGACCCCTGTGGTTCGAAGACGACGTATCCGGTAAGTTCTCGGTCGAGCACCGCCGCGAGCGTTTTGTCAGCATCGCTCACGACGCGTGACTGAAGGAGATCACCCTCGGGAATCCGAAACGGTGAGTCCGACTGCACGGTCACACCCGGTCCGGAAGCACGGCACTTCGGAAGCGGTCCGCGACGCCCGCCGCGTCACCGTCGCGCACGTCGAGATTTGCGGCCGCCTCGTAGAACGCGTCGGCCGCCGGATCCTCGGGTGCGTGGGCCAAAAGCGGTTCGCCCGCCCGTCGCGCGGCCCTGACGGCGTCGCTCTCGGGGACCGACGCCAGCGTCGTCCCGCCGAAGTAGCGCGATGCCTGTTCTGCAATGTTCTCTGTGTCCTCGTCGGGCCGGACGCGGTTGAAGAGGACGCCGGCCGTTTCAGTGCCGTAGGAGCGAGCGTACTCCTGTACCTTCAGTCCGTCCGAGAGGGATGGAACGGTCGGTTGGAGGACCACCACGACTCGGTCGGCGAGAACGACGGGGAGAACGGCGCTTTTCGATCCGAGCGCGGCGGGTGAGTCGAGGAGGAGAACGTCCGTGTCGGCGGCGAGTTCAGCGACCACTTCGCGGAGTCGGGCGGGGTCGGCCGCCTCGAATGCGGCGAGACTCGTCCCGCAGGGGACGACAGACATCCCGAAACGGTCGTAAACGGCGTCTTCGACGCTCGCATCGTGCCCCTCGACTAAGAGGTCGTGGAGCGTCACGTCGGCGTCGTCCAAGCCGGTGTGAAACAGGAGGTTCGCCATCCCCGTGTCGGCGTCGATAACGGTCACGTCGTACGTCTCGGCGAGAGCCATTCCGAGCGCCAGCGTACTCGTTGTCTTACCCGTGCCACCCTTCCCGCTGGCGACGGCGAACGCTTCGACCATACTCGCGCCTCGCGGTTCCCCGGGTTAAAGATTCGGACACGCGATGCGCTCGTCAGTGTCCGATGAGAAGTGAATCAAGACAGCCGAGTTCAGCGATGAGGCTGCTTTCGCTCCCGTTTCCGCTTCTCCTTCCGCTTTCGCCTTTCTTTCTCCTCTTTCCGTCTCCGCTTCCGCTTTTCGCTTCTTCCGTTCTCCTTTCGCTTCCGCTTCTTCCTCCGTTTTCGCTTCGACCGGTTGCCGTTGTTGCTATCGCTACAGACGGTTCCACACCGGTTCGTGAACATGTCTCGGGGTGCATCCAGGTTCGAGGGATGCGTACAGGCGTCTCGTAACGTCCCCTCGATGCTCTCGAAGCAGGTCAGTTCGTCGAGCCATTTCTGCGCACACTGGTTCGGGTTACACCAGACATTTCCATCTGGTGACTCGACGGCGAGGATGGCCTCGCCCGCCTCGACGGTGTAGCGAAACGCGTGTTCGCGGTCGCCACCGACCTTACAATCGGGCGTCTCGACCGTGCGCGTTCGACAACCGCCTTCGTTCGTCGCGCGGAGATACACCGTAAGAGGACTTGTACGCGCGAGTCCCGTCGCAACGACCTGACTGCACCCGCAGAAGTACAACTGATCCGGGGTCTCACCGGCGGCCGCTGTTCCCGTCGCGGCCCGTAACCCGACTGCACCTAGTCCGGTCGCTCCAACGGACTTTAGCACGGCCCGCCGGTTCACTGTTCGTCGTGTCGATTCGTCTCCCTCAGTTCGCGTTGGTGACCACATGGCTGTGTGAATGTTGCCGCTACGAGACAGCCCCACCAACCGAATCAGAATCCCGTAGAGACGATAGGACAGACGAGAATCACGAGTATAAGTATTATTCAGGTGACTAGAACGGTCCGGATCGAGAAAATAAATTGAGAACACGTACCCGCCCGAACGCCTTTGCCTCCAACCACCCTACGCTCGGCCATGACAGATGACTCCGAAGCCGACGACCCCGTCCGTATCCCCATCGTAGACGACGACTCGGTCGAAGAACCGACCGACGACAGTCGCAGCGCCGGTCTCATCATGCTCGTTCTCGCCATCGTCGCGTTCGCCGTTATCTACCTTGTCTCCCGAGGCAACGACGACGCGATGGAACCACCGTTCTGACCGCCCGACCCGAACGCAGGAGTAGCGACAGGGGATGTGATGTTGGAACTGACTCCGGATCGGAAACGGGCGAATCGGCAGTAGAGTTTATCATCTGACAGAAACAACAGCCGCCATGGCGTCGATAGCCGAGTTCACCCTGCCCGCGCCCGACTTCCCGTTGGGTCGAATTTTCGAGCGGTGGCCGGAGGCGACGCTAGAACTCGACCGAGTCGTTCCGAACGACGACACGGTGATGCCGTACTTCTGGGTGACCGTTCCGAACGCAGACGGCGATTTGGCGGCCATCCGAGAGGAGTTCGACGGACTTGCAGAGTTACGGTCGGCCGTGCTGATGGAGGAGTTAGGTGACAAGGGGCTGTTCCGCGCCGAATGGGAACCCGAGTATATGGGAATCATGCGCGCCATCTCCGTGACCGGTGTGACGGTTCTCTCCGCTACCGGCTCCGCAGACGGGTGGACGTTCGAACTCCGTGCGATGGAAGCCGAGCAGTTCTCGCAGTTTCATCACTACTGCACGGAACACGACATCAACGTAACGCTCGCCCGCCTCAGTCAACTCTCGGAGGCGACGACTGGTTCGGAGTACGACCTCACTCCAGAACAGGCGGAGGCGCTACGGCGCGCCTACAAATCCGAGTACTACGACGACCCGCGCGGAATCGACCAGAAGGCGCTCGCCGAAGAACTCGGGATTTCGCGGCAGGCGTTCGCGTCTCGTCTCCGACGCGGCTATCGTAACCTCATCAGGTGTACGCTCATCCGAGATACTCGAACTGACGACTAGCTGTAATAAACGAGTTGCATACGTAAGACGGCAACTCATTGTCCTCGTGCCACTAACGCAGTTGGAGATGGGCAACGGTTACGGAAGGGGTGAAACAGTTTCGACGGGCAGGGCATCGCCCGGTGGGCCATTCAGTGGAGACGTTGTCACACGCGTCTCCGCGCTCACGGGCTTCGATTCGGAACCCAGTTCCGATTCGTCCGCCGGTACGACCAAAGAAACGCTCAACCCGTCGAACACCGTCACCGACTCAGAGGCACCCGACTCAACACTTCGGAGGGCCGTTCGAGAGACGGACCGCCACAGCGGTTACGTCACCCTCAGCAGCCACAGAGACAGGGGAGCGGTCATCGAGGGGGGCACCATCTCCACCGAACAACCCACACGAGCGGCCGACAGGGTGTAGTCGCGCCTACAACACGCTCTGCCGTCATTCGGAATTCGGGCACACGGCAGACAAGTCGGCCGCTTTCGAGATCAGGGCACGTGGCGAAAACCACAGGGGTCTCACGTCCGTATTCTTTCCGGCAGTTCAGCAGGAGGCAACAAACCTTTCGTGCGACCGAGTGTAGTTTTCTGAGATGACGACTTCGAACGAAGCGGTCGGCGGGCCGGTCGTTCGCGTCGCCGGGGGTTCGCCGCATCGAACCGACGTGAGCGCCGTCGTAGACGCTGCGAGAGAGGCCACCGAGACGGCGACCGTTCGAGAGACGGGACCGACGGGAGCGGACGCACTCGAACCGTTACTGTTGGTCACGGTGGCGAATAAGACAGCGTTCTACGCCACGCCGTCGCTCGACACCGTCCGTAACGTGATACACGCCGCTGAATCGGGGAAATCCGCGGACGCTCTCGCTGACGGTGCAGACGCTGTAGTCGAGAGTGACGGAACGCGGTTGCCAGTTCCCGACGAAGGGCCGTTGCGTGTCGGTTGCCGTCGTGTACTCGGTCGATGTGGATGGGTGAATCCGACTGAACCACCCACAGAATCCGTTCTCGACGCCGTTTCCGACGACTCCGAGAGCGTGTGTACGGAGATACACCGAATCGGCCTTCTCGGTCGCGGACGTGGCGACGCACGCGCAGACCGGCCGGTCGCTGAGGGGTGGGCAACGGCACGGAAAACCGACGGCGACACCGTACTCGTGGTGAACGCGAACGACGCTGACGAGCGAAACCGAACGGACAGCACGCTCGTTGAAGGCGATGCCGGGGGCGTCGTAGACGCCGCAATGGCCGTCGCACACCTCGTGGAAGCCGAGGACGTAATCATGTACGCCCAGACGGGGTCGATGGCGGCCGAACGCCTCTCGGCCGCCGCCTCGCGCTACCGGGACGAGTACGGCGACGCACCGCAGGTGGCCGTCGGTCCCGAACGGTATATCGCAGGCGAACCGACGATGGCGCTTGAATCCTTAGAGGGGAACGACCGATTGGAAGCACGCTTACGCCCGCCGGGACCGGAAACGCACGGTCTGTACGGCCGGCCGACCGTCATCCATACGCCGCGGACGTTGCTACAGGTGCGCGAAGCGATTCTCCGGCCCGAGGAGTTCGACGCCGACGATGCTGACCCGGGAACGCGCGTCGTCACCGTCACTGGCGACGTGGACTCACCCGCGACGGTCGAACTCACAACAGGAGCACCGCTTCGGGCGGCCGCGGCGGCCGTGGATAGAACGGAGACGAAGATGGCCATCGTCGGCGGGCAGTTCGGCGGCGTCACCCGCCATCTGGACCACACGCTCTCTGCACCCGCGTTGTCGGGGGCGAATCTCGGTACCGAAGGCGTCGTCGAACTGTTCGGTGACGACCGGTGTGCGCTGGCGACCGTGGGGTCGCGCGCGCGGTTCGCGTCCGAAGAGAACTGCGGGCGGTGCGTCCCGTGCCGCGAGGGGACAACGCAACTCACCGACCTCCTGCGCGACATCTACGCGGGCGACTACGACGACGATACGCTTCGGGAGTTGACGCGGACGATGCGAAACACGAGTACGTGTGACTTCGGCCGAAGCGCGGCGCGAACCGTCGAGACGGCGATGGCCGCATTCGAGGCAGAATTCGAGGCGCATACTCACGGCCGATGTCCAACGGGGCAGTGTGACGCGCAGGCGGGACAGTGAGTGTGAAGTGGGACGTCCGGATCACGCGGTGGAACCTCCTGAACGCCGTGAAAGAACTTCTCCGACCAATCCTCCCGGTGGCGATAGTCGTCTACGCCGTTATCGACCTGTTCGCTGACGCGTGGGTCACAGAACAGGGACCCTCGATGCTTGCCTCGGCCGTTGACGGACTCGGATTTGTCACAGTCGGTATCGTCGGTGCCGTTCTCGTGTTCGACATCACTGACTGGTTGCGTTCGCGGTGAGCGACGCTGTCAGGGCCGCAAATTATCGATCCCCAACCGCTCGCACAGGTCTGGCGTCGGCCGCCCGTCTTCATCCCACCCAAGACGGTCGTAGTAGGCATCCAACGTCCGCTCGAACGCCTCGCGGTCCAGTCCGTCGTGCCCGCCCTGCACTTGCGGGCGGGTGAGTATGTCGGGCAGCGCATCGTCGTCACGGTCGAATCCCTCGCGGACGTTGAACAGGCGAGTGAGCGTCCACACTCGTTCGCCGACGCGACGAAGTTCCGCCGGCGTGTAGTCGAGACCGACGGCAGAGAGCCACGACGCACCGTAATCACGGATCACCTCGCCCGCGAAGTCATCAACGACCAGCGACCACAGCACCGCCCGCGTGATCTGTTCTTCGGCGACGGCCGCCGCGCGGCGTTCCGGCGACCACTCCTCGGTGGCAAACACCTCCTCAACGACGGGGCGAGCGCGGCGGTGACACGCTCCCCGGTCGCTAGTCGCGTAAGCGAGTGCCATCGCTGGCGACCCGCGCGGGTCGTACGACGGGAGTGCCATCGACTTTACCGTCGGAACGAGACTATCGCCATCACCAGACGGTGTCTGCTGAGCCGACGTATGTGAACGTCGCTCGTCGTTTCCGAAACGGTTGGCCGCCGCGTCCACACCGTCCGCGAGTGTATCTGCGAGTTCACCATCGCGGCGAGCGATACGTGAAACGAGTGCTTGTGCCGACGCCGCATCACCGAACGACAGGTCGCGTTCGAGGAGCCCTTCGTCGGCCGCTCGCATCGCCCACGCGACGGCGGTACCGGCGCTGATTACGTCCACACCGAGACGGTCGCATGTCGCTCCGAGCGTCGCCACAGCGTCGAAATCGTCGATAGCGAGACCCGCACCCAGCGAGATTGGTGCGGCCCCTCGCGGCACGGATTCGGGTTTCTGCTCATCGGAGACTTCGATACGAAAGTCGCCGCGTCCGTCGCTCACGACGCTCACATCGTCGTATTCGCGGGCGACAGCGGCCGCCTGAACCGCCTCGATTCCCACGTCGTCCACGCCGTCGAACGACCCGGACTCCCACCCGCGCGTCGGGAGAACGCCCATCTCGTCGGCGAAGTCTATCGTCTCCAGCGTCCCGCCCGCACGAAGCCACTCGCCCGGCCCCTCACGCGAGAAGCGTTCGCGGTGTGCCTCGCGGAGAGACTCAAGTTCCGGCGTCGATGTGGGCGGGTCACCACGAGCGACAACCGATTTCAGTTGCTTCGATCCGAAGACGGCCCCGACGCCGCCGCGTCCGGCGTGGTGGTCGCCACCGTCCGAGGCGAGCGTGGCGTACCGTACCAGATTCTCACCCGCAGGGCCGATGCAGGCGACTGCGCCGTCCACGCGGTCGTCGGTCTCCACGGTGTCGAGTCCCCAGCAATCGCTCCGTTCGAGACGGGCATCGCCGTCCTCGATCACGAGTCTGGTCGGTTCGTCCGCCTGTCCCTCGATAGCGACGAGGAGGTGGTCAGGAAGTGCGCCGGCAAGCGTTGGCGGGAACGACCCACCGGCGTAAGAGTCGAGAAACGTGCCCGAGAGCGGCGATTTCGTGACGACGGCAAAACGGTCCTCACCGGGGGCGATGCCGGAGAGTGGTCCGAGTGCGAGGATCACCACATTCGACGGCGAAAGCGGGTCGGTACCCGGGTCGAGCTTCTCATAGAGGAGTCGGGCAGCGAGTCCCTTACCGCCGACGAACTGCCGACGCCACTCGGCGGGGAGGGAATCGTGTGTGACCGTCCCGTCGGAGAGGTCTACGCGGAGGAGACGAGTTCGCTTGCGGAGGGCCGTATCGCTCATCGTGTTCGAATACGGTTCGGAAGGCGGAAGAACGAATCGACGCTCGGCGACTCGGGGAGACAATTAGTCGTCACCGACGGCTTCGAATCCGAGCGGTTCGAGATCGAGTCGGGAGACGAGCGCCGCCGCGCGGTCGTACGGGGAGACAGCCAGTTCGTCACCTGTCGGCCGCGACTTCCCGGCGGCGGCGAACAGGTGGTCGCAGAAGGCGTCTCTCACCTCGTCGTTCTCGAACAGGCCGTGGAGATAGGTCCCGAGAACGCGGCCGCGGGCGATACCGAGTGTGGCATCCGCGCGTCCATCAGCGACAAACGGAGCCACGGGAGTGCCGGCGTCCGACAGAGTGTCTGCATTCGGCGAAGCGTCCGCACCCGACAGAGTGTCTGCATCGGCGACGAGACTCGTCTCGCCGGTGTGAATCTCGTAACCCGAGACGGTTCCCGCGAACTCATCGAACGGGCCGGTGCCGTCGAACCGCCACCGTACCGGGGCAACACGCTTCTCCGTGGAGAACCGCGTCTCGACCGGGAGGAGGCCGAACCCGGGGAGTTCGTCGCCGCCGCGGACGCTCTCAGCGCCGACGTTTCGCAGGCGTTCGCCGAGCAGTTGGTAGCCGCCGCAGAGACCGACGATAGGGCCGGAAAACTCGTGAAGTCGGTCGTGCAGGCCAGCCTCGCGGCAGGCTCGTAGGTCGTCGGCGGTGTTCTTCGATCCCGGAAGGACGACGGCGTCGGCCGACGACAGGTCGGCGTCGAGGGGAACGTACTCGACCCGAACACCCGGTTCGGCCGCGAGCGGTTCGAGGTCCGTCGCGTTCGAGACGCGAGGGAGTCGCGGGACGGCAATAGTGATGGCCGCCTCCGACTCGTTCGCGGACGCCCCGACAGCGGCGCGTTCGTCTATCGCCGGGAGAGAAACGCTGTCCTCTTCGGGAAGTCCGGGGTCGTCGTACGGAAGGACGCCGAGGACGGGCACACCCGTTCGCTCCTCGAAGGCGTCGAGACCGTCCGAAAGGAGTGATTCGTCGCCGCGGAACTTCGTTATCACCGCGCCAGCGATGCGGTCGCGCACGTCGTCGGGGACGAGTTCGAGCGTTCCGACGAGCGAGGCGAAGACGCCGCCGCGTTCGATATCGGCGACGAGAAGCACGTCGGCGTCGGCGAACCGCGTCGTCTCGACGTTGGCCAAATCGCGGTGGTGGAGATTGATCTCCGCGATTGAGCCGGCACCCTCGGCAATGACCACGTCGTGCTGTCTTCCGAGTCGGGCGTGCGCCGCCTCCGCGGCATCGCGGGCGCGGTGCCAGCCCTCCTCGTAGTAGTCGCTCGCGGCGTGGTTCCCCGCGGGACGGCCGTTCACGACCAGTTGTGACTCCCCCTCGCCGCGGGGTTTCAGGAGGACAGGGTTGTGATCCGTCGTCGGCGTCACGCGGGCGGCGCGGGCTTGGACGTACTGGGAGACCCCGATTTCTCCGAAGGCGGCGTCGGTTACAGTGTCGGCGTCACCAGCGTCTCCGCCTCGCTCTGCCGACGACCCGGCCACCGCCGGTGCGATTGGGACGGCACGGGCGTTGTTGCTCATGTTCTGCGCCTTGAACGGCGCGACGGAGAATCCGCGGTCCGCGAGGAGGCGAGAGAGTCCGGCGGCGACGGTACTCTTGCCGACGTGGCTCGCCGTCCCCGCGACGAGGATGGTCCGAGTCGAATGGGGCGGACTCGAATCGGACGCGCCGTCGTCCGTCATCAGTATTCGGTACCCTTCCGCGCTCGCGTCCCGTCGTCGAACGGGTGGTTCACCTTCCGCACCTCGCTGACGAGATCCGCGGCATCCAAGAGGAACGTTGGTTCCTCGTGCCCGCCAGTCAGGACGAGTTCGAGATTCTCGGGCTTCGATTCGACCAGTTCGAGTACCTCGTCCGCGTCGAGTAATCCCATCTCGACGGCGTACAGAATCTCGTCTAAGACAAGCATATGGACCCCGTCCTCGGCGTTGCCATCGGACGGAAGCGGCGCGGTTAGGTCAGCCTCGCCCGCGGCGGCGACCAACTCCTTGGTCCGGTCGAACGCCGCCTGCGCCTTCGCGGCGTGTTCGTCGTCGTCCGACCCGTCCATGCGGCCTTTCCAGCCGTAGTGACCGGTATTCTCGTAGGAGATGGTAGGGAGAGCCGCGATGACGTTGTATTCGCCGCGGACGCTTTCAACAGAATCCGCACCGCCCTTCAGGAACTGGAGAAGATGGACGCGGTAGCCGTGCCCCGCCGCGCGGAACGCCATCCCCAACGCGGCGGTGGTTTTGCCCTTGCCGTCGCCCCACCACGCCTGCACGAGACCGAACTCCTCGGGCGCGGCCGGTTCGATATCCGTCGCCGCCGGCGAGATACCGCCGCCGGGCGTGTGTTGTCGCGTCTCTTCGGGCGAGTCAGGTCGCTCGTTGCTCATGCCTGAACGTTCGTGCGGGCGGACAAGAAGGCGACGAGTGCAAGCGGTGAACGTTCCGAATGAGCGGTCAGAGAAATCGATTTGCCCCCACTGAGACTCGGATCGGGTATTATGCTATTGGGACACAAGGGTTGGTCTGCGATGTCACGAGTACTGAAAACGTCGGGATTCCTCGGACTGACAGTGATGATGGCGGTTGGACTGTACATGGCGATGCAGTTGGAGACGGGTGGAAACGCGGGATGGTTGGTTCCGGGCCACGCGCACTTGGGCGTGCTCTCGATACTGGCGATTGTCATGGGGAGTCAAGTGGACGCGTTGAACGTCGTCGGACGACTCCGAAAAGCGACAGCGGGGCTCTATCTGATCGGGCAGTGGATGCTCCCGTTGGCCGTCTGGGGTGTCTCAGCGACCGGTATCGCCGTCATTGGCATGTCCACGATGCTGTGGGGGCTGTGTCTCGTCGTCAGCATGCTCCTCATGGCACACCAAGCGTGGACAGCCGATTCCCGCGACAGCGCCGGTCCTGGGACGGTGACGCCATCCATGGACTGACGTGAAGAGCGTTCTCTGTGACTCTTTTCGACGGCCTTGGCTCTGTCAAATCACCGTTTTACATTACTAAAGTGATTTGTCAGCAGACACTTACTCGGAGGTATGCGCAGACGACGCTTCCTCGCTGCTGCTGCCTCCCTCCCGCTCGTTACCGGGTGTACCCAGACACACGGTGATACGACGGAGACGACGACCGAACAGGGGAGCAACCCCACAAGCACCGCCACGGAAACAGAGACGAACACGTCGAACGATGTTGGACGCCCGCCGGAGACGTTTCCCGAAGCGAGACCCGATTGGTCGCAGGTGATCACCGCCGAGACGACGCCACGAACGTACGCGCTCTCGGGGGGATTCTATTACAACGACGACAACGCGGCGGTATACTCCGGATTCACCGAGACGGCGACGGCGAACCACCCCGCGCGACTCGTGTTCGTCCTGCAGAACGACAACGACTTCGCCAACACGTTCCGACTGGACGAGATACCGCCGTTCGGCCGTGGTGAGTGCATCGGTGACGGCCCTCAAGACAGCACCGACGAAATCCGAAGTGCAGGCTACCGGACGGACCTCGTGGTGGCACCGACTGAATCCCACGATCTGGCCTCGGAGACGCCCGACTACAAACGCGCCAGCGACGGGACGTGGCGACTCTCGTCACCGAAGTCCGGTCCGTGGCTCCCCAAACGGATCCGTTTGGCGGCTGACGAGTGGGTCCGCGGCGAGTACGTTCTATTGGGTCGTCCTGAAGGGACCGAGTACGGTCGCCCGACAGGCCGCTATGAGTTCTGGGGGCGAGATAGCGGGCTCACTTTGAACGTGTGGGACAGCGAGGCACCCGGTCCCGAGGCGGAGTCACGCTTCGCGGGCGAATCGGTCCCGTCGCTCACCGAACAGACGATTGCGTGGTTCCACGAAGCGGATGCGACGACAGAGACGTTCATCAGACCGAGTACAGAGCAGCTTTCGCTTCCGGGTGCCGTCGAGTACAAATTCTTCAACCACTCACACACAGATGTCGGGTGCGGTCACTGGGATCTGTACAAACTCCACGACGGCGAGTGGTTCCATCTCTTCCCAAAGATACACACCATGGACTGCCGCCTCCTCCCGCCGGGCGGTACGGAGACGCTATCGCTCCGAGCGTTTCACGGCGACGCGGTACCGTGCGGTGGCGACAACCCCAACGCGGCCACTAACGGATTCGGTGTGGGCCACCTCGGCGGTGGCCGATATGCCGTCGTCACCGGAGACGGTTCGGAGGCGGGAGCCAGCGGTGCGCTTCTCGACATTGAGGCCGATCAGGTGACGATACAACCGACCGACGACGTGACAGCGGAGCGAAACGGCGACACGGTGACAGTGACCTCGCCACGGTACGGCGACGGCGAACACTCGCCGGACGCGACACTGACGGCGACGCGGGCCGATTCGGCCGACGAGACGCGACTGCCCGAACAGGTGATGCAGGGCGGCAACTCAGGCTGGCGTATCCACGGCGTTCGGAACACCGTCCCGTTCTTCGCCGACGACGTGCACCGCGTCGTCCTCCGCACCGACGAACACGTCGCCGAGAGCGCCCTCGGCGTCGGCAACGATAGCAATACACGGCGACTCGAAGTCGATGGCACAGCCTACGAGTTCACCATCGAGCGCACCGAATCGGACTGACCCGACTGATTCCACGAACGCGTCGAGCGCGCCGGACTCGAACTAACGCCCGGCCGATTCCACGAACGCGTCGAGCGCGCCCGATTCGGCGTGGAAGTGCGTGTACGTTCCGAGCGTCCGGTACTCGGTAAGACCGTCGTTCGCGCCGTCGAGACCCGCACCGCGGACCACCTCGAACGCGTAGCGGGCATCCGGTGCGGCCGTAGCCGCCGAGTAATGGAACTCGTGGCCGCGGACCGTCTCTCCCTCGGATGCTAAAATCGAGTCGCGGCGCGCCCGGAGACCGACGTGGTCGAGACCGACCGGTCGTTCGGTCAGATGCGTCGAGACGGGAAGCACGCCCGCCATCTCGTATGTCTCCCCCTCGGCTGTCGTCAACGACTCTCCGAGAACCATGAGGCCGCCACACTCTCCGAAAACGGGAAGCCCGTCGGCGGCCCGCTCCGCGATAGTCGAGAGCGCGGGCGATTCCGCGATGGCTTCGGTGTGACGTTCTGGGTAGCCACCGGGGAGGTAGACGGCGTCGCAGTCGGGCAGATCGTCGCCCGCGACGGGCGCGAACGGTTCGACAGTCGCCCGCGCGGCGAGGTGCTCGCGGACCGACGGATAGACGAACCGGAATGCGTCGTCGGTAGCGACAGCGACGGTCACATCCGTCGATTCGACGGGGCGTTCCGGCGGCGCATCCACTCTGGGACGGCGGGCGAGTGCGAGCAGTTCCGTGGTATCGACGTGTCGGGCCGCCGCGTCGAGTGCGTCGTCGTCCACCGCCGACTCGTCGCCGTAGTGGAGTCCGAGATGTCGCTCGGGGACTTCGAGACCGTCCAGCGGCGGCGTTCGACCGACGTAGTGCAACTCCACCGGGATGGCGTTCTTGATCCCCTCCTCGTGTCTGCCCCCACGAGCGCGGGCGGCGAGAAGACCAGCCACGTCAACGTCGTATCCCATCCGGTCGGCGTAGGCGCGGAAGCCGAGCGCCGTCGCCGCGATGCTTTCCATGCCCGTGGTTGCGTCCACGACGAGGACGATAGGCAAATCGAGTTTCGCGGCGACGGCGGCGGTACTCACGTCCCCGTCGTACAGCCCCATCATTCCCTCGACGACGCACACGTCACCGTCGGTTGCACCGCGGGCGTAGGTTCGTTCGAGACCGTCGTCGCCGGCCAGCCACGGATCGAGCGTCCGCGACGGACGGCCGAGCGTCGCGGCGTGGTGACTCGGATCGATGAAGTCGGGTCCGGCCTTGGCCGCGACGGGTGTGTGCCCTTCGCGTTCGAGGGCGCGGCAGACCGCAAGCGTAGCGACGGTCTTGCCAACACCCGACGCCGTCCCCGCGAGAACGAGACCGGGGAGGTCCGCCGGAACCGGTGTGTCGGTCATTGTCCGTCTCTCCGCGTGCCCCGATTACAAAGCTTCGCCGTCGTTCTCGTCGGTGAGAATTTGACTGACAGCAGCGCGTTCGTCGGTGACGACGCCGTACTTCGCGTCTTCGACGGAATCAGGAAGCTCGTTGCCGTCAGCGGCACTGTATCGAGACTCAAGCGACGCACAGAGCGCGTCACGGACGCACGCGCGGGTCGCCGCTCCGACTTCCGTAGCGCTTCCGGAGTAGAGAGTCGTCTCACCGGCGGGATCGCAGGCAGCGATTATCGCGTCCGTCGTCGTCCCGGGGAACCCTGTCTGCGCGAGAAGGGTGGCCGTTTTCGCTTCGGCGGCGACGGCGACGAGGTTCGCAAGTGCACCCGCAGCAAGGTCACGCGTCGTCCCGACGAAGACGTTCACCGTCCCCGCGGGAGGGTCGTCCGTCCGGGAGTGCGCTGTGGAGTGCGCCGAATCCGCGACTGGAAGCGCCGCCGGGTTCGAGACGCCAGCGGTAGCGACGACTTCGACAGGACCGAGACGAGCGCGACGGGCATGGCGCATCGAGACGCCGGTGAGGAGTGTCGGTCCCTTCTCATCGAATCCCGCCGCGTCGAGGCGGCGTTCGACGTAGCCGTCTACGTCCATCTCGTCCCAACCCTCGGGGACACTCACGTTGTACGCGACAGGGCCACGCGATTCGCCGCCCGCATGCCCAGTCGAGAGCCACCGCGTCTCCGGTCGGGAGAGTTGAAGCACGTCGTCGCGGACGGTGGCGTCGAAGACGGGTGTTAGCATCAGAACTCAAGCAGTGTCCGAACAAGTTTGTCGTTTTCCTGCGGCCGACGGACGGCTACCCGGACGTGCGAGTCGAGCGTCGGGAAGGTGCGCGCATCGCGGAGCGCAAAGCCCCGTTCACGGGCGTACGACAGCAGTTCGTCCACGTCGCCTTCGACGCCGAGCAGAAGGAACGGCGCGTCCGACGGATACACCTCGAACGCATCAGAGAGCCGTTCGCGCATCCGCTCGCGTTCGATTCGGACGCGGACTTTCGTCTCGGTGACGAACACCTGTTGACGCATGCAGAACTCCCCGACGTCGGCCGCAGGCGTCGAGAGCGACCACGCCTGTCGCGCGGCGTCTAGCTTCTCTCCGAGTGCCTCCGTGGCGACGGCGAATCCCGCGCGAAGACCGGGAAGTCCGAACATCTTCGTCAGCGACCGAGCGACGATGACGCCGGGTTCGCCCGCGAGACTCGGATCGTCGGTGAAGTCAAGAAACGCCTCGTCAACGATGAGGACGGTATCGGCGTCGCGGCAGTCTTCGAGATACGCGCGCAGTTCGTCGGGGTCGGCCGCCTCGCCCGTCGGATTGTTCGGGTTGCAGACGACGGCAGCAGCATAGTCTCGTGGATCGGTCTCCAGAATCTCGTCGTGTGCGACGGCGACTGGCGTCGCGCCTTGTAATCTGATCTCGCGGTCGTACTCGCCGAAGCTCGGTTCGGGAAGCAGCACGTCGTCGCCCGGGCCGACGGTGACGCCGAATGCGAGTCGAAGAGCGGCCATTCCACCGGCGGTCGGTATCACGTCGTGCGGGTCGCAGTCAACGTACTCGGCGGCCGCAACGCGAAAATCAACGTAGTCGTCGGCCGGATACCGCGTGGACGTTGCAAGCGCGGACTCGTATGCGAACGCAATGCCCGACGGTCGGTTCGGGTTCGTGTTCGCACTGAAATCAAGGATGGTTACGTCGTCCGCGCCACCGTGTGGAACACGGGAGACAGCGGAGACGGCATCAAGGTCCATTATCGGCTTAGAGCCGCTCTAGTACATCAAGTGTTGTGCCCGTAACGCCATCAAGCGCGTCGGCCTGATCGGCGAGGTAGAGGGCACCACCCATCGCCGCGCCTTCTTTGGCTACGCCGTCAGCGTACGCCGAGAGCGGTCCGGCGTCAGCAGCGTCGAATCCGGGGTCGGTGACGACGAGTTCGACATCGTGTGCGTCCGTCGCTTCGCTGAGTTCGGGCACATCAGCGGCGAGATACGAGGTTGTCGCAAGCGTCAGTGAGCCGAGAGCGCCCGCATGACGAGCGAGTGCGGCGACGGCGAGCATCTGCGTCCCGCCGCCGAGGACGACTTCGGTGTCGGATTCGAGCGCGCCCACGACGAGGCCGCTGGCGGATGCCAAGACGGGGTCGCCCACGAACCGAACCGCGAGCTCAGGGGTGTGTGCGGCCTGTCCGGGTTCGATCTCCGAGGCGTCGAACGCTTCCTCGACGACGCGCGCTTTCAGTTCGACCGGGTTCTCCGGCAGCGACGAGGAGGTTGGCCAGTCCTCGCCGAGTGCGCGGAAGACGGCCATCGCCGTCGTCGTTCCGCCGGGTATCGTCTCACCGACGACGAGTTCGTCGTCCGGGAGCGACCGCCCGAACTCCCGTGCGGCGGCGAACGCACCGGGAGCGGTCGGGACCGGGTCAGCGTCTCCGATGTCGCGGCCGGGCTTTGCACCCACCGAAACCGTCGGCGCACCCGACGGACGGGCGAGGCCGCCATCGACGATGGTCACGTCGAAGCCGACCAGTTCACGAGCGGCGCGGGTGACGGCGGCGGGCGTCGGACATCCGGACGGACTGACGGGCGTGACCGGAGCGCGGACCGGTTCGCCGTACACCAGAATCTCGGCGTCCGCGCTCGGCGTGTGGAGTAACAGGTCTCGCGTCGCACCTGCGGCGCTGATACCTTCGCGTTCGGCCGTGCGGGTCGTCCCCGCGACGAGTATCAATCGCACCGTTCCTCCGCGAGTTCGAGGTCAGTCGGTCGGTTCACGTTCACTGCGATGCGGTCATCGTACGTCAACTGCACGGTGTCCGTCGCTCCAGCGACGACGTTCAGTCCAGTCGGCGCGATCTCCTCGCCTTCGTGTTCGAACGTCGTGTCTACGGAGACGCCGAGACGACGCTTCAGGTTCGCCGGCACACAGACGGTGACGGAGGCAATACCATCCATCTGTTCCCCCGCCGCGTTCGCGGTCTCGATGGCGCTATCGACATGTTCGGCCGCGAGGAGCGGCAGGTCGGCGGCAACGGTCACAACCGGTTTCCCGACCGCTTCGAGGGCGTCGGTCAAGTCGGACACGTAGCCCTCCCCCGCTGTCTCAACGACCGAGAGACGCTTCTCTCGGACGTGCTGTGCTGTCTCTGGTGCGTCGGGAGAGACGACCGCGTGGACTGTCTCGACGCGACTCTGTCGCAGCGCGGTGGCAACGCGGTCAACCATCGGCACGCCGCAGACGCGAACGAGCGGTTTCTCGGTTTCGCCGCCAAGGCGGGTTCCCTGCCCGCCGCACATCAGAAGAGCGTCCACGCTAGCACCCCCGCGTGGAGACCGGCGACGCGCCCGAGTTCGTTCGCCGTCCCGAGTACGTCTCCGCTCACGCCGCCCAGATGCTCGTTACCCCAGCGACCGGCGAGAACGGCGACAGCGACGGGAGCGAATGACGCCGCGGCGACGGCCGCAAATGCCGCGGTAGTGACCCCCGCGACGCCAGCGACAGGCGTAATGAGCAGGGCCGGAAGGAGAACGAGTGAAACGGCGACGGGAACTAGATTCGAAACGTCGTTCACGTCGATGAGCGCCGATCCGAGACCCTCGTGGGCGCTCTCGCCCGTACAGACGAGCGTCGCCATCCCCGTTTTCGCGCCGACTTCGGCGGCGACAACGAGGGGAAATGCGACTTGGGGAGCCGTTCCCGCGACGCTGAGTGCGCCGAGACCGAGCGTGACGAGTGCGAGTCCGAGCGCCAGCGCGCCGCCGACACCCGTCTGTGAGTCTTTCAGCACCGCCAGTCGCTCTTCTGCGTCGCCGTGGACGGCCGCCGCGTCGCCAACGTCCGCGAGGCCGTCAACGTGCGTGACACCCGTCAGAACGTAGAGCGCCGCCATGTAGAGCGCCGCCGCGGTCGGCACCGGGACGGGAAGTAAGAAGGGAATCGCCGCGAGTGCGCCGAGACCGTAGCCGACGAGCGGAAACGCCACAGGCGTCCGACGGAATGCGTCCCACGACGCCTCGTCCACCCCGACCGGAAGTCTGGTGAGGAAGACGAGTCCACCACGGAGCGCGGTTAGAACCACGCGATCACCCCCGCGAGGGCGAACGCGAGCAGTCCGGCGCGGTTCGTTACTCTGACTGCCTGCATCGCATCAGCAGTGGTCGGCAAGCGCGTGTTCGCCGTGTCCGACGCCGGATCGAGGTCGTAGACGCCGGGCTTGACGAGTCGCGCCGGAAGCACCGCCGCCATCGTCGCCATCGGCCACCCGGAGTTCGGTGACGGCGGCCGTCGCGCGAGCGTTCGCACACGCGAAGAAAACGGAAGTGAGAACTCGGCCACCGAGACAGCGAGCAAGACCCCCGCGAGTCGTGCCGGGAGCCACATCACCACGTCGTCGAGACGAGCGGGTGCCCAGCCGATTGGCTTCGAGCGGTAGCCGAACATCGAATCGAGCGTGTTGACTCCTTTCACCCACGCGGCGGCGGCCGCGGCGAGGGGGAGCGAAAACGGCGCACAGACGGCGAAGGCGAAAAGCGGGGCGACGAGACCGTCCGAAAGGTTCTCCGCGACGCTCTCGACCGCCGCGGAGCGAACGTGCGCGGCGTCCAACGCCGAAGCGTCGCGTCCGGCGAGTGCGCGCAGTTCTGTCCGAGCGGCATCGAGATCGGTTTCGGCCGCTTGCGTCACGTCGCGGACGGCGTCGAGCAACATCCGGAGACTCGTCGCAGCGAACAGAACGAGGCTGGCGAAAAGTGCGCCGACCCACGGCGAAAGCGTCTCGGCGGCAGCGACGACACCACCGGCGACGCCAGCGAATCCAAGAGGTGCAGCGAGGGCGAGTACGACGCCGACGAGTCGCGGGTGTGACCACGTGCGGTCGGCATGCGAAACGAGTCGGCCGAGGAGAGCTACGGGGTGGACGCGTGCCGGTGGTTCGGCAACCGCCACGTCGAGTCCGGCCGCGAGGACGACGGCGAGAGCGGCGGTTAGGGGCACGACTCACCCTCCGAGAGAAGTTCGGAGCGCGCACCGCGCCGAAGCGAGTCCGTGAGGGTGTCGAATCCCACCTCGCGTACGTCTACGAACGCTCCACCGACAGCTTCGACGCCACCGTCAGTGTTCGGGTCGTCACCGACGTGGACGAGAGTTTCGGGCGCAACGTCGAGGCGTCCGGCAACCGTCTCGAACGCTTCGGGATGGGGTTTTCGCCACCCGCAGGCGACACTCGAAACCATCACGTCGAACGCGTCTCGGTCGAGGTCCGAGCGGATGAGCGTCCGTGCGACGAGTTCGGGAACTGAACAGTTCGAGAGAAGGGCGACAGGACCGCGTTCGGCGGCGGCGCTCACGGCATCGACGGCACCCTCAGGCGTCCGGACTTCGGGATCGAACGCGGCGACGACGGCCCGGCGTGCCGCGTTAGCGGGGGCGTCAACATCCCGAGAGCGAAGGGCCGCGGAGACGTGCGCCGGAAGCGGGACCTCCGCACCGTCCGGGGCGTCGATATGGAGTTCGGCGTAGGCGTCGCCCCAATCATCGGGGACGGCGACTCCTCTGTCGCGGAGTTCAGCCGCGACGGCCGCCGCCGGGTCCGCCGGGCGCTCTACGGCGACGAGCGTTCCGAACAGGTCGAACGAGATTGCCACTACGCTTGGATTGGTGAAATCGAACTTGAATATGCCGGAGGGCGGTGCCCGGATTCAGTCGTCCGAGCCGGATTCGTCGCCGAGGAAGTCCCACACGCGGATGTAATGTGCCCAGTACCCTCGGCAGTCGCCGTAGGGGTCGGCGCATCGCCGCACGTCGTTCATCGTCGCGTTTTCGATGCCGTACACGTCTCCGACGGCGGTGCAGAGACGGGACTCCTCGGACGGGAGAATCGACATCCGACCGAATCCGCGGAGAGCGATAAACTCCGCAGACCACGACCCGAACCCCCACACGTCCGCAAGCTGAGTCAGCAGATCATCTGTTGTGAGATTAGCAAGATCGTGTTCGAGAAACGCCTCCGCGGCGGCGAGAAGAGTCTTCGTCTTCCGTTCGTTACCGATTGCGTCGCGGATTTCGTCAGGGCGTGCGCGGACCATCGCGGGTGTCGGAAACAGCGAGACTGCCGTGCCATCGACGACTGCAACGCGACCGACGGCGCGGACGAGAGCATCACGTAATTCGGTGGCGACGCGGATGGGTGTCTGCTGTGAGAGCGCCGCCCAGCACGCCGCCTCGAACGGCGTCGGAAACCCGACGTGGTGGTAGCCGAACAGGTCCGCAACGACGGAGGTGAACGCCTCGTCCGCCTGCGCCGCTTCGTACATCGGTGTGAGATCGTCAGAAAGCGACAGGAAGTTGTCGAGATGGGCCGCGACAGCGGAGCCGTCGCCTGCGGCGCGGAGCCAGTCTACGTGCGCACGAACTGCGTCCGGACCGTCCGGTGAGAGGTACGCGACGAACGGTTCGGGAGCGAACCCACCGGTGACGAGTTCGGCATCGCGGCAGATCTGTCCGTCCGCGCAGGGCGTGAACCCGTCGAGAAACGACACCGACTGCGAGAAGTCAAACGGTGCCGCCGCCGGAAGGGCGAGCGTCGTGTCCGCAGAGAGTGACATACGCGGAGGTGACCACGGAAGAATATGAACCTCGGCAAAGGGCGGAGTGAAAGTGAACGAAGCGGCGAAAGTGAAACCGGTTCGCGGGCAGTTGCGAGCGTGGCCGGCTGTCGGTTGCTGTCCTACCGAATGATGTTCGATTCTAAGTCGCGGGGGAAGAACGTGAGCATCTCCGTTCCGCTCTCGGTAACGGCGACAGTGTCGGAGTGACGGTAGCCCGCTCTCTCGGTGTAGAGACCGGGTTCGATGGTGTAGACGTGGCCGGGAGCCATCGTCGCGTCCGTCTCGGTCATCTCCGTGTGTTCGGAAGCGCAGTGTTCGTCCCACCCGGTGTCGATGTACGGCGGTTCGTGGCCGCCGAGGCCGATATTGTGACCGACGTGGTGCTGGGCCAAGTCAAGGACCCCCTGTTCTTCGAAGTAGTCGTTGACCTGTTCGTCAACGTAGGCGAGTTCGACGCCGGGACCGAGAGCATCGATGGCGATGGTCTGTGCCTCCAGCATGAGTTCGAAGTAGTGAACGTCTTCGGACGTGGGTTCGCCGACGAACATCGTCCGTTCGAGTTCGGAGTGATAGCCGTCCACATTCGCCGACGCCCCCGTGATCAGCACGTCGCCCTCCGAGAGGCGTTCGTTAGGCGTGTGGCCGTGTGGGAGCGCCGTCTCCCGGCCGCTGATGTACCCTGCGTGGACCGGGCCGCTGCCGCGAACGCGGACCGAGTAGCGATCACCCAGCGTGTCCAGCATCGCACGCGAGGCCTCCATCGAAGCGCGTTGAGAGACAGTCGCGGGGTGTGCGCCGACTTCGGTGTAGTCCGTGAGATATCGGTGGCCGAGGTTGGCCCACTTGGCCGATTCGCGGATGAGGTCTACCTCCGCGTCCGTTTTCTCCCAGCGCATGCGCGTGACCCACGCCTGTTTCTCCACCTCGACGAACTCCGAGAGGGCCGGTCCCTCATAGCCCATCGTTCCGGGTGCGCCGTCGCTGTCTGCGACGACCGAGTCTACACCGAGTTCCGACAGCATCGACGCCGCCGTCTTGATCGGGTCGCCGCCGGGATAGTCGAAGTAGTGACGGACCTCATCGATGCGGGGATTATCCTGGACGCGTTCGACCTCCAGTCGGGGAACCGTAATCTCGACGCGGGCGTCCGTGACGGCGAGGACGACGGGGCGTTCGGTCTGAATATGGTGGAATCCGGTGAGATACTCGATACTCGTCGCACCGAACCAGACGGCTGCATCGGCGTCTGTGTCGGCCAGTCGTCCCCGAATCGCATCGAGTCGCGCCGAGAACTCAGAGGGTGGGAGTTGCGTTGCCATACCGACAGAAGCAGCCGCCGCCCTCTTTACTCCTGAGGAGGCGGCCAACTGTGTGCGCTGTCGGAAAGTATCGCCGCCAGACGGCCGAGTATTGGCGTCGCCGTAGAATTGGCTCGTCGGTCGCTGGGCGACGGACAGTAGTTGTCTCGGTCCTGTGCGCTCGTCACCGAACCACCGTGTGATTATGCGTGCTACGCTCGTCACACGGAGACATGAGTCTGAACGGGACGGACGCCCCCGATTTCACGTTGGCGAGTACGAACGGAGCAGACGTAACGCTCTCAAAAACGCTGGACGACGGTCCGACGGTCATCCTCATCAACCGCGGTCACTGGTGTAGTTTCTGCGCGGAGCAACTCCAGACGTTCTCCGAAATCTCATACGACCTCTGGTTCCACGACGGCGTAGACATCCTACCCATCGTCACCGATCCAATCGGGCCGGTGACGGAGATGCGGGACCGCTACGACCTCGGGATTCAACTGTTAGCTGATCCTGACGGAACGGTGGCAGAGCAGTACAGCGGAACCGAGCAGACGAGTCACGGCTTGACAGGTATCTCTGCAACGTACGTCGTAGACGAGGAGGGCGTCGTACAGTACGAACAGGTCGCAGACCATCCCGCCGACCGGACGTACGGAAACTGGGTTCGGTACTTCATCCGCAACGGCTACGAAGACCCGTTCGAGGGATAACCGAACAGTTGCGTCGCTTCCGAAGTGGTACAAGAGAAGTCCGTTCTTCCCGCCCTCGTGAGTGAAACGAACGAGGTGACGAGTGAAGCGAAGGCTCTCGGAGTCGAGGTCGGTAGAAAGTCCGCTCTCCCCGATTTGAACGGGGGACAAGCCGATCTACAGTCGGCTGCTCTGCCAGGCTGAGCTAAGAGCGGTCACTTACATGTAACCAACCGCCCGGTTTAAGAATTACCAATCGAAGCCGGCGTCGAACACGCGTCAGACGTGTGGGAAGATTAAAATAGGCATGTGAGAATTGATAGCTCGATGAGTAAGATAACGTTCCGCGCCGACGACGAACTCGTCGAGCGATTGGAGGGTCTCGAAACCTCCAAAAGTGAGGTGATGCGCGATGCACTCCGCGTTTACCTTGACGAAGCGGAGCGTTCGAGCGAAGCCAACGAAACTGACGAACCCGAAGTGACCGTCGATGACGTTCTCCAGTCGCGGCTGGACGAACTCATCGAGGAACGCGTCGATGCCGTGCTGGCGAAACGACTCGGTGCTGTCGGGCACTCCACTCTCGCTCCCCCACGCGATGTAAACGTCAACATCGCTGTCGAGAGTGCAACGGACGAAACGTCCGTAAACGCCACAGAAGATGGCTCTAAGTCAGATTCGAAGATTCGTAAGACAAACGACGAGGACGCTTCTGGCGTGCATACACAAGAGAAGCCCTGTGAGAAGTGTGGTGAAGAGCTGAGTCCAGACGACGTATACTGCCCGAATTGCGGGGAGAAAGCCAACCACCGTGTCTTCTGTGAGTGCGGCGACGAAGTGCGCTCAGACTGGGCGTTCTGTCCCGGTTGCGGCCGTCGTACGTCGGCCGCTGATGTGCTCGAACAGGGGTAGAGGCCCCGAAGCACCTGCATACGCCGCAATACAGGAAGTGTAAGACACCCTGTCGTTAGATTTATATTATATCGCTCTGTGGTAACTCTCGCGTAAGACGGTTGTCTTACACACCGTCCGAAGGGAAGCGATGTCGCTTCTGCCTTCCGATTTCCGGTGTGTAAGACGCTCGCACGAGGCGTGCGCGCCGTCTTACCGGGGGAATGCACAAATGGAGCGTGTGACACTACGAATTCCGAAGCAGCAGATCGAAGAAGTCGAACGCATGGTCGAAACCGGGGAATTCCCGAACCGGTCCGAAGCGATTCGGTCCGCCGTGCGTGAGATGCTGAACGAGCAACAGGTCGAAGGGCGCGAGTCCTCCACCAAGCGCGGCTGGGCCAAGGTGTAAGACGATGCAGGATATCGTCAGAGAAGCCATGGAGCGTGACGAGGCCGAAAAGCGCGATGCAGAAGCCAAATCCGACGACGAGGAGTTCGGGAATCCCCGAATCGTCATCGTCGGGTGTGGTGGTGCAGGAAACAACACCGTCAACCGCCTCTACAACATCGGCGTTGACGGTGCTGAGACGGTGGCCATCAACACCGACAAACAGCACCTGAAAATGATCGAAGCCGACACGAAGATTCTCGTCGGCAAATCTCTCACGCAGGGTCTCGGTGCTGGTGGCGATCCCTCGATGGGCGAGCGCGCGACCGAGATGGCACAGGGAACTGTCAAAGAAGTTCTCGGCAACGCCGACCTCGTGTTCGTCACAGCCGGTATGGGTGGCGGTACCGGGACCGGTGCGGCACCCGTCGTCTCGAAGATTGCCAAAGAGCAAGGCGCAATCGTCGTCGGCATGGTCTCGACTCCGTTCAACGTCGAGCGTGCGCGGACGGTGAAAGCCGAGGAAGGTCTGGAGAAACTCCGCAACGAAGCGGACTCTATCATCGTCCTCGACAACAACCGTCTGCTCGATTACGTCCCCAACCTTCCCATCGGGAAGGCGTTCTCCGTCATGGACCAGATCATCGCGGAGACGGTCAAGGGCATCTCTGAGACCATCACGCAGCCGTCGCTCATCAACCTCGACTACGCCGACATGTCTACCATCATGAACCAAGGCGGCGTCGCGGTGATGCTTGTCGGCGAGACGCAAGACAAGAACAAGACCCAAGAAGTGGTCAACGACGCGATGAACCACCCACTTCTCGACGTGGATTATCGCGGCGCATCCGGCGGCTTAGTCCACATCACTGGCGGTCCCGACCTCACACTGAAAGAGGCCGAGGGTATTGCGAACAACATCACCGAGCGACTGGAAGCCTCCGCGAACGTCATCTGGGGCGCTCGCATTCAGGACGAATACAAGGGCAAAGTCCGCGTCATGGCCATCATGACCGGCGTCCAGTCGGCACAGGTACTCGGACCCTCAACGCAGAAACAGGCAGATAAGTCCCGTCAGAGTATACAGGGAACTAGCTCGGAGTTCGACACTAGTTCGAGTTCCAGTTCGAGTTCGCGGCAGCCGCAGGCCCCCTCCTCCACGGGGTCGTGGCAATCCGACGGCGGCCGTGATCAGACCGAAGAGAAGCAGAACGGTCTCGACGTCATCCGATAGTCGGAAAGCGGCACGGCGTCGGTTTTTCTCTCTTATTTCTCACAGACGCAAATCGGTAGCTACGCGGGCGCGACTACGGCGGCGTCTCCGCCTGACCCGGCACACCGCGTCCGCGATAGAAGTCGCCGCCCCACTGGCTGATCCAGATATCCTGATTCGCTAAGTAGAGCGCGTTTGCCGTCGTGAATCCATCGTCAACAACAGCCCATGCGTCCGACTCGGTGTCGTACTCGACGGCGTCGTTGTAGACGGCCGCCTGTCCGAACTCGCCCCCGGCGGCCGGCGGGAGCGGAAGCGTGTGTTCGGCGTTCGTGTCGCGTGACTGCGGTCGCTCCGCACGCTGGAGGCGTCCTCGGTTGAACGTCTGGTTGAAGTAGCGCGCGTACGTCTCTTGTACGTCAACGTCGAGCAGAACGTCCGCGGCGTTGAGCCCGCCTGTCGTATCACCTGCATCGCGGGAGGTGATGTGATACGTCGTCGCGTCGGGCGAACTGGCGAACGTCCCGGCGTCCGCATCCCAGAGTTCGTCAAGCAGGTATCCGACCACCGGAGTAGCCAGTTCTTGAGTGTCTACGCCAGAGAGTTGGTCGGCCCAGAGGAGACCCTGTGCGACGACCCCCTGCGTGGCGGCGTCGTTCTCGGCCCCGTTCTCGATGCGGCCGTTCCCGGCGTGGTTGTTTTCGATGGCCGATGCGAGCGCGTTCGCGTACTCGACCGCAGACTGTCGCATCTCCGCTGATCCGGCCTGTGTTCCGTACCATCCGACGCCGCCGAGCATCACGCCGAGGTCGCGCGTCGTCCCCGTCGAGAGAATCGTCTCAGGGTCGAACGTCTGCATCGTCGCTTTTGCCATCCCGTCGGTGAGCGCCTGAATCTTTTTCGCGGGGACGAGCGGTTCGGGATTCACGTAGCCGAACCAGCCGTTCTGTGCGAGACTGTTGAGGTTCGAGAGATACCACAGCATCGCCGCGTGCTGGTTCGGACGCGACTCACCATCGACGACTTCGCCGGTTCCCGGTTTGAAGCCTGAAACGAGCGGGAAGCTCCCGTCCGCCTGTGTCAGCGCGCCGTTCTCGTTCGGGCCACCCGCGATAAGCGTCGCGTTGACACCGATCTGGGCCAACGTCGTCAACATCTGCGCGCGGAACTTCGCCGCAATCCCCGGCGGGAGCGTGTCGAAGTGCGTCTGGAAATTCTTCGCCCACGTGACGCCTTTCAGATGTGTCCACGCCACTGACGCCGGACTGACCACCTTCGAGGACTTCGAGAGGTCCCATTTGAGCGTGGACGCGTCGGGACGACCGTCTTCGCCCTGTAAGACGGGGTTCTGCGTGAAGTTCGGGTCGCCCGTTGTGAACGGAGCCATGTTCAGATTGGGCTTCTTCACCGGCGGTTTATCCGCATCGGCGTGCTTCAGCATCGCCGGAACTCGCTTGTCGAAGGCCTGCTGTTGCTCCTCGTTGTGCGGGAACAACACCCCGTTGCCGCTCATGGCGATATTGGTACTCATGTTGTACAGCGAATACCAGTACGAGTCCCACGTTGCGTCGCTCCACGCGTAGCCGGCGGTCGCCTCGCTGCCACCTTCACCGATACCCGCCGCGTCTAACTGCATCGAGAGGTGTTCGGCCGCAGCACCCGAGAGGTCTTCTGCGGGGTCGGTCGTCCCCGGACCGCCCTGCGGAGCATCGACAACGACCAATCCGACCATTCCCAGCCCCTCGTGCGGCGTACAGTAGTAGTTGTAAACGCCTGGCGTCTCGAAGGTGTGTTCGAACGTCGTGCCCGCTTCGAGCGTGCCCGAATCGAACGCGGACGCCCCCTCCGGAACGCGGTGTGGTTTGTCGTTGTCCTCGTGGTACGCCGTCACCGAGTGAGCCATCCCTTCGATGCTCCACGAGACGGTCGTTCCCGATTCCACCCAGACAACGGCGGGCGTGAAGACGAACTTTCCCGCTCCTTGGTCGCCGTCGAGGACGGCCGCCCGAATCGACGCCTCCGACTGCAAGTCGTTCGGCCCGCCGAGTACGTCCGCACCCGGTGGTTGACTGCCGCCCGTAGCCGTCGGTGTCGGCGTGGCAGTCGCCGTTTCCGTCGTCGTCTCTGTGCCCTCATCTTCGTTGGCCGCACAGCCAGCAAACGATGCCGTGAGACCCACTCCGGTAAGTTTGAGAAACTGTCTACGTCGCTGTTGCATCGTTCTATGGATGTGCGATAGGGATCATAACCCCATGGCGGCGGTGCGTGGTGTCTGCACGGGTAACGCGGGCACACGAGCGCGATAGATACAAGCGTGGACCCGGAACTGTCCGTAGCAGCAGTAACGACCAACCGAGTGAGAAAAGGAAGCGGAAAGCGCGTGCAGCGGCGTCAGACAGCCCGGATCGACTCCAGCAGACGGCACTTACGACACACGTCGCGCGCCGTCTTTGACCCGCAGCGTTCGCAGTCGTTCAAGTCTACGTCGTCGTCGCCGCTGCGGTACCGGTCGGCCGCCATCTCGGCGATCTCCTCGTAGCCCGACATGATCGAGTGACGAGTCCCGGGATGGTCGTCTTCTAAATCGAGCATGAGTTCCTGAATCTCGCCACGGAACGCTTCGGAGGCGTGTGGGCACTCCGTGATGTGTGCGGGAAGGTCCTTCAGGTGAGCGTACAGGGCAACTTCCTTCTCGGGGATGTCGCGGAGGGGTTTCGCTCGCGGGACGAAATCATCGGAGGGGTTGCGTTCGTCGAACGGGCCGAGACTCGCGTCGAAGTGTTTTGCCATCTGCTTTACGTCGCCTTCGAGGATGTTCATCAACGCCGTCTCCGCCTCGTCATCGAGATTGTGACCCGTGAGTAGTTTGTCCGCGCTGAACTCCTCTGCGTACGATTCCAAGAGGTCGCGGCGGAAGACACCACAGTACGCACAGGGAGCCATATTCTCCGGGTCCTCACGCGCAACATCGTCCATCTGGACGCCGAACTCCTCCTCGTAGGTGACGAGTTCGTGTCGCATCTGCAGGTCGTCCGAAAGTTCGACGCAGGCCTCGACGCTCTCGTCACGGTAGCCCTCGATTCCTTCGTGGATGGTCAGCGCCATCATCTCGATGCGAGGGTCTTTCCCGAAGGTTTCGTCGAGGATGTGGGTGAGTACGACGCTGTCCTTCCCGCCAGAGAGGCCGATAACCCAGCGCTCGGGGTCCTCGGGCGTTGCATCCCGCGGGACGAGGCTGTCCTTGCGAATCCGACCGCGGACGCGTTTCTCCACCGAGGCACAGAAGTGATTCTCACAGAGATGTGCCCCCGAATACCCCGCGTGCATCACCGCGTCCCGGTCGCACTTGTCGCACTCCATCACCACCCGCTTACCCGCCGGGACGAATACGGGTTTCGTCTCCGCGCGGACGCCAAGGGCGCAAAGCCCGCGGCGGACGGCGTGCGACGAGCGTCGAAACCCGTTTGTCCCCAGAAGTCGGAGTCGGGGGTATGGAACGCGGCCGCGCTATCGACCGAGTGGAGGCGATTCTCGACGCCGTCGAATCCGATCCGATGCCCGTCCCCGTCCGCGAGGTGTGGGTGTACGGCGACGTTGCGCTCGGACTCGACCCCATCGAACGACTGGACGTGTACGTCACGAAGGACCTCCTCATGCGCGGGGACAGCGAACTCGGCGAACAGTTCGAGCAATCGCACGGTGTGAAAGGCGTCGGCAAGAGCGTCTCCGCCGAGTGGGCCGACACCTACCCCGAACACCTCCGCGCCAACGCCAACGGCTACGCCGCCCCAGAAAAATGTCTGGCTGCACACCTCCTCCTGGACGACGAACCCGTCCATCTCGAAGTGTGCAACGCCTCATTCGAGGACAACGTCACGCAACGGTTGAAGGGCGCACTCGCACGCGACGCTTACGAGCAAATTCTCGACCCGCGAGGCGTCTGCCTGTACGCCGACAGTCAACGCTCCGAATCCGCCCTTGAGAAGCTCCGAGCGGGCGAACTCGTCTTCCCGACGCTCCCCGAAGCGTTGCAAATGCTCGGGATGGAAGACGAATCGGCGTCGGAGGCGGCCGACGCCGTCCGCGACTACCGCGCCGCACAGACCGGTTCGACGGTACGCGGCGACGTGGTGTAGCTGAATCGGACGTGGCGGTGGAGGAATCGATCGACGACGGCGTGTCTAACCACCTCACCGACGCCGGCGACGTGATTCTTTTTGTGCCGCGCGTTCGGCGTCGCTGCGGTCCATCGTCTGCTGATCGCTCGTCTCCTTCCTGATGAACCCGTACAGCACGAGCGGGGCACCGATTGCGAGCAGCATGAACAGGACGAAGAACCCTAACTCTATGACCATATCTACGGGTTCGTCAACCGACGGTGTAGGCGTTACCCCGCGAACGACGTGTCTGTCGCAATTGTCACGAAAGCCATGCGACTAACCCGGAAAATTACACGACGCCGGCAGCAAAGTTACAGACGCATGAGTCACGAAGCACGCAACGGCGACCGCGGTTGTCCGAAATGCGGCCACACGGAAACGGAGATGGACAGCATCGCCACCAGTGGTACTGGCCTCTCAAAGTTCTTCGACGTACAGAATCGCAGTTTCACGGTTGTAACGTGTGCAAGCTGCGGCTACTCGGAACTGTACCGCAAGAAGTCCAGCGGGAATCTCGCTGACCTATTCCTCGGGTAACCGACGGCGGGTCGGTCCGTTAGCACGGCTCATTCGTTTCCGTTCACTCGGGGACGCGTCCGACGACAACATCGAACGGGACGACTTCGGCCCGTCGGTATCGCTCGTCCTGCATCTGTTCGACGACCGTACGACCCATCTCGCGCCAGTCACGTCTGAGGGCGTCGTACTCGTCGTCAGACAGCGTCCGCCGAAGTTCCGTCTCGTGAGCGGCCAGTCCCGTCCCGTTTGCCTTCCGTGCGGCATCTTCGAGAGCGGCATCGTCGTACGGCGGTTCGATCAGCTTTCGGTGGAAGTACCGGCGCGTTCGTACGTCGCACAGACCGACCGACTCGAAGATGTCGGGGAGTCTGTCACCGAGCGCCACGTCGGTCTGGACGCCCGCCATATACGACTCGCGGACGGACCGTTCGAGTGCGACTTCCGCCGAGACAGTCGAATCGACGCCGACGGCGGCGTTGTCCGGTTCGACGGCAGCGACGAGATCCGAAGAAGCGCGGGTGAACGACTCAATGGCGTCTGTTGGTCGCGGGAGATTCACGAGAAGCGCCTGACACACCACGAGATCAAAGGTATCGTCCGGGAACGGCAGGCGCGTGGCGTCGCCGACGACGGTCGGCAGGTCGGCCGCCTCGCGTGCGACGCGGAGGAGTTCGGGATCGGCGTCGAGACAGACCACCTCGCCGGGCGTCTCCGCGTCGAGGACGCGAGAGAGTTCACCGGTGCCGCATCCGACATCTAACACGCGCGACCGGTCCGGTAGCGACAGGTCTTGGAGGGCGTCACGGGAGTCGTCCCACATCCCCTCGCGCGTCCGCCGCAGGTACTCGGGCGAAAACTTCCGCACGCCCCGGCGTTCTCGGTGGACGGACAAAAGCAGCGCGGGTCAGTTCTCAGTCGCCCCGTCGTCGAAGACGTTCCGCAACTCCGGCGAGAACACCGAGAGCGCCGACGAGCGGGCCGAAACCCGGTGATTCAGTCGCAGTTCCCGACTCGCCGGGTGACGATGCAGGCGATGCCGATGGAGACGGTGACGGAGACGACGGCGAACGGATCGTCGTCGAGTGTGACTCATTCGATTGGTCGTCCGCGGTCGATGCGTCCTCATCCGACGGAGTCGCAGTGCTGTCTCCCCCATTTCCGCCCGTCGCAGTCGTCTCCGCCACCGCACCAGTCTCAGTGTTGGCCGCCGACGAGACCCCTGACCCGAGTTCGAGCGTCGCCACGACGCCGGCGTGATCGGACGGCCAGAGCGTCCGCGAAGACCCGTTCACAGT
This sequence comes from Halogeometricum borinquense DSM 11551, assembly GCF_000172995.2. GTDB lineage: Archaea > Halobacteriota > Halobacteria > Halobacteriales > Haloferacaceae > Halogeometricum > Halogeometricum borinquense. The sequence goes on from NC_014729.1 coordinate 2,515,688, forward strand.
CGTATGCAGGCGGCTCTCAGCACCGGCACCGATCAACTTCGCGTCCGTCGCGGCGACTCCGGAACGCACGAGAACGTGATCGACCCGCTTGGGCATCGATTCCTCGCCGTCCAGCGTTGCCGACCGACAGCAGGTGAAGCCGTCGGCATCCGAGCGGGCCTGCTTCCACGCGTCCGCCAGATTCGAGGTGAGCGTTTCGTACGCTCCGTTTTTGTACGCAGGACCGTCGTTCAGGTCACCGAGGAGGACCGTCCGGCCATCGATGTCGTCCAGTACGGAAGCGAGTTCGTCGGCCTGCGACCCGCGCACGCTCTCGGATGATGCTTCGAGATGCGTGTTGACGGCGGTAAACTCCCGACCATCGGCGGTCGCGGAGATGACGCCGTACCCGCGTTCGACGCGAAACGTTCGGTCGTCGCCGACGGGGATTTCCAGAGCCTCATCGAACGTCCCGGCGGAACTGTCCGATACCGTCACATCCGCGTCGGAGCGAACCAAGAACACGTCCCGGTCGGTGAGTCGCACGTCGATTCGCTCATCATCCACGAGTCCGGGAAACTCCGCATCGGCGGTCGTCTTCACCTGTGCGACTTCGTAGGGTGTACCCGTCTCATCGAGCGCGGCGGTGAGTTCGTCGAGGAAGTCAAACGAGACAGCCTCGGCGTCAAGTCCATCCTCTCCGCCGTCGCCCGGCGTTTCGGTTCGGATGAGTGCGGCCTCCTGCACGCCAACGACATCGGGTCGTGTCCGGGCGAGTTCGTCCGCGATAGCACGCATCCGGGCCGACGGAGCGCTTCGTTCGATGTCCATGTACAGGTCACCGATGGTCCGAGCGAGTTCGTCGCTGGACTCGACAAGAAACAGGGCGAACAGATTCGCACCGAGACCGAGATTCCGCGTTGCGACGGTCAGTTCCGTCGAACGCGACTGGTCCGCTGCGCCGACAGACGGCACCGTGAGGCCGAGTCCTGCAGCGGCACCAGCGCGAAGGACAGACCGTCGGGAAAGAGCGAACGTATCGCGGGGAGACATATCGCCGAGTTATGCCTTGCTGGTGATGAAACCTCGGGCCGAGAAAACTGGAGGGACTGTGAATTACGACTCGCGAAGTTCGCGCACGCGTTCGATGTTCCACGCGAAGCCTTTGCCGTTCTCCGTCGGCGTCTCCAAGACGAGCGGCACGTCCAGAAGATCCGGGTGGTTGATGAACGCGCGCATCCCCTCCTCGCCGATGAGGCCTTCACCGATGTGAGCGTGTTCGTCCTTGTTCGTCCCGCACTCGTGTTTCGAGTCGTTCAGGTGGACGCACGCGAGATGCTCGAGGCCGACCACGTCGTCGAGTTCCGCAACCGTCTCCTCGACACCGTCAGAAGTCGAGAGGTCGTATCCGGCGGCGAAGGCGTGTGCGGTGTCGAGACAGATATCGAGGTCCTGTTCGGACTGTTCGAGGACGTACGCGAGGTGTTCAAATTCGTCGCCCATCTTCGTCCCACTGCCCGCATCGGATTCGATGAGGACAGTCACGTCGTCCGGAATATCGAGTTCATCGAGAACGGAGACGGCGTTGTCGAGACCCTGTTCCTCTCCCGCGCCGGTGTGCGCGCCGAGATGGACGTTGACGTACTCGATGCCGAGTTTCGCCGCCATATCGACTTCCGTCTGCATGGAGTCGAGCGACTTCTGTCGGAGGTCGTCTTTCGGCGTACAGAGGTTCACGAGGTACGACGAGTGGATGACCCACGGGCCGTCGAGTTTACCGGCCGTTTCCTCCCGAAAGAGTTCGGCCTCCGCATCGGAGATATCCGGGTCGCGCCACACCTGCGGCGACGTCGTGAATATCTGCCCGCAGTTGCCGCCGAAGGCGACCTGTCTGTGGACGGCGTTGGCGACGTTCCCGTGCGGCGGCGTCTCCTCGTCCGAGGAGACTTTCGAACTGGACATTGAGACGTGTGCTCCGACTCGCATGACAGACCGCAGGAAGTAGGCACCTATAGTGACTTCGGACGACGGCCACCGGGTGGATGACCACAGCGGAAGGTCGTGGATTGACCGAAAGGGAGAGAACTGCTATTAATCAGGACAGTTTACGGACAGTGTATGTCAGATGTGGGGATTGCGGTTGGGGAGACAGTTCCGGACGTACAGCAATCGTTGGTTCAGCCTGACGGGGAAACGGAGACAGCCTCACTGTCGGAACTCGTGGAGGAACAGCCGGTTCTGTTGAACTTCTACACCGTCGATTTCAGTCCCGACTGCATCTCTGAATGGTGTGAATTCCGCGATTTCGACTGGTTCGCAAGCGGTGACGCGGTGCAGGTCGTCGGTGCGAGCAAATCCGGCGAGCGACTCCATCGGAAGTTCATCAGCCAGTTCGACCTCGGGTTCCCGCTCTTTGCAGACACTACCCTCGAACTAGCCGACGCGTTCGGCGTACGGTACAAGGCGTTCGGTCTGTCACACCGCGCACACCGGTCCTGTTTTCTCGTCGATGAAGAGATGACAGTCCGCTACAAATGGATCGGCGAACACTGGATGGACCCGACGCGTGACACCCCACCCGTCAGCGAGATACACGAGGCAATCGTTGACGAGTTAACCATTGACCAAACGGAGACGTTCGGATTCTAACGGAGGCTTCGGGTTCTAACGGAGACGCTCGAATTCTACCGCGGACGCTCGGATTTCAAACGGAGACGTGCGGTCCTTAGCTACGCGGGTCCCGTCGGACCCACTCGTCGTCGGCGTACTTCTCCTCGGCGCATTCTCTCGCGCGTTCGAGTTCGTCGGCAGTCCACTCGCCGACCGTCGCATCCGCCCAGTCAGCGAGCGCAGATTCGACCGCTGAAACGGCTTCCTCGCGAGTTACGTCCGCAAATTCGTCGATGCCGCCGACGCGAGCCTCGAACGTCGAATCAGTCACATCGTGGCCTGCGAAAACGTCGAGATGCGCTGCCTCCGTTACCGAGTACGTGAGCGACCCGTGCTGGATGACCGCGTCGTTCCGGCGGTACTGGGCGTTTCCGCTGACCTTCTTTCCGTTTGCGACCACATCGTGTGCAGGGTGTAGTTCGCGGAGGTAACACGCTGGATGCCAGATTTCCGGCATGGATTCTTCGACGAAGTCGGCGGCGACGCCGAGACGAGCGAAGGCATCGAGGATGGGTTCACAGAGTAGGTGATAGCTCTCCATCAGGTCGCCCGGCAGTTCCGCCTTCGGCGCGACGATGGAGTAGGAGATGTCACCGTCGTAGTCGTGGTAGATGCCGCCGCCACCGGTTTGTCGGCGGGTGACGGTGACATTCTCGCGTTCGCAAAGCCCCCAATCGACCGTCTCGGGGTCTTGGTGGTAGCCGAGAGAAAGCGTACTCGGTTCCCAGCGATAGACGCGGACCGTTCGCGGCCCGCCGTCGGCCGCCGTCTCAGCGGCAATTTCGTCCAGCGCCATCTGCATCGCACCGTCTCTGCGTTCTTCAGGAATCAGTCGCCACTCCCGGTCGGCCAACGGACCGCTCGGGGCGTCGTCGGTCATACTGGCCGCTACGGGAGACCTCCAGAAAGCGGTTTCGTCAGTCGAACGCGCGGCGCGTCACGAATTCGGGCAGCAGTCGAACGAGGAGGGCGACGAGTCGCCACCGACGAGTGACGTACACGCGGTTCCGTTCGGCGCGAATCGCGGCGTGAATCTGTTCGGCGGCCGTCTCGGGAGAGGCCATCCAGAACGTCTCGCCAATCGCCATCTCCGTATCCACGAATCCCGGGATCACGTCCGTCACGGTAATGTCCGCCTCCGAAGCCACGGCGCGAGAACGGAGACCGTCGAGATAGCGCGAGACAAACGCCTTCGAGGCGTTGTAGGCAGGCGCGACGGGGTTACCGAAGAACTCCGCAACTGACGAGATGCCGACGAGGTGGCCACCGCCGCGGGACTCGAAGTGTTCCATCGACCACGTGGCGAGGGCGGCGAATCCGCGGACGTTCACGTCCACAGTGTCGCGTTCTGGCTCCCACGCTAACTCGCGGTTTTCGTGACCGACGCCCGCCGAAAGGACGACGAGGTCCACACCATCCATTGCATCGGCGAGACGGTCCATCCGGTCTCTAGCCTCGTCGGGATCCGACACGTCCATGCGCGCGACGTACGATTTCGTCGGGAGGTCCGCACCGAGCGATTCGAGTTTCGAGAGGCGGCGCGCCGCGAGACCGACCTCGTATCCGGCGTCAGCCAGTTCGGAAGCGAGAGCGCGGCCGATACCGGACGATGCGCCGACGACGACGGCAGTCCGAGTCATGTCAGTAGCGACGACTGCCACTTACGTGAATGAGTCGGTACAGTCCTACGCGAGGAGACGAGAGACGAGCAGAAAGAGGCGACGGAGGTTCTTGCCGAGTGACTTTTGACCTTCGCTGTGGAGTGTGATGTCGTCCTCCTCGCCGAGGTGAATCTCGATTGTCCGGCCCCGGTCTTTCATGTCGGCCATCTTGATCGCCCGGATGCTCTCCAGCGGGACTATCATGTAGCGAAAGTCCTCGTCAGCGATGTCGGCGTTACAGTGTTTTCCGTAGACGTGAAGGCTGTTTTTCGTCAGCCCGATTTCGTACCCGATGTACTGCATCCCGGCGACGTCCGCGCCGGCACGTTCGCCCTTGACCTTCGCTCGGAGTAACTCCTCCGGCAATTCGATTCCATCGACCATCGTCTGGTGATTTTCGAGCGAGGTGATAAACGTAGTCCCGTCGGCTTCGCATCGGCGACCGCCGCGTTCGGCGGCGGAAAGAAAGACACACGGGCGAGAACGTTCGCCATCGGGCTTTTAGAGCGTTAGCTCGAACGAAAAGTATGGTACGAGATGACATCGCAAACGGGCGAGACGGCTACGGTGGAGAGATACCCGAGAGCGTAGACCAAGCGGCCGTCGAGCGGATGCGATCAGTCGCGTACGTTCTCGACGACCTTGTGGGGATTCCGGGAACGAACAGTCGTGTCGGCATCGACCCAGTGCTCGGCACGGTCCCCGTCGTCGGCGACGTGGTGAGCGCCGCGTTCTCGCTGTACATCGTCCTCGAATCGGCCCGACTCGGCGTCTCGTACAAAACGCTGTTAGTGATGATCGCAAACGTCGCCATCGACACCGCTGGCGGGTCGCTACCGTACGTCGGCGTCCTTTTTGACGCGGTCTGGAAGGCGAACAAGTGGAACGTAGAGATGGCGCTCGCAGAACTCACGGACGGCATGGACCTCGAAGACGAGTTCGGCGACGACGGAGACGAGGACGAAGGCCCCATCACCATCGACATAAAGTGAGATCACGGCCCGACTGCGTCGCAACGCAAACGCTGTCAGAAACGTGTGGCATTAGAAACTCGTGACGAGGCGCGCGAACGAGGCACGAACTCCCGGGAACCACGTGTCCTCACGCACGAAGGCGATAGTCGTAGACCGGTCGATAGACGATTCGCCTGCTGCGTCGCCGGACCACCGAACGGTATCTGTTGTCGTCGTCGCGTCGCCGTAGCCGCCCTGAACCGCGTACCCGTCCGGCGCGCGAACCGTGAGTTCGTCCGCGCCGGCGTAGACCGTCCCTTCACCGCCGATAAGGAACGGATTCACTGGACTGGAGGCGTGAAAGGAAGTAAACAGGAGAACGTCGGATTCAGACGTAACTGCGTCCGTATCGCGGTACGTGACGACCAGTGTGTCGCCGTCGAGGTGACTTGATACGTTCTCGGGCGTCGCCGGGGCGTACGTCTGCTCCATCGCATCGGCGACGACGTTCGACCGGAGGGTGTCGTTCGTCAGTCTGTCTGCTCCCGCGGCAAGAGCGACGCGCGCAGTCCACCGCGTCGAGCCGTTCTCCGCCACGTCCACGGCCATCGCCGACTGTTCTCGTTCGAGCGTGATACCATTCTCAGCGGCGGCGGTATCGAGTGCGTCAGTGCAGACACCGCAAGCGGCACGGGGAGGGGCGAGCGCTGCTGCGGGAACGGCGACAGCGAGTGAGAGGATGGCGATGACGAGGACGAGTTGACGGGCGGAAGGCATGACGCGAAGATAACAGTGAGAGAACAAGAAAGTTACCGGCGAGGAGTCAATTCGACCCAAGAGTCCGGCCCGACCAGTGACGGCCTCACATATTCGACTGAATCACGTCGGCGGCCTCCGCGCTCGTCTTCGGCGTTGCTTGCGCGATCGCTTCAATCAGCACGTACTGTTCGACGATGTCGTTTATCCGCCGGGCAGAAACTCCACCATCTTCCTCGTCAGTATACCGACCAAGTCGTCTGGATACGTAGTCGAAATGATCCACATCCCGGAGAGAATAACGGTTAAGCCGCGGATGCTCTCCCGACTCCTTTGCCGACTCGACCGCATCAACCGCTCGGTTTCGGAGTTTCCGAACGTCGTCTGCGCTCTCGACGGTAACGTAGTCATCGTTTTCGGCCCGTTCGCGTAGTCGTTCAAACGCACGAATCCGGATCAACGTCGAGAACGCCGAGAGGACGAGATTCGCACGCTGTCCAGTGGCCCGCTCGTTGTCGATTCCGTGGGCAAACGCCACGTTACGTTGGAGGTCATCGAGCGCATAGCCGATGGGCGTGTCTTCTACGTCCGCGTCCACGTAGGATGACGGGTCACGGTCTGGTTCCGGAAGCGCTTTGCGCCGTTTGTCGAGTCTCGATGACAGCGTCTCGCCCGCGGCACGGAGACCAGCACCGACCGAGCGCGTCTCATCCAGCGAGGCGGTGAATCGGTCGTAGAGATACTCCCCGCACTGCAACGAGACTCGGGCCGCCGTGATCTCTCCCGCGAACTCGCCGAGCAAGATGGGATTCTTCGAGTCGGATCGTGTTTCGACACGGTCGTTTTGGAGTCGCCGACCGGTGTACGAAACGCGGTCCTCAATTGCCGCATGCGCCAACACCGCACGAATTGGGTCGTCTCCAACGTACCGCCACCGGCCGCGAAAGCCATCCATATCGTCTCGGACAGTCGGGATCTCCGCCTGAATGTCCCCGTACGTCACGTCGCCATCTATCGCACGCCATCCAGCAGCAACAGTGCGAACAGACTCGTGAGCGCCGCGGAGTTGCTGGAACGCCTCGTAGGTTGATTCCGCGTTCGTGACGTCCTCGATGTCCGCTTTGGCCTCCTCGTACTCGTCCGTGAGGTCGGCTCGAATCATGCCGTTCGGGATTTCCTCGGCGTCGAACGGTGCCGGAACCGTGGACAGTCGCTCGCGGGCCTCCGTCACGCTCCGGTCGATATACGACTGCTCGATGTTCACGGGTTCCAGAGACGTTACTGCCGGAGCGTCACCCGAGATGGCCTCCTGCAACGCCGTCGCGTCTATCCTCGTCTCTTCGTCCTCAGAGAGCGGATTGAGTCCACTACACCCGGCGAGGGCGGCGGTTCCCGCCAACGCGAGGAATCCACGGCGAGTGGTCGAGGTGAGTTTGTCGGTCATTGGGTACGCTCCTCAGTCGCGTTCTCGGTTGCGGCGTCAGTCGTGGACCCGTCGCCTGCCGTCTTCGGCCCGAAGTTCGGCGGTTCAGTCGTCGTCCTGTCGTCCGGAGGGACGCGGCGGTGACACCCGCTACTTCTCCAACTCGACCCGTGGCTGGTGACGGTATCGGGATCGAGTACCTCGGGAATCCGAATTAACATCGACACCGAATCCTTGGTATCGACTTCACAGCGAACGTCAACATCGCGGTAGGTGCTCCCGTAATCGGCATGGATATCGGTGTCGCTCCACGAAACGTTACACAGCGAGAGCGTGTGACAAGATTCGATGCTCCGCGTCTGGATGAACAGCGTCTCGCTATTGAAGTCCGTCTCGTTCACGAACTGCTGTGCTTCGTCTACACCCTTGATGTCCGCAAACTGGAGACGGTCGGCCTTCTCCGTGCTAGCGATTAATTCATAGACCAGTGGGCGTTTCTGTGGTTCGTCGGACGGGGTCTGACCCGTTTCGGTCTCGTCTGGGAGCCAGATTGGTGGCTCGTTCACCGGATTCCGCAACTCGTAGTGTTCCGGAACGACCCTGTCTTTTGGACGGCCGCCTACGACGGCTGTTCCCTCTGTCGAACTGTTCTGCCCGTTGCATCCGGCTGTTCCCAAGACAAGCGCGACTGTTCCCTGAAGGAGTCGCCTGCGCGTAAGGAGGGCCATACACGCTATAGACAAATGACACTCGTAAGCGCTGGGGATTTGATCGGAGTCGTAGCCGGAGGTTCGGCACCCCGCAAGGAACCGCGGCCCCAATTCTATATCGCGCCTACCAGTTTATTGGCCCTCGACTCGGGGTCCTTTTAGGTATCGCGGGCGTCCCTCCGGTATGGTGCGGAACGTCGCGGGTGTGATGGCCGAACTCGAATCCGAGGACTTCTACCTCCTCTCTGGCGTCGAGCAGGGGATGCGCTTCGGAGAGTGGGTGAACCGCGGCAAACTCCCCGACCTCTCCGGTCTCACACCGGAGAACGTAGAATACCGACTGAACCGTTGCATGCGACGTGACCTCGTCGAACGCAAGACTATCCAGTACGAGGGGTACAAACTCGCCGTCGAAGGCTACGACGCCTTAGCCCTCCGGACGTTCTCGAAACGAGACACCATCCAAGGTGTCGGTGCCCCCCTCGGCGTCGGGAAGGAAAGCGACGTGTTCGAGGTGCAGTCGTACAAACCGCTGGCGCTGAAGTTCCACCGCGAGGGATACACGAACTTCCGAGAGGTGATGCGCGAACGCGAATACACCTCCGACAACCAGCACGTATCGTGGCTGTACACCGCACGCAAGGCGGCCGAGCGCGAGTACGAGGTGTTAGAAGACCTCTATCCCGACGTGTCGGTCCCTCGGCCCATCGACCAGAACCGCCACGCTATCGTGATGGAGAAACTCGGAGGCGTCGAACTCGACCGGGCGAAACTCGAAGACGATCAAGTGGTTGGCGTCCTCGACCTCGTGCTGAACGAGGTGGCGGCAGCCTACGACGCCGGGTACGTCCACGCCGACATGAGCGAGTACAACGTCGCGGTCGGTGAGCAGGGCGTAATTATCTTCGATTGGCCGCAGGCGGTTTCGACCGACCACGACAACGCGCGTGAACTCCTCGAACGCGACGTGAAGAACGTTCTCGGCTACTTCAGACGGAAATATCCCGCGTCGATACCCGATGACATCGACGAGCCGTCGCTATGTGACGCCGTCGCAGAAAACGAGTTCCAAACGGTCCGCGCGTTCGCTAACTAACCTGCCGCCGCGATTTCTGCTGTCAGATCACGCTCAGAGTCCGTAAAACAGCGTCTCGCTTGGAGAAACGGACGAATAACGAGCATCTGCACTCGTCGCTGAAAACGGAAATATATTGCATAGTGCAATATCAAATTGGGTTCTCGTTCCGAATCCGTCTCCGCTATCGCTCGCAGAGACCGTTCGACTGGTAGAACACGTACCCGGTCGATAGAGACGCTTCTCACAGAACGGCAATCGGGATGAAAACAGCTGGTCCGCAGTGAAGCGAAAGTCGTGTCGTCGTTCAGCCGAGGTGACGGAGTTCGACGGTGTCTGCCTCGAAGTCCTCGATAAACGCACCCTTTCCGCCGATGCTAAACGTCCCGTCATCGGTTTCGATCACCAGCGTGTTCTCGACGGGGAAAGAGTTAGTCGAGGGTTCGAGCAGTCCCTGTCGGATGTCTACGATGGTGCCTGATAACTCCGAGGGGCCGTTCTCGACGTGGACGGGACGCCCGGTAACGTGGGCGACGAGGTCGGTCCCCGTCCGAGCGCGGAGCGTCGCCTGTAGGACCGCATGCCGGAAGTCGTCGTACGTCGCCGGGAGTTCGTCGAGATCACAGGTGTACGTCTCTGCGGCCATCGGCCAGTAATTCCCGAGGAACGAACCGACGAGGACCGGGCCGAGTTGCTCCTGTGCGAGAACAATCGCTTGCGCGGCGCTGTTCGACCGCGTGAGCATCTCCGTCGGCGCGACGATACCTGCTTCCTGATCCACAGAGAGCATGGTCGGCATCGGCTCCTCCCACGCCCGTGCTACCGACGCGAGACCCGAGAGTTCGAGGTCGTCGGTAGGGCTGACGCCGGTGACGATGAGCAGGACGAGAACGCCTCTATCGACGGCGTCGCGCAGTTCGTCGGCCATCTCATCAACGAGCGAGTACGGCACACCAAGCGTTACCTCGCTGTTGGCGCGGTCGATGAGTTCGGCGATGCGCTTCAGAACCGTCACCCGCGATTTCACCACCTCGAACCGCTCCGAACGCGGGGCCGCGCGGGAGAACCGCGACTCCAAGGCGGGTCGCATCTCTTCGAGATCCGTCGAGAGCGACTCCACCACGTCCGCTGGCGGTTGTGCGCGGATGGTCGTCGGCACGGCGTGATCGTTCACCTCGACGAAGCCGCGACTCTGGAGTTTCTCGGCGATGCTGTAGACGTAGCGTTTCGAAACGTCCGCCTCCTCGGCGATAGTGCTCGCCTTCGCCTCGCCGAGTTCGAGAATCGTGAGATAAGTATCAATCTCCTTATCAGAGAACCCGAACCGCTGGAGCAGTTCGATGAGAGCGGCGTCATCCATGAGAATACATGCAGAACACGGTCACTTATACTGCCCTGAAACTGGAGGTAGGCCCAGCGGTCAGTCGAGACGCAAGACGACAGCGTCCGTGATGTGGATACTCTCGTTTGAGCCGACGTTCGCAGTCGAAATCAGGTCCGTCGCGGCCGAGAGGTCCACCTCGCCATCAAACGACACTGTCGCGTCGTCCGCGCCGAAGTTAACAACGACGAGGAGGGAGTCGTCACCCGCCGTGCGCTCGTATGCGACGACAGTGGACGCATCGGCGCCCGAGACCGAACAGGAGACGGGTTCGACCGACCCAGAACGGAGGGCAGGTTCGGACTGGCGAAGTCCGACGAGACGGCGGTGGAAATCGGTCAGGTCGTCGTCGCCGTCGTGCCAGCGCATCGTGCCACGTTGTTCGGTGACGCCGCGTTCCTGTCCGTAGTAGATGAGCGGCGTTCCGGGGAGCGTGAACGTCACCGCGACGGCGGCGCGCAGGGCATCGGCCCCGCATTCGTCGAGATACCGATCCTCGTCGTGGTTCTCAACGTAGCGCATGTGGACCGCCTCGTCGGGATAGCCGAGGCGGGCGGACGCGTCGAGAGCGTCGAAGATTGCCGTCGCGGATTTCTCACCGTTCCCTATGTCACGAAGTGCGTCGTAGAGGTCCGTATCGTAATGTAGGTCGAACTCGTTCTCGCGGAACGCCGGCCGCCGCGGGACGGTCTCATCCAAGAGCAGGAAGTCGGGGTACTCGCGCTTGAGACGCGCACGGACCTCCTTCCAGAACCCGTGCGGGACGCCCCACGCCACGTCACAGCGGAACCCGTCTACGAGCGGTGCCCACTCATCCACTACGTCAAGCATCCACTCGCGGACGCGGAGGGAGTCGTAGTTCAAATTCGGAATCTGCCACCAGTTGAAGTAGACTCCCGGCGCGCCGTCGGCCGACCAGTCGATGTCGGACACGTTGCGTCCGTCCGAGACACGTTCATACAGGTCTTCGTACCCTTCGACGCCCGCCTCGTGCAGTTGGTATGCGGGATGGTCGCGCGAGGTGTGGTTTATCACGAGGTCGAAGACGACGCGGATTCCCGACTCGTGCAGGCGGTCCACGAGCGATTCGAACGCCGCTCTCGTCCCGAGGTCGTCCGCAGTGTCGAATAGATCAGTGATGTGATAGCCGTGGTGCGTCGGACTCTTGCAGACGGGAGTAAGCCAGACCGTATCGACGCCGAGATGTTCGAGATAGGGAACGCGTCGTTCGATCTCTTCGAACGTCGTGTCCACCGTCTCGCCCGCGAACTCGCGGACGAATATCTGGTAGACAATAGCGTCCTCGACCCACTCGGGCGCGTCCGCGGGGTGGGAGACCGTCACGTCAGTACCCTCAGCAGAGAGTTCGAGAGTATCCGAGAGGCCATGACGTTCCGCGACTGGAACCGCGTGGATACGCGTCGTCTCGGAGACGGCCGCGACGGGGAGACGGAGTTCGTCGCCCGCTCTGGACACGTCTTCGATAGTGAGTTCATCGCGGTCGTCGAGGTAGAACTCGACCGTCGGGTCGTGACCGTCCGGGGCCGCCGTTGCGTCCGCGCTCACGATGAGTTCGTCACCCTCTCGGACAGCGTCGAGTCGAAGTCGGGGACGACCCGGCCCCTCGACGGTCACCTCGGTCGTGGCGAACGTGTCGAAGTCGTCGTCGAACGCGAAAATAGCGTCGTGTGTTCCGGGTGGCAGCGTCGCAGTCGCGGTCCACGCCTCGCCGTCGAACGTCGGTCGGGTGAGGCCCATCGTGAAGTCGTTGAACGGACCGATGACCGAAATATTCTCGACCGAGTCGGGGTCTACAGCCACGTCTGACGCCTCGACGCGAAACGCCGCTGTCTGGCGCGGATCCGGAAACGCGCGGACGGTCTGTCGGTGTGGCCCGTCGGGTGCGTCGAGTTCGAGTCGGTAGATGCCGGGGGCATCCGGTTCGAGGTGGACGACGGCCCCGTCACCGACTGTCAGGCCGCTTTCTTCGGGTTGTTCGACGAGTTTCCAACGGAAGGTCTCTGCCGCATCGGGGTTTCGCGGGGCGAGTTCCACGGCGTCGCCGACGTGGACGAACCGCGGGGGTCCGGGATGGTGCATACTCACACAGGCGAGCGGAGCGGTTTGACTGTTTCGGAGTATTGGAAATTTGTGAACGGCAATTACACCAAAGTTATTACCCTCGGAGTGGGACTGGCGGGCAATGCAACTACGCGACGCGTTGAAGGACTACAAACGCAACCGAGCGCATCGGACGCGTTTTCCCGGCGAACGTCGGACGACAGCCGGACGCTTCTCAGGTCGTGACGGGCGGTTGGTCCACGTGGACGAGAGCGGGCAGATACGAGACTTCAGTTATCCGCTCGTCGGCCTAACGGGTATCGTCCGCTCTCGATTCGGTGTCCGGCCGTGCGACGAGGAGAATGACAACGAGGGAGAGATTGATGGGGAGACAGCGTGGTTCGAAGCTTCGGCGGCGACACAGCGGTACGAGACGGATACGACGCTCATCGTCACCGAACACGAGACACCCTACGGACCGGTGACGCAGTACGACTGCACCGTTGGGGAGACACACGTTACCCACTTCGATGCGTCCGAAGCTGACGAGAATCTTGCCGTGGTCGCCTGCATCGGGTTCGCACCCGGCGGCCGGGACACGCAGATCGCACAGCTCCGTCACGGCGACGCAGTCGAAGTCTACCACGCCGAAGAGACAGATTACGTGGCGAGTGCGACAGGATTCGAAGAACTCCGCGGCGAGGCGTTCGGCACGTTCGAGTCGTTCGTCGACGACGAACCGACGACGTATCCGCGCCCGGTCACCGACGACCGGTACGAGGAAGGCCATCTCAGCGGCGATGTCGTCGGCGTCGTCCCCACGACGGACGGCACAGCAACCGTCGCCACGTATCTGACCTCCCGTTCCGAGCACACCCGCGAGGACGCACTCGACGTGGTACGCTCGGCCGCCGCCGACTACGACGCCGAGAAACTAGCGCGAGTCGCCGCCGACACCACCAATACCGTCGCGGACGCCCCGTACGGCGACGCAGTCGCTACTGACTTGCACGTCCTCTCGCTTCTCTCGGGTCGGCGCGGCCTCCGGATCGCTGGTCCCGATTTCGACCCCTACTACGCCTACTCCGGTGGGTACGGCTATACGTGGTTCCGCGACGACGCTGAGATTTCGCGGTTCCTCTTCGAGAGTGACCGATATCTCGACTTGGCGCTGGACGACTGGCACGACCGAAGCGCGCGGGCGTACCGAGAAACGCAACTTGACGACGGATCGTGGCCCCACCGTGTCTGGCCGTTCAGCGGCGAGCTCGCGCCGGGATGGGCGAACGGGCGTCTCGAATCCGGGTCCGATGTGGATTATCAGGCCGACCAGACGGGGAGTGTCGTCGCCTACTTGGCGAGGTACCTCAACGACACAGGCGACGACCGCGTCATCGAGACACTCGAACGCGCACTCGCCGGACTGAACGACACGCTCGCCTCGGACGGCCGCCCGATTACCTGCCAGAACGCGTGGGAGAACATGTCAGGTCGGTTCACTCACACGGCGGCGACGTTCTTGGAGGGGTATGCTGCACTCGCCGCCACTGACAGCGACCTCGCCGCCGAGGCGAAGGCACGCGCCGACGAGGTGTACGAGGCTATCGACGACTTCTGGGCCCCGTCGCGCGGCATCTACGCTCTCCGCGAGTACGCCGACGACCACGAAGAGTCAGGGCTGGACGACCGCTGTGACTCTGCGACGCTCGCACTCGTTGACGCTCACCGGACGTACGCGGAGGTGGGAGAGATTGACGTCGAACGGATCGAGAGACTCGTCTCGCACGTCGAGACCGTTATCGACGAACTGTATCACGACCCTGCCGAGAGTTCGGTCGAGGGATTGATCCGCTACGAGGGAGACGACTGGCGGATGCGCGAACAGGACCACGAGAAGATCTGGACCGTTTCGACGGCGTGGGGCGCACACGCCGCCGCAAGTCTGAGTGCGTTGTTGGCCGACAGCGACGACGCGCGGAACGAGGCGTTTGCGGAGACGGCACGAGACCTGTTGGCTCTCGTCCTGCCCGATGGACCCCTCACCACCGAGGGCGGCTACCTCCCAGAGCAAGTGTTCGACGACGGGACACCAGATAGCGCGACACCGCTCGGATGGCCCCACGCGCTTCGACTGGCAACGGTGGCACTGATGGACGAGTACGGACTCTTCGAAGAACGCTCGGTCGTCGCGGACGACTGAGACAAGGACTGAAGTGCGGAGTTACCGCGCCGGAACTTCTCTGTGTTCTGCGCCGGACAACAACGCGTCGCCGCCGGTCGCGTCGAACAAGTGAACGGCCGACTGGTCGAACGTGATCTCGATCGTGTCGCCGACAGTCGGTTCCACGTCGGAGTCAACACGAGCGATGAAGTCCGTGCCGACATCGAGATGGAGATAGTTATCGGAGCCAATGGGTTCGACCACGTCTACCGTCGTCGGAATCCCTGCACCGCCGGTGACGACAGTTACGTCCTCGGGGCGGACACCGAGTCGGGCCGTCTTCGACCCCGATTCCGAGACGCGCTGGGCGACGTCACCCGTAAGCGAGTAGTCGAAGCCATCATCGTTCGCGAGCGTCACCGATCCGCCGCTGCCGGTCACTTCCACGTCAACGAAGTTCATCGAGGGCGATCCGACGAACCCACCGACGAACTTGTTGGTCGGGTTCTCGTACACGTCCTTCGGCTTGCCCACCTGTTGGAGAATACCGTCTTTCAGAATAGCGAGTCTGTCGCCCATCGTCATCGCCTCCTCCTGATCGTGTGTCACGTAGATAGACGTGATTCCTAGTTCGTTCTGGATACGCTGAATCTCTGTCCGCATCGTCGTCCGGAGCTTGGCGTCGAGGTTCGACAGCGGTTCGTCGAACAGGAACACGTCGGGTTCGCGCACGATGGCACGCCCGAGGGCGACGCGCTGCTTCTGTCCGCCGGAGAGTTCGTTCGGCTTGTCGTCCAGCAGATCTTCGATATCCATCATCTCCGCCGTCTCTTCGACGCGGCGGTTTCGTTCGGCCTTCGAGAGATCCGTACTCATTCGCAGACCGAACGCCATGTTCTGCCGCACAGTCTTGTGCGGGTACAGCGCGTAGTTCTGGAACACCATCGCCACATCGCGCTTTCGCGCGTGAACGTCTGTCACGTCCTCGCCGCCGATACGAATCGACCCGCCGGTTGGAGACTCCAATCCAGCAATCATCCGTAACGTGGTGGACTTTCCGCACCCCGACGGGCCGACCACGGTGACGAACTCCCCGTCTTCCACCTCGAAGGAAACGTCGTCCACCGCGACGATACGGCCGTTATCGAACTCCTTTCTGAGATTATCGAGCGTTACAGTTGCCATTTGACCGATGCTTGTGACGGCGCGATATAGTTCTTGCCCTCTCAATAGAATTTGTGAGGTACCATTTCGTAGTAGTTTTGAACCAGGTGTTGGCGACACAGTATGATCTGACGAGCGGCGCTCTACCCCGACTGTTGAACCGCCGCAGAGCGGTCGCTATTGGATGAAAAATCGTGCGCTATCCGAATGATTTAAGTCGTGAACTACTAATTCATCCCATATTCATCCATGACAATGGACCGCAGATCGGTGCTGAAGCACCTCGGTGGCGTTGGCGTCATCGGCGCGCTCGCAGGCTGTGTCGGCGTACAAAAGCAGAACGAGCAATCGACACAATCGGATTCGGGGGCGACCGAAGGCGGCAACTCGAAGGCAACCGAGATGGAGTCGTCCGGTCCAGCAGGTACCGCAAAGGCCTGGTACCAGCTTTCAGACACGGAGGTCCCACTCCGTGAAGAGGCACTTCAAACGTTCAACGACCAGACGAAGCACACGCTCGACGGATCAGACATCTCAAATCTAAAGAAGAAGACCACCTCGGCGATTCCGGCCGGTCAAGGTCCGACGACGTTCGAGTGGGCGCACGATTGGGGCGGAGATTACTACCAGCGTAACTTCGTCGTGGACAAGAGCGACGCGCTCTCTGTGAGTCTCGACACCTTCACCGACGGGGCGACCGAGGCGATACAGTTCGACGGCGCGACAATCGGCCTCCCACACTCCGCGGAGACGGTGGCGCTGATCTACAACACCGAGATGGTCGATTCCGCACCCGAGACGGTGTCGGAAATGAAGTCGGTGATGGAGGAGTATCACGACCCCGAAAGCGGGATGTATGGGCTTAGCTGCCCGTTCGACGGCTACTTCGTCAGCGCGTGGGCACAAGCGTTCGGCGGTTACTACTTCGACCACGAGAAAGAGACGCAACTCGGCATCAACATCGATGCGACGGTCAAAGGCTTCCAGTTCGCTCTCGACAATCTCGTTCCATACATGCCGAACGACCCGACGTACGGCCCGCAGGCCGCCGCGTTCGCGGAAGGGAACGCACCGCTCGCCATCAACGGCCCATGGTATCTCAGCACGCTCAACGAGAAGGGAATCGACTACGGCGTCAGTAAACTTCCCGCGCCCGAAGGCGGCAAGCCGACCCCGTACACGGGGATCACGATGTGGTACTTCTCGAAGGCGATGGAAGCGGACAACGCATCGACACAAGCGGCGCTCGACTTCATCGAGTGGTACACGACGAACGAGGACATCCTCCTTCGCAACGCCAAAGAGCAGGGAGCGGTGCCCGTCCTCGAACGCATCGCCACGAGCGACGAACTGCCGGACGCCGTTCAGGGGTTCTCACAGGCTGTCCAGCAAGGCGTTCCGATGCCCGCGCACCCGAAGATGAACGCGGTCTGGACACCCGTCAAAGACGCCCTGACGAAGGCGTTCAACGGCGACGCGGACGTGGCGACGGCGATGGACGAGGCGGCAAAGACGGTCCGTAGCAACTGGGAGTGACCACGTTATGAGCACCGCCTCCCGCGTCGCTACCCGGATAGCAGATGTGCCGTTTCTCGACAAAGAGGACACGTCCCTACTGCTCGTCTTGCCGGGGCTGTTCGTCTTCTCGGCGTTTATGCTGTTTCCGGTGCTGTACCTCGTCGGAATCTCGTTTACGAACGCGCGTCCTGCAAATCTGTTCGCCGGAGAGACCGCGCTCGACGTGCTGACGTTCGGACAGGCCGAGTTCGTCGGCCTGCAGAACTACGTCTCGGCGCTTACCGATCCGGCCTTTTGGAACTCTTTCGGCGTAACGTGGCTGTTCGTCGGCACGAGCGTCACCGCGAAAATCGCGTTCAGCGTCGGTATCGCCCTCGTGGTCACGAGCGACCGCGTCCGCGGCAAGCGGTTCCTGCGTTCGCTCATCATCATCCCGATGGGGCTTCCGGCCATCTTCGTCGTCACCGTCTGGCGCGGTATCTTCAGTACCGCAGAGTTCGGGTTGGCGAATCAGATCCTCAGAGAAATCGGCTTCGAGTCGGTCGCGTGGCTATCACAGCGGTGGACGGCGTTTCTCGCCTACAACGTCACGGAAGTCTGGCTGGCGTATCCGTTCATGGTACTCATCACTGTGAGCGCACTCCAAGACGTTCCCGAAGAACTCCACGAAGCCGCGATGGTGGACGGTGCAGGCTACGTTTCGCGCTTTCTGCACGTTACGCTCCCCGCAATTAAGCGGCCGGTGATGTTCGCGTCGATTCTGACCGCCGCGGCGTCTTTTCAAGCGTTTCTCATCCCGTACGTCTTCAATCAAGGCGGGCCCGCACGAGCGAACGAACTCATCGTCGTCTACGGCTACCGCGAGGCGTTCACGTTCTCGCAGTACGGTGAGGGTGCGGCAATCAGCCTCCTCGCCGTTGCCTTTATCGGCGCGTTCATGTGGTTGAACGTGAAGAAAGGCCGACTCGCAGACGGGGTGAGCGAGTCGTGAGCCTCATTCGCGGTGTCATCGACAAAATCGCAGACGATGTAACGAGCGCCGTCTACACGCCCATCGAAATCGGACGCGACACAGCGTACACTGCACACAGCATCGCTCGCGGCGAAACCTCGCCTGTAGAGCCACTGAAAACCCTCGGTGCGACGATGGGCGCACTCGTCGTTGTGGCGTTGCTCCTCTTTCCCGTCTACTGGATACTCATGTCCGCACTGTCGGGGTCCGGCGGGTCCATCTACTCGACGAACGGCCTGTCGCTGCTTCCGCAGAATCCGTCGTTGAAGCCGTTCCTGTGGGTCATCGGCGACCTCATCGTCCCGGGATACACCATCTCTGTGAACCTCCCGTTCACGGACCTCGCAGTGGTGTTCAACACGCCCGAACTGGTGTTTCTCGACGTTTCGAACTACGGTATCGACCGGCCGTCGAACTTCAAGCAGTTCTTCTGGAACAGCCTCACGGTATCGATACCGACCGTCATCATCGCCATGTGTCTCATCATTCCGGCGTCGTACGCGCTCTCGCGCCGTAAGTTCATCTTCCGGCGCAAGATTCTGTTCACCTACGTGCTGTTGACGCAGGTGGGCGGCGGCCTCGGAATCGCGCTTCTCATCGGCCTGTATACGGTGTACGTGCAGGTTGGACTGAACAACAGTAAACTCGCACTCGCCGTCTACTACGCGGCGACGGCGGTACCGTTCAACACGTGGCTACTGAAGACGTACATGGACGGCATTCCAGTCTCCTACGAGGAGGCGGCCGTGGTAGACGGTGCACCGCCGTGGCGCGTCGTCACCGAAGTTATTCTACCGCTCTCGGCCGCCGGACTGGCGACGGTGTTCATCTTCACCTTCCTCACGGGCTGGACGGAGTTCGTCGTCGCACAGACCCTACTGGGGACGGAAAACTACACGCTCCCGGTCGGTCTGTACTCGCTCGTCGATGAGTACTCGATCCCGTGGGCGCGGTTCTCGGCGTTCGCACTCGTGTTCGCCTCACCGCTCATGCTGGTGTACTTCTTCGCGCAGCGGTACATCGAAGGCGGCCTGTCGTTCAGCGGGATGGAAGGCTGACAAGGATATTCCGTTATGTCCTTCGCGTGCGCGCGAACGGCGAGCGACGATTGTTGCAGGCCTATCGATATATATCAGCCGAGAACCCATCAGTGAAACGAAATGGTGGGAGAGCTGTGAGCGAAGAACCGACGGCTGAGCCGTTCGTCAAGGCGGTAGACGAGGGAGATACGTACCATGCACTCGGCGGACTGGCGTTACTGAAGGCGACCGCGGACGAGACCGACGGATCGTTCAACCTAGTCGAACGGCGGGGAGACGAAAATCGGGTCGTGACGCCGCTGCACGTTCACCGTTCGGACGACGAACTCTGGTACGTTCTCGACGGTGAAATGGAACTGTTCATCGATGGCGAACTGTTATCGGCGGAACCGGGCGATACGGCTTTTGCCCCACAGAACGTCCCGCACGCACTCCGAATCGCCGCCGACGGGACCAGATACCTCGTCTTACGGACGCCGGGAAACAAATCGTTGTTCGGCGCAGTCGGGACGAGCGTAGACGAAGTGACGGTTCCGACCGACGGTCCCGACGACGCCGAACGTGACCGCCTCGATACGTTCGTAGAGAACTCCGACGTGGAGATACTCGGCCCGCCGCCGTTCGACCTGTAGGCTGGAACGCCGAGACACGTGCCGGCAGATTCGAAGTCGTTAAAGGCGAACCGAGGGAAGAGTCGGTAACTCGCTGGCCGGACGGGACGCCAGCGGGCACCCGAGAACTCGGGACGAAATGTGGAGGGCGTCGAACGCGCTCCGAATCACAAGCGCCCGTGGTGAAACCAATGGCACGAAGCTTCTACTCCCACATCAAAGACGCGTGGAAAAACCCCGGCGACGGGAAACTCGGCGAACTGCAGTGGCAGCGAAAACAGGACTGGCGCGACGAAGGCGCTATCGTCCGCATCGACCGTCCGACGCGCCTCGACAAGGCCCGTGAACTCGGCTACAAAGCCAAACAGGGCATCGTCGTGGCTCGCGTTTCCGTCCGTAAGGGTGGGGCGCGAAAACAGCGCTTCAAGGCCGGTCGCCGGACGAAGCGTCAGGGTGTCAACCGCATCGGTCGCCGCAAGAGCATCCAGCGCATCGCAGAGGAACGCGCCGCACGCAAGTACCCGAACCTGCGCGTGCTCAACTCCTACTGGGTCGGTGAGGACGGCTCCCAGAAGTGGCACGAGATCATCATGGTGGACCCCGAACACCCCGCCATCGAGAGCGACGATGACCTCAACTGGATCTGCAGCGACGACCACAAGGGTCGCACCTTCCGTGGCCTGACGAACGCGGGCAAGTCCAACCGTGGACTAACCACTCGGGGCAAAGGCTCCGAGCACACGCGCCCGAGCATCCGAGGCGACCGTCGCCGCGGCAAGTAAGCCGACAGAAACCCTCGATTTTTCTTTCGACGCCGGACCGACGAGTGGCAACGGCGGACACGACTTGGCGACGATGGACCGACAAGTGGCGACGACGGACACAACCCGACAGCGACCGTCAGCGCCCTGCGGGTCACAGCAGCAGGAATCCGAGCACCGATAGCGAAAGGAAGGCAACGTGCGTCCCGGCGTGAGCGAGCATCGCCGCTTCGAGATGCCAGCGCCAGAAGAACCACCCGTAGACGATGCCGCCGATGCTGTTCAAAAGCACCGTTCGAATCATCGTAGCGAAAGAGAGCGAGGCGAGTCCTGCAAGCGCCGGGAGGTGAACAATTCCGAATACGACGGACGTGAGGACGATTGCGGGCCACATCACGTCAGAACCCGGCCGCCTAATACCGCCCGCGGCACGCCATCCAACCCACGCGAGAAACGACATCAGCCCCCACCGAAGCAAGAGTTCCTCAGTCAGTCCGCCGTAGAGAAACCGAACGGGCGCGGAACCGAGGATATCGACGACGGTCGGTGTCCCCGTCGCTGATGCCGGAACCGCACCGAGTGGTGAGAACGTCACGTCGAAGGCGGCGAGAACGAATCCGACGGCGATACCGGCGGCGAGTGCCCGAGGCCCCGACTGGCGAAGTTCGGGCGTGATCGGATCGCCACCGGCCACGCGTTCGGCGACGAGCGAACGTAAACCGACGCGAGACGCGGCAAATACCCCAACGAAGACGGCGATAGCGAGAAACACTGTCGGCATGAGAAGCGAGAGGATAAAAACCATAACCGGCGAGAGGTCGGGCGTGGGCGGAAGCAACCCCGTGGCAACGAGCGTAACGCCGAACGACGCGATACCGGCGAATCCGAGCGCAAAGAGCGCGCTGACTCGACGTGTGTACTGACGCCGTGTAGTGGATGTCGTCCCGGGAGCGCTGGCCCGCACCATCTGACAAGCAGTCACACGGGAGCGAAATAAGCCCGGCGCTTAGAACGGGCCGCCGCAGGGTTATACGTCGTATCCCGAATCTGTGGGTCCATCCCACGCGTCGAACCCGCCGCGGAGACTGGACACGTCGGCATCGAGGTGTGAGTCGAGCAACGACGCGACGCGCCGAGAACTCTGACCCACATAACACGCGACGACAACGTCATCGCCCCAATCGGTATCGACTGTCGAAAGTGAGAGACGCGAGGCAGGAAGGTTCACCGCTCCCTCGATGTGGCCGGCGGCGTACGACGACGGGTCTCGGATATCCACAACAGTCGTCTCGGAGTCATCGTCTTCGAGTTTCGCCACCAGCGTTTCCGGGTCCGTCTCCGTCACCATGTTCGGTGGTGACAGGCGGCGTCTCAAACCGTCTTCGATTTGTTCCCCTCCCACACGATTCGTCGTGAACGACTCCGGCGAACGAACTGGGGTTACGAGACGGCGGCAAGCCGGACGTTTCCTGACACCGACTGGGGAAACGTTGCCAGTCGAGGAGCGCGGATTTATTCGCGGCAACGACCAACGTCGGGTATGTCCCTCTCACTCGACGCCACGCAACTGGACCGCTACTCCAGACACATCATCATGGACGAGGTGGGACCGCCGGGACAGAAGCGCCTCCTCGACGCATCCGTGTTGGTGGTTGGGGCGGGCGGCCTCGGGTCGCCGGTCATCCAGTACCTCGCCGCCGCGGGCGTCGGACACCTCGGTATCGTAGACGACGATGTCGTCGAGCGGAGTAACCTCCAACGACAGGTCGTCCACCGCGACGACGATGTCGGGACGCCGAAAGTCGAGAGTGCCGCCGCGTTCGTCCACGGACTCAATCCCGACGTGACCGTCGAGACGTACGAAACCCGACTGGAGAAAGAAAACGTCGGGGTACTCGCAGACTACGACGTGGTCGTTGACGCCTCGGATAACTTCCCGACGCGCTACCTCGTCAACGACTTCTGCCGAATCAACGAGATTCCAGTCGCTCACGGCGCGATATACAAGTTCGAAGGACAGGTGACGACGTTGACGCCCGACGGGCCGTGTTACCGCTGTCTGTTCCCCGAAGCGCCCGAACCCGGAACCGTTCCGGACTGTGCGACGACGGGGGTACTCGGCGTTCTCCCCGGGACCGTGGGCTGTATCCAAGCGACAGAAGCCGTGAAACTCGTCCTCGACGAAGGCGATCCGCTGGTCGGTCGCCTCCTGTTCTACGATGCGATGGATATGACGTTCGAGACGGTTCCCTACCGACGGAATTCCGACTGCCCGGTCTGCGGCGACGACCCAATCGACTCCGTCGCGGACGTGGAGTACACCGACGCCTGCGCGGTCTCCCTGGACTGACGACAAGAGAGACAGACACCGAGAAGCTCACCGGCGTGGACGCGCCGTCTTGATCCGGATTACCGGTCTACGTCGAGACCGCCGTCCGTCCGCGTGATTTCAGTGCGACTCGAACCAGCGTCGCCAGCATCGTCCCCGGTTCCGATATCAATCTGCCCAGCCTCGAACGTCGCTTCCACGTTGCCGCCACAGAGGCGGGCGACGCGGTCGGTGAGTTCGTCGAGTGCCATCGTCTGGTCGGCTGTCGCGTCGGTGATTTCGGTGGACGCATCGCGCGCGTCAAACGCATGCGACTGTGCAGTCTGGATGGTCGTGGTGACCTCTTCGATGTTCGTCGCCTGACTGTCCGTCGCGCGCGCGACTTCACCGATACCGTCTGCGGCGGCGTCCGTCGCCTGCGCGATTTCTTCGAGCGAGGCAAGCACGTCCTCGATTTCGCCGGAAGCGACCTGAATCTGCTCGTGGGACTGTTCGGAGGCCATCACCGTCTCGTCGGCCTGTTCTTGTATCTGCTCGATGCTCTGGGCGATTTCCTCGGTGTGTTCGTGCGTCTGATTAGCGAGTTGTTTCACTTCGTCGGCGACGACGGAGAATCCCTCGCCGGCCTCGCCAGCGCGGGCCGCCTCGATGTTGGCGTTGAGCGCTAACAGGTTGGTCCGGTCTGCGACTTCCGCGATGACCTCGACGACTTCCTCGATGGAACCCATACGCTCTTGGAGTTCAATGACGCTATCGAGCAAGTCATCCGAGATGTCGATGACGTTGTCCGTGGCCGAACGGACGGATTCACCCGCCCCGCGGGCGCTCTCGGCGGCCGTCTGTGCCTGCGCTGCGGAACTGGCGACTTGGTCCGACGTTGCCGCAATCTCTTCCATGCTCGCAGAGAGGTCCTGCATCTCGTCTGCCCCCTTATCGAGTAGTTCGCTCTGGTCTGTGACCTGTGACTCGATGCGCATCGCGGCGTCGGCCGCACGTTCGATTGCCTTGCCGAGGTGGACCGCCTTCTGGTCTACTTCGTCTGCCAATCGCTCGAACCGTTCGGCCATGGCGTTGAACTCGGGAACGACGGACAGCGCCTCCTCGGGCAAGCGTCCGCTCTCGTCCTCGAACTCGATGCGCGCCGACAGGTCGCCGTTGGCAAGTGCGCCGACGGTATCGAGCAGTTCGTCGATGAGTTGCACTGACGCTTGCTCGCGTGCGACGACATCCGTCCGGTCGTATATCGTCTCGACAACGGCGACAACCTCGTCGCCCTCGAAGATGGGTTTGGCGACGAAGCGAATGTGGCGTTCGACGCCGTCACCAGTCACCATCGTACTACTATCCTCGAAGCCACCGTCACCGGTCGTGGCGACGCCGAACGTCTTATCGGCGTTGCTGGGGGCTTCGAGTACCTTGTCCGCGAGCGTTTTCGCGCGCCGGCCGTCGGGATAAAACGCCTCGCTGGCATGCTCGGATCCGACTGCCACTGACGCAGGAACCGCGGTGAGACGTTCTATCTGCTTGTTCCACGCGACGACGGTCCCCTCGTCGTTGAGAATGAACGTCGGTGCGCCGACTCCTTCCAAAATCTGTGAACTGTCGAGCGAGCGGGCGACTCCGGAGACTGTCTCGGTATGTCCGGACGTAACGCCACCATCGGGTTGGGGACGGTCGCCGCCGCCCACCGGGAGCGCGTCCACGAGTCTGGTGAGCAACGAGTTAGGCATTATCTCTTTTTTGGCAACAAAACTGATAACTGTATCCCGCTGGTTTTCAATACTGATATTATTGGAGAATATTGCGACAGCATCGGCTGAGAACCAAGTACGAAGACCGGACAGAGTATCGGATCTTCGATACGGCGTCTCAGTAGGAGTCGTCACCACCGGGCCGGTCCGTCTCGGACGATGCGTCTGAAGACCGCCGCTTCCGCTTTCCGTAGGTGTTCGGCCGCCGTACCAGTCGAGCAGTCGAGTCGGTCGGCCACCGCAGAGACAGATGCTTCTCGTGGATTACCGTAGTATCCCAGTTCGACCGCAACGACAAGTGCGTCACGTTGCCGTGGTGAGAGTGCTGCCGCCGGGTCGGCGACGCGTCCGTCGTACTCGTGAATCTCTCGCACATCAGCTTCGATACTCGGCGGCAGGCTTTCGAACGCATCAGTGAGTGCCTCCGCCGTCCCGACAAGCGAGAGGTCAACAGACCGATCCTCACGGAAGATGATCGGTGAGACGACGACGACGCCGGTTCCGAGAAAGGCGTTAGAGAGTCCAGCGTCAGCCTCGAAGTCGCCTTCCTGAACGGCGAGGTAGAAGCCGGGACGGTCGTCAGTCTGGGAGATTTCGTAGTCCAGAATCGAAGGCGACGCTTCGAGGGCGTCGGTGTACGTCTCCGGGTCGTCGCCATCAACGTGAAAGAGGAACGTGTTCCGATCATCGACTAACGGATTGCCGTGAAGAAGGCTCGTTCGTCGGAATCCAGGCGTTTCGGCGACGAAAGCGTGCATCGGATGAATAAGTGAATCGGGAAGAGTCAGACGGGCACGAATCGACTTCACAAACGGGACTGTTCAGTCTAAGAATAAAAAGCCCCTCACGAGTGCGGCAAAATAGCGATCATTGGCTGAGCGAATTCGAAGATATGAGTCTCGACACGCGAAGCCGTGAACTCGCCGACGAAGCGGGGACTGACGGACTCGATACACTTCTCTCGGATCTTCTGCTCAGCCGCGACGACCACGTACACGCCCCCGGGTTCGTCGTTCGGCCCGACAACGTACAAGAGACGCTGCGACGACTGCGCGACGAGGCGGGATTTGACCATCTCTCGTGTGTGACCGCACAGGAGTACGAGGACCGCTACGAAACGATCTATCACATGAAGTCGTACGACGATCCGACGGACGAGGTGAGCATCGTCGTTCCGACACCTTCGAACGCACCGGTCAGCGAGTCGGGCGCACCGGTGTTCGAGACGGCGGGGTGGCACGAGCGCGAGGCGTACGACCTCGTCGGCATCGAGTACGACGACCATCCCGATCTGCGGCGCATTCTTCTTCCCGAAACGTGGCAAGGACATCCCCTCTCGCGCGACTACGACCAAGACCGACCACAAATCGTCCCGTATCGAGAACACGCCAACCCGATCGAAGACGACAGCCGCGACGGCGACACGCTGTTTCTCAACGTCGGACCGCACCACCCGGCAACGCACGGTGTCCTCCACCTCAAGGTAACGCTGGACGGCGAACACGTCGTCGATCTCGATCCGGAAATCGGCTACATCCACCGGTGCGAAGAGCAGATGTGCCAATCGAAGACGTACCGACACCAGATCATGCCGTACCCCGACCGCTGGGACTGGGGCGGCGGAGGCCTGTTGAACGAGTGGGCGTACGCCCGCACCGCCGAGACGCTCGCGGACATCGACGTGCCGGAGTATGCGCAGGTGATTCGGACGATGACCGCGGAACTCTCGCGGATGCTCTCGCACTTTCTCTCCATCGGTGCGTACGCTCTCGACGTGACGGGCGATTTCACGGCGACGTTCATGTACGCGATACGCGACCGAGAGCAGATACAGAACATCTTAGAAGACGTGACCGGCCAGCGACTGATGTTCAACTACTTCCGTCTCGGCGGCGTCGTTTGGGATCTACCGGAACCCCGCGAGGAGTTCTTCGAGAAGGTGTACAACTTCGTTGACGGCCTTCCACAGAAGTTAGCGGAGTACCACGATCTGCTAACCGGAAATGAGGTACTCCAACTCCGGTCGGTCGATACTGGTATCCTGCCGGCGGAGGTTGCCAAGTCCTACGGCTGCACGGGTCCCGTTGCACGCGGGTCAGGCATCGAGTACGACCTCCGCCGCGACGATCCCTACGGCTACTACAACGAACTCGACTGGAACGTCGTCACTGAACCCGACGGCGACAACTTCAGTCGTCTGCTCGTCCGTATGCGCGAGATCGAGGAGTCCGCGCGGATCGTCGAACAGTGTGCGGAACTCCTCGCCGACTGGCCCGAAGACGACCGTACCATCCAGTCGAACGTCCCGCGGACGATCCGTCCGGACGACGACACCGAAGTGTACCGCGCCGTCGAAGGTGCCAAGGGTGAACTCGGGATCTACATCCGCTCGGACGGAACCGAAAAGCCCGCACGCTTCAAGATCCGAGGGCCGTCGTTCTCGAACTTGCAGGCGCTTCCGGAGATAGCCGAAGGCGGGTTGATACCGGACTTGATCGCGTCGCTGGGGAGTCTCGACACGATCATGGGCGAAGTAGACCGCTGAGTCAGCAAAGCGGCTGTCGAAAACAGTCTCGATGTGGCGAACTGGCGGCACTGTCGAGCGATTGCGACGCTCATAGTCACGGACGGGCGTGCCGCACTCCGCGTGACCGCCCGCGGCGTCGGTTAGGTCACGGGCCGTCTGGCCTCGGCTTCTGATTTAAACGTTCGTCCGGAGCGAAACGCAAACCACAGCGCCCCATAGACCACAGCGTTTTATCGCCCGGACTGCCGACGTAGGTGTATGACCTCGCAGGGAATTGTCGGGGAATTCCTCTCTTTGAAGTCCGAAACCGACGCGGACGTGCTGACGATGCAGTGCGGTGACTTCTACGAGTTCTTCGGGGACGACGCGGAGTTCGTCGCCGAGGAACTCGATTTGAAAGTGTCCCAAAAGTCCTCACACGGGTCGTCGTATCCGATGGCTGGCGTTCCCGTGGACGACCTCACGCCCTATCTGAAAGTCCTCGTCGAACGCGGCTATCGCGTCGCCGTCGCAGACCAGTTCGACGGCGAGGACGGACATTATCGGAAGATTACGCGCGTCGCTACGCCGGGAACGTTGCTGGAAACAACGGACGCCGACGCCCGTTATATCGCTTCGATGGTCGCTCCGGACGACGACGAAGGCGTCGGCCTCGCCTTCGCGGACGTGACCACCGGACAGTTCTTCGTCACCGAAACCGACGACGCCGACGCCGCCTATTCGGAACTGTACCGCTTCTCGCCGGTCGAGATTCTGCCCGGCCCGACTGTCCGCGGCGACGACGACTTTCTCTCTCGCTTGCGGCAAGACACGGACGCGTCACTCTCGTTGTTCGAGGCCGACGCGTTCGCACCCGGACGGGCAAAACACGTCGTGCGCGACCAGTTCGGCCGGGAGACGCTGGAGAGCGTCGGACTGAATTCGGACCTCGCCGTCCGCGCCGCGGGTGCAGTCCTCCGATATGTCGAGGAGACGGGAACGGGCGTCCTCCAGTCGATGACGCGCCTGCAGACGTACGAGACGCGCGACCACCTCGAACTCGACGCGACGACGCAGCGAAACCTCGAACTGACCGAGACGATGCACGGCGAGACGGATGGAACGCTCGTGGACGCCATCGACCACACGGTGACGAGTCCCGGCGGCCGTCTCCTCCGCGAATGGCTCACTCGACCACGGAGAGACAGAGCAGAACTGGAGCGGCGTCTCGACGCCGTCACGGCGTTGGCCCGGGAAGCGCTCTCGCGTGAGCGCGTGCGAGACACGCTGGACGGCGTGTACGACCTCGAACGCCTCGCGGCGCGCGCTGCCTCGGGGAGCGCGGGCGCGTCAGACCTGCTCTCCGTCCGCGACACGCTCGCCGTCCTTCCGGCCGTCGCGGAGGCAATCGAGGAGAGTCCGCTCTCGGAGTCGCCGCTTTCGGATGTCGTGGCGCGACCGGACCGCGAGGCCGCCGCCGCGCTTCACGACGAACTGGCCGACGCGCTCGCGGACGACCCGCCTAAGACGGTTCGGCAAGGGGGGCTGTTCAAGCACGGGTACGACGACGAACTCGACGAACTCATCGACAGCCACGAAGAGGCACAGCGCTGGATAGACACGCTCGCGGACCGCGAAAAGCGCCAACACAGTCTCTCGCACGTCACAGTGGACCGAAACAAGACGGACGGCTACTACATTCAAGTCGGTAAGTCCGTCGCAGATCAAGTGCCCGAACACTACCGCGAGATAAAGACGCTAAAGAACTCAAAGCGGTTCGTCACTGAGGAGTTAGAGGAGCGAGAGCGCGAAATCCTCCGACTCGAAG
This sequence comes from Halogeometricum borinquense DSM 11551, assembly GCF_000172995.2. Classification (GTDB taxonomy): domain Archaea; phylum Halobacteriota; class Halobacteria; order Halobacteriales; family Haloferacaceae; genus Halogeometricum; species Halogeometricum borinquense. Next base: position 2,545,038 of record NC_014729.1, read on the forward strand.
AGTCTCGCGGCGAATTGGAGTACGAACTGTTCTGCGAACTCCGCGAGCGGGTCGCTGCACACGCCGAACTGCTCCAAGACGTTGGTCGCGTTCTCGCCGAGATAGACGTGCTGTCCTCACTCGCCACGCACGCCGCCGGAAACGACTGGACACGTCCGACACTTACGGACCCCGGACCGGTCCGCATCGAAGCGGGACGACACCCCGTCGTGGAGCGAACGACCGAGTTCGTCCCGAACGACCTGTACATGGATGACGAGCGCGGCTTCCTCATCGTCACCGGGCCGAACATGAGCGGGAAATCGACGTACATGCGGCAGGCCGCACTTATCGTCCTGCTCGCACAGGTCGGAAGCTTCGTCCCCGCTCGATCGGCCGAAATCGGCGTCGTTGATGGAATTTATACGCGTGTCGGCGCACTGGACGAACTCGCGCAGGGCCGTTCGACGTTCATGGTCGAGATGCAAGAGCTATCGAACATCCTTCACTCTGCGACGGAGGATTCGCTCGTCATCTTGGACGAGGTTGGCCGCGGAACGGCAACCTACGACGGCATCTCTATCGCGTGGGCGGCGACGGAGTACTTGCACAACGAAGTTCGTGCGAAGACGCTCTTTGCCACCCACTATCACGAACTCACCTCGCTGGCCGACCATCTCGACCGGGTGGCAAACGTCCACGTCGCCGCCGAGGAACGCGACGGAGACGTGACGTTCCTCCGAACGGTTCAGGATGGACCGACCGACCGGTCCTACGGGATTCACGTCGCAGATTTGGCAGGCGTCCCGAAACCAGTCGTCTCGCGTGCCGACAACGTGCTGGAGAAACTGCGCGAGGAGAAGGCCATCGAGGCAAAAGGCGGCGAAAGCGACAAACCCGTTCAAGCCGTGTTCGACCTCTCGTCAGGAGAGTTCAGTTCTGGCGAGTCAAGCGGGCAGGCGGGAAGTGGGCAGACGACGGACGGGCAGATAGTAGACGGACAGACGGCGGACGGGCAGGCAGCCAGCGCCGACCAACGTGAGAGCGGAGTCGCCGCCGCTCAGCAGTCACAGCACGCCGCGAACGGCGAGTCAACCGCCGGAAGAGATGCAAGCAGAGCGACCGACCCCGAAGCCGACGAAATCCTCGACGAACTTCGCGAGACGGACGTGAACTCGAACGCGCCACTTGACATCATGGCGAAAGTACAAGAGTGGCAGCGCCGACTTTCAGACAATGACTGAGAAACCACTCCGGGCGACGGTGAGCCTTCGCGGAGTACTCTTCGCGCCGGACGGCGACGTCCTCGTCGTGCGGCGAACGACGGACGAAGGGTGGGAACTCCCCGGCGGCCGACTCGGTGCCTACGAGGACGCAAGCGAGGGAGTGCAACGCGAGATTGCCGAAGAGACCGGATTGAACGTCGAACTCGGCCAGCCAGTTCACGCCATCGCGTGGCGAAACGACGACGATGACGGCCGGTTCGGTGTCTACTACTACGGCACGGTAACGGAGCAGACTGTATCGCTGAGTCACGAACACATCGAATACGAATGGGTCTCGCCACAGTCGGCCGAAGACCGCCTGAGCGAACCGCAGGCAACGGCGGTGAACAACGCCTCGGAGGTGCGCGAGGAGTGACCGACGACGACCGACCGACCATCCGCGCGCTCGACGATCAGACCATAAATCGGATCGCCGCGGGGGAAGTGGTCGAACGACCCGCATCGGTCGTCAAAGAACTCGTCGAGAACAGCCTCGACGCCGACGCGAACCGCATCTCCGTGGCCGTCGATTCGGGCGGAACGGAAGGCGTCCGCGTCCGCGACGACGGCGTCGGCATGGACCGCGAGGACCTACAGATGGCCGTCGAAGAACACACGACGAGTAAGATTTCGGACATCAACGACTTAGAGTCAGGCGTCGGTACGCTCGGATTCCGCGGCGAAGCGCTCCACACCATCAGTGCCGTCTCCCGACTCACCGTCCGGTCGAAACCGCGCGGCGGCGACACCGGACGCGGGTCGGATGCGCCCGGCAACGATGCCGGGACCGAACTCCGCGTCGAGGGCGGCGAGGTAACGGACGTCCGTCCCGCGGGGTGTCCAGAAGGGACCGTCGTCGAAGTCGAAGACCTGTTCTACAACACGCCCGCGCGGAAGAAGTTCCTGAAGACGACCGCGACGGAGTTCGATCACGTGAACACCGTCGTGACGCAGTACGCGCTCGCCAACCCCGAGGTGGCTATCTCGTTGGAACACGACGACAGAGAGGTGTTCGCCACCGAGGGGCGGGGCAGTCTAGAATCGACGGTGCTGTCGGTGTACGGCCGGGAAGTCGCGGAGTCGATGACTCGCGTCGAACACGAACCCGACGACGGCCCGGTTGCGTCGGTAACGGGACTCGTCAGCCATCCCGAGACGACGCGGAGCGCACGCGATTACCTCTCGACGTTCGTCAACGACCGCTACGTGACCGCACGCGTTCTGCGCGAAGCCGTCTTGGACGCCTACGGCGGGCAACTCGCTACCGACCGCTATCCGTTCGCCGTCCTGTTCGTGGACGTGCCGCCGAACACGGTGGACGTGAACGTCCACCCGCGCAAGATGGAGGTCAGATTCGACGACGAATCAGGTGTAAAGAGCGCCGTCGAGTCCGCCGTCGAATCCGCCCTCTTAGAGCAAGGATTGATTCGCTCGTCGGCCCCACGCGGCCGGTCCGCACCCGACGAGGTGGAACCCGCACCCGAATCGCCGACGGCAGAAGCGCGCGGCGGGAAAGGACACAGTCCGCAACCATCGCAGTCGGACGGGCGAAGCCGAAGCGGGTCGTCTCCGACTGTCTCGGACTCACCGCGTTCGGCGACTTCGGGGACGGAATCGGCGCGTTCGACACCAAATGCGGAATCAGCGCACTCGGACAGGACAGGAGACGCGGCAGCACCGAGGCCGACAGGTGACGCGACGACAGAGACGCCCGACGAATCGGCCGAAAACACGGGGGAAACGTCGAGCGAGGCGGCCGACACCTCACAAGGCGTGACCAGCGACGAGGCGTGGTCCGTCTCGGCCGGTCGGACGCGTTCGCGCCCGTCACGTGCGCCGGAGACACCGAGTTCGAAGGACAAGTCGGATGAGGACACCGACATGCAGACTTCGCGGACGGGAGAAGCGCCGGAAGCGAAGGCGGAAACAAGAACAGCGAACCCGACGCAGGCGTCACTGAGTGGGGTGTCCGACGAGGACCACGACTCCGCTGAAGTGACTGCCGGCCGTTCAGAAACGGCCAGTACGGCAGAGACGACAGCCCCGAGACGACTCGGCGCACCGACGGTTCAGCGTGACCTCGGCGGCGACGAGGCGACGCTGTCACCCGAGTTCGATACGCTCCCGTCGATGCGCGTCCTCGGACAACTCTTAGACACGTACATCGTCGCGGAGACAGCCGACGGGATGGTCCTCATCGACCAACACGCGGCCGACGAGCGGGTGAACTACGAACGCCTCCAGCGAGAACTCGCAGGCGACGTGACGACGCAGGCGTTGGCCGACCCCGTCGAGATGGAACTCACCGCGCGCGAGGCGGCCCTGTTCGAGGAGTACCAAGACGCCCTCGCACAGACCGGATTCCACGCCGGACGGACCGGCGAGCGAACCGTCGAAGTGCGGAGCGTTCCGGCCGTGTTCGCGGAGGCGCTTCGGCCCGAACTCCTGCGCGACGCGCTGACCGCGTTCGTCAGCGAGGGCGAGGACGGCGGCCGTGAGACGGTAGACGCCGTGGCCGACGAACTCCTCGCGGATCTCGCGTGCTACCCGTCCGTAACGGGTAACACCTCGTTGACCGAGGGGTCCGTTCTCGACCTCCTGTCGGCGTTGGACGACTGCGAAAATCCGTATGCGTGCCCGCACGGTCGCCCGGTCGTCATCGAGTTCGACCGCGACGAGATAGAAGACCGGTTCGAGCGAGACTATCCCGGCCACGGCGGCCGTCGGTCGGAGTAGTTCGCTGCGCTGATCCTCAGGGAAGCGAGTACAGTACTGCCGGACTGACCGGACTTATATGTCATCTCGAAGAACGGGAAGATATGACCGACATCGTGACCTTCGGGGAGACGATGCTGCGCCTCTCGCCGCCACGCGGCGACCGCTTGGAGCGAACCCGAACGCTCGACGTGCAGGCGGGCGGTGCAGAAAGCAACGTCGCCGTCGCGGCCTCCAGACTGGGGTCGAATGCCGTCTGGCTCTCGAAACTACCCGACTCGCCGCTCGGCCGTCGGGTTATCTCGGAACTGCAGAGCCACGGCGTCGAGACGGACGTCGCGTGGGACGATTCCGGGGAGACGCGAATGGGAACGTACTACCTCGAACCCGGTGGCAGTCCGCGCGGAACGAACGTCATCTACGACCGATCCGACGCCGCCGTCACGACGACAACGCCCGGCGAGTTGCCACAGGACGCGGTTCGAGCGGCAGACGTGTTCTACACCAGCGGCATCACGCCCGCGCTCTCTGCGACGCTCGCCGAGACGACCGCGACGTTGCTAGAGACGGCGCAGGAAGCGGGGACGACCACTGCGTTCGACCTGAACTACCGGTCGAAACTCTGGACGCCAGCGGAGGCGAAGGCGGGATACGAGACACTACTCCCGAACGTGGACGTGCTTATCGGAGCCGAACGCGACATCGAGACGTGTCTCGGCAAGCGCGGTGAGCCTGCCGACGTGGCGCGCGAACTGGCCGACGAGTACGACTTCGAGACGGTCATCGTCACGCTGAGCGAGAAGGGGTCGCTGGCCCTCCACGACGGGAAGGTGTACGAACAGGGCGTCTACGACGCCGACACCTTCGACGCCATCGGAACGGGCGACGCCTTCGTCGGCGGGTTCCTCGCACGCCGACTCGACGGCGGCGACGTGCCCGAATCACTCGCGTACGGCGCGGCCACGGCATCGCTGAAGCGGACCATCGACGGCGACTTAGCCGTCGTCACACCCGAAGAAGTCGAGGCCGTCGTCGAAGAAGAAACAGGCGGCATCTCACGGTGATGTCCATCCGGATATTGTTGACGTGATACCAGTAGGAACCCGATGAGCGGCCGTAAATGATCCTTCTGTGATATTTTTGCTATAATATATGAATTTTAATGAATATATGTCTTAATCGAAAGATACTCCATACGGACGTTCATTAGCAGGAGGTTGTAATGAAACGTATAATCGCGCTGATGGCAGCGACACTTGTCATCGCTGCCGCAGTCCCCGCAACGGGGGCCGCAGCAGCAGCAGACGCACAGTCCTCCGCATACACTGGAACACACGTCGAATTCGACACGGAGTCAAACGCCGTGACGAACTACTCCGTCGGCGGCACGATGATGCTCGACTCGCTCCGCGTCGAGTCCGCCGAATCCAGCGGCGATACCGGCATCGACGTTGATGCATCTGTCTCGACCGAAACCGACATCGCTGGCTCGTCTCTCTCCATCTCAGCGACGGCCGAAGCGAGCGCCGACGTCACCACCGAGAGCGGCGCAACGCTGACCGCACACGACACGCCGAACGGAAACCTCGTCGTCACCGGTACTGAGTCGCAGGTCGTCCGCGCGAACGTGAGCGAGGAAGCGACCGTCACCGAAGACGGTGAGGCTCGCGTCGTCGTCGAGAACGGCAACACCACCGGCGTCTTCATCGCCGTCGGCAACGCCTCGGTTGCGAAGAACGACGATGGCGATGTCTCCGCCCGTGTCGAATCTGACGGCCGCGTCGTCTTCCGTAGCTACGGCGAAAACGAGGAACGCACCGAGAACGACCGCGAAGCCGAGCGTCTCGTCGCAAACGGAACGGCTACGGCTGAAGTCTACGTGACGGACGAAGGCGACAACCGCTCGTCGGAAGTCGTCCACTACGGTTCCAACACGACGGTGAACGTCACCGAGCAGTCCACTGAAACCGTGAACATCACCGTCGAACGCGCTGTCAGCGAGGGCGCAGTCGTCCTCACGAGCGTCTCCGAGAAAGCGCTGAACGCGAGCGACTCGCTCGAAGTGACTGTAGACGGCCAAGCGGCCGCCGAAGTCGAGTCCACGAGCGAACTCCGCACCGCTGCAGACGGCGGTAACCAGTCGGCCTACATGATCGCAGACGGCAGTGCTGATGCCGACGCCGAAACGGATGTCTACGTCGCACTCAACCACTTCTCCGAGCGGAAGGTGACGATGCAGTCCGCCGACAACGAGTCAACCACGACGGAGACGGCGACTGAAAGTACGGAAACCGAGACCAACACGACCGCAACCGAAAGCACCGATACTGAGACGGAAACCGACACGGACTCCACCGCGACGACGAGCGACGATACGTCAGCGACCGAGAACGAGTCGGCAACCGAACACGGATCGGAAACCACCGAATCCTCGACGCCCGGATTCGGCGTGACGGCCGCTCTCGTCGCACTCGCCGGGAGCGCGCTGCTCATCGCACGGCGACAGTAGACCGTCGTAGCGGTCTACCGCCGACTGCGCACAAACGCCCGAACGACTATTCTTTTCGCCGCCGGCAACAGTAGTATGACACACGTAGCCATTGTCGGCGCATACGGAAGCGCGGGGGTCGCCGTCGCAGACCGACTCGTCGAACACGTCGGGGCAGAGATAGACCGCCTCACGCTCGTAGACGACGGCGAACCCGGCGGCGGTCTCTGTATCCTCCGCGGATGTATGCCCTCCAAAGAGGTGCTATCGACTGCCGCACACCGCTACCAGATGCGTCACGACCACCGTCTCGTCGGGGAGCCACCGGAGATGGACCTCGAAGCGGTGGTAGAAACGAAGAACGAACACACCTCGAACTTCGCCTCGCATCGACGCACCGCCGTCCACCGGATGGAAGAACGCGAAGGCGTGGCGTTCCGCCACGAGACAGCGCGGTTCGTGGACGACCGAACGCTCCTCGTCGGCGACGAGCGAATCGAAGCCGACTACGTCGTCGTCGCCACCGGATCGTCACTGAACATTCCTGACCTGCCGGGCATCGGCGATGTAGACTACAACACCAGTGCGGACGTGTTGGACGCGACAACGCTCCCCGATTCGGGCGTCGTGATGGGCTTCGGCTACATCGGGTTGGAACTCGTCCCGTACCTCTCCGAAGCGGGCGTTGACCTCACCGTCATCGAACACGACGAACGACCCGTAGACGAGGGTGACCCGGAGTATGGCGACGAGATCCTGTCGATGTACCGTGAGGAGTTCGGCGTCGAGATACGTACTGAGACGAGAGAACGGCGAGTCGAACGCACCGACGATGGGGTTCGATTGCACGTCGAGGGACCAGACGGAGAGGATGCAATCGACGCCGAAGCGTTGTTCCTGTTCACCGGCCGCCGCCCGACGCTAGACGGTCTCGAACTGGAGGCGGCAGGCATCACTCCCACGGGCGAGGAGTGGGTTCGGAACACGATGCAGACGCGCGCCGACGACAACGTGTACGTCGTCGGCGACGCGAACGGGAAAGAACCGATCCTGCACGTCGCCAAAGAGCAAGGGCACGTCGCCGCAGAAAACATCCTCGCGGACGTGAACGGTGGCGAACACCGGACGTACGAAAACATCCATCACCACGTCATCTTCTCGGGTGCGAGCGTGTACCCGTACGCTCGTGTCGGCCACTCGGTGAGCTCCGCCGAGGAAGCCGGTCTCAACTACGTGGCAGTCCACCGCGAGGCGTCCGACGATGGCGTGTTCAAGACGAAACTGGCCCCGCGGGGCCGGGCAACGCTCGTCGTTGGGACTGATGGAGCGGTTCTCGGGTTTCAGGGTCTCCACTACCACGCGGACGTGATGGCGAAGACGATGCAGGTGGCGGTCGAGAACGAGATGGATGTCCGAAAGATACCGGACCGCGCGTACCACCCGACGACGCCGGAGATACTCGACGGACTACTCCGGTCCGCCGCGGAACGACTGGAGTGAGGCGTCGAGATGATCCGAGTCAGCGGTGACGTCGAGAACTGATCCCGCATCGTCGCGTATCTCCGAATCCGTTCGGGGGAGCGTGACGGAAACGACCGTTCCGACCTCCCGGTTGCGGAAGTCGAGGTCGCCGCCCGCTTCGTTAACCGCCCACTCGACGACCCAGAGACCGAGACCCTCAGAGTGGCGGAGCGGTGTTTCCGTCCCCGACTCGAAGACGGCGCGTTCGGTCTCTGGAATACCTGGACCGTTGTCGGCGACGCGGAGGATAACGTGGTCGTCGTCGGTTCGAACACGAACTGACACGAGCGGTTCGTCCCGGTCGTTGTGGATGACGGCGTTCTCGGCCAGCAGTTCGACGACCACGCCAAGGAGGGGAACCGGACCGACCGGCGCACGATCGGGCACGTCTACGTTGACCTTCGCAGCGGGATACTCTCGTTTGAACGCTTCGAGGCGGCGCGAGACGACAGTCCCAAGGTCAGTTTCAGTATCGATCTGTTCGCCCTCCAAGAGCTGTTGGAGGTGTCTCGCGCGTTCGCTGAGGGAGATGAGTGCTTCCGATTTCTCGCGGATGATCTCCCCCCGTTCTGATACCACCGGGTCAGGGAAGTCGGCTAAGAGCGAAGCGTATCCGTGGACGACGTTCACGTCGTTCCGGAGGTCGTGTCGGAGAACGCGGTTCAAGACGTGGAGCCGTTGATTCAGCAGGCTGACTCGGCGGCGTTCGTGGCGGAGGCGATTAGAGACACGCGCCGCACGAGCATCGTAGACGCCGACGAGAGAGCCAGCGACCGTCCCACCCGTCGTCACATTCGACACGAAGTGGGCCTGTTCGGGCAGCACGACGCCGTTTAGTCGGAAATAGATGACTGTCAAGACACCCAAGAACGCGGAGGCGACGGCACCGACAGCCACCCATCGTCCGATGTGCCGAAGCGACGCAGTACCCCACTGTCGTCCCAACGCGACACCTACCGCGAGGACAGCACCCGACGCACTGATCGGGCCGAGGACGCTGAAGACAGCCGTCGACAGCGTATCGAGAACCGACGGATGGTGAAGAAGATGACCGAAGTGCCAGAGAAAAAATCCACTGCCGAAAGCCCAGAGCCACCGACCATCCCGGAGCCATCGACGGAGGGACGACATTGAATATGCAGGATGGCACGTCATTATTCATGACGCTTTCGACTACAACACTGTCAGCAATTCAGTATGGTGTGAGTCATCACCACGGTAATGGATGCCTATGGTGCATCAAGCCGACGGATGTAAATGCGCTAGTTGCATACCCGACCTCGTAATGGCGACACTATCGTTTGAACCGCTGACATACGGGGACATCCCCGAGGACGAGCGTCCCTCATTTCGGGCCGCTCTCGTCCCTGTTTTCGGGATGCTCGTCTTTCTCAGCGTCGGTGCAATTGCACTGGATCTCGACCCGCAGTTACCACTGTTATTCGGCATCGCGTTCACCGGTATTGTCGGCCGGTACTGGTACGGCACGACGTGGGCGAAGATGTACGAGGGTATCGTTGACGGTCTGCGGATGGGGATGCAGGCGATACTCATTATCTTCGTCATCTACATGCTCATCTCGACGTGGACGGGCGCGGGCACGATTCCGTCGCTCATCTACTACGGGTTAGAGCTGCTTTCACCGAGCATATTCCTCCCCATAGCGACGATTCTCGCGGCTGTTGTCGCCTTCGCCATCGGATCGTCGTGGACCACGGCGGGGACACTCGGTGTCGCGTTTATCGGTATCGGGACTGGGCTGGGCATCCCCGAACCGATGACGGCGGGTGCAGTTCTGACGGGCGCGTACACTGGTGACAAGGTGTCGCCGCTCTCGGACACGACGAATCTCGCCGCAGCGGTGACGAACACCGATCTCATGACGCACGTTCGGACGATGCGCGTCGGAACGGGGATCGCGATGCTCCTCTCGCTGGCCCTGTACACGTATCTCGGACTCACCGCGACGGGGAACATTCCGCCGGGACGAATCGCCGAGATTCAGACTGCCATCTCGGGGACGTACACCGTCTCGCCGCTGACGTTCGCTCCCCTCGTGTTGACGTTTGCACTCGCACTTCGCGGCTATCCAGCCCTACCAGCCATCACGTCGGGCGTGTTCGCGGGTGTGGCGACGCAGATTTTCGTTCAGGGACCGATCTCCATCGAGGGCTTCGTCCGTGCGATGGAAGTCGCACAGTCTGGAACGGCAGCCGGCTCGGGGGCAGGGCTCGCAGCCGAATTCAAGACGGGCTCAGAGATTGTCAATAATCTGCTCTTTACCGAAGGTCTCATCGGGTCGTCGTGGACCATCACCGTCGTTGTCGCCGCACTCGCCTTAGGTGGGATTCTCGAACGGACGGGCGTGCTGGCGGTCATCGCGTACCACATCGGCGAGTCGCTGCACAGCGTCGGGAGCCTGACCGCGGGGACGGCGTTGTCAGCGTTCGGGATGAACATTCTCGCGGCCGAACAGTACATGAGTATCGTCGTCCCCGGCATGAGCCTCCGCGGCCTGTACGACGACTTCGACCTCGACAGCCGCAACCTCTCGCGTGCCGTCGAAGCCGCCGGAACGACGACGAGCGCACTCATACCGTGGAACGCGGGCGGGGTCTACATGGTGTCGGTTCTCGACGTTCCCGTCTGTTCGGGTGCGTGGTGTCTCGATGGCTACGCGCCGTTCTACTTCCTCGGCTTCTTCTCGCCGACCATCCTCATCCTCATGGGTGTGACGGGATGGCGCATCACGACGCAGTCCGAGGACACGACGGTCGGAATCAAGGGCGCTGTCGAATCGCTCGGCGACGACTAACAGCGAACCGCTAGCGACTCTCCGGGGGTCACCCACCGACCGCGAACCGCCCGGCTTTTCTCGATTCGTTCGATAGAGAGCATATGGACCTGACCACTGCGGGTCGATACCGCGTTCTCGGGCGGCCGCGCGACCCCGAGGAACTCCTTCTCGTCGAGCTTCCGGCGGATGGCATGGACGATGCCGACCCCGAAGAGGCGTTCGCACCGACGTACGTGGACGCGACTGGGTACGACGATGGACTCGCGGCCGCAGTCGGGTCGATTGACGCGGGCAACGTCGTTGACGCCGACCTGACATGGCACGACGGAACTCCGCGCTTCGACACGCTGTCCGTTGTCGCCGAGACGACGTTCACTTTCGCCGACGGCGTCACTGGGATGTTCGAGGCGGCCAAGAGTACGTGGATGGTCGCAGAAGCCGAGAACGAAGGGATGAACGCCCGCGTGACACGCAGCACCGACGGCGACCCGAACGGTGCGCTGTACGTCTTCGCAAAACAGTCTGGCGCACGCGATCTGTTCTCGGAGTTCCGCAACGGGATAATGCCGCTTGAGCCGCTCATCCGCCGCGTTGACGGCCACGAAAACAGTACGCTGATGGACCAGCCAGCGGATCACCGTTCTACGGAGTGCAGTGAGAGCGGTGAGAGCGACCGCATCGACGTACCGCCGGAGCCAGAACAGCCGCGCGCAGTGTTTGTGATGCGCCCCACCGACGAACCGTTCATCGTCGTCTACATCGTCTTCGACCGCGACGGGATGCTGGCGAAGACCGTTCGGGACACGTACGTCTGAGGCTTCGGGACAGGTACGTCCGAGGCTTCAGGACACGTGCATCTGAAGCGTCGAGACACTACATCTGAGCCAGACATAGCTGAAACGACGCTCACCGACCGCTAAGACGCCCGAGAACGGAATAATAGTGTTTAATATACTACCGACGATTCGTTAATACATGACCGTTGTCAGCGTCTCCATGCCGGAAGAACTGTTAGAGCGCATCGACAACTTCGCCGGCGAACACGGCTACACGGGCCGAAGCGAAGTCGTCCGCGAGGCGGCACGGAACCTCCTCGGCGAGTTCGAGGACAAGCGTCTCGAAGACCGGAAACTGATGGCTGTCGTCACCGTTGTCTTCGACTACGAGACGACCAGCGTCGAAGAACGGATGATGAAGCTTCGCCACGAGTACGAGGGATTCGTCGCCTCGAACTTTCACAGTCACGTCGGCGAACACTACTGCATGGAACTGTTCGTCCTCGAAGGCGAACTAGCCGATATATCCACGTTCGTCGGGAAAATCCGCGCGACGAGAGACACCCTCAGCGTGGATTACTCGGTGATGCCCGTCGATGACTTCACGGCCATCGCAGCGGAAGAGTAAGGTTCTGCGATCCGCCGTCGGTATACGGCTTCGAGCGGTCACTCTTCTGTCGCACCGAGCTATCACGAGGAGAGTGTGGGAGTTTTTGTTATCCATCAGTATGTATCTTACATGGACAGACGGGCGCGGGTGCTTTTCGTCGCGGGAGACGACGACCCGGCGGCGGTGCCGGAAGACAACATCGGTGGGGACGAAGCACAGTTCGAGGGAGAGCGCGTGGGAGAGCTACCGGAAGCAAGGCTTGACAGCGGTGCATACGATTGCGTCGTGTGCAACTACGTGTTGGCAACGAGAGACGGCGTCGAACTGACAGCCGAACTCCGCGACTCACACCCAACACTGCCGATCATCGTGTACACCGCCATGGGCGACGAGACGGTGGCACGCGACGCTCTGCGTGCCGGAGCCACGGATTACGTTGTCTCCGACGAGACGGAGAACAGCAACGTAGAGGACGACGAGGCGACAGCACTGCGGCGGCGTATCGAGGCGGCCATGGCCGACGGCAGAGAGTCACAACGGATCGAGCGAACGGCGGAGGCGGCAACACAGTTGGAGAAGCTAACCCGCGTACTGACACACGACATCAGAAACGACCTGTCAGTCATCGTCGGATGGGCTGATATCCTGCGCAACTCCGTGACCGAAGACGGCGAGGAAGTTCTCGAACGGATCCTCGACAACGGGCGGAAAACACTGGAACTGACCGACGTTGCCCGCGATGCGGTAGAGATGATCGTCGGTGACGGCGCAGACGAGATCGAACCGACGTACCTCAACGGCGTCCTCCACGGAACGGTTCAGGACCGACGTGAGACGTACCCTGAAGCGACTATCGAACTCGGGTCAGTGCCGCCGTGTCACGTCGCCGCGAACTCGCTTCTCAGTGCGGTCTTCCGGAACCTCCTGAACGACGCGCTCTCACATCAGAGCGGCGATGATCCATCGGTTCACATCTCGGCCGAGCGCGCCGGAGATGTCGTCCAAGTCCGCGTCACCGACGACTCTGGAGCCGCCGATGCACGGCGAGAGGCCGCGTTCAATAATGCGGAACTCGGCAGTCCGGACACTGATATCAGCGTGTTTCTCGTGGAGACACTGGTCGATGCCTACGGCGGTGATGTCTGGGTCGAAGACGACGGCGCAGTGTTCGTCGTTGAACTCCGCGTCGTGGACTAACCCACAGGTAAGTGCCCCCGCACTTCGGGGTTAGCCAAGAGTTTTTTACGTCTCACGAGAACGAGGAATTGCCGACGGCGCCGGTCCTGCGGGACACGCACTACACCGCGAAGCGTCACCACGTCGTCGGGCACGGTAGTGGCTTCGGTGCGGCGGAACCAACGCGACCTCATCGACCTATCCCCCCCATCCATCCCTTCCGTTTTGGTTCCGCCGTGCGTCACGCTCCTTTGCGTATCAGCTAGCGAAAGAAATTGTTATCAGGCGGGCTGACGATGAAGAGATGAATGACCGATCGGGATCCGTCACTGCGCGCGGTCCTCGATGGCACGGATGTTGTCGGCAAAAAGTGGCACCCAGCTGTTGTCTACTCGCTCGTTAGCAACGGCCCAGCGGGGTTTTCCGACCTCGAACGACGACTCGACATCTCCTCGAAAGTCCTCAGTGAGACGCTTGCGGACCTCGTTGACGACGGACTCATCGAGCGGAACGAGCTCCAGACAAGTCCGCTCCGCGTCGAGTACACGCCGACGACGGCAGGGCACGAACTCGCCAGTATCCTCGGTGACCTCGGTCGATGGACCGAACGGTACCACGACAACGAAACACCCGTCGTCTTGGTCGTCGACGACGACGCACGCCTCACCGAACTCTACACGTCGATGCTCTCGGAGTTCGAGGTTCGGACGGCCAACGACGGCACCGAGGGACTGTCGAAAGTAGACGAGACGGTCGATGCCGTCCTCCTCGACCGGAAGATGCCGGACGTATCCGGTGAACACGTCGCCCAGTGCATCGCAGCGGAGTATCCGTCAATCCGGGTCGCACTTCTCGCGTCCGCCCGTTTGGACGAGCAAACGCTGTCAGTTCCGTTCGACCGGTACGTCAGAAAACCGGTGACGGCAACGGAGTTAACCGAAACCGTGGAGGCCCTGTTGACGCCGCGTTCGGAAGTCGTCAGGAAGTATCTCTCAGTCGTCGCCAAGATGGCGGCGTTCCACGGTGACACCTCCGTCGAAGCGTACCGCGATCTTGAAGAGCGGAGAGAGTCCCTCTCGCACGAACTGAACGATCCCAAAGGAGTCGCTGCCGAAGCGGGACTCGTCTCCGAAGAGTAGCGAAAACAGTCGTCAGTCCGCGTTGAACGTCCGTCCGAATCGAACGGCCGTCGGTCTGCATCGAACGGCTGTCTGTTCACGTCAAACAGCAGTTACTCGCGTCGAGTAGTCATCTCGGAGTCGTCATCGGGTGAAGCGACCCGGAAGTCGTCGAGTTCGGTCGTACACCACTGACAGAAGTCGAGATCGCCGTCGAGTTCCTTTCCGCAGTACGGACAGTGCGTGATGGTCCCGTCGGGATTGACAGTGCGCTTTGCGGTCTCGTTCTGCGCACGGGCGACGAGGTACGCGTCGAACGCGCTGGCAAGGACGACAGCAAGCACGGGGAACATCGGGGCAATCGGACCCTGATGATATAAGAACGCCTCCGCCTCGGCCGGTTCGACAAACAGTATACCAGTGGCCATAGCAGTTGCCACCCACCCGAACGCACGCTTCCACCGGCGGAGATAGATATGGCCGGCACCCGTCGCCAGCGCTCCGAGAACAGCGGCGAGCCACGGCCGTTTCCGTGATTTCAGCTCCATATCACAAACTGAACGTTCAGTCAGGATAACTCTTGGGGCACGGTCCGAGCAGATCAACCCCCGGTGAACAGCCATCTGAGCCGGTTTTCGACGGGATCACATCGAACCAAGCGTCGTCTCGATTGCCAGACGGACCGCTCGCGTCTGCGTAGTAAGGGCCATGCTCGGTGGCACTGATCCACCGCGTGTTGCCTCATTCTCCCGGGCCGCGGCGGCGGCCAACGATGGAGAGAACGGGAGATGAACGAACCCCGACCGAGTCTCTCGGTCGTCGCGTTCGACAGCGTGGCGGACGGTGTAGAGCGCATCGTTACACAGATGCGTTCCCGCCGTGTTCGAGAGACAGGCCGGGATGCCCTCATCTAAGAGGTCGGTGACGACGGACTCGACAGGAAGCGTCGAGAAGTACGCTGCCGGGCCGTCAGCGAGACGTTCGTTCCGCGGATCTGCGCCCACGTTGTCGGGCGTCGTCACCGCGTCAGCGACGTTGACGCCGACTCGTTCGATTCGGACGGCCGCAGACCCGCGGGCGACGCCGGTCGAGACGAAAACCGTCGGGTCGTGCTCTGCGAGCAGCGACTCCAGTCGGTCCGTCACAGAATCGAAAGCAACGGGAAGGACAGCACCGACGACCGATTCGCCCGCAACGGTCTCGCCGTCGAGTTCGGCGGCGACGTGTGCAGTCGGGTTCGTGTCGAGTTCTCCGAACGGTTCGTAGCCGGTGACGACGACGGTCACGTGCGAACCTCCGGTGTGGACGCTGCGAACATGATTGGGAGTCGTCGCCGACGGAAATGAACGTCCGGGTATCGGCTGATCGGTCGCATCTGCTACAGCTTTACCCTCGTTCGCCGCCTCACTACAGCTATGTCGGACTCCAGAGCGAGCGACGGAGGGCAGACCGCATGCCGTCGATAGCCGAACTGTTTATCGATATAGTCGGTCCAAATCCGGTGCTGCAGGGGTTAGCGGGCGGCATCGTCATCGCGTTCATGAATCTGCTCGGTGCCGTCTTGGTCCTCATCTGGCGGAATCCGACCGAGCGGTCGCTCGACGGCGCGCTGGGATTCGCCGCGGGCGTGATGTTGTCTGCGAGTTTCACGAGTCTGTTGCTCCCCGGCATCGATTTCGCATCCGATCCCGCGTACCGCCCGTTCACTCCCGGCGGCATCGAACTTGCGGGCATCACCCCGGTTCTCATCGGATTCGGTCTCGGCGTCATCCTCCTCGATCAAGGCGAGCGATGGGTGCAGTACGTTGGGCCGCTGATCAGCGGAGAGTTGACCGACCGCGCCGAGTCCGACGGTGGCGAGGGAACCGATGATTGGCAACGCTCGTCGGATTCGGTGTCCGACGGAGGCATCAAGCGGGCCGGAGCGATGGTAGAGCAAGCCGACTCTCGCGTCGTCGGCGTCCTGCTTTTTACCGTTGCTATCACCCTCCACAACATGCCCGAAGGGTTGGCCGTCGGCGTCGGCTTCGGATCGGGAGACGTGACTAACGCCATCGGTCTCATGCTCGCGATTGGCATCCAGAATATTCCGGAGGGGTTGGCCGTCTCAGTTGCCGCAATCAACGCGGGCCTCGGTCGGACGTACTACGCCGCAGTCGCCGGTATCCGAGCAGGTATCGTCGAGATACCGCTCGCAGTGTTCGGCGCGTGGGCCGTCGTCGCCGCGGCACCGCTTCTTCCCTACGCGATGGGCTTTGCCGCAGGCGGGATGCTGTACGTCCTCGGCGACGAAATCATCCCGGAGACACACGCACACGGCCACGAGCGACTCGCGACGCTCACGATGATGGGCGGAGCCATCGTCATGCTGACGCTCGACGTATTACTCGGATGACAACGAATGAGAGGCAGTAGAGTGTGCGAGCAGAACGGAGCAGTCAGTTCGTCTCGCCCGTGAACCGAGCGAACGGGTAAACGAGAACCAACGCGAGAAGGAGGAAAAACGCGGCACCGAGCGCCAATACGATACTTTCGGTGACAACGCCGACGCCGAGAACCAGCGCCGAAAATCCCGTTCCGGCGACTATCACGTCGAGAACCGGCCCGGACGAATCCATACAGCACGTCGGAGAGCGGCCCGTAAGAGTGTACCCATCAGCCCGATTTGAGTGCGCACTCGCTCGCAGACCAGACGAACGACCGAAAAGGCAGGTGTGTGGGGCGACATAACGCAGCTAAGTACGCCGTTAATCTAGCGTCGATTGTGGCTAGTAGTTGGTACGGGAAGGTAATATTTCAGTAACTCCTGACTGTCCGGATTAGGAGACATTATATCGTGTAGAATTATGCTGAATTATATGTCCGGCGCGAGTGTGAGTCCGGTACAGAATGTCCCGGCTGATACCGCTCGTAGTCGCCCTCCTGCTTGTGACAGCGGGATGTACGTCTGCGGGACCACAATCCTCCGATGACAGTGACGTCACAACGGATATTGCGACGGCAAAGACGGTGAGCGAGCAGACAACAGGAGACGCTGAAGCGTCAGCGACGGCTGAGGAGCCAGTTGACGACGCGTCGGAGGCGGGCGCAGATGGAAAGACGAGGCAAGCAGAGACGGGCGCGGACGAGACAGGCGTAGGCGATGCAAACGCGAGTGATGGAAGCGAGTCGGACTCGGCGACGGTATCAACCGCCGGTTCGTCGGCGGGCAACGGCGGCAACGCAGGCACGTCCGCCGAGAACGGCGGTGGGGACAACGCGAACGCAGGTTCGCAGAACGACGTGGGGGAGAACAATCCAGCAGGGGGCAATAATCCGGCCGCCGAGAGTAATCCGACAGGAGAGAACAGAGACAGTACCACGACAGAGACAACGACCACCTCGTCAGACGACGCGAAGCAGACGGAATGGACCGTCACTGTGGACGAAATCGTCGAAGCCGACACGATAACAGTCAAATTCGCAGACGGGAGCATCGAGGAGGTCAAACTCGTCGGCGTGGACGCACCTGACGGACAGTACGACGATAGCGACTTCGAGGGCATGCCGACCGAAGACGGCGGCGACGCGTGGCTGGACGGTTGGGTCAGCAATGCGACCGACTTTACGCGCGAGAAAGTTGGTGGCGAAGAAGTGACGATCCGCGTCGATTCCACGACGGACCGCCGCGACTCGCAGGGTCGTCTCCTCGTCTACCTCGAATCACGCGGTGAGACGCTGAACGAACAACTCGTCCAACAGGGCCACGCACAGGTGTCGGACCGTTCGTTCGTGGAGCGGTCGAGCTACGAATCGGCCGAGACGAACGCACAGCAGGGCTACACCGGTCTCTGGCAGTTCTTCGAGCCAGATCCACTTGATGGTGGCACCGAAACGCCGGAGGGTGGAACTGAGACGCCCACAGACGAGACGGATATAGAGAACCGGAGTTCGTGGACCGTTACCGTCGAAAACGTCGTCGCGGGCGACCGTCTCGAAGTTACGTTCGAGGATGGACACACCGAGGTGGTCCAACTCGTCGGCGTCGATACCCCCGACGGCGACTACGACAGCGACGACTTCCACGGAATGGCCGCGGAAGACGGCGGTGAGGAGTGGCTGAACGAGTGGGACGGCAAAGCCGAATCGTTCACCAGCGATAAAGTGAGCGGTGAGGAGGTGACGATTCGCGTCGATTCGAAAGCAGACCGGCGCGACTCGCAGGGCCGTCTCCTAGTGTACGTCGATTACGGGGCCAGCGATACCCTAAACGAGAAATTGATACAGCAAGGCTACGCACAGGTGTCGGACCGAACGTTCTCCGAAGTGGAGGCGTTTGAAGACGCCGAAACGGGGGCGTCACAGGGTTACAGCGGCCTCTGGGAGTTCTTCTGGGAGGACCCGCTGGCGACCGAGACACCCACGGACCCCGAAACGCCGACCGAAACGACACCCGAGACAGAAACGAGTACGCAGACCGAAGCGAAAACGCCAACAGAGACGGAATCGACGGCGACAGAATCCGAGGGCACCACCGAGACACAGACGGAAGCCGAGTCAACAACCACTGAGACGAGTGACGATCAGACGACAGCCACTGCCTAACGCAAGCCCTCAGAATCGGTTTATATCGAATAATCTATATTTATTTTGAGAGACTAGTATCCAGACTGATTGGGAGAATTATCCGCCTCAGACGCTAATAGTCCGGTTGAGTCGCTCGTTTCTCGCAGTTTGAGATTTATCTTCGGTTGATATGTACCTCACAGGATAAGCAGAAACTGATGACAAACGAAGTTGGCGCTCCTGGTGACGGAATCTCGCGCAGAAAGTTTCTCGCCGCGACGGGGTCCACGGGGCTTTTCGCCTCCGCCGGTTGCCTGACGAGTTCGACGCCGACGGTTTCGCAGGTCGATGCCGCCGGTTCGACTACGCAGGCCGTCGCTGGCGACCTCCCGACGACCGGTCGGCCCGAAGTGGTTGATCTCGGCGAACGCGACAACCACGTGACGCTGAAGACCGTGAGCGCGGTCCACCACGTCCACCCCGGCGAGACGATGAACGGCCCGATCACGCTCCCCGTCGTGTGGGCGTGGCAAGCAGACGACGGCACGCCGTCGGTTCCCGGTCCCATTCTCCGCATTCAAGAGGGTGAGACGTTCACGGTCACCCTCGACAACTCGGGGATGGACATGCCCCACACGCTCCACGTCCACGGTCTACGGAAGACGTGGGAGAACGACGGCGTGCCGACGACGACCGGAATCACCGTCGAAGCGGGCGAAAAACACACGTACGAGTTCACGGCCAACGTGGCCGGGACCCATCTCTATCACTGCCACTACCAGACGCCACGGCACATGGATATGGGGATGTTCGGTATCCTCCGCGTCGAGCCAAAGGGGTACGAACGGGCCGACAAGGAGTACTACATGACGGTCAAAGAGTGGGACACGCGCCTCTCGCGGCAGTACGGCGGCCAAGACGCCACGTACGACATCACCAACCGGATGATGGACACGTTCACCATCAACGGGAAGTCCGCGCCCGCGACGTTCCACCCCGAAACCGGGTCGCCGATTATTGTTGATCCCGGTGATACGGTTCGCGTCCACTGGGTAAATGCCGGGTTCCACTCGCACCCGATGCACCTGCATAACCACCGCTTCAAAGTGGTTGAGAAGGACGGATCAGCCATCCCCGAGCAGATGCAACTCCTGCAGGACGTGGTGAACATCGCCCCCGCAGAACGGTACACCGTCGAGTTCACCGCGGACGCCGACCCCGGTATCTACCTCATGCACTGCCACAAGGTGGACCACGTCCGCAACGGGTCCTCGTACCCGGGTGGAATGCTTTCTGCGGTCGTCTACACGCCAGTGATGGACACGGATCTGTTCAAACAGGTGATGGCCTACGCCGGATACGAGGTGTGAGATGACGACGTACTCGCGCCGAGAGATGCTGGTCGGCACCGGAGCGCTGATGGGATCTGCACTGCTCGCCCGCCCGGCTCGTGCAGCGGACGCGACGGATCTGACCGAGTGGTTGGCCAAAACTGATGGCGCAGATACCGTCGTTGACGCCACGGGACGCGACGAGGTTGTCGTCGAAGTTGGGACGGCAGGTAACGGCGGCGACTTCGGATTCTCACCGGCCGTCGTCCGCGTCTCACCGGAGACCACAGTCACGTGGAAATGGACCGGAAAAGGAGGCAGTCACAACGTCGTCGCAGAAGACGGCACGTTCGAGTCGGAGTACTACTCAGACGCAGGAGCGACGTTCGCCCAGACGGTCTCCACATCGGATGTGATTCCCTACGCCTGCGCACCGCACAGTGCGATGGGGATGCGCGGCGCACTCGTCGTCGGGGATGTCGAAGTGACGCTTCCGGGTGGAACAGGAGCAAGCGGTGAGGCCGGAGCGAGCGCGTCAGACGGATCAACCGGTGAGAGCGAATCAGACGAGACATCCGCCGACGCTTCGGCGCAGAGCTTCGACGGATGGCTAGCCGGGACAGACAATTACGATGGAATCAAGGACCACCGCGGAGAGTCCGAGGTGACTATCGAAGTCGGCGCGACGGGCAACGGTGGCGAGTTCGCCTTCGAACCCGCTGCAATTCACATCGATCCCGGAACGGTTGTCCGATGGGAGTGGGTCGGTACAGCAGGCGCGTACGATGTGATGGACGAACAGGTCGGATACGCGAGCGACCAACTGCGCGGCACCGGACACGAGTACGCTCTCGCCTTCGACGGCGACGGCCTCTCGAAGTACGAGTGTACGAAGTACGGTGACAAAGGGATGCGCGGCGTCGTCCTCGTCGGCGACGGCCCCGTAGACGTGCTGACGCCACAGGGTGTCGGGGTTGCCGCGGGTACCGTCGGACTGGCGACGGCAGGTGCCGTCCTCGGCGTCGGACTACATCTCCGTACGATGTCCGAGTACGACCCAGAGCGTGACGACAACTGAGGTCTGTTCGTCACAATTCGAATCGAGGCAGTCGGTCTGCTTTTTCTGACGCGGTTCACGACACCTCTCGGCGGTTAAACGCACTCGGACGCCAACGAAACACGTCACCGTAGGCATCCCAGCGGTCCGTCTCTCGGAGGACGTACGACGCTAACTGCGGATTCCGAACGAGTTCGAGTTCGGCGATATGTATCCGGAGTGGTTCGAACAGTTCGTCGAACCCTTGGTCGGTCCGAACAGTCTGCTCGGTGCCCTCTTCAGGTTCAAACTCGACGATGACGCCGTCGTTCGTGACAGTCCCTCGCTGCGTTCGTTGCCAGAATTGGTACGTATCGAACGGAATCGTCTCGGTTGGCGGTTGCTCCCGGACGACCTGCGATTTGAACCGGTACGCGTTCGGACCGTCGTCGTAGTTCGGTCGCCACAGAAAGCCCCGGACGTGGAGCTTAAGCGTTCGGCCGCGCGTGACGCCACCGACGACTTTCACCTCCGTAGATGGATACTCGTCACCGTCGAATTCGACACCCGTGAGCGTTCCGTAGTACGTCCGCGCCTCGGAGAACTGGTAGGGGGCCGAGACTTCGTGTGCGCGTTCGAGCGTCGGCGGGATACGAGGTGGCCGAGACGGTTCATCTCCCTGTCCGGCCCACGCGTCGGCGTCCCCATCCCTCGGATTGAGCCAAGTGGCCATACTTCTAGTCACACTTAGACAATGATAAACATTGACATAGAGTATCAAAATATAGAATTAATATTACCAATTAGATATGATAGGTTGAGGAACAATGCACCTATCGGGAGATTTGTGTTCTGATTGTAACCAAATGAAGGTCTGCATTTGTAAATGATACACTAGAGAAGGGTTATGATGAGATATTAGATGTGTGTGAGATGAGTAGTCAACTGAACCAGTCGCGTCGGTGAGCGATAGCACCACTACCGCTTGCAGAACGAAATCGAAACATCGCTCCTGATGCTCGCGGTCTTTTCATGGGCCCTGACGGATTCGAACCGCGGTCGCAGCAAGCTGCTCCCTGCTCCGAATCCGACAGCAGAACAGGCACGGTCCTCGCTGTCGCTCGGACACTCTATGGGCCCTGACGGATTCGAACCATCGACCACTCGGTTATGAGCCGAGCGCTCTAACCAGACTGAGCTAAGGGCCCGAGTCGTTCACATCTTTCCGCGGGCACCTCTTTAGCGTTGTCGTTATCGACGACCGAATCAGCCGACGAAACAGTGGCTAGAGAGGGTAATTCGCTGAAAAAGTGACGCCGTCGCCAGGACTCGAACCTGGGACCACCTCGTTAACAGCGAGGTGCTCTACCAACTGAGCTACGACGGCTCGGGGCGTGCGTCTGCACTCTATCGTACACCGAGGAACTTTGATAGGGCTTTCGTTTTCAGCCGGCGGATGTGGGATGTCAGCGTGCGTTTTGAGGGGGCAACACCGACACGCTTTCGCCCGCCCGTAGGCAACCCTCACTCGACAATGGCCGAGTCGGACTCCGAGGACCTGTCGCACGTCGTCGCGCGCGTCCGTGAGCGAATCGACCCGGACGAAGCCGAGCAAACGGCACTCCGCGAAACCGCTGCAACTCTCACTTCGCGTGTCGAGGACGAACTTGCAGCGCTGTCCGTCGATGCCGACGTGCTTCGTGTCGGTTCGACGGCTCGCGGAACGTGGCTCTCGGGCGACCGTGATATCGACTTGTTCATCCGGTTTCCGGACGATCTAGACCGCGAATCGCTGGAGCGCTACGGACTGGCCATCGGCAACGCCGTCCTCCCGGAGGGACACGAAGAGTACGCCGAACATCCCTACGTCGTCGGCGAGTTCGACGGCTTCGACGTGGACTTAGTGCCGTGTTTTGACGTTGACGACGGCTCGTCTCTCCGCTCGGCCGTGGACCGAACCCCACACCACAACGAGTATCTCACGGCCCGATTGGACGATGAACTCGCCGCCGAAGTGCGCGTGTTCAAGCGGTTCCTGAAGGGAATCGGGGCGTACGGGAGTAACCTCAGAACGCAGGGATTCTCCGGCTACCTCACTGAATTGCTCGTCCTCGAATACGGTGGCTTCGAGTCGCTGATTTGTGCCGCCGCCGACTGGCACCCGCCGGTCGAACTCGATCCAGAAGACCACGGTTCGCGGTCGTTCGACGACCCACTCGTCGTTATCGACCCAACGGACCCGACGCGGAACGTCGCGGCCGTCTGCTCCGCCGAGAACGTCGCCCGCCTCCAGCACTACGCACGCGAACTGCTCGATGACCCACGTGTAGACCTGTTCTTCGGCGACGACCCGGAACCGCTCTCGGCCGAGGACGTGCAAGAGCACGTGCGACGGCGCGGGACGACGCCGATGGCAGTCGTCTTCGACGCACCCGACGTGGTCGAAGATCAACTCTATCCACAGCTGTACAAGTCCATCGCGGGCATCGAGTCGGAACTCGACCGTCGCGGATTCGCCCCGATTCGATCCACGACGTTCGCCGCGGACCGCGCGGTGCTATTTGTCGAACTCGCGCATCGAACGCTCCCGAACGTGGCACGGCATGATGGCCCACCGGTCCACGTCCGAAATCACGCCGAAGGGTTCTACGACGCATACGCGGATGGGGACACCTACGGGCCATTCTTGGACGGCGACCGCTACGCCGTCGAACGCGAACGCGAGTTCACCGACGCTGCCGAACTACTCAGGAGCGACACGCTGTTCACGGTCGGACTCGGTTCGCACGTCGAAGAACAACTGCAAGAGGAGTACGAGGTCCTCGTCGGCGACGAAGTCGGCGGGCTTGCCGAGACGTTCGGTGGCGAACTCGCGCAGTACTTCGACCCGAAACCGTAGCAGGCGGATAGAACGAGCAGGCGGCACTCAGTGTCGGAAACGAGACTGTTCAGCCGTCGATGCCGTGAGCGTCCAAGACATCCTCAATGATCGCTTCTGTCTTCTCGTCGTGGTCTTCTTCGATTTCCATCGGCGTCCGGCCGTCGAACGTCTCGTGGACGATAGCGACGCCTTCCGAAAGCGTGTCGAGGCCGTAGCCGCCTTCGAGGACAAACGCAAGCCCAGCGTCTACGTCGTTAGCAATGGCCCGAACGCTGTCGGTCAGTTGCGCGTAGCCCTCTGTCGAGACGCGCATCCGCGAGATGGGGTCGTGTCGGTGCGCGTCGAACCCCGCGCTGATGATGATGAGATCCGGGTCGAACTGTTCGAGCGCCGGGCGAAGCACTTCGCTGATGACGAGTTCGTAGTCGGCGTCGCCCGCACCAGCCTCGAGTGGGACGTTTAGCGTCGTTCCCTCGCCATCCCCCTCACCGATTTCGTCTATCTCACCGGTACCAGGGTACAACCCCCCCTCGTGGAGTGATGCGTAGAACACGTCGCCCCGGTCGTAGAAGATATCCTGTGTGCCGTTACCGTGGTGGACGTCCCAGTCGAAGATAGCGACGCGTTCGGCGTCCAGTTCGTCGTCATCGATGACGGTCTGGGCCGCAACGGCGGCGTTGTTGATAAAACAGAAGCCCATCGCGTCGTTTTCGACGGCGTGATGACCCGGCGGACGACCGAGCGAGAACGGGGTATCCCGTTCGTCCGCCCCCTCGACAGCCGCGCGTGCGGCCCACTGAGCGAGACCCGCCGAGACGAGGGCAGCGTCCCACGTATCCTCAGACGCGACGGTATCTGGATCCCAGTTCCCGCCGCCCTCCTCACAGAACGACCGAATTTCGTCCACGTAGCCTTCCTCATGGACAGCGGCCACGGCGGCATCGTCTGCCGGGTCGGCTTCTACGTACTCCACGCCGTGTCGCTTCGCCAGTGCGCGACGAATGGCACGGAGACGGTCCGCCGTCTCGGGGTGCCGCTTACCGGTGTCGTGTGCGAGACAGGTCTCGCTGTATCCAAACTGCATCTACTCGAAGAGGGCAAAGTACGTCTCGATGTCTTCTGCCTGGATTGTGCGTCTGTCTGCGTGTCGAGCGAGCTTCGCCGCGGCGTCTGCGACGTTGTCGGCGTAGTCTTCGAGGATGTCCGCCAGCGCGATACGCGCGTCCATCGAAACTCGGTACCGGTCGTCGATGCGGAGCCGAGCGATGCGATCTACGGGAGCAACAGGCAGTTCGAGTTCGGCCCGCGAAACGACCTGTTCGACGTCGAAATCCTCCGCCATCAACGTCTTCCGCCCGTCCTCGCGCGCTCGTTCCGCCGCGTCGATGGCGAGTTCCGAGCCGTGTCGCTGGATGCGACGGGCGAGTTCCTCCGCCGCGTCAGCACTGACTCGAAGAGACCCAGCGTTCCGGCGGATGATCGTGTCGACCGGAGCGAACGGTAGCTCGACACTCATACCCACATATGCCGGGCGTGCCGCGTATAATCCTTTCCGTAGCGTCTCTCGTCGCCTCTGCTTCCGCACACCGATGCGCCGGCTCACCGAACGGAGAGAAAAGCGGGTCTCGTGGAGCGATGAACGCCTTATCGAGTAACAGACTGAACGTCAGTCGCCTCGATTCGACCGTCTCGCACGGGTCCGCGGACGGTTACTTCCGCGCCGAGTTGAAGACTCTCGGATGTCTCGACGCTCCGCGTCTCGGTACCGTTATCCAAGACAACCGGATTGCCCGCTTGGACGACAGTGCCGGTAAACTCTTCAACCGAGCCATCCGCGGGATCATCTGCTTCGGACGCACTTCCCGAGGACTGTTCGGAGCCGGCCGCAGACGAATTCGAATCGGCCGACGCGCCGTCTTCGAACGCACCGAGACCTTGCGCTTGCGAGTCGGCACTGGTACCGGCGTCGGCGTCGGCGTCGGTTCCAGCGGCACCTGCCGGTGATTCGTCCATCACGGTGATTGTAGATCGCCATCCGGCGGAGGCTTCGAGGTCTTCCTGCCAGCCCTCTTTTATCTCCGCATCCGTGATGACGACGTAATCCGCGAGATCAACATCTGTATCGGCTTTCTCACCCCAGAGAGCGACGCGGATGTCGCCGGTGTCGTCTTTGACGCGGATATTTCGGACCTGTCCTTCGGAGCCGTCATCGCGGTCGAACGTCCGCTTGGGGTCCGTTTCGATAACACCGCCAGCGATATCGACCGTCTGTCCGAGTTCGAGCGACGCGATATCGGCCGTTTCGGGGACGTACTCCACGTTTTCGTCGATTTCTTCGAGCGTCCCGCGGTTACCGACGTGGAGTTCGAGACTCCCGTCGCGTTCGCGGACGTATCCATCGACCACTTCGACGGTGATGTCGGTATCAAACTCCGCTGCCAAGTCGGCCTTGTCGTCCCACAGCGTCACCCGGATACGACCCGTTGAGTCGCCCAGCGTGAGGTTGGCAACACGACCCTCGGAGCCGTCATCGCGGTCGAAGGTGCGCACGCTGTCGGTGCTGAGGACACGACCTTTCAGGTTCACGTCCGAAAGGCCGAGCGAGAGGTCTTCGACACGATAGCTGTCCTGCGTCTGAACGTCTATCTCGGCATCCGCATCGGGTTCGACCTTGTTGACGCTCACCTCGACGCCGTTGTAGCCGTCTTTCGGCCGTCCGGCGATACGGAGAACCTGTCCCACTTCGAGGTTCTCGGTCGCCTCCTCGGCCATGCCGTCCCACAGCGAGATGCGGATACGACCCGTCTCGTCGGCGACTTCGACGTTGACGACGCGTCCGTCTTCGTCCTCGTCGTCACGCTCGAACGTGCGGAGTTCACCGATGCTCATCACTTTGCCGAGGAACTTCACATCGTCCATCCCCGGTTCGATGTCGGCGATACCCTCGACTTCCTCGTCGCGGAGTTCGTGGGCGATCAGCATCGCCGCCGTCTCCTCGTCCGCCAGTCCGCCCATCTGTTCGACCTTGTCGTTTACCGCGGCCTCGAACTCCTCGAACGGAACGTCGGTGTCGAGGTCGTCGTATACGTCCTCGATGGCACCCATCTACGCGACACCTCCGTCGAAGGTTCGACAGCGCGCTTCGATCCCGAGAGAGATATCCGGGGTTCGAAACGGAGCGACCACAATCATATTCGGGTGCAAGGTAGGCCCGCGCTTAAGCGTTGTCTTGTCGGGAGTATCCGGCCGCTGGCTTCCGATTTCGGTGTCTCGGCGTTGCACGGAGACGGTGGCCTCGCCTTCCGATAAAAACGTTCGTTCCCGCCAGAAGAGCGGTGTTCCTGTTTCCTGAGGATTGCTGTTTCAGTGTGAGCGAATCCGGTGTGTGACGATAGCCGTCCGGATCAGAGCGACTCGCTGAGAGCTTCGTTTTGTCCGTCCACGTCGTCTTCGACGAGCGTGACCGTTCCGGGGAGGGTGCCATCGAAAGTGACGGAGACCTCGTAGCCCAGTTCTTGGATGACCTGCGCACACATCGTTCCTTCCTCGCGGTCTTCCTCGGTCGCAACGACGACGCGCAGTTCGTCCGCATCGGCGTCGTACGTCGCCTCGTCGAGGACGGCGATAGTACAGGCGTTCTTCCCCCGGACGCAACCACGACAGACGACCGTATCGTCGTCTACATTGAGAGCTGCCTCGGGACACGAATCGAGTGCCGAAAGTGACGTGTCGTGAACGGCTGGCGTGCCGTCACCTGTATGTTCATCGGTACCATTCATGGTTTCTTCTTCGCCGGCCGTCGTGTTGGTTTCTTCGCCTCCCGGGCCTTCAGATCCGCCAATGCAGCCAGTGAATGGAAG
This sequence comes from Halogeometricum borinquense DSM 11551, assembly GCF_000172995.2. Taxonomy (GTDB): domain Archaea; phylum Halobacteriota; class Halobacteria; order Halobacteriales; family Haloferacaceae; genus Halogeometricum; species Halogeometricum borinquense. Next base: position 2,573,136 of record NC_014729.1, read on the forward strand.
GGCGAGCGTTGCGAGACCTGCGAGTGCCGTTCGGCGCTTCATACATCAGGACACGGGACGGGAGTGAAAAATAATGACGTAGGCAAAAAGAACTCTTGTCGTCTCCCATCGAACGTACGCTCCGAGTACCTCACGGTCGTCCAAGCTGCCACCGGAAGCTGATGGTACGAGGTGGCACACCGCGAAGGCCTGCCGTATCGCAACCGCTTTCAATGGGTGCCGACTACAGAGAGATGAGTCCTGATAGGGTAGTGGACTATCCTCTTGGCTTGCGGAGCCAGGGACCGGAGTTCAAATCTCCGTCAGGACGTTCACTTTGTTCACGACCTGACTTGCCCCACGCTCGCGTCCACTCGTGTGGGACTCCGTCAGGACGTCATTCTACCGAACTGACCCCGCGAGAACCCTCTGTGGTTCTCGCACGCGGTGGTGAGGATATTGACTCTTACACGGAGATTTGAACAGGGAGCGAAGTGAGCAACGCGAACGGAGTGACTGAGTTCAAATCTCCGTCAGGACGCTCATTTCATTCGTGACCTGACCTTGCCCCACGCTTGCGTCCGCTCGCGTGGGACTCTGGCAGAACGCTTCTGCGAGGAAGTACACGACGAGCGAAGCGAGGAGTCTGTCCTCGAAGCAATTCCATCGGAGTCACGACCAGATCGGGTGCCCTGACTTGCCCACACTCACATGGATTTCAGGATGATTCTATGAGGAACGAGACGCTGAACGACGCCCACTGTTCCTGAATCCGGTTGCCTCCCACATCGTAACGGTCTTAAGTGAATGCGCTGTATCGAAGAACGAGTCCTGATAGGGTAGTGGACTATCCTCTTGGCTTGCGGAGCCAGGGACCGGAGTTCAAATCTCCGTCAGGACGTTCACTTTGTTCACGACCTGACTTGCCCCACGCTCGCGTCCGCTCGCGTGGGACTCCGTCAGGACGACATTCTACCGAACTCACCCCGCGAGAACCTTCTGTGGTTCTCGCACGCGGTGGTGAGGATATTGACTCTTACACGGAGATTTGAACAGGGAGCGAAGTGAGCAACGCGAACGGAGTGACTGAGTTCAAATCTCCGTCAGGACGCTCATTTCATTCGTGACCTGACTTGCCCCACGCTCGCGTCCACTCGCGTGGGACTCCGTCAGGTCGTCATTCTACGAAGTATTACACGACGGGTGAAGCGAGGAGTCTGTCCTCGCGGAAATTCCGTAAGTCACATCGTTAAGACGTGGTTAGTGATGCGCCGCGACGAGTAAGGGGCAATTACTCGTTATCGTAACGCGACGGCGCACTCTCGTCATCGTCTTCGATCCGTCGAACAGACGATGTCGTCCGCGGACGTATCGGGCGCGGACGCGACTCGTCGCTCGTCTCGCGTGACGACCACTCGTCGTGGCAGTCGCGGCAGTAGTTTCCTTTGTAGCTGTTCGTGAACAGATACGTATCTCCACAACGGATACAAACCGGGTGTTGAATCCGCTTCATCCGAGTTCCCCCACGGTGGTTGGATGCTGGAGAGTTGCCATGTGCTATCACACCACATATGGACTGGAGGAATATAAGTATGAGCAACCTTCACAAGAGTATCATGTTTCGTTATGACACGCCGATACGGAGATATAGCCGCGGGACTAAAAAAACGAAATAGACGTTGTCGCTAACAAATCTTTTCACCGAACGGCGTGAAACTCGGCGTATGAAACCTGAGGACGTGGAGTACGAACCCGTGAGCGTCAAGGACGTGCTCGCGGAGATGAAGGACACAGCGGAGCTCCTCATCGATCTCTCGTTCTCCGCGGTCCTCAACGAGAGCGACGACATCGCACGCGAAGTCCTCGAACTCGAAGAGCGCATGGACGTGCTGAAGCTGCAAGGTCGGATGAGTCTCCTCATGGCCGCACGCAGCACCGAGGACGCAGAGCAACTGTCGTCCGTTCTCGGCGTCGTCGGCGCCGCGGAAAAAATCGCCAACGCCGCGGGCGATATCGCCAAGGTGGTGATGGAGGATATCGGCCTTCCGGACGCGATACGCTCTGCGCTCCCCGAGGCGGCGGAGATGCTAGTCCGCGCGACTGCTGCTGCCGACTCTGACTACACCGGACGGTCGCTCGCCGACATCAACATGGAGACGGAAACAGGCGTACGGGTGATCGCGATCCGCCGCCAATCGGTGACGGGCAAGCGTCGCTGGATACTCAACCCGAACCGCGAGACAACGCTCCAAGAGAACGACGTACTTCTGCTCCGCGGTCCGCAAGCGGGAATCCAGACAGTGTTCGAGACGGTGACAACCAGCCCGTACGAACCGCCCGAGATACGCGAGTCACCAATCGAGGACCTCGAACGCGCCGTGGACTCGATCATCCTGATGAAGGATATGAGCGAACTCGCCGTAGACCTCGCCTACGGGTCGGTACTGTTCGACTCCGAAGACGTGGCCGAGGAAGTCAAGGAACTGGAAGCCGAGGTAGACGCCCTCAAATCGCGGTTCGAAGCGTGGGTGCTTCGCGCCGCTGGACGAGTCGATGATCCCGTGCAACTCCGGGGACTCGTTCACATCGCCTCGGCGACGGAAGTCATCTCTGACGCCGCTCTCGAAATCTCCGAAGGCGTCCTTCGCGGCATCGATGCACACCCGGTCGTCGCCGCCGCCGTCGAGGAGTCCGACGAGATCATCGTCCGCCTCCACGTCGGTCCGGGATGTTCACTGGCGAACGAGACGCTGGGCGACCGGATGGTCAAGACCGAGACGGGAATGCGTGTCATCGCCGTTCGCCGCGCCGACGGGCGCGAGTGGGTGGTCCAACCCGGTCCGACGACCGAACTCAAACCCGACGACGTTATCATCGCCAAGGGGACTCGTGCAGGGGCCGAGCGTCTCGGCGAACTCCTCAACGACCCCCAGACGTTCGACGAGTAAACTGCCCTGAAGAGAGTCGGAGCGCGCCACGTGGCGTTCACATATCCTTGACAAGTCTGTACGCCGAAACGAGCGTCAAGAGCGACGCTACCAACAGCGCCGTCGATGACGCGAGGACGAACGCGAGAACGGCGAACCACCCTTCGGGTCCGAGGACCGGATACTCTCGGGTCCCGACGAACGGGCCGAACAGTTCGAGAACGCGGAACGCATAGGCGACGACTGCGAGGCCAATCCCTACGATAGCACCGATTTTCACGTTCCGCGGGACGTGTAACGCGTGGGCCAGTCCGCGTTGCGGCGGCCGACCCGGAACCTCGTCGCTCACGGTTGTCGCTACTGGTTCGGGGAGCATAGCCTCGTCGGTATCGAAAGAAGTGTTCTATGTTATACTGTTTTCCGACGGCAGATGTCACTCCGAAGTCACTCTGCAGTCCCTCTCGGAGGACAATGCTAGCTCTCATCATCTTGAACCCGATTGGCCGGTGAATCCGTCTGAATATCGCCTCACCGTGACGGCCGAGTCGTTTACGCGTACGCCTCGAACTCGCGGCCGAATACGAGGAAGTAGCCCGTTCCGATGAGACCGACGGCGGTAGCGAGGAGAAACGCCGTCTTCGGATCGTTCGAGTACAGCCACCCACCGACAACGGCCGAGGGAATAGTGACGACGTTACGAACGAGGTAGTACGAGCCGACGACGCGTCCACCCGCGTTCTCCTCGGCGGGACCGACGATGAGTGCCTTATGCGCCGGGAGACCGGCGAACCGGAGCCCCGAAAAGGCAAACAGCACCGCGAGGACGAGTGCGCTGTCGGGCGCGTTTATCAGGAGAACAGGGAAGACCGCGTAGACGGCGAACCCGAGGGCGACGACGGGTTTCAGCCCGAACCGCTGGGAGAGTTTCGCCACCGGAACCATCGTCACGAGCGCGACGGCCATCTCGACTGCCAAGAGGACGCCGAAGAACGCATCCGGTGAGAGGGATCCGACTACCGGGAGGGTGACGCCAACTTCGAGGAACTCGACGACGACGATGACGAAAAAGACGTACACCATCCCGTTGGCAAAGCGGACGAGCGTGTCGCCGACGAGTAACGGTCTGAGAGCGGGAGGCATCGAGCGAAGGTCCGAGAGAACGGTCGAGATGCCCCCGAAGGACTTTCCGATGCTGTCCTCGCTCGCATCGTAGAGGACGTGTTGGGCGACCGTCGCCACGGCGGCGAAGGCGGCGGCGACGGCGAGAATGACACGGAACCCCGTCTCGAAGGCAAAGACAGCGAGGACGCCAGCGGCGAACAGTGGCCCGATGAAGAACGCTGTCCGCCGAAACGTCTCCGTGCTGGCGAATCCGGTGGCGAGTCGTCCCGGCGGGACACTCTGCTTGACGATGGCGAACGTCGCGCCGAGACCGAACGATTTCCACGCTTGTGCGAACAGAAGGCCGACGAAGATGCCGACGGGAAGCAGCACGGAGTCGATTGTTAACGGTCCGACCGTGAATCCGGGAACCGTGAGGACGCCGAACGCGTCGGCAAACAACCAGATCAGGAAGCCGACGGTAGAGGCGAAACCGAACGCAGTGAGCGCGACCCGGGAACCGACGCGATCAGAAAATGCGCCGCCGGGATACGGATAGACGGCGCTGATGAGGTTGCCGAAACTCCCGTACAGGCCGATTGCGACGCCTCCAGCGCCGAGCACGCTCATGTACCGAGGCATGTACCGTCCCGTCATCTGAAAGCCGAGACTGAACGCGAACATCGACACCGAGAGGACGAGTACGTCGCCATCGAGGGCGAAGAACTGTCGGAACGTCGAGAGCGCGTCCGGATCGTCCGTCTCCCCATGTCCCATACGTTGTGTGTCATCCGATAGACGATATTTCTCCCGATCCAGTCAGGTGGGAGTAAAGCGTCTCGGTTGAATCGTTCGGCGTCACGCGACCGCTCGACCGCAACAAGATGGGGAGTACGGGCGTCGGGAGTGGTCACGATACCGAACCGATAAAGGGAGACGCAACCCAGTGTCTGGTAATGATTTCCCTCGGCAGTGCGAGTGCGGCCCCCGGTGAGGTGGATACGGGGCGTCTCGAAGTGGGCGAGACGCGCGATGGAACCACCGTCGGTCTGCCGTGCGCCGTCGTGAACGGAGCGTCAGACGGGAAGACGCTCTACCTGCAGGCGGCCTCGGACGGCGACGAACTGAACGGCGTCGGTGTCATCCAGCGACTGTTTCCGCAATTAGACCCCACAGAGCTATCCGGACAAATTCTCATTGTCGGTATCGTCAACTACCACGCATTTCAGGTGGCACAGCACCGGAACCCGATAGACGACACGAAGATGAACCGGGCGTATCCCGGCGACGAGAACGGAACATCTTCGGAACGCATCGCGGCGGCGACGTTCGATGCGGCCCGGCGTGCCGACTTGATTCTCGACCTCCACCAAGGCTCTACCTCACAGATGATAGACGAAGTTCGGGTTCGGTGCGGGCGGCACCACCGCCTCCACAGCGAGTGTCTCCAACTCGCCAAGACGTTCGGGTGCGGGTACGTCTTAGACCAGAAAGGACCGGACGGCCAACTGGCCCGCGCCGCTCCCGACGAGGGAATCCCGACGGTGGACCCCGAACTCGGCGGGTGCGTCGGATGGGACGAAGAGAGCATCCAAAAAGGCGTCCGCGGCGTCTACAACGTCCTCCGCGGATACGGATTCATCGATGGCAGCGTCGAGACGGAACGACAGACGCGTGCGAAGGGCTTCGATCAGTACGGCGCGCCGACCGGCGGTCTGGTTCGATTCAAAAAGAGCCTCGGCGAACAGGTATCAGCCGGCGATGTCGTGTTCGAGATAACGGACGTGTTCGGCGGCCTCAAAGCCCGTGTTACGGCGGACAACACCGGGATCTTCTGGCGCTCACGCCGACTCCCGCAGGTCGCAACCGGTGAGTATGTCTGTTCGGTCGGGACCGGCATCGACACGTTCTGATGTCCCTCTCGAACCTCTCTCTGCGGTGTTCCGCGTGCGGTGAGACGTACGAAACGGCGTGGGCGTGGCGGTGTGACTGCGGCGCGCCGTTGGACTTTCTTGCGGACGCCCGTCCGTCGCGCAGTGCGCCGGACCCTCGCGAGTTCGACGACCGGCGCGGTCTCTGGTCGTTCGCTGACTTCCTCCCCGTCGGCCCGCACGTCACCCTCGGCGAAGGGATGACCCCGTTGGTTGACGCTCCCGAGTGGGATGCCGCGTTCAAACTGGAGTACGTCTTCCCGACAGGGTCGTTCAAGGACCGCGGGGCGACGACAACACTCTCAGTCGCGACGGAACTCGGCATCGAGAAAGTGGTCGAAGACTCCTCGGGCAACGCGGGGGCGGCCATCGCTACCTACGCCGCCCGGGCCGGTATCGACGCCGACATCTACGTTCCTGCGTCGGTGAAAGCCGCGAAACTCCGCGCCATCGAGCGCGCCGGAGCCACGCCCGTCCGTGTGGAAGGCTCCCGCGAGGACGTGACTGACGCCTGTCTCGAAGCGGTCGAAGACGGCGACGGATGGTACGCCTCTCACGCGTGGAATCCGGCGTTCTTCGCCGGGACGGCAACGTTTGCCTACGAGGTGGCCTACCAGCGCGGATGGTCCGCTCCCGACGCGGTCGTCACGCCACTCGGCCACGGAACGCTGTTCCTCGGCGCATACCGCGGCTTCCGCGCACTCCGCGACGCGGGTTGGATCGACGAGATGCCGAAACTGCTCGGCGCGCAAGCGGCCGGGTACGCGCCCGTCGCGGAGGAACTGCACGGTCCAACCGAGGGAACAAACGATGTCGCCGACGGCATCCAGATACGTGATCCGACGCGTCTCGACCAGATTCTCGACGCCGTGGACGCGACCGATGGCGACGCCATCGCACTCACAGAAGATGCGGTGGAGACGGAACTCGACCGCCTGCACCGACGCGGATTCTACACGGAACCGACGTGTGCCGTCGCACCCGCTGCACTCGGCGAGTACCGCGAACGCGGGGTTCTCTCGGATGACGACGACGTGGTCGTTCCGCTCACAGGGAGCGGACTGAAGAACTGAAGTGAAGAAGGGAATCGAAGCGGACTGAAGAACTGAAGCAAAGGACCGAGAATTGCGCTGGTTGGGATTTCGTCAAAATTGAGTTAGCTCGGCCGCCCGGCGTTCTCATCGGGCGTTTCAGCGTCCATCGTTCGCTTTCCCGCGATATGTATCCATACCGATCACGTCGTTGAGTGGGCACTTCTGCGTGAGGCCAGTCGTGAGGAGGACGGCCCCGACGACGAGAGCACCCCCTGCGAGGACGAGTCCGAGCGTCCCGGCCGCGATGGTAAACAGGCCCGCGACTGCCGCGGCACCGACGATTACGAGGAGCGGTCCGACGACGAGTCGAGCGATGCGGTCGTAGCCACCGACGTTTTTCTCCATGGGCTTCACCCGGTCTGAGATACGCCGTGTGAGAGAATAACGTAGAGTGTTGCTTCTCGAAACTGGAGAACCGCGTCAGCGCTCGTATCGACGCTGCCGGCCGCTGAGTCGCTCGTCCCAATCGATCCACTCCTGTTCCCATCCGCTGGGTGCGAAGTACCCAGAGTCACTGAATTCGGCATCCTCGCGGACTGTCCGGTTTCGGACAGGTCCGCTCCGCTGTTCGCCTTCGACCAACAGCGGGTCGAACGCGACGGGTCCGTGCTTTTCGACGACTTCGCCCGCGGCATCGACGCTCACGAGCGTCTGCTTCGGCCCGCCCATCGGGAAGACGAGTCGGCCGTCGGGTTCGAGTTGCGAGACGAGTCGGTTCGGCGGTTCGATGGCCGCCGCTTCGACGAGGATACGGTCAAACGGCGCGTACTCCGGGAGTCCATCCGCGCCATCACGACAGTCTACGAGGACGGCGGCCGACTCCACGGATTGGAGATTTGACCGTGCCGCATAGACCAGTCTACGGTCGATATCGACCGCGTGAACGTGCGTGTCACCGACGATTTCGGCTACCAGTGCGGCGGTATATCCGACTCCGGCACCGACGATCAGCACGTCTTCGTCCGGTTCTGCCGAGAGCGCAGTGAGCAGTCGAGCGACGTTCGCTGGAGAGAGAACGGTCGAACCCTCGAACTTGCTAGCGCGGTTTTGGTACGGGGCGTCCTCGACGAACTCGTGTCGCGGGACGGTTCGCATGGCGAGGGCAACGGATTCGGCCACGTCCATTCCGTGTTCGAGGCCATCAACCATGTCCTCACGCAGTACCGCAGGGTCCATAGACAATCTCGGGTGTCCGCACTAATCAACCGCACGCTCCGGCCGGCGCGCGATGACAGCGGTCCGCTCGTCGCCGGGTACCGGCCGTACGGACACAGCACTGAATCCAGCCTCGTCCAGCCACGTCCGATACATCTCCGCTGAATAGGCGTCGCCGTGTCCGACGCCCAGCGCCCGGATTCGCGCCCGAACCGCCGCAGGAGACCCGTCGCGGAGCGTATCAACAAGCACGAGCGTTCCACCCGGTTCGAGAGCGTCGAACGCGTGTCCGAGTAGCGTCCGATTCGCCGCAGGGTCGTATCGACTCGTCACGTCGGCGGCGAACACGAGTCCGTACTGGTCGTCGGTCTCGAAAGCGGGCACGTTGGCTGCGACGGTGCGAACGTCGCGGTGCCCGAGCATCGGTGCGACAGCATCGATAACAGCGGGTGCGTCGAGAAGCATCGCTTCGTACCCGCGCGCGGCAAACTCTGTCGTACGCGCCGGACGCACCGCAGATGTCGAGAACGCAGTCAGCATTCGGTGCCTCACGGACAGCGGCGGTCACGCGCGCTCGAACGGTCGCGTCGTCCATCGCGGCGTGCGCGCCGAGTCGGTTCCGCGTCCACTCGTCGGGGAGTTCAGGAGCGTCGCCTGTCTGCATCGTTTCCGGCAGATCAGTCCACAGATCGAACATGTCGAGCGTGTGCGGGAGACGGCCGATAGAGCGGACATCCCGCTTTGCGAGAAAGCCGAGGGCGCGGTTCGTTATCTCGTACTCCGCGCCCACTTGCTTGACGAATCCGAGATCCGAGAGAGCGTCTACGACGACGCGAGCGGCGTGTTCGGTCACATCCGCCTCACGTGCAACTGCCTCGGGCGACCCCGCTGTATCGAGGAGCGCGCCCAAGATACCGCTCCGACGCGCGGCCCACAGCAGGAAATACTCTTCCACCGCCAGTGACGAGTGGTCTCGGGTCGGCATACGTCTCCTGACGGTGCGACCGGTGAAAAGTTGGCTTCATCCGGCCTGAGAGATGAAACAGCTCAGAAAGCAGTTCACGTCTTGGTGACGATTTCCGTCCGGAACAATTTCAACTTTTTATACGATTCTCGTGAGGTTGTTGTCACGATGGATGCCAGAGATGTATTTGCCGACGACTCGGTAGCAGATGGACACACTGCCACGACCTCGTACGATAGCGATTCGGCAAGGGGTGATGCACGTATCTCACGTGACGATGCGTTTCGCCTGCTCCAAGACGAACGGCGTCGAGCAGTCCTCCGTTTCCTCCGCGCGGAGGAGAACAGCGATCCGACGCCGCTTTCGACGCTCACCTCCTTTGTCGCGGGAGTTGCACACCGAGACGGATCAGATGGCGATGACAGCGGCGATACCGGTGGCACCCCCGATGCCAAAGCGCAAGACCGCGCGCGTGTTTCACTCCACCACTCACACCTACCGATGCTCGAAGAGTATGGCGTTGTCAAATACGACTCAGAGGACGAGACGGTCGAACCGAAACCGCTGCTTGCGGCACTGACCCCGTTTCTCGCGGACGAACCTGCTCCCGAGGAGATGTTAGTCGTCGAGGCCGAAGCGGCCGAATAGCGCGCCTCTTACCACGCAGACCACGCGGAGGTGGTCTTGTCCGTGCCGTAGAGACGGTTAATGTCCTTCGCGTACACCATATCGCCGTCGTGATCGAGTTTGCCGTGGCGGTACTCGGGAGCGTCGTCGCGGACGTGAAGCGCCTTGACGGCGAACTTTTCGTCGCCGAACTCCTCGGTCTCACCGACGACGAACTCGTAATCGCCGGGAACGTTCACTTTGAAACTCCGTGTGTCCTCGCGGTAGCCGGTCCCCTCTTTCGGGTTCACGGTGACGTTCACGGAGACGTTGTCCACAGCGCGCGTCCAGATGGTCTCGACATCCTCGACGACGGCCTCCTCAGCGCGTTGCTCGGGACCGGTTTCGAGACCCGTAATACGAACGAGCATGATGGCCTCGTCCGTGTCCACGATGAACTCCTCGCCGACGGCGATGGTCTCCTCCGGTGGCGCATCGACCATCGTCTTGAACGAGTCGCCATCCTGCGAAACGATGACCTGCTTTTCGACTTCCTGCTCCGTTTCGATGCGAACTTTGTGGACGTGACTGCACTCCGTACAGCGAACCGTCGCCTGCCCACCCGTCTTCAGCACTTCGTGTACTGTCTCCTCCGCGGGCGAACAGGAGGGACAAGCGACCGCGATGCGGTCCTGCGTGTTGCTCATGCGGGGTTCTATCCCGTCACGCCGTAAAAATCCGCCCTTCCGCGCGTCCCGTGGGACTGGGTGTCTGACACGCTCAGACGCAGGATTGATGTTCTGTGACTGTCAGATTCGGGGAGGGTCTCTCACGGCACGAAAGTAATGACTGTCTTTCTCGCCGCTGTGTTGGTCGTTCTTGCGGCCAGTGTCTGGCTTCTCACTCGGATTTCTACTGAACATTCGTGAGTGCTGGTAGCTTCCCGCATTGCCGTCGGTCTCATCACACCGACAGTAGTGAACAAAGTATTGGCGGCACGGAATTAGCAACTGAGCGGCGGGCGTCTTCGGGCAGTGTTTCGTCGGGAAACGACTACTCGGACAGTTTCACTCGGTTGCCGACTCTCGACGCCATCACTCGACGCTCGGGAGGTCTACGACCGCGCCGTCCGCGTACACGGTCGGCTCGCGGATGATGCCGTCCAGATGCAGGGGCGCGTCGGTGTCGCCGCCGATACCCGCGTCGTCACCGATGGCGATGTGAACCGTTCCGGCCGCCTTCTCGTCTAAGAGAACGGACCCGACTAACTCATCGACGCCGACGTTAGTTCCGATCCCCAACTCTGCGAGATTGTAAGCGTCGCGGCCGACTTCCTCCGCGCCCGCCTCGATCTGTTTGCGTACGTCGTCGTCAGAAATTTCCGTCACGTAACCGTCTTCGACCTCGAAGCGGAGTTCCTGTCCCTCCTCTAAGAGTGCGTGCGGCATCATCGTCCCGTCCACGACGTACGTCCCGTTGGCGTTCTCCGGCGAGACGAACACCTCGCCCGCGGGAAGGTTCGAGAACCCGCCCGCCTCGTGGACGATGCCGGTGTCAGCTAGCCAGTCGCGGGAACCGGGTTCGAAGGTGATGTCGGTACCCGACGGCGTCGTGACGCGGATTTCCTCAGCCTCGGTTACCTGCTTGAGAACGTCGAGACAGTGTTGGGAGATAGTGTCGTAGTCAGCGTCTAACCCGGTAAGGAACACGTCTTCGGTGATTCCGGGAAGCGTCGCACCGCGCGCGCCTGCGTCGCAGGCGTCGCCCCGCGCGCGAGTGTGACTCAGGCTCTTCGTCGTCGGCGCGAGAAACACGTCCGCCTCGGCCATCGCCACGGCGACGGCGGCTGGCGGTTCCGCACCGTGTTGGTCGCCCGGTGGGTACCGAAGCAGCGTCGTGTCGTCCGTAACCTCCGAAGCGACATCGTACAGGGCTTCTCCGATAGCGAGGCGTTTGTCGTCGGTGACGACGACACAGGACTCGTCAGGGGCGAGGTTCATGCACTGCACAACTGCCGTCTCTGCGGCGGCGCGTAACTCGGCATCAGTCATGTCACCGTGTGGGACGCCCGTGCGGTTAGGCGTTCCCATCCCACACTAGTCGGGCGATTTCAGGGGTGTGACGACCCGGCGATTAGTAACTCACCTGCGCGAGAATCCTCCCCATTACTCGGGGGAGAGTTAATTCCTGGCAAAAAATCTCCGAAATAACTATTGCTGTCCGCATTCGAGACTCCACCGATGATACGAGTGGGTGTCAACGGCTACGGCACAATTGGAAAACGTGTCGCTGACGCCGTGGACGCACAACCTGACATGGAAGTCATCGGTGTGGCGAAAACCCAGCCGAACTTCGAGGCCCACACCGCCGTCAAACGCGGGTACCCGATGTACGCCGCAATCCCCGAACGGATGCCCCTGTTCTCGGAAGCGGGCATCGATGTCGAGGGTGCCGTCGACGAGATGGTGGCTGACGCCGACATCGTCGTGGACTGTACGCCGTCGGGCATCGGCGCGGAGAACAAAGCACTCTACGAATCGCACGACACGCCCGCCATCTTCCAAGGCGGCGAAGACGCCGACGTGGGCGAGGTGAGCTTCAACGCCCGCGCGAACTACGACGACGCACGGGGCGTAGACTACGTCCGAACCGTCTCCTGTAACACGACCGGTCTCTCGCGCATTATCGCACCCCTGCGCGAGGAATACGGCGTCGAGAAGGTGCGCGCGACGCTGGTCCGCCGCGGTGGCGACCCCGGACAGAACTCCCGTGGCCCGATCAACGACATTCTCCCGAACCCGATTTCGATTCCGAGTCACCACGGGCCGGACGTGAACACGATTTTCCCCGACCTCGCTATCGATACGCTCGGACTGAAAGTGCCTGCAACGCTGATGCACGTCCACAGCCTCAACGTCACGCTCGAAGACGACGTGACGGCAGCGCACGTCCGGCAACTCCTCGAATCGGAATCGCGCGTCTACGTCATTCCCGAAGGACTCGGCATCGACGGCGCAGGGAAACTCAAAGACTTCGCGCTCGACGCGGGCCGCCCGCGCGGTGACCTCTGGGAGAACTGCGTCTGGGGCGAGTCGATCGCCGTCGAAGGCCGCGACCTGTACCTGTTCCAGGCGATTCACCAGGAATCCGACGTGATCCCCGAGAACGTTGACGCCATTCGCGCGATGACGGAGTCGGTCGATCAGGCCGAAAGCATGGTGACGACGGATGATTACCTCGGCGTCGGTATCACGGGTGATCCGTCGGGTTTTAGCAACGAGGACGAGGCCGAAGCAGTCACCGAGACGGAAATCGCCGACGACTAAGCTATCGTCAGGGCGTGGCGGCGGTCCAAGACCCGCTCAAACCTCGTAAAACGCCACGTCGCCCTCGTCCACGTCGAGGAGTGCGACGTGATACGTGTCGTCCGCGCCCGGTATCGGAAGCCCGCCGGGATTCACGTGGACGGTTTCACCGCTCTTTTCGTACGTTCGTTGGTGGGTGTGCCCGCGGAAGACGTAGTCGTAGTCACCCGATTCGACCAGTCCATCCACCAGCGTCTCGCTCGTTCCGTGGTACGCGGCGACGGCGGTTCCGTCGAAGTCGAACGTGGCGCACTCGCCGTGGTACGTCCCGAACGAATCGACGACGTTCGAGAGGTTCCACTCGCCGTCGTTGTTACCGCGGACGGCGTGAAAGTCGAAGTCCGCGTCGAAGACGTTCGCGGTGAACGGCGAGACGATGTCGCCGCAGTGAATCACCGTCTCGACGCCCGCCGATTCGAACGTCTCCACCACCCCGCGCGCGAGTTCGAGATTATCGTGCGTATCTGAACAGATGCCGACTCTCATGACTCCCGATTCGAGAGAGCAGCGCAAGAAAGTTAGTGCGGTCGAATCGCCGACTGCCTTAGTTATCCTGTAGGACTTCGACACCGACCAGCGATGCACCGGTCAGCGCACGGATGTACGCGCCGCCTGCGATTGAGACGTGGCCGAAGTCGTCCTCGCTCATCCCGTACATCTCGATAGCGCGGGAGGTGTCGCCGCCACCGACGACGGAGAAGCAGTCCGTCTCCGCGATGGCGCGCAGGACGCCAACCGTCCCCTCAGAGAAGCGTTCGTCCTCGAACAGGCCGAGGGCTCCCTTCACGAAGACGGCCTCGGAGTCGCGGATAACCGGATCGTACGCTTCGACGGTGTCCGTACCGATGTCGAGGTACGCACGGTCTTTTTCGTCGATGTCTTCGACGGCTATCTCGGCGCGTTCGTCGGCTTCGTCTTCGTAGGCGAGGTCAACCGCGAGGGTAATCTGGTCGCCGCGTTCCTCGATGAGCGATTCGATGGTCTCGTGGTTCGCTTCCCACTGGTCGTCGAACAGGTCCATCCCACCAACGTCGTAGCCGACGTCGTGACCGGCGGCCCGGAGGAACAGTTCGCCCGCGATGCCGCCCAAGAGGAAGCGGTCCACCTTCTCGCCGAGGTTGTTCATCACGTCGATCACGTCTGTCGCCTTCGTCCCGCCGACGACCATCGTCACCTGTCCGTCGAACTCTCGGGTGGCGATCGCGGAGTTGGCCTCGTACTCCGTCTGCATCACGCGTCCTGCGTAGGCAGGCAGTTCGAGGGGGAACCCGACGAGCGACGCGTGCGACCGGTGGGCGGCCGAGTACGCGTCATTCACGTAGGCGTCAAAGTACGGCGCAAGCGTCTGGACGAACGCCGTGTCTGCCTTCACTTCGGGGTCTTCTTCGGGAAGTTCGTCGTCGCACATCCGCGTATTCTCCAAGAGGAGAATGTTACCGGCGGACAGCGACTCGATGGCGTCGATGGCGTCGTCACCGAACGTGTCGGCGACGAATCCCACGTCGTGTCCGACGTGGTCCGCGAGGATTGAAGCGTGCTGTTCGAGCGAGACGAAGTCGTCGCCGCCCGGACGGCCTTGGTGGGCCATCAGCACGACGCGGTGACCTGCTTCGGCCAGTTCGCTGACTGTCTCTGCGTGTCGTTCGAAACGTCGGTTATCCTGTACCTCGCCGTCTTCGACGGGAGAGTTCAGGTCGAGGCGAACGAGAACGCGCTGGTCGGCTTCGAGGTCGTCGAGAGTCTTGAATGTGGACATGTGTGTGGTCGAGTTGAAAGACGAAGAGATTCCACTTAGTGGTGTGCGGTCGGGCGTTCAGCCGTGGGTGATGAAGTGGGCCATATCGAGCATCCGGTTCGAGAAGCCATACTCGTTGTCGTACCACGTCAGGATCTTGTAGAGACCGCCGTCGTTGACCATGTTCGTAGACTGAAGATCAACCGTCGAGGAGAACGGCAGACCGACGATATCCGAGGAGACGACTTCGTCGTCAGTGTACCCGAGGACGCCCGCGAGCGGACCGGAGTCAGCAGCGTCACGGAAGGCGTCGTTTAGTTCTTCGACCGACGGTGTCTCGTCCAGTGAGACGACGAGTTCCGTGATCGAACCGTTGGGGACGGGGACGCGCATCGCCATTCCGTCGAGTTTGCCGTCCAGTTGCGGCAGAATCTCGGTCGCGGCCTGTGCGGCACCCGTCGAGGTTGGGACGATATTCTCGGCGGCGGCGCGGCCGCGGCGCTTCTTGGCCTTCGGGCCGTCGATGAGGTTCTGCGATCCGGTGTAGGCGTGGACCGTCGTCAACAGACCGGACTCGATGCCGAACTCTTCGTCGAGGACTTTCGCCACGGGCGTGACGGAGTTCGTCGTACACGAGGCGTTCGAGACTACGTCCTCGCCGTCGTACTCGTCGTGATTGACGCCGTAGACTATCTGTTTGACCGGTTCCTCGCCCTTCGGCGGTGCGGAGATGAGAACCTTATGTGCGCCCGCATCGAGGTGTGCGGAAGCGTCCTGCTTGGTGCGGAAAATGCCCGTACATTCGAGCGCAACGTCCACGTTGAGTTCGTCCCACGGCAGTTCGGCGGGACTCTGGATGTTGAAAAGCGGGACGGACGTGTCGCCCGCGACGAGTTCGTCGCCGTCGAGAGAGACCTCATCCTGCCGGCCCATCACCGTATCGTACTTGGCGAGATAGGCCATGTCCTCGAAGTCCATCACGTCGTTGATGCCGACGAGTTCCACCTTCGGATTCTCCATCACCGCGCGGAACACGTTCCGCCCGATCCGACCGAACCCGTTCAGGCCGACGCGAACTACGTCGTCGTCACCCACCTTCTCACCAGCGGCGAGGTATGATTTTTCACTCATATCCGAGTATTATCGGTCAAGATACTTGAATCCATATGTCTCTCGATAGATGAAACGGGCGAAATCAGCGCCATAAGAGAGTCGTACTGTCGTTTTAGCGTGAACAATGATTGAAATCGGCACGGAGACGCTCAGAACGAGGCACACAAGGACGAGCAGATACATTCACAGCTGCGCAGTATCGAACACCGGCGGGAACTCTCGGGGGGAGGCGCACGGCGTCGGTATCTGCTCGGGGGAGAAGGCTTTTGAAAGGTACAGACTAAAGGTCGTCTGCATGAGAGACGATCGCGACGATCCGTTCGACAACATCTTCGATGAAATCGAACGGATGATGAACGAGATGACCGGTGGTGACTCCACTGGATTCGCCTCGGAGACCCACATCGACGTGTATGATGAGGGCGAGGCCATTCGACTCGTCGCGGACCTTCCGGGTGTGGAGAAGGACGCAATTGACCTGAAGTGCGACGGTAAAACGCTTACAGTGAGTGCAGCAAGCGACCGTCGAGAGTACGACGAACGAATCCGCCTCCCCGTCCGAGTGGACGAACATTCCGCGGACGCGTCGTTCAACAACGGCGTCCTACAGGTCACATTCGAGAAGACAGGGGACTCTGCGGCTATCGACCTCGAATAGCCGTCACCACAACCGCCGACCCGGTACTGTAAACGGGCACCGCATACGAGACCGACGGCGGCCTAATCCGATTCTTCTTTACGACTGCTCGGCAGTACGGCGTATCAGCGCCGCCAGTCTGTCCCAAAAGTCAGACGCGTACTTCTCGTGGTCTATCGTCGGCCGGGCGTTCGTCTCGGAGACGACTGTCAGCTCGCCGGTGACCAGCAGATCAACACCGAGATAGTCGATACCAAGCGCTTCGGCCACCGAAACGGCTAATTCTCGGTGTCGTTCTGAAACCGTCAGTTCGGTCGCCTCTGCGCCCCGGTGAACGTTGTGTTTCCAGCGGCCCTCGTCGAGTGACTCGGGGAGTCGGCGTTCGACGCCACCGACAACCTCTCCGTCAAGCACCATAATTCGGTAGTCTCGGGCGTTCGGGACAAACTCCTGAATCAGATACGACTTGTCGCCCGTCGCCCGGTAGTCGTGCACGAGGTTCAGATAATCGACAACGCCGAGCAGCGAATCCACGTCGGACACCTTGGCGACGCCGACGCCGCGTGTCGCGGAGTTGGGTTTGACGACCAACGGGAACGAGAGATCCGCGACGGCGTTGATCACCGTCTCCTCATCTACGGGATTCGACACCATGCGCGTCTCGGGGACGGGCAGTCCCGCCCGCGACAACGCCGCAATCACGCCCGCTTTGTTCCGCGATGAGAGCACCGCCTCGCGGCCGTTCACCCACGGAAGCTGTCGCTGTGCGGTCAACGCACCGCCCTCCATCAGCCGCGTCGGATAAACGAATCCCACGTCGAAGTCGTCAGCGGTATCGGTCAGGCGAATGGTTCGCGAGACCGCAGAGAGGTGTTCGACGGCGATATCCCGCGCTGCGAGTGGCTGCTGCATCCGGTCGAACGTCTCGCTAGATGTCGTCACCGCCAGTCGAAGCATCAGCTACGGGTTAGCTGGAGAGTGTAAAAGTAACCGGGTCCCGGCGGCTTGCCGGGCGATTCGGAGGGAAGCTATACGACTCGCACTCGCGTCGAAGACGAGACGGTCTCCCCCCGAGAAAGCCGAAGAGACGGTCTCCCGATTAGGAGACGAGCAGTTCTTCGCCTTTCTCAACGTCGATGCGGCACGGCGGCGACATCTTGTTGTAGGCGCGGCGAAGCGCGTCCTTGGCGATGGGCGCATCCTCGACGTCGCAGTAGATGGTGAAGACGCGGTCGTTGCGCTGGATGCGCGCGGCGGTGCCGACGACCTTCCCGAAGGACTGACGCATCCCGTCGGAAACACGGTCCGCACCTGCACCGGTTGCCTGCTTGTTCTCACGCAGGACCTGGTGGGGGAACTTGCGGAGCACCATCTTGTAGTTCTTCTGTCCAACCTGTTTCAGCATGACACGGTTCGCCGACAGACGCGCAGATTCCAGCGAGCCGTGACGGATCTGGCACTCCTCTTCGAGGCGGAGGCTGATCTGAACCGGGTAGTCCTCGGGGCCGGTCTGCAGGTTACCCATGTTGTGCTGTGCGATTTTCGAACCGGGAATTCCAGTGATGTACTCGCGTCGAGTGTACGACGGCTTGTCGATGGTGCGGTACATCGAGGCAGGTTTGTCAGCCATGGTTACTTGTGCGGAAGAACGGTCATGCGGCCTAAAAGCGCTTCGAAGCATCAGCCGCTCACAATACCGTGTGTGTCCATCTCACGACCGGAGCGTTCTCGTCGCGTGCGAACGATGTACACGTATGATACTCGTTCTGGAGAACGAGGTGAATCCGGAGACGCGCTACTTCGTGCCAGAGATTCGACGACATCTCGAAGCCGCCGGTGCGACCGTCCGCAGCTATCCGTTCGCAGAGCACGGTGGCAGACCGGACGTACTCCACGCGGCGGACGCTGTCGTCCTCTCGGGGAGTACCGCAGGCGTCTACGAGACGGAGACGTATCCATGGATGGACGACTTGCGTGAACTCGTTCGAGAACTGGTCGCCGAGAAAGTGCCGACGCTCGCCGTCTGCTTCGGGCACCAGCTCGTCAACGATGCCCTCGGCGGAGCCGTCGAACACCACGGTCTCCACGCCGGTATCGACCCGGTTCGGTTCGCAGACGACCCTCTGTTCGACGGCGTCGGCACGCGTGTCCCCCTCGTCCACAGCGACGTGGTGACCGAACTCGGTGCAGGGATGGAAGCTATCGCCGCCGCGGACTACTACCCGAATCTCGCCAGTCGGCACCGAGACGCGCCGCTGTGGACCGTGCAGTATCATCCGGAGTTCACGGAACAACTGTTCCCCTCTATCGAGTCAGACTTCGAGTGGCCCGAGGATCCGGCCCACCGCGACTTCGACGGCGTGACGGTCGAGCGGACGTTCGAGAACTTCGTCCGCCTCGTGGGCGCGCGGTGATTAATTTAGTCCCGTGCAGTGCCTTCGTCGTCTACACCGCCCGGATTACCTTCGCCGTCCGCTTCCGCAGCGATAGGTTCGGCGGCAACGAACGATAATCCGTTCTCCGCCAGCAACTCCTGCGTGCGGTCGGTTACGGAGGGAGCAACGAGGATGCCACGCACGCCTTCGTCGGGAAACTCCTCGTCCAGCGCTTCCACGTACCGCTGGAGTTGGCTGGCCGCGGAGGGACCAACGCGACGTCGCTTCAACTCCACGACGACCGGCTTCCCGTCCGCGTCCGCACCGAAGATGTCAACCGGTCCCGCAGTCGTTTCGCGTTCTGTCGCCTGCGGCACGAATCCCGCTTCAACGAGTGCAGGATCGTCGAGGATGCGCTGTCTGAGGTCCTCCTCGCTCCCCCGCAGTTGGAGGTCACTTCTGTCCGTCACCTCGTAGGCCGACACCTGTTCGATCCGTTCGAAGGCGACGTCGAGATGTTCTTGCGGCGTCGAGCGCTCGCTTCGGACGCGAAGTCGGCCGTCGCGGACGCTCGCGCGGTGCGTACACCCCGGTGGTTGCCAGTTGACGGGCTTTCGCTTCTCGTCGGTGTGGACGAGGATGGTTCCGTCCGGTTTGCAGACGACGAGTCGTTCGCCCGGCCCGAGACTCGACGAAGCACGGCCGTCGTACTCGACCGTACAGCGTCCGAACATCGTCACCATCCGTCCATCGCCGAACGCCTCCTCTAGTAAGTAGAGCGCGTCGCGGTGCGTCGGCCGGTGTAGCGTCGTTGCCGTCATCTGAACTGCGTGCCCGGCTTTCGAAGCCACGAGGTAAAAAGAGCGCGTCGGGCGATTGGGCGACTCACGGACGCGACGATATTTCCCGCTGTACGACGTAGTGTGTTGTATGTCGCCATCCAACGTGGAGGGGTTCGAGCCGATTCAGGGAAACCCGATGACGGACGAGGAAGTGGACGCATTCTTGCGTGAACACGGCGTCGGCGTACTCGCACTCACAGACGGAGAACGGGCGTATGGCGTGCCGATATCGTTCGGGTACGACGGAGACAACCTGTACTTCGTGTTCCTCCGAGGAGAGACGAGTCGGAAAGAGGAGTTCGCTGAGAAGACGGCGGGGGCGACGTTGACGGTGTTCGATGTCGCGGGGCGGTACGAGTGGCAAAGCGTCATCGTCAGCGGAACGATTCGACCGGTCGAGGACGACGAGTGGGACGCAGTCGTCTCTGCAATGGAGGCCAACGCGTGGTTCCCGAGCCTGTTCTCGGAATCCGAACCGATGCGGGGTATCGGCGGGTGGACACTCGATATCGCGGAAGCGACCGGGCTCAGAAATCGGCCGTAAAGCGGTGCCGACTGCTGGCTCAACTGTCGTCTAGCCGTCGGGAGACGAGTCGGTAGGCCGCTGCTCCGCAGACGGCACCGATGGTGTTCGCCGCCGCGTCCCCGAGACTGAACGTCCGCGTCGGGAGCGCCGCTTGCATCAGTTCCACACCGCTACCGAGTACGACAGCGACAACGACGGCCAAAGCGAGTCCGCGAACGTCTCGCGCCCGGAGTGCAACGCCCGCGAGGAACGCCGTCACGGCATAGGCTCCGAAGTGGACTACCTTGTCGAGACCGAGACCGAATAGCCCCGCCGAAACGGGAGCACCCGACTGCACGGGGACGGCAGAGACGATAACGACGAGGGCACACCAACAGACGAGAGAGACGATGCGCACGCGACGTGAGAGATGCATCCGTACAAAGCCCTTCGCACGTCGTCACCCTGAGCGTTTCCTCTACGGTCGTCGTTGGTGGTATACTGGCGAGGTCGGAGTCGAGCCGCACGGCTCAGAAGTATAAGTAGTTCAGAGAACTGCCGTGTACGGACCGAACTCAATCGACCGCCGCGTCGTCAGCCTCCGTCCGCTACGCTGTTCGAAGTAATCGCCGATTTACAGGCGGGTGACGTTCTTCGCGCGAGGGCCCTTCGGGGCGTCCTCGATCTCGAACTCGATCTCCGTACCCTCTTCGAGGTCCGGGCCGCCGACATCTTCCATGTGGAAGAAAACGTCCTCGTCGTGGTCCTCAGTCTCTATGAATCCGTAGCCGCCTGTGTCGTTGAAGAAATCAACTTTGCCTTCTGCCATAGCCTGTGAACCAAGCCGCCCCCCACTGATAACCCTTCCGAGAATGTTCTCCGAGAGAAAAATCGCAGGAACAGCGCGAAGCAGCCTGTACGGGCTAGTATCTGCAATATCACCGTGTGTTATATGAGAGAATAGAACAAGCACACAGAAGCGTTGGGACCGAGTTAGCAGACAGTTCGAGTCTGAAATTCGACGCCATCTCGAAGGGACGAGAGTGCGGACGCTACGCGAGTCCCGCAACGTCCGGATGGTCGAGATGCACGCGCTGCTTCGGTGGCAGACCGCGAGACGACGCGGTGAAGATTTCGTCGCGGATCCGTTGCCATTGTTCGTGTCTGCAGAGGACGTATACGGGAACCGCTTCGACATCTAACAGTGATGCGATGGCGAATCTGTGAAATCCCTCAGTCCAGTAGATATCTCCAGAGCGACCGATAACTACGAGCGGTTCCAAGTGGTGGGCGTACGCGTCTTCGTAGGCGCTGTCGTCCGCCGCTTCGTGCGTCGCATCCGCGTTTGATCGATACCCCTCCCGTTCGATTTTCCGGTACAGTTCGTCGAGATACGTACATCGGACATTTCTGTACGCATCGATACTCTCGTAACCACGAACCCGTTTGCCGTTCTCAAACTGCTCTTTCGCTCGACGATATAGCGCCGTCTCCTCCCAGTCGTATCCGTGCGTGAACCGTTGGTTGAGTCCGCTGTAAATCGTTGTCTCCCGTATCGGAGTGCAGTTCTCCTCTCGATCCCATCGACCCCCCTGCACCCGTCCGAGACCCCAGTTGAGTCGACACGCTCCGTTATAATATTCGACATCCGCAGGATCGATTTCGAGGAGCTTCCACGGGTCCGCCGGCGCGGTGTACGTCCGCTCATTACAGTAGTTGTGCCACGCCGTATACTGTCGGAACTGGCGTCGGTTCACTGCTCGACGGGTACGGCGACGTGAAATAAGATTCTTGTCAAATCTTTTTCTTATCTAGGTTCTGTTAGAGAGGCCGTCTTTCGAGGAGTCGATCCGTCGTTTCGGCAGCCACTAATCTATTTTTCTTCGCCCGTCCATATTCTGTCGTGTCCGACGCCTCGAACGCTGCTGGCCAATTGTGGCATCGCTGGGGTCGATTCGCCGCCGTCGTCGTCATCACTGTCGTCGTTGCTCTTGGACTAGTCGCTGGCGGACTCTGGCTCTATACCGATCATCTCTATCGAACGAGTTACGAGAGCAGTTACACCTACGACGTGGCGCTCAACACGAACGAGACGACGCGAGTAAACGTCATGACGACCGTCGAAGGGCAGAATTCGTGGTGGGTTTTCGGCTGGAGTTACGACTACTACCGCGACGCGATCAGCGTCGAACTACACGGACCGCACGGCGGATGGATGGACGCCACAGGAACCGTCGAAGTCGATACCGACCAGCGCCAGCCGCCGTCGCTCCTTGACGCGTGAATCGACGATCTGACAGACCTCAGCAGCGACGCCTACAAGGCAGAGAACAGCGGGAGAGCCGACTGGAAGCGCACCGCAAGCGCCGGAATCGCCGTTCCGAGCGTTACGACGGCGGTCAGGAACACAACCCACTGAAGCAACACCGGCCACTTCGACGTTTCGGGCGTCCACGCACTCGAACGACGGTGGATGGCGTAGACGACCGGAGTCGCAAGCAGGACGAATGCGGCCGGGATTCCGGCGATGAGTGGTACCGGGCCGATGATCGGTCGCATGAAGTCGGACGTACGTATCGGTTCGAACAGGAACAGAAACGTGATTCCGTACCCGATCCCGAACAGGATAGCGAGAAGAAGGTACCGCGGGCGAAACGCCACACGCCACGGCGATATCTCAGCCTCAGGCTGTCCGCCTGAAGCGAGGGTGAGGTACCGACGGACGTCGGGAAAGACGTAGAGAAACGGGACCGAGAGGACGGCACCGAGAAGGCCGATTCCGCCGGTGATCGCAAAGATGAGAACCATCGACACCACGGCAATAAACAGGATGTACAGCCCGAAGCTGATGAGGGAATCGAGCGGTGTCAGTTGAAGCGATACGAATGACACAACGTGTATTCGTTACTCGTATAACAATTCACTCTCGGTTCGGTGGCGGGACCGAGAGAGCGTCCGACGCGTCGCTGCCATCGGCGGGACTCACAGTTCGACAGCCATCATCACCTCGTCTACGAACGTGCCGTCGAGCGTGTAGTGATCCCGTCGAATACCTTCCGTGTGCCAGTCGTGGGCTTCGAGGAAGGCAATTGCCTCGTCGTTGATCGCCGGGATGCTGTTGTACGCCTTGCGGTAACCGTTCGCCTTCGCCCATTCGAGTGCGCGCTCCAGCAACCGACTCCCGATGCCTCGTCCTCGGTACGCCTCTCGCACCCCGACAGTCACCTGGACGGTGTTCTGGAGCTTTTCGATCTGCGGTAAGTCGAGGTGCGTCCAGCCGAGGATATCGTCGTTGTGTGCCGCCATGAAGAATACGCGCGATTCGACGGTGTTGTGTCGGACAATCGTATCCTCGTAGAGGAGTTGTTCGGCGATGCTCTCGGCGACGACGTACTCCGACGACTCTGTGACGTCCCGGATTGTATCGATGAGTTGGTCGAAATCATCGGTCCGCGCCGGGCGGATCGAGTAGGTGAGGTCGCCACTCGCGTATCGTTCGACAGAGCCGGCATCGAGGACGACTCTGAGCGTTCCTCCCTCCTCTTCGAGGTATCCGTTAGTGGTGAGTCGCTCCAGTTCCTCGCGGAACTCCTCGGCCGGGAGTTCGACCATGTCTCGAACCCGATGGCGTGCGGCGGTACCGTGCCGTTCGACGAACTGGTAAATTTCCTTGCTAGCCTCCGTCTCGAAGGTCGGTCGGTCGAGCGTCTCCATGTCTCGGGTCTACGAAGAGGGTGGTCTTAGCCTTGTTGTGTGATAGCGTGCAACTTATCCCGAGGAGCGTTGCTGAATTCCGGGGGAGAGGGCGAACGGTTATATTGTATTACGGACATTTTCGTCGTATGAAGTCAACTACGCCGGTGCGTGGGCGGCGTAGCAAGCGGCTCAAAACCGCTGCCACAGCCGTTCGGACGGGTGGTAATGGAATCACGGGGGGAGACGGTTCTGGGCGACGGCAGAATTCCGATCAGCGGGGTGATTCGGAACTGTTAGCGCTGTCGGCCGATCCGTACGTCGATGTCGATGACGCTCACGAACGGCTTCGGGAGTTACAGGTGGCCTTCGAGGACCGAGGGGACCGCCGTGCGATCTTCCTCTCGGTCTACTCACGGATGACTGGCGCAGTGGCCGAACGCGTTCGCCAGGGGTATTTCAATGACGCCGACTGGGTGAGAGACTACCTCGTTGTCTTTGCAAACCACTACCGTGAGG
The DNA here is from genome assembly GCF_000172995.2 of Halogeometricum borinquense DSM 11551. Lineage (GTDB taxonomy): Archaea > Halobacteriota > Halobacteria > Halobacteriales > Haloferacaceae > Halogeometricum > Halogeometricum borinquense. The sequence continues at coordinate 2,597,677 of NC_014729.1, forward strand.
CCGTCCACGATTACGAAGCCGGCAACACAGCGGACCTGGCCGACGCGTGGCGATTAGCATTCGACGCCGCGGTGCGCGGGGATTCACTCGTCCTCCAAGACCTTGCACTCGGCGTCAACGCGCATATCAACTACGACCTCGCGTTGACGCTCGCGACAGTTGGTATCGAGCCGAATCGATCTCAAAAATACGCCGACCACAAAGCCGTCACTGAAATCATCCGGGACGTGTTCAATGAGGCGCAGAATTCGTTGGCAACGCGTGCTGCCCCCGGAATCAAGACACTCGACGAATCACTCGGGCGACTCGACGAGTGGCTCTGCGTGTTCACTATCGCCGAGTGTCGAGAAAGCGCGTGGCGGACAGCGGTCGCGCTTGACTCCCGATTTTCGCTTCGACGCCAAGTCGCACGCTGGACCAACGACGCCGCTGCCACGGGTGCCGCGCACCTCATCTTGGTCTCCCAGACGAGCGAGCGCGTTCACGATACGCTCCTCATGCTCGAAGGCTCGGCGCACGAAGACAACTGAGTCGAACTCCCGGCTATCCGCTTAGGCCGATGCTCGTTCCGAGAATAAATTCGTAAGCGAAGCGTCTCGTCTTCCGGATTCTGAACCACACTCGCTCACTCCGTTCGCTCGCTGGTTCAGAATCCGGTCGGGTCGAACTTTCAGAACCCGCCACGCTCGGTAGTCGGGTTCAGAGAAGTGCCGCCTCCCGGATTTGAACTTCCGGCGAGCAAGCTCGCCGACTCGCCGCTCACTCCGTTCGCGGCGACGGGGACAGCTCGATCTCCCGTGAAGGACAGAAGACTCTCGAACAGAAATTGTTCGCAGGAAAATGCCGCCTCCCGGATTTGAACCGGGGACAGCTCGATCTTCAGTCGAGTGCTCTCCCAGTCTGAGCTAAGGCGGCGCGTTTTGAGAGAGGCCGATGATTCAAAAAAGGGTTTCGATGTGTCGCCGCGCCCTACGTCACTTTCCACTCATCGGTGAACGTCTCGTTGCCCGAATTCCACGTCACCGTCGTGTTCGCCGTCACATGGCCGTCGTTCCGTTTTACGGACAGTGCATCAAGCAAGCCAACCTGAACACGCTTCGTCATCGTTTTCGATTCGCCGGAATCGAGTTCCGAGACCGATTCGTTTCCTTGCCAGACCACTGTATCCCCGGTTTCTAACTGAGTCTGAACGGTGACATCCTTCGCCATCTCATCCCCGGTATTCGTGGCGGTGATAGTCACGTTTCGACAGGTGAACCCGCAGGTCGAGATATTCCAGATATCGAACTCGAACTGCCGGTCATCAGATTGGTCCGCCGTCGAGTTGGGACTCGCGGCTGAATCGGATACGTCCTGTGGGGCCGAGGTCACTGGTGCGTCGCCGACGGATGCCTGAGCCGCCGGTATCGCACCGGCACCGATACCCGATGCGACGACGAGGACGACGACGCCAAGCGTGAATATTCGACCGACCGTTTTGACAGAGTTCCAGCGTGGGAATGCCATGGCAATTGCAGAGTGGTTCTTAGTAATGAATACTGCGAGAGAATATCAATTCTGATTCTAGCAGAGATTCCTTCTTTTCATGCCGTTCTGTGAAAATTCAGACCCCCAGTCTCGATACCGACCGATTACAGCAACTAAACCAGACATATTTCGCCTTTTCCTTGAGATTACCGGGGAAGCATGTGCAGAGATATAGTTGCGCTACTATATACTGGAGTCAATTTTTTATTTGATATCGGTATCTGAACTTCAACGATGAGTTTCACGAACTCGATACAGCCACCCAGACAGAGCATAAAAACACGCCACCGTATAGCGATCCCAGATGCACCGAACAAAAGTGGACTCGGATGGAGTCAGGGGGAGTGCGGTCAGCGCGGCGTTCTGGTCGCAAACAGGCGAACGTACAGCAGACGGTTCCCCGCGGGAGCAACCGTAGCAGACAGCCAGTAGCGTTGAGCACTGAGTCGAACCACGGCTTCGTCAACCGACATTACAGGCGGCCGCTGCCGACGTACGCGAGTCCGAGACTCCCTACGATAATCGACGCGCTGAGTGCGGCTTCGGGCAACTGAAAGAAGTGGTCTCCGAGCGCACCGACCAGTACGAACGCTCCCGCGACGGCGGCCGGGAGTGGATGCGCCGCCAACTGCCGAACGAAAGCGCGAACCGACCAGTAGACCATCCGCAGTTGCGACGCGACAGCGGCTCCGACCGGACGGTTCCCATCCGGATTCTCCGCCGAAACGAACCCGTCGAGGCGGTCGCGGTGAATCGTCACGATTTCACCGGTGTTGCTCCGCCGTCTGTCGGCGTCCGCAACCCGAAGGAGCGTGACCGTCTCGTCGTCGGTGCCGACAACCCGGTAGACGCCGTCCGAAACAGCTGCGTCGTCTGCCCTGTAATGGTCGTAGATGGCGGGTGCAGTCATATCCGAGCGGTATGTTAGCGAATGAGTATAAAGTTGCAGTCCGAGCGTGGACGCTCACTCGCTTCGTTCGTCGGGACGAACGACTGTCGATCATTGTCGTGCTTGAAACCCACAAAAAATACTCGTACGGCGATATCTCGGTGTTCGTTACCCCGATAGATCATCAATCGTGTAATACACCTTTATCTCACCAGGATTCCCGCGGTCTGAATCGATTGGCACGTTCTGACTGACTTCCCCGCGTGGACCGCACGCAAGGGTAATGTCCATCGTGTTACTGCCTTCGTCGGGGCGGCCGGTAAACCAATCCGATGGGGGTTCCCGTTCGGTAACTTTGGTCGTCAGCAGCTTATTCTCAGACCCTCCCTGGGGAACTTTGAAGTTATCAATCGACGCGCCAAGCGTCTGAGTCGATCCAGTGGGTAGTTTAACGCGAGTGCGTTCGGACTGGCCGCCGTGAATGTCGTGTTCGATTGTCAGCTCTAACGCACCCTCTCCCACCCCCTGACCGCTGATAAACTCGACTTTCTCAGCACGGACTGTCACTTCACATTCGTCAGTCCAATCGTCATCGGGACTACCAGCGATTGCACCGGTATGAACCTGCACGTGGTCGGGGTTCTCGATGTCAACTTTCTTGATCCCACCGTAGAGGCGGTATCCGTCAGCCTGACCCCATACTGTTCCGTTCACAGTGCTGCCGTTAACTTGGTCTCCTTGGCCTTTGCTGACGGAAACTCCACCTAGCCTGCCCTCGACTTTTTCGACCTGACCGGTGGCCTGAATGGTGTAGTCGGATTTTCCATTTCCTAAGCCTTCCATCACGACGTAGTGTTTTGGTTCAGCCATATCACATCACACATTATTAATGATTATATTACTAACACTTGGTTTTTATGCCCGTCCTTCACAAGCACATCGCTGGCAAGTCAGAGAACTGTTCGGTGAGCGTGTCGAACGACCTCTTTTCGGGGGTTGCAGAAGAGTTGTCGGCGGAGTTGGACGGCTCGCAAAGATGTGAAACTCACTGCTCAAAACGTGCAGAATGGATGGGCTCGGGCGGAGTCGAACCTCGGTCGCTCCACTCACTCCGTTCGCTTTGCTCCCTGATTCGACTCCTTGTCGTCCACTCAGACCACGGACGACTTGCTATCGCTCGCAGATTTCAGTGGGCTCGGGCGGAGTCGAACCACGAGGACGTTGCTTCGCTCGTCCTCTGGGTTCCATCCGACCTCTCGTCGCAGAAATCCTGCTCGCTGTCGCTCGCAGATTTCAGTGGGCTCGGGCGGAGTCGAACCACCGATCTCTTCCTTGTAAGGGAAGCGTCATGACCACTAGACCACGAGCCCGCACGTCGAACGAAACCGCACATGCGGATAACGGTTTCCAATTCGTTTCGGTGGCGGAAGCGTTAGGTCCGCGCCATCCGTGGCCCCGGTATGACCGCCTTACGGGACAGGCTCGGCCCCGTCATACTTGCTGTGTTCATCGTCGCCTCCGTAGCGGCGGTGGTCGTCGCGTTCAACCCGACGGTTCTCCCCGGCGGCGACCAGTACAACCGGACGACTGTTTCTCTCATCTCCGACGGCGAACGGGTGGCCGAAGTGAACGTACGAGTCGCGGATACGTACGAAAAACGGTACACTGGGCTCAGCGCCACCGAATCGCTCGGAACGAACGAAGGAATGCTGTTCGTCCACGACAGCGAGGGCGAGTACTCCTACGTCATGCGTGACATGGCGTTCCCCCTCGACATCGTCTTCATCGACGCAGATGGTACTATCACAGCAATTCACCACGCCGAACTCCCGCCCGAGGGAACGCCGGACGGCGGACTGAAGCACTACACCGGGACCGGCAAATACGTACTCGAAGTCCCGTACGGCTACACGAACGAGACGGGCGTCGAAGTCGGCGATACGGTTCGCATCGAGAACTACTGAAGCCGGGCGACCGTCCGAGAAGCGAAACGACGAGGTGCGACGAGACGCGAGTGGGAGTATGAGCGACGACGCTGACGACACCGGTTCTGACACCGCCGCCCTCGCCGAACTCGACGGCTGGCGTGCCGAAGGGTTCGCCGCCCGTGTTCACTACCGCGGTGCAGACGACCGGTACAGTATCGAGTACTACGAACCCTCCGAGTGCGTCGTCTACTGGAAGGTGAAAGGCGACGGCGAGACGGCCGTCCCCGTCGGACGCGACACGGTTCCAAACCCGCTCCGGACGCGCATCCGCGAGGATTTATCCGCCGCCGGAATCGACCCCGAGATCGAGTCTCGGCAACTCTAGGTCGGACTGTTTTTTCAACTACCGGACTATTTCGATTCGTAACGAACGCTTTAGTGTGACTAACCCTTCAAGAGTGTGTAATGGTCACACCCGCAGACGAAGACGATCCTTTCGAGGACCAGCGGGAAAACGTCGAGAACCCAATGCGGCGACTGTTCTCCGAGTACGGCCGCGACAATACGTTCGCGTTCGTGATTGGACTCCTCTCCAGCGTCGTCGCTCGACTCCTCGACCTGATGCCGCCCGTCCTCCTCACGCTCGCCGTGGACTCCATCTTCCTCGGGGAACGAGACTTCAGCATCTGGTTGATTCCGGATGCATGGCTTCCGACAACGAAGTTGGGCGAACTGTATCTCTCGACTGGACTCATCGCCTTCGCCTTCTTCGGCGGCGCAGCGTTCCACTGGACGCGTAACTGGGGCTGGAACTCCTTCGCACAGAACATCCAGCACGCCGTCCGGACGGACACGTACGACAAGATGCAACGGCTCAACATGGACTTCTTCGCCGACAAACAGACCGGCGAGATGATGTCCATCCTCTCGAACGACGTGAACCGCTTAGAGCGGTTCCTCAACGACGGGATGAACTCGGCGTTCCGCCTCGGCGTGATGGTCATCGGCATCGCCGCAATCCTCCTCTACTGGAACTGGCAACTCGCCATCGTCACTCTCCTCGTCGTTCCCCTCATCGGCTATTTCACCTACCGGTTCATCCAGACGATTCAACCGAAGTACGCCGACGTTCGCTCCTCTGTTGGCCGGGTGAACTCCCGACTGGAGAACAATCTCGGCGGGATTCAGGTCATCAAAACCTCGAACACCGAGTCGTTCGAGTCCGACCGCGTCGAGGACGTCTCGCAGGACTACTTCGACGCCAACTGGGACGCCATCGGCACCCGCATCAAGTTCTTCCCGGCGCTTCGCGTCATGGCGGGCGTCGGCTTCGTCCTCACGTTCGTCGTCGGCGGCGTCTGGGTGCACACGTACCAGACGACCGGTTCGGCGCCCCTGTTCTTCAGCGGCGCACTCACCCCTGGCGAGTTCGTCGGCTTCATCCTCTTTACCCAGCGGTTCATCTGGCCGATGGCGCAGTTCGGGCAGATTATCAACATGTACCAGCGCGCCTACGCCTCCAGCGCGCGCATCTTCGGCCTCATGGACGAACCCTCGCGCATCGAGGAGGATCCCAACGCCGACGAACTCGTCGTGGATGACGGTGAGGTCGTCTACGACGACGTGACGTTCGGCTACGACGACGGCGAAACCATCGTCGAAGACATCTCGTTCGACGTTGACGGCGGCGAGACGCTGGCGCTCGTCGGCCCGACTGGTGCCGGTAAATCGACCGTCCTGAAACTCCTCATGCGGATGTACGACGTTGACGAGGGCTCTATCGAGATTGACGGGACCGACATCCGAGACGTGACCATCCCGAGTCTCCGGCAGGCCATCGGCTACGTGAGTCAGGACACGTTCATGTTCTACGGGACAGTCGAGGAGAATATTCGGTACGGGACGTTCGATGCCGCACAGGAGGACGTTGTGGAAGCCGCGAAAGCCGCCGAAGCGCACGACTTCATCCAGAACCTTCCGGACGGCTACGACACCGAAATCGGTGAACGCGGTGTGAAACTCTCCGGCGGCCAGCGACAACGTCTCTCCATCGCTCGGGCCATCCTGAAAGACCCCGAAATTCTCGTCTTGGACGAGGCCACCTCCGACGTGGACACCGAGACAGAGATGCTTATCCAACGCTCCTTGGACCGTCTTACCGAGGATCGAACGACATTCAGCATCGCTCACCGCCTCTCGACGATCAAAGACGCAGACCAGATCATCGTCCTCGAAGATGGCCGCGTTGTCGAACGCGGCGGCCACGACGACCTCCTCGCGGAAGATGGTCTCTATGCGCACCTGTGGGGTGTGCAAGCGGGCGAGATAGACGAACTGCCCGAGGAGTTCATCGAACGTGCGAGTCGTCGTGCCTCGCGGACACCGGTCGAACCCGAGTCTGACGACGACTGAGCGAAGCGGAAGTACCAGACAAACCCCGTCGGTTACAAGCGACTCCAACTCGCAGGGCGAGTATGCGACTCTCCGAGGCCACGTGGACGGACGTATCGGACCTCGCAGGCGAGACGAACCTTGCGTTTCTCCCCGTTGGAAGTACCGAACAACACGGCCCGCACGCGCCGCTCGGAACGGACGCGTTCACCGCCGAAGCCGTCGCAGACGCCGGCTCCGAGGCGTACGACGGCGAGGTTGTCGTCGCGCCGACACTCCCCATCGGTGTCGCCGCCGAACACCGACAGTTCCCGGGGACGCTGTGGCTCTCACCCGATACCTTCCGCGACACGGTCCGTGAGACAGTTGCCAGTCTCGCCTCCCACGGATTCGACCGCGTCGTCGTCGTCAACGGACACGGCGGCAACACCGACGCGCTTCGGGAGGTTACGGGAACGATAACGCGCGAAGACGACGCGTACGCCGTCGCGTTCACGTGGTTCGAGGCTGTCGGAGAGCACTCCTCGAAGATGGGGCACGGCGGGCCGCTGGAGACAGCGTTACTCCGCCACGTCGCACCCGAGTCAGTACGAGAGGAACGAATCGAGACAGCGCGAGAGGGCGGCGCGGACCGGTGGGGAGACTGGGTATCGAAGGTTAACCTCGCGCACGACTCTGCGGAGTTCACAGCGAACGGCGTCGTGGGCGACCCGTCGGCCGGCGATGCTGAACTGGGCGAGGAACTGTTAGAACTGGCGTCGGCGTCGCTGGCGCGTCTCGCAGCGGCCGTCGCGGAGCGAGACGTATCACGACCTGCACGGCGGGAGTGAAGTCAGTCGCTCAGGGTTGTCGTCGGGAAGATTAGTCGTCGGCTTCTGCCTCGTCGGCCGTGTCGTCGGCGTCAGCGTCGGATTCCTCGGTATCCTCGTCGGTGTCGGCTTCCGATTCGGCCGCGTCTACGGCGTCTGCAGCGTCCTGCAACTGACTCCGCAGTTGCGGCATCGTGCTGGTGAGTTCACCGACGAGGTCGCCCGCGTCACCGAGCGTTTCGAGTAGTTCTTCGACCGACGCGATTTCCTCCTCCAGATCGTCGGCGTCGTCGAACGCCTCGGCGCGCTGGCCGATGATGAACGTCTTCTTGGCCTGACGGAGGTTGTCCTCGGCGTCACCCACGTCGAGCGAGGAGCGAAGGCCGTTGAGGACACCGAGAATATTGTCGGCTTCGGCGGACCAGACGGTGTCAGCATCCGGTAGTTCCTCGCGGGCGGCATCGAGGTGTTCTTCGACCTCCGCGCGCATCTCCTCAGCAGCCTCTCCGAACAGGTCGTCATCAGCGAGTGTGCTCTGGCTACTCATATCGGTGGCTTCGGCGCGAGATGGTTTAAATACATGCCCAAAAGTGAAAGTGAAATCTGGTTCGATGGGCGGTCTCCGGTGGGAATCACTCCTCGACGGAGACCAGTTTCATCAGGGGGTATCCGTCCTCCATCTCCATCTTAGTCTGGACTGCCGTCCCCTCGTACTCGATGTCCATCTCCACGTCGAGAAAGCGGCCTGTCAGTTCCGTGTAGTCGGCCGTCGCGTCTTCGAGAGCCGCTTCGAGTTCATCGCGTCGGATGGTGACGCGCACGGCCTCGCAGTACGGCTGATTCGCTATCGACTCTTCGATTGCGCGCGCGAGGCTGTCCGCGCTTTCGGGACTCACGGGCGTCCCGGCGAACTGGTGGTAGAGCGATCCGAACTTGATTCCCGCCTCGAAACAGGCATTTTGGGCGTCCGTGGGCATGGATAATAGTCCGACGGAGCGGTGATAGTCGTGTCGTCTCGCCGTGTACTGCGACGCGGCGAGGGGCGACACGACCCGGAGCGATGCGGAGCGACGCGAATCGGATATTTCTTAGCCGTCCTTCGCACAGTATTCACCGAATGGACGAACCGGTTCTGTTGACTGGGGCGGGCGGACGTGTCGGACAGGCGATTCTCCGACACCTCGGTGACCGGTTCGAGTGGCGATTGCTCGACCGGGAACCGCTTGGGGCAGAGAAACGTCCAGACGGGGTTGGCGAGGAGGACGTGTACGTGACCGACATCACCGACGAGGAAGCGGTCGAAGCGGCGATGGACGGTGTGTACGCCGTTATCCATCTCGCGGGCGACCCGCGTCCGGAAGCGCCGTGGGACAGCGTCCTCCGAAACAACATCGACGGGACGCACACCATCTTCGAGGCGGCCGTCGATGCAGGTGTCGAGAAAATCGCGTTCGCATCCTCGAACCACGCTGTTGGCGCGTACGAGACCGACGAACGAACGCCCGAGATGTATCGACCGGAAGACGGGTTCCGACTGGACGGAACGGAACTCCCGCATCCGAGCAATCTCTACGGCGTGAGCAAAGCGACGGGCGAGGTGTTGGGACGTTACTACTACGACCACCACGACCTCTCCGTCGTCAACGTTCGCATCGGAAACCTCACCGAGGGCCACCCGCCAATTGATTACGAACGCGGGCAGGCGATGTGGCTCTCCTACCGCGACTGCGCGCACCTGTTCGAGCGGTGTGTCCTCGCGGACTACGACTACGAAATCGTCTACGGTATCTCCGACAACGACCGCAAGTACTACTCCATCGAACGCGCACGAGAGGTGCTGGGGTACGATCCGGTAGATAACTCCGCCGAACACGAAGACTAATCGGAGAATACACGAAGACCGAGCGACGCGATCACAAGCCGAACGACGAAATCAGTCGGACGTATCCGCGACGAAATCAGTCGAACAAATCCGACACGTCGTCTTCCCGACTGCGGCGTCGCCCGACGTGCTGTTCGAGTCGCTGATAGATGAGACTGCGCTGGTCGCGGTCACCGACGAACTCGAACAGCAGAGCGACGAACCGCGTCACTGCCGCACCCGACTCCACTTCTTCGCGGCCGTACGTCGCGGCATCAGCGATTACGTCCTCCTCGAATCGTTCTGAATCCGCGGCGACGATTGCCGCCGCATCGGTGATTCCCTCGAACGAGAGATCGTCCGCGCGAACGACGGTGCCGTCGAGAGTCAACGGGACGGGCGGCGCCCGCTCACCGAACTCCGGGTCGGCGGCCAGTCGGTCGAGATACGTGCGGACGCCGCCGACGTTGACAGTCCGGTAATCGGGTGGGAGCGCGGCGAGATACTCGCTCGCGCTCGTCGCCAGACCCTGCGCACCGCTCCAGTTTCGGTTGCGGACGTGATGTACCGCCGCCGTGTACTGGATAAGTCCGTGAAGCAGTCGCTCGTCGGCCGTGTCATCCTCGAGTGCCAACCACTCGTCCTCCCACGCGTCGTGGGCGGCGTGGTAGTCGCCTGCGTTGAACACTGCCGCGCCGACGCGGAGAGTCCGCTCCATATTCGTACGACAACGCTCCGGGAATAAAGATGCTGTCAGCCGATCCGCGGCTCAGTATCTCGGATGCGATGAATCGAGTGCAACGAATCGTGGCGTGAACCGAGTACGGCGATTCGAGCGGAAATTCTGACCGCATTGAGAAGGTTTGTCGAAGGTAGCTTTCGGCAATGGTCGATAACTATTTGGGGTGAACGATAACGCTTTTTTGATACCGATGGGAACCTGATTGGTATGTCAGACGACCTGAAGCGGGGTCTAGAAGGCGTTCTCGTTGCGGAATCCGAGCTGAGCTACATCGACGGGGACGCCGGACAGCTCGTGTATCGGGGCCACACTATCGAGGACCTCGCCCGGAACGCTTCGTACGAAGAAGTCGTCTACCTCCTTTGGCACGGAGAGTTACCGACACGTGAACAGTTGGACGAATTCTCGACAGCGATGGCGGAAGAGCGCGAACTCGACGACGCCGTACTCGACGAGATTCGCGCGCTTGCGGCGGCGGACGAGGTGCCGATGGCGGCGTTGCGGACCATCGTCTCGTCGCTCTCGGCGTACGACGACGACGCGGACCACGAGGATGTGACGGACCTCAAGACGAACATCAAGAAGGGATGTCGTATCACGGCGAAGATTCCGACAGCGTTGGCGGCGTTCAATCGCCTGCGAAATGGCGAAGACGTTGTGCATCCGCGAACGGACCTCAGCCACGCGGCGAACTTCCTCTACATGCTCAACGGCGAAGAGCCGGACGACGTGCTCGCGGAGACGTTCGATATGGCACTCGTCCTGCACGCCGATCACGGCCTGAACGCTTCGACGTTCTCGGCGATGGTGACGGCTTCGACGCTCTCGGACCTCCACAGTGCGGTCACGTCGGCAATCGGCACCCTCGCAGGGTCGCTCCACGGCGGTGCGAACGCGAACGTGATGCGGATGCTCAAAGAGATCGACGAAAGCGACAAAGACCCCACCCAATGGGTCGAGGACGCCCTCGAAAGCGGCCGTCGCGTCCCCGGGTTCGGTCACCGCGTCTACAACGTGAAGGACCCGCGTGCGAAGATTCTCGGCGAGAAGTCCGAAGCGCTCGGCGAGGCGGCTGGTGACATGAAGTGGTACGATTACTCCGTCGCCATCGAAGACTACATCGGCGAGGAGAAGGGTCTCGCGCCGAATGTGGACTTCTACTCCGCATCGACGTACTACCAGATGGGTATTCCGGTCGATATCTACACGCCCATCTTCGCCATGTCGCGCGTCGGCGGATGGATTGCGCACGTCATCGAACAGTTCGAGGACAACCGTCTGATCCGGCCGCGAGCGCGCTACGTCGGGAGGGAAGACCAGACGTTCACTCCCATCGACGAGCGATAGGCGGCGATAGTCGCGGACGGACAACGGATTTGACACCGTTTTTGCGGAATCCATCTGTAGCAGCAGTTCGCTCGGCGATTCGCGCGACGATTCTATTTTCGGAAAAGACCGGAAGCGGAACAGTACTCCGACGCGTACCGGGAATCATGTCGTCGTTCTTCGTCTACGGAACGCTGACGGACGCCGAGCGGGTGGACAGTCTTCTCGACGACTGGTCGTACGGACCGACAGTCGAACTCGACGGACTCCACCGTGTAGAGGGACGCTACCCGACGCTGGCACCCGGTGGATCGGTCCACGGTCGAATCCTCCGGACCGACGACGTGGCGACGCTCGACGAGTACGAAGGCGTCGCCTCCGGATTGTACATCCGTGTCGAAGTCCCCCGGGACGACGGGGGAGAGGCGTTCGTCTATGTGGGTGATGCCGCCCGACTCGACGCCGACGCCGAGTGGCCCGGATCTGGCCCTCTTCGAACGCGCGTCACCCAGTATCTCGACGCGAACAGAGCCATAATCAAACCGATAGAATCGGGAGACGACAAGCGACAGACGGGCGTCTGACGCCATATTCATGTCGCCGCCGTCTTGCGTTTTTACTTTCACCGCGCCTGCAGGACGTTTATGTATCATCCGAACAGTAGGGTAACTGCACGTCACACGCGTGCATTCCCCCCTTTCAACTTCTCCTGACGCGAAGCGTTGCGATTCGCAGTCAACGGTGCATAAATTGTAACGGTCGAAAGTGTAATCCGAACGCTTACCCGGTACGGCGCGGAAGCGCGGCGTATGATTTCGCTCGCTGATATCGAGGCGGCCCGAGACCGCATCGACGGGGTTGCAAAACACACACCGCTCGACTACTCACACACATTCACCGAGATGACCGGTGCGTCAGTCCACCTGAAACTGGAGAACCACCAGCGCACTGGGTCGTTCAAGATTCGCGGCGCAATGAACCGCATCACGACGCTCTCGGAGGCGGAAAAAGAGGCCGGCGTGGTAACCGCGAGTGCGGGGAACCACGCGCAGGGCGTCGCTCTCGCCGCCACTCGGGCGGGTGTCGATTCGAAGGTCGTGATGCCCGAACACGCACCGATCTCGAAAGTGAAGGCGACCCGGCGGTACGGCGCTGAAACGGTTCTGTACGGGGCGGACTACGACGAGGCCCAGCAACGTGCCCACGAGATAGAAGACGAGGAGAACCGAACCTACGTCCACGCGTTCGACGACGAGTACGTGATGGCCGGGCAGGGAACTATCGGCCTCGAAATCGTCGATGACTGTCCGGATGTCGAGACGGTTGTCGTCCCCATCGGCGGCGGCGGCCTCATCTCCGGCATCTCCACGGCGGTGAAAGAACAACTGTCCGACGTGCGCGTCATCGGCGTCGAAGCGGAGGGTGCATCGAGCGTCGCCACCTCGTTGCAGAAGGGTTCGGTACACGAACTCGACAGCGTGAACACCATCGCCGACGGCATCGCCACGCGCCGCGTCGGCGACAAGCCGTTCGAGGTCATCGAAAAGTACGTAGACGAAGTTGTGACCGTCTCCGACGAGGAAATCGCCGTCACGCTCACGTACCTCCTCGAACGCTCGAAGACGCTCGTCGAAGGCGCGGGTGCCGTCGCGCTCGCCGCTCTCCTCTTCGAGAAGTTCGACTTCACGAAAGACGAAGTCATCGTTCCCGCTCTCTGCGGCGGTAACATCGACATGAACCAACTCACGACCGTCGTCATGCGCGGTCTCGTGGAGACGGGGCGCTATCTGAAGGTGCGGACGGTGTTGAAAGACCAACCCGGCGCGCTTCACGACCTACTGACGATCATCGCGGAGGAACAGGCGAACATTTACGCCATCCGTCACGACCGGACCTCCCGGGAAATCGGGATGAACGAGACGGACGTGGAACTCGACTTGGAGACGCGCGGTCACGACCACGTCGAGACGTTACTGTCGGCGCTCCGCGAGAAGGGCTACCGCGTGGACGTACTCGTCTAAGATCGTCTCGGGTCGCTAACCACCCTGTACGACAACCTGCTCGGACTGATTCATTCTCGACGTGATCATTCTCGACGTGAGACTGCGCTGTCGGCGACCCAGTACCGACGGTTCCCAATAGCTGAGAACCATTCATCACCCTTTGTCGCCGTACTCGCTAGAATTATTGAGTGCAGTAGTGGATTTTTCCCACTCGCACGCGACAGACCGCCAATGATAGATCCAGTCATCGCTAGTCGACTGCAGTTCGCACTGACGACCATTGTTCACATCATCTTCCCGGTGATGAGTATGGGTCTTGCGCCGTTTCTCGTCTACTTTACGTGGCGTGAGATACGCTCCGATGACCCGGTGTACGAGCAGTTGCGACGGTTCTGGACGAAGATTTTCGCCGTCTCGTTCGTCGTCGGTACCGTCACGGGCATCGTGTTGGAGTTCGAGTTCGGGACGAACTTCGCCGCCTTCTCTACGGTGACCGGCGAACTGTTCGGCGGCCCACTCGCCACCGAGGGGATGATGGCGTTCATGCTGGAAGCGACGTTCCTCGGCGTGTTCGTTTTCGGTCGCGAGAAGGTCTCTGACGCCCTCTACATGGTGTCGGCCGTCGCCGTCGGCCTCGGGACGTGGCTCTCGGCCGTCTGGATTCTCGTCGCCAACTCGTGGATGCAGACACCGCGCGGGTTCGAGATGGTGACGAAGAACGGCCAATCTATCGTCTCGCTCGTAGATCCCATCGCCGCCTACGCCAACCCGCGGTTCCCGTGGATGTTCGTCCACATGCAGAACGCCGCCGTCCTCTCGGTCGCGCTGTTCATGGCGGGCATCGCCGCCTACCACGTCTTCAGACACTACCACTGGGAGTATCCGGTGCAGAACGTTGCATTCTGGGAGAAGACACTGAAGATTGCTATCGTCGTTCTCGTCCTCACCGCACCGTTCCAAGTGCTCCACGGCGACGCCTACGCGCGGCACGTCGCGGATACGCAACCGCAGAAGTTCGCCGCAATGGAGGCCGTCTGGGAGACAGAGAGTTACGTTCCGGAGTACATCATCGCGGTGCCGACGAACCTCGAAGACCTGACGGATCCACGAGCGAAGGAGCTACTCGGGGTGGGGATACCCGGCGGGGCGTCGTGGTTGGTCAGTGGGGGTGATCCGACGGCGACCATCACCGGCTTGAACGAGTTCGAGACGGAGGCGCCACCGGTGGCCATCGTCTTTTGGTCGTTCCGCCTGATGGTCGGTCTCGGCTTCTGGTTCATCGTACTCGCATTCTGGGCGGCCTACCGGTGGTGGCGGGGCGAACTCCGCGAGGACGACCTGTTGCACAAGTCGCTCATGGTCTCATCGCTGCTCGGCATCCTCGCCGTCGAGGTGGGGTGGATAGTGACCGAAGTCGGGCGACAACCCTGGGTCGTCCAAGGCGTCATGAAGACGGCCGACGGTGTCTCGCCGGGGCTGAGCGGTTTCGATGCGACAGTGACGCTCGTCGGGTTCGCCGTCGTCTACCTCGGTCTGCTGACGCTGTACGGATACGTCGTCGCTCGTATCATTCGAGCGGGACCGCCAACGATGGCGGAAAGCGAACAGATGACGCTCGACGATGCGACGGCATCCGCCGCGGGGGATGACTGATGACGGCGTTGCTTTCAGCGGCGTCTGGAACCGTGACACTTCAGACGTACGGACTCGCGGACGGGCCACTGTTCGGGCTTCCGCTGCCCGAGATGTGGTTCGCGCTGGTGTTTTTCATCCTCGGGACGTTTCTGTTCCTCGACGGATTCGACTTCGGGGTTGGGGCGATCTTCGCCACGCGTGAGGACGAAGACGAACGGGAGCAGTTGCTGTCGGCTATCGGGCCGTTCTGGGACGGTAACGAAGTGTGGTTGGTCGTCTTCGGCGGTGCGTTGTTCGCCGCGTTCCCGGCGGTGTACGCGAACCTGTTCAGCCGCAACTACCTTCTGATGTTCGCCATTCTCGGGGCACTCATCATGCGCGGCCTCGCCCCCGAAATGTACGAACAACGGCACGACGAATCGTGGCAACGCTGGTGGGGCCGCGCGTTCGTCGCCGGAAGCGTTCTCGCGCCGTTCTTCCTCGGCGTCTTCGCAGCCAACTGGTTCCTCGGTGCGACGACGCTCGTCTCGTTGGCATCCATTGTCGTCGGTGTCGCCGTCGTCGCGCTCACCGTCGTCAGCGGGGCGGCGTTCCTCGGACTGAAGACGCGCGGGTCGCTCAGAGACGAAACGGTGAGATACGGACCGCCCGCACTCGTCGCCTACCTCGGACTCGTCGTCGTCGCCGTCGGCTATCTCCTCCTGACTCGTCCGGCGATGCGGGCGGACCTGCTCGCGGCCCCCTCACTCGGACTCGTCGGATTGAGCGTCGTCCTCGGCGTCGCCTACGTCGTGACGATGCGCCGGGAGCAGTACGTGCCGGCATTGGCGGCCGCAGCGGGGTTGACCTACGGTCTCGTCACTCTCGTCGCAACGCTGCTCTACCCGTTTGCGGACCCGGGAAGCGGACTGACTGTTTCGACGGCCATCGTCTCGACGCTCCCGTTGAACCTCATGAGCATCGCGTCTGCCCTGCTCTTACCGCTCGTGTTCAGCTACTTCGTCGTCCTGTACTCGACGTTCCGAGGACCCGTCGAATCCGGCGAATCGTACGCCGGGGAGTGATACGAACGGTCGTAGTCGCTTACCGATGATCGTCGGCATCCGGTTCTCGCAGTTTTAAGTCAGCGGGCGATGAGGCGTCGAGTATGAAGCGAACGATCAGTACGGACGATGCCCCCGCGGCAGTGGGTGCGTACAGTCAGGCGACAACGAACGGTTCGGTTCTGTTTACGGCCGGACAGATCCCCCTGACGCCGGACGGCGAACTCCTCGATGACGAGGACATCGCCACGCAGACGAAACAGTCCCTAGACAACGTGATGGCGATCCTCGAATCTGAGGGAGCAGACGCGTCGGACGTACTCAAGGTGAGCGTCTTCCTCGACGACATCGAGGACTTCGACGAGATGAACGAGACGTACGCCGACTACTTCGACGAGGAACCGCCGGCACGAAGCGCGCTTGAGGTGGCCAACCTCCCGAAGGGCGTCGGCGTCGAAATCGAAGCCATCGCAGACATCGAGTAAGTGCCTTCGCGCGCTCGATCTGCGGGGCTGTGGGGCGTGGTCGGTACGCTTGCCTTCCTCGTCCTCGTCCAGGGCTATCGACTCGTTGGCGGGTCGCTCGGCCTCGGTATCGGAGCAACCGTCGGTATCGCAGTCGTCATTGCCGTGGTTGTCGGTATCGCGGCGTATGCGACCGAGAGTCGCCTCGCCACGAAAGGAAGGACTTAAACACGTCAACGCGGTAGTCCGGATTAGAGCCGGGATGGCCGAGTGGTAAGGCGCACGCCTGGAAAGCGTGTTCCCTTTGGGATCCAGGGTTCAAATCCCTGTCCCGGCGTTTCTCTGCGAACTACCCCGTCAGCGAGGAGTTTTCTCGTCGAGCGGACACGGTTAGTTCACTAACGACTCCGAAAGGATTTGAATCAGAGAGCGGCGCGAACGAAGTGAGCGGTGCGGGTGAGTTCAAATCCCTGTTCGAGGAATTTCAGTAACAGAAATATGTTCTTAAGAAGAAAACAGAAATGCAGAGTTTCTCATGTGATAACCTCCCAAAGATTGATGGGCACGACGGGAGTACCCATGACTGACAATGCCTGACACGAAGAACGGCCGGGAGCAGAAAGGTCGGAACAAACGGAACCAGCTCCAAGAGAGTCTCTATAACGAAGAGATAGAGGCATTGAACACCAACGAAGAACTCCCGTCGTTCGAGTCCGACAGGACTCGCGGATCGGAGTTCCTCGCCGAGGAACTTCCGGACGACGAGTAACCGTCAGTCGAACAGTAGCGTCTCGTTTTTTCGCAGATAATCCACAGCGATAGCGCCAAGCGGCTGATGAAAGTGACCGATTGAGGGAAGGGTTGTATATAAATGCGGTCGTGAGCGCCCTTATTCCGCAGGCAACGACGCCAGTCTGTGCACGCACGAACGACGAGAGAAACGCGATACGTCGGGGACCTTTCGGCCGGTTTCGTGTCTCATGGTGTCAACCCACACGACCCCCATAAGCAAAGGATTTATATAGAATCACAAACAATCCTGCGATGACTATGAGTCAGCGAATGCAGCAGGGTCAACCCATGATCATCATGGGTGAGGACGCGCAGCGCGTGAAAGACCGCGACGCGCAGGAGTACAACATCAGTGCCGCCCGCGCCGTCGCTGAGGCGGTACGCTCGACACTCGGTCCGAAAGGGATGGACAAGATGCTCGTCGATTCGATGGGCGACGTGACCATCACGAACGACGGTGTTACCATCCTCAAGGAGATGGACATCGACAACCCGACGGCCGAGATGATCGTCGAAGTCGCCGAGACGCAGGAGAGCGAAGCCGGCGACGGGACGACGACGGCTGTCGCCATTGCAGGTGAACTCCTGAAGAACGCCGAGGACCTCCTCGAACAGGACATCCACCCGACGGCAATCATCAAGGGCTTCCACCTCGCCAGCCAGAAGGCCCGCGAGGAAGTTGACGACATCGCCGAAGCGGTTGACCCCGACGACGAGGAACTCGTCAAGAAGGTCGCCGAAACGTCGATGACTGGCAAGAGCTCCGAACTCAACAAGGAGCTTCTCGCCGAACTCATCGTCGATGCCGTCAAGCAGGTCACCGTCGAAGCCGACGACGGCACCTACGTTGTCGACCTCGAAAACGTCTCCATCGAGACGCAGACCGGACGCTCGGCCTCCGAGTCCGAGCTTCTCAACGGTGCGGTCATCGACAAAGACCCGGTCCACGACGACATGCCGACCGAGTTCGACGAGGCCAGTGTCCTGCTCCTGAACGACCCCATCGAGGTCGAGGAGGCCGACGTTGACACGCAGGTCAACATCGAGTCCCCCGACCAACTGCAGAAGTTCCTCGACCAAGAGGAAAAACAGCTGAAAGAGAAGGTCGAGAAGATTGCTGCCACCGACGCAGACGTCGTCTTCTGTCAGAAGGGCATCGACGACCTCGCCCAGCACTACCTCGCCAAAGAGGGCATCCTCGCAGTCCGCCGGACGAAGAAGTCCGACATCAAGTTCCTCAAGAACGTTGCGGGCGGCAACGTCGTCTCCGACCTCGACAGCGTCACCGAGGACGACCTCGGCGTCGCGTCCATCCGCCGCGATGAGGAAGGCGAACTGTTCTACGTCGAAGGTCTCGGCGACAAGACGCACGGCGTCACGATGCTCCTGCGTGGTTCGACCGACCACGTGGTTGACGAACTCGAACGCGGCGTCGAAGACGCGCTCGACGTGGTTGCGACCACCGTCTCCGACGGACGCGTCCTCGCGGGCGGCGGCGCTATCGAGGTCGAACTCGCCTCGCGCCTCCGCAACTACGCTGACTCCGTCTCCGGCCGCGAACAGCTGGCCGTCGAGGCGTTCGCGGACGCTCTCGAACTCGTCCCCCGCGTCCTCGCAGAGAACGCCGGTCTCGACTCCATCGACACGCTCGTCGATCTCCGCGCGGCCCACGAAGACGGTGACGTCCGCGCTGGTCTGAACGTCTTCACGGGCAACGTCGAAGACACCTTCGAGGCAGGCATCGTCGAGCCCGCTCACGCGAAAGAGCAAGCCATCTCCTCGGCACAGGAGGCCGCGAACCTCGTCCTCAAAATCGACGACATCATCGCTGCGGGTGACCTCAGCACCAGCGGCGGCGATGACGAAGGTGGCGCCCCCGCCGGCGGCATGGGCGGCATGGGCGGCATGGGCGGCGCGATGTAAACGAGGCGCAACACGCCAACTCGATACACGCTCCTTCCCCCCTCGAACTGCCTCGAAAACCATCGGCCGCGCGCCGAACCAGATTTTCTTTTGATAACCGACCCCAGAGCGGTAGTGTCATCAAATTCAATAGAATCACCCAACAGTTCGATTTGAGTCCGAGATTACGACGAGTAAGTGAACTGTGTTCAAATCTGTTTGCGTTCGTGGAATTGCGTCCGGTTTTAGCATGAACTAAGTATTGCTCCCAGAAACCCATGTACAAGATGCAAACACTGCTGCTGAACAACGACGACGTTCACGAAAACGCGAACATGACGGAACTCGTTCCCGCTATCGAGGAGGCGTTCGCCGCCTTCGAACGCGGTGACGCGCAGATGCCCCCGAAATCGTACATCGACCTGCCGCAGTACAACGGTGACTTCCGGTCGATGCCCGCCTACATGGACGCAGGCGACTGGGACGCCGCAGGCATCAAGTGGGTCAACGTCCACCCGGACAACGAAGAACAGTTCGACCTGCCCACGGTCATGGGGACGATGGTGTACTCCTCGCCTGAGACGGCGTTCCCCCTCGCACTCATGGACGGGACCGAACTGACGATGAAGCGTACGGGTGCGGCCGCCGCCGTCGCCACGGATCACCTCGCCATCGAGGACGCCTCGTCGCTCGGTATCATCGGCGCAGGTGTCCAGTCGTACACGCAGCTTGAGGCTATCGCCACCGTCCGCGACATTCAGGAAGTCATCGTCTCTGACCTCGACGAGGAGCGTGTCGCCCGCTTCATCGATACCTTCGAGGACGAGTTCGATGTTCGCGCAGGATCCATCGAAGAGGCCGCCTCCTGCGACGTACTCTCGACGGTGACGCCCGTCGAAGACCCCATCGTCTCCCGCGACGCCGTTGGCGACCACACCCACATCAACGCGATGGGTGCAGACGCCGAAGGCAAGCACGAACTCGCAGACGAGGTACTCCTCGATGCGAAGCTCGTCATTGACGACCACGAACAGACGACCCACTCCGGCGAGATTAACGTCCCCTACAACGAGGGCGTCCTCTCGGACGACGACATTCACGCCGCAATCGGGGAAATCGTCGTCGGCGACGAAGAGGGTCGCACGGACGAGGACGGAATCTCCGTCTTCGACTCGACGGGACTTGCGATTCAGGACGTCGCCGCGGCGCACATCGTCTACGAACACGCCCGCGAGAACGACAACGGATACGAGTTCGACCTGCTCGGTCTCTCCGGCCGCGACGACTAAGTCACAAAAAGCTACTCAGTCGTCCCACCGTTCCGACCGGCGAGGTAGTCGAGAAGTTTGGCTACCGCCCACACCGCCACAGCGAACGGGAGCAGTGGTACCAGAAGGGCAACCATGACGAGAAACATCGCCCATCCGAGGGAGTTCATTTCAGTGTTCGGACGAGGTTTGTAACCCGGCGTCACCGTTCTGTACGCACGTCGTAACGTACCCGGGGATTCTTCCTCAGTCATAGAACCCGATACGCGTGCGGAGGCAATGTGAGTTTGCCTTGTTAGAGTGACCGCCATTTGGTCCGTTCGGACCGGTCGCCGCACTCGGGGCATTCGAACGTCTTGTGATCTTCACAGTCAGACCCGCGACGTGATTCCACCCGGTGCATCTCGACGTCACACTCCGAACAATGCATACCAACTTGTTACGACAGCTGAATATCAATCTAGGTAACTAGATGGAAGTAAAATCGAAGCCATCACCTGCGAATAGTCGCCGTTTTCGAACCAAAAATCGAAGCCGAGAATCAGCTATTCGGCTTCGAGTTCGATAGCGGGACGGAGCGGAATCGCCTGCTTCGTCGCGTCGGCGTCCTCACCTTCGAGCGCGAGTTCGATGTCGGCGTCGAACTCGCGAGAGAGGAAGTCCGCCGCCGCCTCGTACGTCGCGTACTCGTCAAGGTCGGCCAACGCGGACACTTCGTCGTCGTCGCGGCCGCGAACGAACTCGATCAGTTCCTGCACGACATCGTTGACTTCGTTCCCGCGTTCGCGCAGGTCGGGGTCCTGCATCACCTTCCCCATCACCGCGCCTTGGTCACCGCCCACCTCCGCGACCGTCTGGAAGACATCGCGCTTCCAGTCGGCGGCGACGGTGAGTCGGATACGGTCGGGGTCGGCCTCGGGTACGTCCTCGTCGGCGTTCGCCAGCGACTGCTGGATGCCTTTAATGTCCTCGGTCAGTCGTTCGATCTGTGCCTCGCTGGCTTCGACGGCCGCACTCTCGAACGATTCGTCCGGTTCGGGCCACGGCGCATCCTCGGCAGGCGTACCGGTCAGCCGTTCGTGCAGTTCGTTCGTCATGAACGGGATGAACGGCGCAAGCAGACGCAGGCGCGTCTCCAGTACGTGCTGGAGCGTCCACCGTGCGGCGGGACGGTCCAAGTCAGTACGGCGGCGGTACCAGCGCAGGTCCTCCTCGAAGTTGTAGAAGGCGGCCTGACTGGCGCTCCGCGTCTCGGACTGCTCCATCGCCTCAGTCACGTCGCTGACAGTGTGCTGCAGTTTCGACAGGAGCCAACGGTCCTCCTGTTCGAGTTCGGGTTGTGCCTCGGGTACGTCCGAGTTGATGACCTCGTCGGCGCGGTTCCAGAAGCGCTCCAGTTGGTTACGAACAGACTCGACCTGTTCGGCGCGCCAGTCGTAGTCCTGCCACGGTTCCGCGGAGTTGAGCAGGAAGAAGCGCACGGTGTCTGCACCGTACTCCTCGATGGCTTTGCCGGGAAGGACGACGTGTCCCTTCGAGGAGGACATCTTCTCGCCCTCCAGCAGCCCCATCCCCATGATGACGATACCCTCCGGCCAGTTCGACTGGTCGAACAGTTCCGCGTGGTGGAACAGGTAGAACGTCAGATGGTTCGAGATGAGGTCGTTCGCGGAGAACCGATAGGTCACCGGATACCAGTAGTTCCACTCTTTGCGCAGTTCGAGGGCCTTCTCGTCGGGGTCTTCGACGGCGTCGGCACCGTAGAACAGCGCATCGAAAAAGTCGCGGTCTAACTCCTCCACCGGCACGTCCTGCAGACGGTGCGCGATGGTGTAGTAAGCCATGTAGATAGTGGAGTCCGACAGCGGCTCGATGACGAAGTCGTCGTCCCACGGCAGGCGCGTCCCCAGTCCGTAGTTACGGATGCACGGCCACTCGTTCAGCCAGTCGATAGTGTGGTCGTACTCGCCGCGCGTGTTCTCGGGGATGGCGTCCATCCGCGACACCACGTCGTGGGCCTTCTGCTTCCACGCCTCGTCGTTGTACCGTAGGAACCACGTATCCTGTTCGGCGACGACGACATCGGCACCACAGCGACAGACGACTTCCTCGGAGAACTCCTGCATCGTGCCGAACGCGCCCTCGTCGCGGTGGGCGTCGCGGAAGCGCGTTCGCACGTCCTCTACGAGTTCACCAGCGAACTCGCCGTACTCGTCGAACAGGCGACCTGCGTGGAACTCCTTGTTGTAGAGGTCCTTCGTCGCTTTTTCCAGTGCCGGGTCGTCCGATGAGGTGACGCCTGCGTCCTCGACAGCCGACTTCGCCGGAATCTCGCCGTAGCCCTCTACGGAGAGAATCGGAATCGGCTCGATGTCGTCCACGTCGGCGGGATCGATGCCGTACTCGCGCATCCGTTCGTCGTCCGCCTTCGCCTCCTGCAGAGCGACGTAGTCGTCAGGCGAGTGCGCCGGGACGGACATGACGACGCCGGTGGCGTTCTCGGCGTCCACGAAGTCCGCGGGCAGAACGAGGACTTCGTCGCCGGTGACGGGATTCATGACGCGTTCGCCAGCCAGTTCGGCGCCGGAGACGCGGCGTTCGACCGTCACGTCATGCGCCTGCAACTGCAGTTTCTCCGCTGCCGCCGCCGAGACGAACCACTGTTCGCCGTCCACGTCGGCGTAAACGTAGTCGGCGTCGGGGTCGATATAGGCGTTCGTCACGCCGCGGACCGTCTCGGGTCGGAGCGTCGCCATCGGGACGACGGTATCGCCGTGGCCGAAACGGACCAGCGTGTACTCTTGGAACTCGGCCTCCTCGCCCTCAAGCAGGTCGTGCGTCGTGACCGGTTGTTCCTCGTCCGTACAGTACTTGACGGGGTGCAGGCCCTTCTCCAACAGGCCGCGGTCCTTCAGCGTCTCGTACTGCCACGTGATGAACTTCGAGTAGCGCTCGTCGTTCGTCGTGAATTCGCGCCGCCAGTCGATGGAGAGACCGAGCGACTGCATCCCCTTCTTGTAGTGCTCCTCGATGAAGTGGCGGGCAAAGCCCATCGGCGTCTCCAAGTCCGTCAGCGTATCCTCGGAGACGTTGTACGTGTCGCGCAGGACAGAGAGCTGTTTCTCTTCGCCCTTCTTCAGGCGTTCGACAGCCCCGATAATGGGTGTCCCGGTGACGTGCCACGCAATGGGGAAGAGGACGTTATCGCCCTGTTGGCGTCGATATCGGGCGTACACGTCGGGGACGGTGTACGTCCGTGCGTGACCGATGTGCATCCCACCGCTCGGATACGGATACGGAACTGTGATGAACGTCGGATCCTCGTCGGAATCGTGGTCCGCGCTGTCGGCGTCCGAGGGGTCGGCCTCGTACCGACCGGTCTCGGCCCACCGCTCCCGCCAACGCTCCTCAAGTTCCTGCGGGTCGTATTCCATACCTGTGTCGTCAGGATGCGCGCATAAATTAACTCCTATACCTGACTTTCGCACCTGTTCGATTGCGGCAATAATTGTGTCTGTCGAGGGCACGAATCACGAGAGAATCGGAATCGAGTCAGAAAACGGAGGGAACAATACGAGAGGAGAGGCAGCGAACGGCCGAGCGTGTGCGTTGGCCGTTCAGTTGTCAGACCGTGGCAACCAGTCCGACAGGCAGTCAATATCGGCGGATCACTCGATATTGATTCGGTGTGAGTCGTCGGACTCGACAGAACGCTTGGGGAGAGTGACACTGAGGACGCCGTTCGTGTAGGATGCGGTCGCGTCGTCAGCGATCACGTTCTCCGGAAGCCGAATCGTACGGTGCATCGACTCGTGGCGACGTTCGCGTCGGAGGAACTCACGGGACTCGGTGTCGGATTCGGTCTCCTCGTTCATCTCGCGGGATGCGGAGATGGTGAGGGTTCGTTCGGTGACCGAAAGGTCGATATCGTCTTTCTCCAATCCGGGGAGGTCCGCCACAACGACGAACTCCTCGTCACTGTCGCGTACATCGATGTCCATCCCGTACGAGGCGGACATCAGGTTCGATCCGCCGAACTGGTGGCCCATCTCGTCGAACTGGCGGGCCATTCGCTCGAACATCGATTCAATCTCGTCGAATGTGGGAGAACGTCGCATCATTGCTATTTCACCGAAAGATAGTATGGACGGCAGAGAGCATAAATACTGCAGGACCTAAGCGCGCAATTCGCACGGCAGAATACCCATAGTCCCGTATTTCTCCAGATTAGAAATTCAGATCTGCCGTGGAGTATCCGCAGCGAGGTCGTACAGAAGAAGATTGTTCTCAAGGGTAGCGAACGAGTCCGCGATAGGCGGCGACGGAGTCTCGTTCGACGCGTTACCGGCCGAACAACAGAACTGTCAAGGAAGCACTGGCCGAAGAACACGCTTCAGTGCCCGACGGTGTTGGTATCCTAATTACACCACGTCGGTGCTGACTACACCACGTCGATGCTAGTAGATTCGTCGTCCTCCTCGCTCGTCTCTTTCGGGAGCGTGACGGTGAGGACACCGTTTTTGTAGGTTGCGGACGCCTCCTCTTCGACGACTTCCTGTGGAAGGGTCAGCGAACGGCGGACGTTGCTTTGCCTTCGCTCGCGGCGGACGTAGCGATCACCCGACTCCTCGGTCTCGGCGGTTTGCTCGGCGCGAATCGTGAGTTCGCGGCCCGAAGCTGATATTTCGATGTCGTCCTTCTCGTATCCGGGGAGGTCGGCGACGACGGTGAATTCGTCGTCCGTCTCCGATACGTCAACGGAGATGTCTCGAAGCGAACCGAGTCCGGACTCCTCGAACTCCCGGCCCATCCGCTTGAAGAACTGTTCAATCTCGTCGAAGGGGTTCTGGGGCGACATTTCGTCCGAATGTACGCCCGGTTACGTCATCAAGTTTTTCGCGGATTCAGTAAAGGACGTGCTGGGTGTCGTACGATCCGAGGCGTTTGACCCACCCGCGGGAAGCGATTTCTTCCACGCTTTCGAGCGCCTTCTGCGCGCGGTCCTCGTACAGACCGGCCTCGAAGTCGATGTGGAACAGGTAGTCGCCCAAGCGGTTCCCGCTCGGACGCGACTCGATGCGCGAGAGGTTGATGTCGCGTTCGGCGAACGCTTCGAGGAGTTCGAGAAGCAGCCCCGGATAGTTTGCGTTGGGGTAGACGACGACAGTGGACTTACCGCCCGCATCCGAACGCTCGGCGGCGGGAGCGACGACGAAAAAGCGCGTCGCGTTCGAAGAGCGGTCTTGAATATCCTCAGCGAGGACGCGGAGGTCGTCACCGGCGTTATCCGGATGGCCGATGCCCGCGACGGAGTCGTCCTCGCGGGCGCGTTCGACGCCGCGTGCGGTGCTGGCGACGGCCTCCAGCGTCACGCCGGGATACTCCGTCTCCAAGTAACTCCGGCACTGTGCGAGTGCCTGCGAATGGGAGGCGACGACAGAGAACTCCTCGGTTTGGGCGAGGAGTGCGTGCCGAATCGGGGTCACAATCTCCTGCGTGACGGCGATGTCCGCCTCGGCGATGGCGTCCAGCGTCTCCGTGACGCTTCCTTCGATGCTGTTCTCGATGGGGACGACACCGCGGTCGTACTCGCCCGAATCGACGGCGTCCACGATGGCAGACACCGATTCGCGGAACGCGACGTCGTCGGCGACGGCGCGGGCCGCGCGGTGGGAGTACGTCCCGGCTGGACCCAAGGTAACTGCTTGCATGGCGCGTCGTTCTACAGCGCTCAGTAAAAGGCCGTCGGGTCCGCTCGCTCTGCTCGCTCCCTCGGCGACTTCCCCGCTTCGCTCACGGAATCCTGTCGGATCCGCCCGCTTTGCACCACTATTGAGGTGCCGGGTGGCCTCCCGGCGCTACTGGTCGGCGCAGAGTTCGACGAAGTTCCGGAGGATTTGCAGACCGGTCTCGCCGGATTTCTCGGGGTGGAACTGCGTGCCGAACACGTTGCCTGCCTCGTTTGCGACGATGGCGGGGAACTCGACGCCGTAATCCGTCGTGGCGACGACTGCCCCATCGTCGTCCGGAACGGCGTAGTACGAGTGGACGAAGTACGCGTACTCTCCATCGACTCCATCGACGAGAGGGTGGTCCCGCTGGACGTGCAGTTCGTTCCAGCCCATGTGCGGTACCTTCTGCCCCTCGTCGAATCGGACGTTGCGACCGGGAACGAAGTCGAGGCCCTCGACTTCACCCTCGCCCGCGTGGTCTGCTTCTTCCGAGGAGGTCAGAAGCATCTGCATGCCAAGACAGATGCCGAAGATTGGCTGCCCCCGGTCCGCCGCCTCGGCCAGCGCCTCGCGGAACGGCCCGGCGTTCTCCATTCCCTCAGAGAACGCTCCCACGCCGGGAAGAACGATGCCGTCGGCATCGGCAAACGTTTCGGGGTCGTCCGAAACGGTCACGTCCGCACCCGCGCGTTCGAGGCCGCGTCGGGCGCTTCTGAGGTTACCGAGACCGTAGTCCACCATGACGACGGAAGCCACCGTCTCCCGTTTCTCGGGCGTCGTCGTACTCATGCGAAAACGTCCGCGGAGTGGGGCAAAGTGACTTTCCTTCGGGGTAGATTCGACCACCGATGACTACATCTGCTTAAGAGGGAGACACCAAACGAGGGTATTCAGCGCTGCTATTGTAATAGCTATAGAAAAAATAGCAAAGTTTAACGGTTATCTGTCGAACGAAAAACGTGAGTTCAATGCCGAGTCGACGCAAATTCCTCAAGACGACAGGTGCCACCGGTGTTGCCGGTCTCACAGCCCTCAGTGGTTGTACCGGAGACGGCAACACTACCGAACAATCGACGACGACAAACACCGACGGAAGTACGGCAACCGAGACAACGACGGAAGGGACGACAACTGGGTCTTCCTCCAAAGACTCCATCATGTTCGCGTTGACGCCCGCCGAGTCGGACGTCGACGTCGAAAAGCAGTACAAGCCGCTGTTCAACTACATCGAGAGCGAAGTCGGCGTCACCGTCGATTCGACGGTTGCGGCCGACTACGCGGCAGTGATGCAGGCGATGAAGAGCGGACAGGCGGACATCGCTGACGCTTCACCTTCGATTGCGATCCAAGGCGGAAACGAAGATGTGACGAAGGTCATCGGAATCCGCGTCGCGTACGGTGCATCGCGGTACTTCTCGCTCATGACGACGACGCCCGACAGCGGCATCGAGAAGCTCTCCGACCTCAAGGGCAAGAACGTCGCGTTCGCGGACCGCCTCTCTACCAGTGGGTCGCTGTTCCCGCTGTACATGCTGAGTAAGGCCGGTCTCGACACCGGCGGCGCACCCGACGGCAAACCCAAGGGCTTCTCGGCGAAGTTCTCGGACCACTCGACGGCGCGCGAGACGCTCATCAACCGGGACGACGTTGTCGCCGCCGGAACCGGTGCGTTCTCGACGGCATCGCACATCCCGAAAGACCAGTTCCCCAAGCAGTTCTTGGATATCTCCGCCGAGAACGACGGCGACCTCGGCAGCGAATCCCCCGAACTGAAGCTGCTCGCTGCGTCCGACCCCATCCCGCGCGCGCCGATTCTCGGCCGTGCAGAGATGGATCAGTCGCTCTACTCTGATATCAAGACGGCGTTGCTCGACGTGAGCAAAGAGGACCTCATCAACGACGACCTCAAAGACGACCAGCAGCTCTGGTTCACGGGCGTCGATAAGGGCTCCGTCGATGACTACCAGCCCGTCCAGAACGTACTCGACGAACTCGGCGTTACGCTGGGTCAGTAAGCCCGCCGAATTCGAATTATATCATTTTATTGTGCAGATTCGAAAACAGCGATACGGCGGGTCCGTACGCACGGGCAGACAAGAACTGAAGAGAGACTAGACATGAGTACGATAGAAGTAACGGACCTCAGTAAGTCGTACGGGGACGTACAAGCCCTCGACGATGTTTCGTTCACCATTCCGGACGGCGAGTTCGTCGTCCTCTTGGGACAGTCAGGAGCGGGGAAATCGACGCTTCTCCGCTGTCTCAACGGCATCACCCAACCAACCGAAGGGTCGATTTCGATAGACGGGACAGAGGTATTGGGTCCGCGAGACGACGTAGCGATGATCTTCCAACAACACTACATTCTCGAACAGATGAGTGCGTTCAGTAACGCGCTCACAGGTGCACTCGGTCGCACCTCGTTCCTCAGGAGCCTCTTCGGACGCTACCCCGACGGAGACAAACAAGAGGCGCTTCGCGCACTCGACACCGTCGGACTCCTCGACGAGGCGAATCAACGCGCCGGGAACATGAGCGGCGGGCAACAACAGCGAGTCGGTATCGCTCGTGCGTTGGTTCAGGAACCGAACCTCCTTCTCGCAGACGAACCAGTCGCCAGTCTCGACCCGGCCAGCGCCGAGACGGTGATGCGGTACATTCGAGACGCCGCGAGCGAGCGTAATCTGACCACTATCGCCAGCCTCCATCAGGTCAACATCGCCCGCGAGTTCGGTGAACGGTTCATCGGGATGAAAGACGGTGAAATCGTCTTCGACGGCTACCGCGAGGACTTCACCGTCGATGTCATCGACGAGATATACGGCGATATCGAAACCGAAGCGATCCGTGAAGAACGGGAGGTCGAAGCATGAGTACGCAAGGCGACCGGATTCAGGATGCACTCAAAAACATCCGAATCGCAAAGCGAGTCCGACTGCTGTTCTCGCTCGTCGTGTTCGTACTCTTCGCGTTCATCTTTACGAACGCGCTGGGCGAGGTCGGCTTCTCGATCAGCGAAATCGTCAAGTACTGGCCGGAGTTCTCCGAGGCTCTCGGGGACTTCTTCCCGCCGGGGTCACTGTTCGGTGTCATTCCGTTCGTTGACCTCGGTGAGTACTGGGCGTTCATTCAAGATCGAAATCTCCTCCTCACGTTCGAGAACGGAAACCCCGTTCTCGGCGCGATGTTCGTCACGTTCGCCATGGGATTTGCCGGGACAGTTCTCGGTATCCCCGGTGCGCTCTTGCTAGGCGTTCTCGGATCCGAACGCGTGACGCCGTACCCGTTCAACTTCATCTTCCGCGGAACGATGAGCGTCATCCGTTCCATTCCGGCGCTCGTGTGGGCGCTCATCTACATCCCGCTTGGCGGCGTCTCCCCGTTCACGGCGACGCTCGCTATCGGGACGGACACGATGGGGAACCTCGGCCGCCTGTTCACCGACGCACTCGAAGAAGTCGAAGACGGTCCGATCGAAGCTATCGAGTCCACCGGCGCGAACGGCCCGCAGAAGGTCGTCTTCGGGATGCTATCGCAGGTGTTCACGCCGTTTATCGCGTGGACGATGTACATCCTCGAGATCAACGTTCGTATCGCCGTCACGATGGGCCTCATCGGCGGCGGCGGTCTCGGCCAAGTGCTTCAGACCCAGCGCGGACTGTTCAAGTATACGAACATGATGGCGACGATTCTCGTCATCTTCGTGCTGGTCGTCTCCGTGGAGTTCGTCAGCCAGCGCGTCCGGTCGTACATCCGGGGTAACGAGGAAGGAACGAGCTTCCTCAAACTCATCGTGGAGTTCCCCCAACGGATGGCGCGCTCTATGTGGCAGTAACGCGGCGCGACCGACTCTTTTCTTTGCGCCGTTCCGGCAGCGAATGCAGAGACTGCCTCGTTAGAAATCGCCGAGACTCGACTGTCCGTCCGCGCTGTCCGCGAGACCCGAAAGATCCGCCGCTCGCGCGATAGTGTCGGAGAAGGTATCGCGTTGACTGCGGTCGTACAGCGTCGCTGCCGGATGGACGCAGATGAGGACACGTTGAAGCCGTTCACCGAGGCGGACGTCCACCACGTCGCCCGCTTCTTTCGTCACAGCAACCGAGCGGTCGAGGAGGT
This sequence comes from Halogeometricum borinquense DSM 11551, assembly GCF_000172995.2. Classification (GTDB taxonomy): domain Archaea; phylum Halobacteriota; class Halobacteria; order Halobacteriales; family Haloferacaceae; genus Halogeometricum; species Halogeometricum borinquense. The sequence goes on from NC_014729.1 coordinate 2,628,105, forward strand.
GTTCAGACGGGACTTTGCCGAGCGTAACAACGAGGTCGGGGTCAAGAAGCTCAAGTTCACGTTCGAGGTAACCGCGGCAGTTCCCCAACTCTGTTTTCGTCGGATCGCGGTTCTCCGGGGGGCGGCATCGGACGCAGTTCGTGATGCGAACGTCCGACCGGGCGAGACCAACGTCGCGGAGGGCATCGTCGAGTACGCTCCCCGACCGGCCCACGAACGGTTCGCCCTGTTCGTCCTCGTTCGCACCCGGCGCTTCGCCGAGGAAGACCAAATCGGCGTCGTCAGGGCCGACGCCGTTGACTATCTGACTCCGTGACTCCACGAGTTCGGGGCATCGTTCGCACTCGCGGACGCAGAGGCCATCCATCTCGTCGTCGCTCATACCGAAGAGCGGGACTGGTATGACTTATCCGCGGCGGTCCGCCGTTCCGAGTGGTCGAGTGGCGGAGCGAGCAACCGCCTCACGGTGCCTCACGGTCGCGCCACTCGCGTCCCGAGCGGGCGAGAAGCCGCGCGACACGGAGCGGTTCGGGTCGGCCACCCGTCGGTGTGTACGCGCGGACGGCACGCGCCGCCTCGTCGTCGCTTATTCCGACGGATCGGACGAACACAGTGTCGTCGCCGACAGTCACACGACGGCGCGGTGGAAGCGACTCGTACACTGCGAGTCGGGTGTCGAGTTCCTCGCCCGAAAACGCCGCTTTCAGCGCAGATCGAAGCCCGCTGCTCGACTCGAACGAGACGGAGAGAACGGGCCTGTCAACGGCGTCTGCGAGACGCCGGAGATCAACGAGGTTGAACCACGCGGGAGCGACGCCCGCGACGAATACCAGACGGACGTCTTCGCGTCCAAGGTTCGAAAAAAGTCCTCGTATAACGTCCGTTACATCGGTGCCACCGACGGTACACGTCCCGTACGCCGCGCCGTCGATGACACGGTCGGCGCGGACGACTGCGCCACAGAGCACGCTCTCCGCCTCCACCCCGTCGTCAGTGTACGACTCCGCGATGCCGAGTGCGCGCGTGCCCGACTTGACCGTCGGTGTCACGCCTGGACGTCAGTTGTCCTTGATCTCTTGCAGACGGTCCAGCAACTCTTCGTTCGACGCGCCGTTCTCGAAGTTAACCTCACCGTCGTGGTCGTTCTCCGAAGTTGCGACGCCGTCGTTTTCGTCAAGGTCTTGGTCGTAGTCTTGACTCTCTTGCTCGGACTCGTCGTAGCTCCCAAATCCCATACATACCAATATAGATGGTTCAGACGGAAAAATGATACGCAGAGATATATTTTATTCGACCCATATTATCTCGAAACATACGTCAGAAACCATCTTTGAACATCTTGCTGACATTATTATCCCAGCTCAGTGGGGATTTTTCATCACTCAGACATAGCGTGGGCTATGGAAATCGTCACGGTCACAGACGGCGCGGAACAGTTCACCTGTAACGCGTATCTCGTCCTCGGCGAACGGAACGTACTAGTCGATGCCGGGACGATGCCCGGCGTCGAAACCGTCGTCGCCGACCACACCGACGAGTTAGACGCTGTCGTTCTCACGCATCAGCATACCGACCACATCGGCGAACTCGACGCCGTACTGGATCGATTCGACGCCGACCTGTACGCGTACGGAGACCACCCGCGACGCGACGAGGCACTCGAAGACGGCGACGTACTCCAGATGGGTGAAGAGACGTTCGAGGTCGTGTACACGCCGGGGCACGCCTCCGACCACATCTCACTCGTCAGCGAGAAACGAATCTTCAGTGGCGACGTAGTCGTCTACAACGACGGCGCATTCGACAACGGGAGTTTCGGTCGGACGGATATGTCCGGTCAGTCGCGCGAACGACTCGTCGAGAGTCTCCGAACCCTTCTCGACCGGATCCCCGAAACGGTCGAAGAACTGTACGCGGGCCACGGCGACGTGTTCCGTTCAGAGTCCGGCGGCGACTCCGTACAGGACGTAATCGAGCGAGCACTCTCGCGTGCGGAGCGGCGCGAACCGAAGTATCCCGACGACTAAACGGCGACGGCGTACCGTCGTCTACTGCTAGACGCGTCGCTCGTCGGTGTGAGAGATAGAGAAAGCGGCGACCGGCTTACGCGGCGCGGCGTTCTTTCGACTTCGGTCGAAGATTCTTGTAGCCGCACTTGCGGCAACTCGTCGCACGCGCAGGGTTGCGCGCGTTACAGCGCATGCAGATCTGCTTCTCCAGCGTTCGCTTGGTCGCGGCGTCGTTGGTTGGCATACACGTCGATTCCAGAGCCGTCCGTATAACGCTTGCGAGACGCTCATGCTGGCGTCCGGGCTACACGAACGGTGAACGGGCGAGAGAACAGGAGTTATCGGTCGTTCAAGCGCCTGCTTTCTGCAGGGCGTCCTCGAGATCTTCGCGCTGGGTGACACCGACGAATCGGTCGACGATGCCGTCGTCGTTCTCGATGATGAGCGTCGGAAGCGAGCGAACCTGATACTCGTTGGCCACGTCCTGTTCTTCGTCCACGTCGACCTTCTCGAACTCGACATCCGCGTACTCCTCTTCGAGTTCGTCCAGAATCGGGTCCTGCGTCTTACACGGACCGCACCAATCGGCGTAGAAATCCTTGAGTCGAACGGTCATCGTATCCTTTCGGTTGTTACCCGTGCCCGCGCATAAGGGTTTCTTATAGAGAGTATCGTCCCTGTCAGGAGATGTCTGACCGTACCGCAGAATCAGACGGACTGGCGAACGTACGATACGCTCTATCACGCTCCACGTTCGTCCCGAGTCGAAACGTTTAGGCGAGATGGAATCGCAGTGAGATACATGAGCAGCGGACAAAACAGCGGTGGCCTCATGTCCAGTGCGGGTCTCGTTCGATATTTCGATGCCGAGGACCGCAACGCCATCCGTCTCGACCCCAAAAGCATCGTCGCGTTCGGCCTCCTGTTCGGTGTCGGCGTGCTGGTGCTGAACGTCGTCGCCTTCTGAAGCGGACGACCGAACCAGCTTTCGAGATCGAACACGCGTCCTCGTAGCGAGTGCATCGCCGTCCGAGCGGTCGCTTTTTCACCCCCGAACACTGACGGGCACGTATGATACATGCAGGCGTCGTCGCCGTGCAGGGCGACGTATCCGAACACGCTGCGGCCATTCGCCGCGCCGCGGACGCCCACGGTGAGAACGTCGATGTTGTCGAGATTCGCCAGTCCGGTCACATCCCCGACTGCGACGTACTCTTGATCCCTGGCGGCGAATCGACAGCCATCTCTCGTCTCCTCCGCCGGGAAGGAATCGACGAGGAGATACGCGACCACGTCGCCGCCGGAAAGCCCGTACTGGCGACGTGTGCGGGACTTATTGTTTCCTCCCGTGACGCGAAAGACGACCGTGTGGAGACGCTTGACCTCATAGACGTGAGCGTAGACCGCAACGCGTTCGGTCGGCAGGTAGACAGTTTCGAGGCACCGCTCGACATCGCCGGGATGGACGACCCGTTCCCGGCGGTGTTCATTCGTGCGCCTCTCATCGACGACGTAGACGACGGCGTCGAAGTGCTGGCCGAGTGGGACGGAACGCCCGTCGCCGTGCGCCAAGGCCCCGTCGTCGGCACGTCTTTCCACCCCGAGTTGACCGCCGACAGTCGCCTCCACGACTTGGCGTTCTTCGACCACGTGGAAGCCGAAGCCGCGGACTGACGCCTGAATCGAAGGTCATCGCCGCCGCGACCGATGTCGGAGTCAGAACCGTTTTCTCACGACGTTCCAACGCACACCTATGACTGATGAAGCCGATTCCGACGACGCGGTGTTAGACGCGCTGTTCTCGACTATCGAGTCGCGGAAGGCGGAGCTACCCGAGGACTCGTACACGACAACGCTGTTTACCCACGAGAAGGGCGAGAACTACGTCTTGGAGAAGATCGGTGAGGAGACGACCGAAGCGATTCTCGCGGCCAAAGACGACGAAACCGAGGAACTACTGGCTGAGAGCGCCGACTTGGTCTATCACCTCCTCGTCTTGCTCTCGATGAAGGACGCCTCGCTTGATGACCTGCGGGACGAACTCAAAGAGCGGTTCTGAACGCAACCCTCCCGGATGGCTCCGAGAGCGATACTGATCTGTGGGTTCACAAGAATTTTGTAGAGATATTCGGTAGACGGAGCTATGTCGCCCTCCAGACGCACGACACTCGGGCTGATGGGGACTGGCGTAGTCGCCCTCCTCTCGGGCTGTTCGTCGGTCACGGGACCTGACGGCGAGACGGCTACACAACCGAGTACGACGGACGAATCGAACGGCGGAGACGATTCAGCATCCGGCGACACAACGAGCGGAGCGAACACAGCCGATGGACCGACGAACTTCGAGATTCGACTGGTCGGCCCGGTCGGCACGGAGACGGACCCGACACTCTTCACCGACGCCGAAATCAAATCAGTAGGAGCGGTCGAACAGCAGCGGGATTCGTTGTACGGTCTTCCCGTCACACTCACAGACGAAGCGACGACGGAAACCAGCGAGACGCTGCAGTCCGTCGGCGTCGCGGAGAACCCCGACGAGTTCGAACTCGTCCAGCGGCACGACGGCGAGGAAGTCACCCGGTTCGAAATTTCACGAAACCTCGCGTCGAAGATAGCCGAGGGAGAGTGGGACGGAGAGTTTGTGCTGATGTTCAAGAGCCGTGAAAAGGCGGCGGAACTGCGGAAAACGCTCACCGAAGGCTGACCGGCGCGCCGCTTTCGAGTGCATCGAATCGGGGTCCGACGGCAGCACCGGAAAGCAAAAGCGCGAACAACCGATTACCGGAACCGAACGCCCAAGTCGTGCATCCCGTCGTTGTTCTGCGCGACGTTGATCAGAAGCGGCGTCACCGACTCGACTTCCGCGGCGTTGGCGATGCCGCCCGCATCGAGGGCGCGGAGACCATCAATCTCCTCTGCGAGACGGCTCACAGTGTCCTTCGCGTCGAAGTCGTCGGCGACGACGAGCGTGTCAATATCCAACTCAGCGTCTAAGTTTGCGAGTCGTCCTGCTGCGAGGTTGTGGAACGCGCCGACGACAGGGATGCCGTCGGGTGCGGCGTCAGCGACCAACTGCGTGACGCTCCCCGCTTTCGGCGGGTGGTAGTGGAAGCCGTCGTCGTCGCGTTTGACACCCGCCGCGGGCGTGACGAGCACGTCATCCTCCGACAGACTATCCTCGACGGCTTCGATGGTGTCGGCGACGTGGTACGGCGGCACCGCGAGAACCACGATGCGCGCTCTATCGGCGGCCATCTTGTTTTCGAATCCGGTCACCTTCACGTCGCGGCCGCGACTCGACAGTTCGGTTTCGTACTCGTCGGCCTTCGCACGGGCTTTCTCCGGGTCGCGCGACCCGATGACGATGTCGTGATCCGTGTGGTAGGCCCAGCGAAGGGCGAGTCCTTCACCGATGTCACCGGTCCCACCGAGGAGTGCGATTCGCATGCTATCGACTGCGGACGGGGAGGGGTAAAACGTTGTGTGACCGGGTGCCTCTGCCGAGAACGCAGCGGATGGATCCCGCCCGTATCAAGCGGACTGGAATTCGGGACCGTAGGTGACGAGAAAGGCGATCAGCGGGGCGACGATGAGCGTCCCAAGGAGGACGAGCTGTCGGATACCGACCGTCTCCGGGAGAATCGCCCAGACACCGAGACCGAGTGCGTCCACGGCGAGCATCACGAAGAGAAAGCGCGAGAGATGGTGGAGCGTGTCGCCCATACGATTACGCCCCCGTAACCCAGCGACGCGGATTCAGCCGTTGCGGGACATAGCTCGCCGCTATCCATCCCGCACCGAACGAGACGAGATTGCCGGCAAAGCCATCGAAGTTGAGAGCGCCGAGGGCCAGTCGCACGGTGAGTGTGACGGCGAAGAACACGACGAATTCGGCTGTCATGTCGCCCGGGTCGGCCGTCGGCGACGCGGCGTAGCTGAATGCACGGAACACGAGCGGAACCGATACGAGGAAGGCGACAGCGGCCAGGGCGAGTGGAACCAGCCCGGTTGGATCCGGTGCGAGAAGGAACCCAAGCGGGACCGCGACAATCAGACCGACGAGAACGGCCCAGACGAGCCGTTCGAGACGGAGGGAATCCATATATCCGACTGTGGCCGCTGTCGGCCTAAAATTACCCCTCGTCGGTGAGCAGTTCCGGCAAGTCGTTCACCGACCCAACAACAGCGGCGGCACCGACCGACTCGTACTTCTCGCGTCCCTCGTCGCCGGTCAAGCCACCGGTGAGGACGCCGACGCCGTGGTACGTGTGCTCTGGGTCTTCCTCGGCGGCGTTGACGGCGGTTCGAACGTCGTCGAGCGTGTCACCGACGAAGACGACGGACTCCGCCCCGAGGCGGTCCGCGAGCGTCGTTAAGGCGCGGGGGTTGGGTTTGCCCTCCTCCCAGTCGTCCATCGTGAACCGATGGTTCTCGGGGACGGCGAGACGGACGCGAGTCAGCGCGATATCTGCCTCGGCGGCCGGGCGTCCCGTGAGGACACCGACGCGGTGGTTCGAGGTGAGGTAATCGAGCGTCTCCCCCTCGACGATGATGGGTTCGTCGTGAATGTAGCCCGAAGCCTCGAACGGTGGCTCGGAGCCTTCGAGTTCGCGGTAGAGGTCCGCGCCAAGGTAGAGCGCTTGGAACGCGGCGCGGAGTCCCTCGGGGTCCCACGCCTCGCGGACTGCGTCGTAGTCGTCGGCATCAAGGTGTGCCTCGGTGACGGCTTCGGCGGCGTCGAGACCGCCACCCCGTTCGTGAATTCGGTCTGTGAACTCCGCGATAGAGATCGGTTCCCGGTCGTCCGCGAGAAGATAAAGCGCCGCGGCGTACGTCAGTTCCCAGTCGTTGTTGAATCCGCCTGCGTCCTTGAACTGCTGAACGTCTGATTTGTCTATCGTCCGGTCGTACAGTCGCGCTATCGACTCCACGATGGCGCGACGATACGAGTCGGCCACATCGACGAGAACGCCGTCCACATCAAGGACGACTGCGTCTGCGTGCATACCGGGAGAGAGCGATACGGAACCGTTAGCGTTACTCTTTCCGACCGGCGGGGACGACGTACAACGTCTCGGCCCCGTCGGCTATCGTCTCCGTCTCGCAGGGGACCGTCGGAGAATCAAAGCCGAGCGTCGTAAAGAGAAACTCCGCATCGACGGCGGCGGCCACATCCCGGGCGGGACGGTGAAGTTCAGGCGGCAGATTCAGCGCGTATATCGCGTCGGCATGGTACGCGGGACCGGGGTCGTCGCGGTCGCTCGCAACCACCACATCGTCCGCAACGAAGTGGAGTTCCGACGGAAGGTCAAACGAGTGAACATCGGTGACGGTCACGTCGCACCCGGCGTCCGCGAGCGCGACTGCCACCGACGGACGGCGACCGACTCCAATCTCTGTGACTGTCTCATATTGCGAAAGACGGGCAACGAGAGCGTCTCGAACTACGGTTTCCACGGCGGGATATTTATGCCACCGCCCCGCTTAACAACTTCCATGCTTGTCGACATCGTGCCTATCGGGGACCTCCCTGCGCACGTAAAGCGCGAGGCATCTGCGGCTCTCCGTGGCGTCTACGACTGCGATGTGACCGTGCATAACGAGCAGTCGATCCCCGAAGGCGCGTTCGACCGCAGCCGAAATCAGTACCGCGCAGAGCAGTTCATCGAACTTGCAAGCCGGGTCGGCAGCGGCGAGAAGAACATCGGAATCACGGCGCAGGATCTCTACTACCGCCGACGAAACTACGTCTTCGGACTCGCCTATCTCAACGGGAACGGGTCGGTCATCTCTACGTACCGCCTCCAAACGTCCTCGGACGGTGGTATCTCGACCAAGCCGCAATCGGAGGTGTTCTCGGATCGCGTCCGAAAAGAAGTCGTCCACGAAATCGGTCACACCCTCGGGCTGGAACACTGCGATAACTCGAAGTGCGTCATGTCTTTCTCACCCACTGTTCGTGAAGTAGACGTGAAAGAAGAGCATCTCTGCGGCACGTGTAGTCGCCTCGTCCACTGAACTATCGGTTACTCAGTTCGAGCGGATACCGGGCGGTCAGCTCGACGGACTACCCACAGCCACACATAAACACCTCGCCACCGTAGTACAAACGGTGAAACATGCACTACGTCGTGGCCGTCGATGGTTCGGAACCCGGGGAGAAGGCACTTGATCACGCGTTGCTGCTCACAACACGTCTCGACGCGTCGTTAACCGTCGTCTACTCTGTCGAACCCAGAGTCGTCGCCGAAGACGGCAATGACATGTATCAGGAAGACCCCGACGCCGCCGGGGACCGCGGCGACAAATTACTCGAAGCGGCCGCAGAGCGCGCCGCAGAGCAAGGCGTTCCCGTCTCGACTGCGCTTCTGTGGGGAGATCCGGCCGAGACGATTCCCTCGTACGTAGCGGAAAACGACGTTGACGGTATTATCGTCGGCCACCGCGGACTCTCCCAGCGCGTCGAAGGAATGGTCGGAAGCGTCGCCAAGAGCCTCGTCCAGAACGCCACCGTCCCCGTCACCATCGTCAGCTAGATGCTCCAGCTCGACGGGCGCGACGGTGGCGGGCAACTCGTCCGGACGGCGCTCTCGTTGTCCGCAGTCACCGGACAGGCGATCTGTATCGAGAACGTGCGCGGCGGCCGTCCGAATCCGGGACTCAAACCGCAACACGTCGCCGCCATCGAAACCGTCGGGCGGGCGACCGAGGCGACCGTTTCGGGTGTCGAAAGGGGAAGCGAGCGGTTCTCGTTCGCTCCCGAGGCGGTTCGCGGCGGCGCGTTCGCCGTCGAAGTCGGGACGGCGGGAAGTGTAGCGCTGGTTTGCGATGCCGTCGCACCACTCGCCGTCGCACTCGACCGGCCGCTGACTGTCACACTCCACGGCGGGACAGACGTGCAGTGGTCACCGCCCGTTGACTACCTCCGAGAAGTGAAGCTACCACTCCTTCGAGCGGTCGGTCTCGACGCTGAACTCGCTGTTCATCAACGAGGATTCTATCCCGTGGGTGGCGGCAGCCTCACGCTCACGATTCGCCCGTCATCACTGACAGCGCTTCGTCTCCGGCGACGCGGTCCGGTCGAACGTCTCTCCGTGTATGCTCTGGCATCCGACTCGTTAGAGTCGGCGTCGGTTGCTGAACGGTTAGCCGAGACCGTCCGCGAACGGATCGAGGATGGGTCGGAAGGAGAGGTAGTGACGGAGACAGCGGAAATCGAGACGACGGCAGAAATCGAGACGACGGCGACGTACGCCGAGACGGACTGTCCCGGCGCAGTCGTCACGCTCGTTGCGGACTGCGGCACATCGCGGGCGGGATTCGACGCTCTCGGCCGACGGGGTGTCCCGGCAGAGGACGTCGCCGAGGAGGTCGTCGATGCGTTTCGGGCGTGGCGAGCGACGGGGGCACCGGTAGACGAACACCTCGGCGATCAGCTACTCGTCTGGCTCGCGCTCGCAGGCGGTGAGGTTCGACTGCCGCACAGTACAGCCCACGTGGAGACCAACGCCGAACTGATACGCGCGTTCGAGTACGACCTGCAGGTGGACGACAGCGAGCAAGGAGTGGTGGCGTCCGCACCGTCGCCTGAGGAGTGAGCATCGAGCGTGGAGACGGCAAGTCGAAAATGAGTTCCGAACCGTCAGTTCGAGACTGACTGTTAGTTCGAGGTGGGATCGCTGTTAGTTCGAGGTGGAGTAGTAGTACTCGCCCTCGCGTTTCTGCTGGCTGTCGAGTTGCGAACCGGGTTTGTTGATGCGGGGTCGCTGGGTGCGTTCGTCGCGGCGGAACGTGATATCGAGGTCCGAGAGGAAGTCGTTCATCCCGGCGCGCATTTCCTGCGGCGTTCTGGCGTGACCTTCGACCGAGGGTTCGCCGTCGAACACCATCAGACGATCCGCGAGCAGGTCGATCATGTAGATGTCGTGGTCGATGACCATGACCGTCGCGTCGTGGTTCTCCGCGTAGCGACGGATCGCCGTCGTCGCCTGCACGCGCTGCTCCACGTCGAGGTGGGCGGACGGTTCGTCCATCACGTACAGGTCGGCGTCCTCCGAAAGCGTCGCCGCGATGGCGACGCGCTGGCGCTCCCCGCCCGACAGATCGTCGAGGTTGCGCTCCATGATGCGGTTGAGTTGGAGCGGATTGGCGACTTCAGTCTTCCAGTAAGACGTGCCGAAGTCGTCGGTGATCGAAGAGAGGAACGCGTCCACGCGCATCGGCTGGTCGATTTCGATGTACTGCGGTTTGTACGCGATGTCGAGGCGGAAGTCGAGTTCGCCCTCGTCGGGTTCGAGACCGCCAGCGAACATCTTCGCCAGCGTGGACTTCCCGATCCCGTTCGGACCGACGATGCCCAGCACTTCAGACTGGTAAATCGTGCCGGCCTCCACGTCGAGGGAGAACTCACCCTCGCCGTAGGACTTCGAAAGGTCGGGATACTCCACGAGGGGTTCGCTCTTCGTCGTCTCGCGCGGCGCGTGTTCGTGGAACGTAATCTCGTCGGGGCGAATCCGCATGTTCTCGTTCGAGAGATACCCCTTCAGATACTCGTTAATGCCATTACGGACGGATTTCGGGTCCGTGATGACACCGTACGCACCGGGTTCACCGTAGGCGATATGGAGCGTATCCGCAAGCAGGTCGAGGATAGCCAAGTCGTGTTCGACCGCAAGGACGGCTTTGTCCTCGTCCTCTGCGAGTTCGCGGATGAGTCGCGCCGCGGTGACGCGTTGGCCGATGTCGAGATACGGCGTAATCTCGTCGAGGAAGTAGAAGTCGCGGTCGCGGGCCAAGGTGGCCGCGAGGGCGACTCGCTGGAGTTCCCCGCCGGAGAGCGTGTCGAGCGGTTGGTCTACGACAGGCGCGATGCCGAGTCGTTCGACGTATTCGTCGAGTTTCCCGCGTTCGTCCGTCGCCTCCAGCAGTTCGCTCGTGATGCCATCGAACTGCTTGGGAATCTGGTCTACGTACTGCGGCTTCCGCGCGATGGAGACTTCTTCCTCGCGGACGCGTTCGATGTAGTTCTGCAGTTCCGTCCCGCGGTAGCGGTCGAGGACAGCTTCCCAAGTCGCCTCCTCGTCGTACGTGCCGAGGTTCGGCACCATCTCGCCAGCGAGAGCGCGGACTGCCGTCGTCTTCCCGATCCCGTTCGGACCGAGAATACCTGTCACTGCGCCCGGTTCGGGCACCGGGAGACCGTAGAGAGCGAAGGCGTTCTCGCCGTAGCGGTGGATCGGTTCCTCCTGCAACTCGGTCGGGAGGTTGATGATCTCAATCGCATCGAACGGACACTTCTCGACGCAGATACCGCACGTCTCGCCGAGACAGACCTCCTCGGAGATGCGAATCTGATCTGGGCCGCCGTCATACGGTTCGTCTTCCTCGAAATATTCGCCGCGCGTGACGATGCACTCTTTGCCCGTCCGGTTCGGCGGGCAGTAGTTGGCGCATTCGTAACTACAGCGGTCCGGTTGACACCGGTCGAGGTCAACGACTGCGATACTGTCGTCAGCCATAGATTACAGCTGAACACCCGACGTGAGCAGGATGCCATACGAGATGAACCACAGCGTGAACGTCATGAAGACGACGTAGATGTAATCTTTCACACCGAAGTCGCCTACGTCCACGCCGACGACGCGCAGAAGGGGGAACTGCGCGAGGACGAACGCCCCGAGGACGGCCAGCGTCTGCTGATTCGTCGCCGCCTCGGACACGGGCGTCGTCCCTAAGCCGACCACCGCGCCTGACGCCAGTGCGGCACCGATACCGGCGAGACAGGCGAGCGTGGTGACCGTGACCCCTCGAACATGATCGGAGAGGCCCGTCTGCGTTTCCGTTGCCATAGATACGATTCTGGTACCCGGCGTCAAAAGCCGTTCGTTCCCGTACGCGCCGAACGGAATTGACAGGACACCCCAAATATGTTATATAACTAACCATTCTTCACTGATATCCACGAAGGTTTATGGCGTTTCGACGTTTCGATTCGTAACGATGGCTGAGGCAGAACAGGAGAGTCTCGACGACCTCCCTCCGAGTGCGAAGTTAGTTTTCAAAGTACTCGAATACAACGGCCCCCTGACGCAGAAGGGCATCGTTCAGGAGTCGATGCTGTCGGCTCGAACGGTACGCTACGCACTCGAACGACTCGAGGGAATCGGCGTCGTGGACGAAGATGTCTACTTCGCAGACGCGCGGCAGAACCTCTATCAACTCACCGAGGCGGCCCCGAAACACCCCTCGGAGGGCGATGCGGACGAAGCAGAGGCCTGCTGCGCCGAGTAACCCCGCTAACTCGGGTGCGAACGGTATCGACTCACGATCACACCGCGCGGCGACGCGGACGGTAAGCTTCTCTCTCTTTCTGACTGTGAGCGATGCTTCGCACGTGCCAGAGCAGAGCGTCTGGGGCAGAACGCGCGTGAAGCAAAACGGAGCGTCTGAGGCAGAACGCGCGTGAAGCAAAACGGAGCGTCTGAGGCAGAACGCGCGTGAAGCACTGAACGGAACAAACGACAAGTGAAAGTCGGACGAAAAACAGCTCGGACCGGTGACGCTACGCCGGGTGGACCGTGATGCGCTGTTTGCGGTCGATAGCCTGTTCGAGTTCGTCCGCGATAGCGCTTCCGCGGGAAACCTGAATGTCGCCGCCGCGACCGACGGTCGCGGTAAAGAGGTACTCGCCGTCGGCGCGAACTTCCACCGTCTCGCCGACGTGGTCGTCCATCCGGACGACGACGTGTCGTGAGGTGACCTCTGGCGTGACGATTTCTCCTTGGTCGCCGCCACCGGACGTACCGGAACTCGCGGCCGATTGGCTCGGATTCTCCTCGTGCGTCCGCACGTCGATGTCGATGCCGAGGCGGTCCTCGATGTCCGAGATGCGGCCGCCGCCTTTGCCGATGACGTAGGAGATGTCGTCCTCGTCCACGTAGACGGTCGCCTTCTCCTGCCCTTGCAGTTCGACATCGACGTGACCGCGAGCGATAGAGCGAATCTCGCGTTCGATTTCCTGTCGAGCGAGGCGACTGACCCCCGTCTCGTTGCGTCCCTCGCCCTCCTCGCCGAGCGGAACGGTGACGACCTGCCGGTTGAACGTGTATATCTCGTATGCCGGCGTGTTCGTCTCGAAGTCGGTGACTTGGATGACGGGACGAGCAAGGTCCTCAGCGGTGAGTCCCTCGGGAACCTTGACCTGCGTCTGCACGTCGTAGACGGTATCGACGCGACCGTCCTCGATGTAGACGACGGTGTCAACCACTTGTGGAATCATCCCGAGTTCGACGCGGCCGACGAGACGTTGGAGAGCGTCGATAGCGCGGGTAGCGTGGACGACACCGACCATGCCGACGCCCGCAAGACGCATATCTGCGAACACCTCGAAGTCGTCGGTTTTCCGCACCTCGTCGTAGATCGTGTAATCCGGACGAACGAGCAGGAGAGAGTCGGCCGTCTTCTCCATCTGGCCGTCGAGAGCGGTGTACTGGGTGATTTCGGGACCGACCTGCAGGTCGCGCGGTTTTTCCATCGTCTTCACCGCGTAGTCGCTCTCGTTGAGGAATTCGGCGACGGCCTGCGCGAACGTTGACTTCCCGGCACCGGGTGATCCCGAGATGAGGACACCGCGCTGGCGTTCGCTGAGTCGGTCGCGCAGTTCGTCGGCGAACTCGTACTCGTCTAAGTCCGTCTTGACGATAGGTCGGACAGCGGTAATCTCGATGCCGTCGGAGAACGGCGGGCGAGCGAGCGCGATGCGGTAATCGCGGAACTGGACGATGCTCATGCCGGGTTCGGCGAGTTCGACGAAGCCGTTGGGACTCGCGCGAGCGGAGTTCTCGATATCGTCGGCCCACGCCTTCATCGTCTCCTCGTCGGACACCTCCTCGGAGATAGTCTGATAATGCATCTCACCGATAGCTCCGCGCTTGGCCTTCGGTTTCGTCCCGGTTTTGAGGTGGACCGACATCGTCTCGTCGTCGAAGAACTCCTCGATGACCAAATCGCCGGATCCGCGGGTTCGGGCTTCGACGAACTCCACGTCGATACCTTTCGCCCGCGCGACTTCGGCCTGCACTTGGTCGCTCGTCAGAAGCGTCGCCTCGTGTTCCTCGGCGATGTCGCGGATGAGCGCGTCGATGTCCCCCTCGTGTGCGCCGGTCGCCTCGCTCGGTTTCGTTCGCCGACCGACGTACTCGACGGTCAGCGCTCCCTCGTCAGCGAGTTCGGTGAGGCGCTGGAGTTCAGAAAGACCCTCCCACCCGGTGTCGTACCCCTGATTCGCCTGCGATTCGAGTTCGCCGACGACAGCTTCGGGCACGCAAACCGTCGTCTCGGCGTCGCCCGACTCGACTCGCTCGGACACGCGACCGTCAATGACCGCGCTCGTGTCCGGCACTAGCTTCATGTGCGGCGGTTCGAACGGAACACGGATAAGGGTATAGATGGCCGAACAGCGTCCCTTCACCGACGCACGAATGGGAGCCAGTCGTTCACCGAGGTTCTGGATGCCAGTCAGTCGTCCGCTGCCTGCGCGCCCACGGTCGCCGTCTGTGATTCGGCATCGTCTACGAGTTCGAAAGAACCGACGAGACGCTCTAACGCCGCCGCACGTTCCGAGAGTGTCCGCGTTCGGTCGGCGATGTCGTCTACCGATTCGGCCTGACGAGTCGCCGCGTCCTCGGCAGAATCAGTCCGTGCGGCCGTCTCCTCGGAGATATTCGCCACTTCGTCCACGTGCGCGGCGACGTCCTGCGAGGAGGACGCCTGCTGGTCTGTCGCCTCACTCACCTCTCGAACGCTCGTGTTCACGTCTTCGACGGCGGCGACGATGGCTTCGAACTCCTCGATGGCGGTCTCCACCGTCTCAACGCTCTCTGCGACCTGCCGGTTCGTCTCGCGGACGGTCGCCAGCGTCTCCTCGGAGCGTTCGGTCACATCCTCGATGAGCGCCGACACCTCGTCTGCGGATTCGCGGGTCTCCTCGGCGAGCGCTTTCACTTCCTCGGCGACGACGCCGAATCCATCGCCCGCCTCCCCGGCGTGTGCGGCCTCGATAGCCGCGTTGATGGCGAGAAGATCGGTCTGCGACCCCACGTCGTCGATGAACTCCGCAATCTCGTCTATCTCCTCGATCCGTTCGCCAAGGGCGACGACAGCCGACGCTGTCTCGTCGATCTGTGACTCGACCACGTCGAGTTCGTCCATCGCCTCCGTCGCTACGTCGCGGCCGTCACGGCCCCGTTCGGCCGCGGTTTCGACCGTCACAGCAACGTCTTCGGCCGATGCGGCGATCTCCTCGACAGTCGCAGAGAGCGTCGAGAGTTCGTCCGCGACGGTCTGGAGATGTTCGGTCTGCTCGTCTGCCCCGTCGGAAATTTCAGAGACGGCCGACGCCACCGCGCCGCTGGCCTCGTTCGCGCGTTCGATGCTCGTCTGTGCCTCGTCGCTCATCGTCGAAACCTCGGCCGCGAACGACTGAACCTCCGCGATAGTGCTTGACAGTTCGCGGACGAATTCGTTGTACGAACGAGCGACCTCGACGTACCGTTCGTTCTCGCCGCCGACTTCCTCAACAGGTAGCAACGCGGTCAAGTCACCCGCCGCCGCACGCTCGGTCGCTTCCGCAAAGGCATCTACGAGTCGCTGGAGGTTCCGCGTGTGCGCCGCCAAATCGACGGCCATTCGGTCGAGTGCATCACCGAACGAACCCGGAAGCGACTCGTCGAGGACGGGGTCGTCGAACTCGCGGTCTGCGAGGGCTGTCGCCTGTTCTGAGACGGTCTGGAGGTGTGCGTGCATGTCCTCGAAATCAGCCGTGAGACGGGCGATTTCGTCGTCGCCTTCGACGGACGGCGGCGGCGTCGAGAGGTCGCCCGCGGCGACGGCGGACGCAGAATCGGAGAGTCGTTCGAGCGGACGGACCACGTCTCGGCGGACGATCAAAACCGTGTTGGCAAACGCGATGAGAGCGCCCACGAACAGCGCGGCTGAGAGCAGTGTCTGCGTCGAACCGGAAACGAAAGACGGGAGCGCAACCTGCCCGACCGAGATGCCAAACTGGATGGCGACAGCGGTCAGTACTTTACGCGAAACGGAACGAGAGACACCGAGTACGTCCATGATGCCCCAGAGGAGTCGTTCGTACGCGGCGAGTGGACTCATACACGGTGTTCACTCAGGAGACAGCATAACACTGGCATCAAATTCTCAAAGAATGATAAGACCCCCATATCGACGGGTGATTGCACCACAGCAGCCGCGTCGGTATTACGAGATTCGATAGCGCCGGGAGAAGAGAAGCCGCCGGAGGATTTTCGTGGGCCGCCGCCGACTCCATGACGATGAGTGACGCAGCGACGACCGAGACGCGGGACGAACTGGTCACATTGACCCGACGACTCGTCTCCATTCCGAGTCACGAAGATGAGACGGCGTGCGGCGATGCCATCGAATCGTGGCTTCGAGAGGAGACGGACGCGGATGTGACGCGAGACGACCACGGGAACGTACTCGCTCGGAAAGGAACGGGCACCTCACTGGCGCTCGTCGGCCACCACGACGTGGTGCCCCCGGACGAGTCGCAGGTCGAAGACAGCGGCGAGTTCGTCGTCGAAGAACGAGATGGGCGACTGTACGGCCGCGGGACGGCGGACATGAAAGGGGCCGTCGCGGCGTCGATGCTCGCCTTCCGCGACGCCGCCCCGGCAGGCGAACTCGTCTTCGCCTCGTTCGTCGGCGAGGAAACCGGCGGAGAGGGTGCGCGCGGCGCGATAGCCGACGGATTCGCACCCGACTACGCCATCGTCGGCGAGGGCTCGACCAACTACTCGGGCGCGGACGTAACCGACGTAGCGGTCGCACACAAGGGCCGCCGCGCCTCGACCGTCGTCGCCCACGGGTCCGCCGCGCACGCGAGCGAACCCGAGGCCGGAGCGAACGCCGTCTACCGCGCCTGCGACGCCGTAGACGTGATTCGGGGACTCGACGTACCCGAGGCGGAGGTGTTCGGCGAACGCCTCTCGGGGAGCGTCGTCGTCACCGAAATCGACGGCGGGTCGGCATGGAACGTCGTCCCCGAACGATGTGCGGTGACGGTAGACGAACGAACCGTTCCCGGCGAGTACGCCGAGTTAGAACGCGTCGAAGCAATCGAGGGCGTCGAGTGGGTCATCGAACAGGACCTCCCGCCCATGCGGTGCGACGACGCAGACTTCGCCGACCGCGTCCTCGACGCGGCCCGACGAGTTCACGACGCGCGTGGAGACGAGACACCTGCACAGGTGACGAAACCGCACGCGACGGACGCGGGGCGATTGGCGGAGGCAGGGACGACATGTGTCATCTACGGGCCGTCGGAACCCGGCGAGGCCCACACGAAAGACGAGAGCGTATCGTTGGACGTGCTGGAGCGGTGCTACGAGACATACCGCGTCGCAGCGGCGTCGTGGGCGAGTGAGTAAGGACGCCGTCTCGTATTGCTATGTTACACCACCACACTCCGTATACACATAGTTGATAATGCGGGACGTGTTTCGGTTCGATATGGCAACTGAAACCGCAGGGGCCGACGCGGAGTCGGCACCAGACGCCTACACGGAACTCCTCCAGACGTACAAGCGCGTGGCGAACGTCCGCAACGCGGGCGGACTACTCTCGTGGGACCAGCAGGTGATGATGCCCGAAGGCGGTACCCCAGCACGTTCCCAGCAACTCTCGACGCTCTCCGCTGTCGCACACGACTTACTCACCGACGAGGCAGTCGGCGAGAAACTGGACGAACTCGAAGACGCCGACCTGACGGACGAACAAGCGGCCGTCGTCCGCGAGATTCGCCGCCAGTACGACCGCGCGGTGAGCGTCCCCTCGGAACTGGTCGAAGAGATTTCGACCACCTCATCGGAGGCGCTTCCGGCGTGGGAAGAAGCGAAAGCCGAAGACGACTTCTCGGTGTTCGCACCCTACTTAGAGAAGCATATCGAACTCAAGCGCGAGTACGCCGAACACATCGACCCCGACAAGGATCCCTACGAGGTGCTATTCGAGGAGTTCGAGCCGTGTCTTCCACTCGAACAGGCCGAGGAGATTCTCAGCGAACTCCGCGATACGCTCGTCCCGATGATCGAACAGATTCGGGAGGAAGGCGACGACATCGCCACGGATGCGTTCACGAGCAAGGGCGACTACTCCGAAGACGGTCAAGAGGAACTCTGCCGCGACGTCCTCTCGACGCTCGGCTACCCGTGGGAACGCGGCCGTATGGACACCTCCTCGCACCCGTTCTCCTCGGGAACGATGTTCGACGCCCGCGTGACGACGCGCTTCGACGAGACCGACCCCCTCGGGTCGCTGTTCTCGACGGTCCACGAATTCGGGCACGCGACGTACAACCTCGGCTTGCCGGACGAACACTACGCGACGCCACTCGGAGAGGACCGTAACCTCTCGGTCCACGAGTCCCAGTCGCGTCTCTGGGAGAACCACGTCGGCCGCTCGGAGGCGTTCTGGAACGTCCTGCTCCCGACGTTCAAGGAACACTTCCAGAAGGCCGAAGACGTGACGCTACAGGAGGCGTACGAAGCGGCGAATCAGGTGTACGACGACAACCTCATCCGCGTCGAATCGGACGAGTTGACCTACCACCTCCACATCATCATCCGGTTCGAGATCGAGCGCGCACTCATCGCGGGCGACATCGACGTCGAGGACGTGCCCGAAGTGTGGAATGACAAGTACGAAGAGTATCTCGGCATCCGTCCCGAAACCGACTCGGAAGGCTGTCTGCAAGACATCCACTGGAGTCACGGCAACTTCGGCTACTTCCCGACGTACTCGCTCGGATCCGTGATGGCCGCGCAGTTGTACGCCGCCGCCGAGGAAGATATCGACGACCTAGCGGGCCACATCGAAGCGGGCGACTTCGAACCGCTTCACGAGTGGCTGACCGAGAACGTCCACCAACACGGAGCGCGCTACGAGACGAACGAACTCGTCGTGCAGGCGACGGACGAGGACTTCACCGCCGACGCCTTCATAGATTACGTGACCGAGAAGTACGGCGACCTGTACGGCATCGACGCGTAGAGGGCGACGAACCGCGACCGACCACACCGCGACTGATTTTTGCGGACGACTCGTTGACCGCGAACGCCAACTGAGCCAGTCGGCGACCCGACCGACGGACTTGCCCGAGAAGCCGCGGACGTTCACTTTCGACCGACACCTCCTGTGACGACGCGACGAGAATATTCGAATCGGTGGACGGTCTCCAACGGGACTGAACCGCTCGGAGACAGCTAATTTCGCGTTTGAGTCGAGCCGTCACAGACCGGGAGTTCGACATGAAATGATGCCCGCCTCCCTATTGAGTACTACTGACAGGTCTCGAGAGATAAGGACGGGCAACAAGACTAAGTACTGGTACGGCATAGCACACCACGTATGGCCTCAGCACCCAACGCCGACGAGGCACTGTTCGACCAGTTCTTGGACGACCGCGGTCACGCGGTATCGAGCGAAGACTGGGAGACATCGTATAATAAGAAACAGTGTCCAGACTGTGGTGCACTTCATGACAGATCGGCCGTTGATTGTTCGGTTTGCGGATGGGACCCGCGACCCTGACCGAAAACGACGTTCGACTCGATCCGACTCGACTCCAAAACTCGCGTTTGCCGCTCTTTTTTAACGGATAGCCAGTTCCGAAAAGCAGGCAGTTTATCTGTGATAAGGGCGTGAACGGGTACAATGAGTGACTCCGACGCGAAAGTCACCCGTCTCTTCGGGGGGCCGGGTAGCGGGAAAACGACAGCACTCCTCGACCGGGTCGAGGAGATGCTCGAAGACGACGACGTGACGATTCGTGATATCCTCGTCGTCTCCTACACCCGCGCCGCCGCCGCCGAGATTCGAGAACGCCTCGCAGAGCGACTCGATATCTCGCCACGTGCGTTGCAGGGCAACGTCGCTACGATGCACGCGAAGGCGTACGAACTCCTCGATCTCTCGCGGAACGACGTCGTCGGTGAGAAGGACAAAAAGGAGTTCTGTGAGGAGTACGGCGTCGAGTTCGAGGACGAATACGGCGGTGCTGGTCGCCGAACCGCCCGTTCGACGACTATCGGCAACAAAATAATCGCCACGAGCCAGTGGCTTCAGCGAACCCGTCGTGACGTAGCCGACTGGTACGACGTCCCGTTCAACTGGAACGTCGAGGAGGTCCGACTCCCGCCGGAAATAGACCCCAACGCACAGGAAGGCAACAAATACACTCCGACGTGGCCCTCTGACGACGACCGAATCGACGTCCCGGGCGTCATCCGCGGGTGGCGGAAATACAAAGGTGACAACGGGCTCGTCGGCTTCGCTGACATGCTCGAACGGGTTCGGCAACGGTCGCTCGTTCCGAACGTAGACTACCTCGTCATCGACGAATTCCAGGACATCACGACCCTGCAGTACGACGTCTACCAAGAGTGGCTTCCCCACCTCGAAGGCGTCCTGATTGCAGGTGACGACGACCAGGTTGTCTACGCGTGGCAGGGTGCGGACCCGAACCTGCTCCTCGACGCCGAACGCGACGAGGACGTCGTACTGCCGAACTCCTACCGACTTCCCTCGCGTATTCTCGACGTAGTGAACGAGGAGATTCGTCACATCGACAAGCGCCAAGAGAAAGACCTGCACCCGCGGAAAGAAGGCGGTGTTGTCGAAGGGGTCGCCTCACCATCGATGCTTGATCTCGCGCGCAACGTCCGCTACACCATCGAAGAGGACGAAGACGATGAGAGCATCATGGTGCTGTTCCGCGCGCGCTATCAGATGTTCCAGTTCATCGATGAGTTCCTCCCGCTCGGCATCCCGTTCTCGGTACTCACCGACCAGCGGATGTGGACGGACCGCCTCACGGAGTACGTCGAGGCAATCGAGAAACTGGAGCGCGAAGAGAACATCAACGGATTAGAGGCGCGACGCCTCGCAGACATGCTGCAAGAGTCCGCGTTCGGGTCGAACGAACGCGACGACCTGTTCGACTACATCGACGAGTTGCAGGAAGAGACCGGCGTCGAAGACCTCACCGACCTCGAAGTCGAACTGGATGTTATCACCGACCACGCGCCGTTCGTCCCCGACGGGGCCGCCGCGGGCGACATGGTTCGTAAGGTCACGTCGTTCCAGCGCAAATCCGTCGAAGCGTACTTCGCTGGCGAGTATCAGGGAATGGACCCCAACCGCGTCCGCGTCGGCACCATCCACTCCGCAAAGGGTCGTGAGGCCGACCACGTGTTCGTCTCGACAGACCTGACCGAGAAGGTGGTCGAACAGATGGCCGCCTCGGTGGACGACGAAGAAGTCAGCGGTGTCGAGGAGTTCACCACTTCGACCGACCCCGTTCCAATCCTAACCGACAACGAGCGCCGCGTCTTCTACGTCGGGATGTCCCGCGCCCGCGAACGCCTTGTCATCTTAGAGAACCTCATCAAAGGTGCGCCGACGCTCCCGGTGAGCGTCTTGCTCCACAACGAGGTTCGTGACACTCCAGTCGAAGAACTGCTGGAGGAGGCACAGACGGGCGACGCCCCGGCACCCGAACCGTAGGGATGCCAGACCCACACGGCTCGCTTCCCGCCCCCGAGACAGACCCCGCGTTTCTCGATAGCGCGCTTGCTGCCGCCGACGCCGTCGGATTTGTCGCGGTCGGCAATCGGTTTGACGACGGTCTGCGCTACCTCACCCGCTTTTCAGGCCCAGACCGCAACTACGCGTTCGTCTATGCGGACGGTGAGGCGATACTCTGTGCGCCCGCGTTGTTCACAGAACAGGCCGAACGCGAGTTCGCCGGAACAGTGCGAACCACGGACGTGGGCGACCCAACGGGCATCCGCGCCGCAAACACGCTCTCCGACCTCGGTGCGTCGTCGGGGACGGTTCTCGTCCCGCAGTCGATTCCACACGACGCCGCGGTCCACCTCGAACAGGCGGGCTACGACCTCGAATCGACCACCGCAGTCGCGGACGCACGGCTGATCAAGACCGAATCGGAGATAGACTGCCTCCGTCGCGTTCAACGCGCTGCCGTCCGCGGAATGCGCCGTGCTGAAGAGATACTCGCGGCCGCCGAACCGATGGATGACGAACTCATCTGGCAAGATGCCCCCCTCTCGACGGAACGACTTCGCCGACAGGTGAACGCGGAACTCGCCGTCTACGGCGTCCGCGATGCGGGCAACACCGTCATCGGTGCCGGACCGACCTGTGCGGACCTGCACTACACCGGAATGGACGTGCTTCGGCCCGACGAGACGATTCTGTTGGACATCTCGCCGCGCGGCCCGCACGGCTACTACGGCGACTTGTCGCGCACCTACGTCGTCGATAGCAACGGCGGCTGGGAACGACGCGCCTACGTCGCTGTCGAGGCGGCGTTGAAGGCCGGACTGGCCGAGATAGAACCCGGCGCACACGCGAACGAGATCCACCGAGAGGCCGCCGCCGAACTCACCGCTCACGGGTTCGACCCGAACGCCGACGAGGGAGAAGCGGGCTTTACGCATGGGACGGGCCACGGTGTCGGCATCTCGCTTCACGAAGGGCCGTCGCTCCGCGAGCCTGTCGAGTTGGAATCGGGGATGGTGTTCACCGTCGAACCCGGCGTCTACGACCCCGAGCAAGGCGGTGTCAGGTTAGAAGAACTCGTCGTCGTCACCGAAGACGGCTACGAGACGCTGCACGAGTACCCGCGGTCGTTCACGCCGCGGGCGGACTGAGGCGTGGGCGTTTCGCTCTCGGCTATTTTTCGTCGTCCGGCATCTTGACGACGTTTCCGACGATTGATTCCCCGACTTTCGCGGGGATGTCGGACGGCGTCGTGAGATACTGCGGGAGAACGACCATCAGTACCGCGACGACGACGAGACCGCCGCCCAGAACTTGCTGACCGTCGAGAAACGCGTTCAACCCGTAGACGCCGACGGGAACGGCGAATATCAGCGTCGCCGCGAGTTGAATCGTGCCGAGGATTCCGAGCCTCATCACCCAAGAGAAAGCAGTCCATGCGAAAAAACGACTCGGTGTGCGGGGAGTAACGCGGCGATACGGCTAACCCATCGGGCCGCGAGACTGTGTGTATGCTTCAGACAGTCCCCGCGGCCGCCGTGCAACTCGCGGGGGTGTCGCTCCCGGTGTCGGTCCTCGTCGTCTTCGCCGTCGTCCTCGGTGCGGTCGTCCTGTTCGTTACTGAAGCGGTGTCACCGGACGTGACGGCCATCGCCGTCATCGTCGCGCTCGTCGCTCTCGAACCGTTTACGAAGGTATCCGCGGCGGAGGGTCTCTCGGGATTCTCGAACCCCGCGACGGTGACCATCTTAGCGATGTACATCCTCAGTCGGGGTATCCAGCGAACGGGCGTCGTCCGCCGTCTCGGCGTCGAAGTCGCCCATCTCACTCGCGGGTCGGAGAACCGACTCCTCGTGGCCATCATCGCCCTCACCGGACCAATCGCGGGTATCGTGAACAACACACCTGTCGTCGCCGTCTTCATCCCGATGGTGACAGACCTCGCCAACGAGTCGGGCGTCTCGCCGTCGAAACTACTCATCCCGCTCTCGTACGCGTCGATGCTCGCCGGGACGTTGACGCTGTTCGGAACAGCGACGAACCTCGTCGCCTCGGAACTGTCTGCGGACCTTTTGGGCCGGCCGTTCGGCGTGTTCCTGTTGACGCCCGTCGGTATCGTCGCCTTCCTCGTCGGCGCGGCGTACCTCCTCACTGTCGGCCGGTGGCTGTTGCCCGCCCGCGTCCCGCCGGGGTCGCGGACCGAGCGGTACGAGATGCAACCGTATCTGGCTCGCGTCCTCGTGACCGCACGGTCGCCGTTCGTTGGAAACTCCGCACAGACCGTCGCTGCCGATGCCCACCGTGATCTCGGACTCGACGTGTTGGACGTGGTCCGCGGCGCGGATCACTTCGTCGCCACCGACTCCGACCGCGAATTAGCGTCAAGAGATATATTGACCGTCCGGGGCAACCCGCCGACAATCCAGCAGTTCGTCGAATATGGGTCGCTCCGGCTTCTCCCGCGCGCGACGGTGACAGACGCGGAACTCGATAACCCCGAACGCAGCACGCTCGTCGAACTCATCGTCCCGGCCGATTCCTCGTTAGTGGGCGAGACTGTCACGGGTGCGCGCCTCCGGGAACGCTACGATGCCACCGTCCTTGCCATCCGGCGGGCGGGCGGCGAACTCGTCCGAGACGACATCGGAGAAACGCAACTACACGGCGGCGACGCCCTGCTGTTGCAGACAACCGAAGTGTCCGCGGAGTTTCTCGCAGAGAACGACGACGTTGTCGTCACGGGAGAAGTGTTCGACGAGGTGATGGCCCGCGTGCGTGAAGGCGGCGTTAGCTCCACTGCCCTGATCGCCTTCGGCATCCTGTTCGGCGTCGTCGCCGTCGCCGCTCTGGGCCTTCTTCCAATCTCTGTCGCCGCTCTCACGGGAGTCCTCGCCATGTTCGTCACGGGCGTCCTCTCACCGAACGAGGCGTACGACGCGGTGAACTGGAGCGTCATCTTCCTGCTCGCAGGCATTATCCCTCTCGGGATCGCTCTGAGAGAGACGGGAGCGGCCGCACTCGTTGCTGACGCGGTCAGTGGCGTGGCGGTCGGTCTTCCCCCACTTGTCGTTCTCGTGCTGTTCTACCTTCTCACAGGAGCGTTCGCTAACGTCATCACACCAGTCGCAAGCGTCGTCCTCTTTCTCCCTATCGCGGCCTCCACCGCGTCCAGCATCGGTGCTGACCCGTTCTCGTTCGTCCTCGGGGTCACATTCGCGGCGACGACAGCGTTCATGACGCCTGTGGGCTACCAGACAAATCTCATGGTGTACGGTCCCGGCGGCTACACGTTCTCCGACTACGTCCGCGTCGGCGCGCCCCTGCAACTCCTCCTCGCCGTCGTCACGTCGGTAGCGATAGCCCTGTACTGGGGCCTGTGAGTGCCCGGTTCGAACGAGACTACCGGACAACTCCCTCGGGCAGGTCCGTTACATCCTCGGTTCCCAACCCTGTCGTGACGACCAGACGGAGACCGCGGCGGACGGACATATCCACGTCGAACACGTCGTCCGGCGGGACCATAATCAGTGATCCCGCGGTTGGATTCGGACTGTGCGGGAGAAACACTGTGAGCAGTTCATCGTTCTCCGTTGCCGCCACTGCGGCCCGCGGCCCGTGAGTGGTGACGAACCCGATAGAGTAGATGCCCTTGCGTGGATACTCAACGAGGA
The DNA here is from genome assembly GCF_000172995.2 of Halogeometricum borinquense DSM 11551. Classification (GTDB taxonomy): domain Archaea; phylum Halobacteriota; class Halobacteria; order Halobacteriales; family Haloferacaceae; genus Halogeometricum; species Halogeometricum borinquense. The sequence goes on from NC_014729.1 coordinate 2,653,402, forward strand.
CGACGCGGTCGAACCCCTCGCTCTGTCGAGTCAGAGACTCAGACACTTGCCTGACGCCGAAGTAGATGGTCCGCACGAGCGGGACAAGTCGAACCCCGCGTTCAAGCCCGCCGAACAGGCGGCGACCGAGTTCCCGCGACGCGACGTAGCCGATGAGCGTGAGCATGATGGCTAGAATGGTCGCTGCCAATAGCTGTGCGAGCAGGAGTTCGTCGCCGGTGAAATTTCGCAGGCGCGTCGTGGTGACGATGGGATTGAGGATGATGCCGGTGAGTCGGTCGAACACGAAATCGAGGATGAACACCGTCACCGCTAACGGTGCGATGAGGAACAGGCCCGTGATGAAACTGGTGCGAAGCCGAGTGAGGAGCGACATCGTGCGAGCGTATGTGAGCGGCGACAAAAGAGTATCCGGGCGGTCAGTCGAGAAACCGCTCCGCCGCAGTACAATCATTTCCGAGATGCTTTTCACTGGTGAGACACGACCCGAAGTATGTTCACGGGAATCGTGGAAGGAACCGGCGTCGTCGTCGCCGCGACGGACGACGACGGCGGCCGCCGTCTCCGACTCAGTCCCGACGTGACGTTCGAAGACCTCCGCCACGGTCAGTCTATCGCAGTCAGCGGGGTCTGTCTCACTGTCGAAGACTACTCGACAGACGAACAGTGGTTCGACGTGTTCCTCGCCGCAGAGACTGTCGAAAAGACGTATCTCGGAGACGTATCGGAGGGCGACCGGGTGAACCTCGAACGCGCGCTTCCCGCCGACGGCCGTCTGGACGGCCATATCGTGCAAGGACACGTCGATACGACGACGACCGTGACCGGAATCGAACGCGTCGGCGACGACTGGTTCTTCGAGTTCGACCTGCCCGAGGAGTTAGGCAAGTACGTCGTCGCCAAGGGATCAGTCTGTCTCGACGGCATTAGCCTCACCGTCGCCGACCGCCGTGAGTCGGACTTCGCCGTCGCCATCATCCCGACGACGTACGACCTGACGACGCTCTCGGAAAAATCGGTTGGCGACCCCGTTCACGTCGAGGTTGACGTGGTGGCGAAGTACGTCGAAAACATGGTGTCCGGGTACGCCGACGCCCTCCAGTAGGAAATTAGTCGCGTCCGCGGGGCTGACGGGGTCGGCGCGCTCTCTCACTCGTTTACTCGTACTCGGTCATCTCCGACTGCATCGACGCCTCATCGTACGTCGGCATGTGCGCCTGTCGGTAGGCGCGACTGTAGCGCCGAATCTTTCGGATCAGGAAGTAGCCGAAGATGCCGTCGTAGATGAGGACGTAGGCGATAGATGCCCACAGACCACTGAGCGGCGTGAATAGATCGATAGCCACGGTCCCGAAACCGACCGTGACGTTGTACATTGCGTGGACGAACGCCGCGATGAGTAGGCCCTTGATGATAATCGGACCGCGGTTCTCGCGGTTGAACTTCGCCAGTCCGAGATAGTAGCCCGCGATTGCGCTGTAGATGACGTGCCCCGGGCCAGCGAGGGCGCGGGCGGCAGTGATACTACCACCCATTCCGAGAAGCCCCAGACTGAGGTCGAGATTCTGCACCGGAAGTTCCCGCGTGATGTAGATAGCGTTCTCGATGAATGCGAAGCCCAGCCCTGCCATCGCACCATAGACAGCGCCGTCAACAACGGAGTTGAACCGGTCGTCAGTGTAGGCGAACAGACGCACGGCGAGCAACTTCATCGACTCCTCAACGGGACCGACAACGAGGAAGAATGACAGTAACGTCCCGGCAAATCCGAGTATTTCGAAGTAACCGCCAATCAAACTGTTGAGTATGGCCGCAAAGCTGGCTGTCAACACGCTGAGGAGGAACGTCCCGACGAGAAGCACCAGCGGTTCACCCGTCGTTATATCGGAGTAGTAAACGTAGGCAGCGAGACCGAGCGCCGGTATCGCCGAAAGAACGGTCAGCAGTCCAATTTCGAGGTCCGTGATCGCTGCGAACCCGCCGATACTGACGAGCAGGCCGAACGCGACCGCGATGATGAGAAACCGCGACGACGCCCGAAACAACCAGTACAGGGCTGATGCGAGGCCGTCAACAGATGTTCGTTGTTCCCACGTCGAAATATCGTAGAGATCCATAGCGCCGTCAGATGCGCGTTCGACCGGGTCTTGTTTCTCGGCCATCCTCTGACTATATAACTGGATGCCGAGAAATATCTTTGGCTAAGTCGAGGAGTCGTGGGGCGAAACGGGCGCTTGAAAGGGGGCGAGGACCAACCACAGGACGACTATGCACTTCGACCAGCGAACGCAGGCCGCCCTTCGGGACGTTGGCCTCACGACCGAAGAGATTCGGACGGCATCGGACGCCGTCGCGGATGCGGTCGAACGCGACGCAGAGAAGCTACGCTCGTTCTTCGACGGTGAGGGGGCTGTGTACTCGGATATGGAGATGGCACACAGTGCAACGGAGATACAGGAGCACAAAGTCGAGTTCATCGATCTGTTCACCCACGGCAGCGACTTGCGGGGCTACCTTCGCTTTGACTCGTGGGGCGTGCCCGTCGAAGGCGGACGCGTCCTGAGCGACGAGAAGGTGGAACTGTCGCTCGGCCCGACAGTCGATGCTCGCGTCCGGTTCGCGCGCGACCCGGACCTGTTGCGATGAGCGACGACGCCGCGCGCGTCCGCGTCCGCGGTATCTACACGACGGCCGCGACGCACCTCCTCTTAGACGCCGGACACGACGTGGTGCAGGCCTCCGAACCCATCCGTGCCCGCTTCGATGCCGAGTTCGCTGATGGCCACCACGAGGTGACGGTATCGACGACCGATGACAGACAGGGTGTCGGCGTTCACGGCGATCCGGAAGCGGTCGAATCGGTCACATCGGACCTCACAACCGTCGGTATCGACACGTTGTCGTGGACCGACTCGACGCCGCCGGGGGCCGTGTTCGACGCCCGCGTGACCGACACGAAAGGCTCCGGTGCGGTATGCTCGTTGGGTGAGGCGGAAGGCTTTCTCCCGTTTCACGAGACGAACGACCGAATCGAGGAAGGCGACGCCGTCCGAGTGCAAGTGCGCGAGGCCGAACCGCTGTGGAGCGACCGGCGGGCCTCGCTCGGAACCGGCATCCGTGCCGACGGCGGGTTAGCGACACTGGTTCGCGGACGCGACGGCGTGACCGTTGACACCCGCGACGAGGCCGCCGGGCGCGAACTCGTCGGCATGACCGACTTCCTCTCGGTCGAAGTTCCCGATGGGTGGGGAATCGAGTGGTCTCACGCCGCGACGAAGGCAGATATGGACGCGCTCGGCGCGGCACTCGAACGTGCCGTCGAACGTGCGGCGTCTATCGACGACGCGCTCTCGGGCGCCGACGAGGTGGAACCGCTTCGATGTCTCGCTGCACCCGCCTCCGGTGAGTGGGTCTGGTTCGGGCGCGAGTCCCGCTTCGAACTCGACGCACATCGCCGCGAGGTCGAGACGACGATGCCGGGGCATCACCGGACGAAGGCCGCCTGCGAGGAAGCGAGCGCGGGTGTGGACTTCGTAGAAGCGATGTGCGCACCGTCAGGTGAGTTCCCGTTCGACGTGGTGACACGGCAGTTTGGTCCAACCGAGGGCGACACTGTCGGTATCGGCCACGGGAAACCGGACGGCCGCGCGTTCTCGCTCGGACGCGGTGAGGTGGTCGAGTGGGGCGAAGACGGAACGCTCTCGGTGGAGCGGACGCTCTCAGGCGGCGGGACGTACGACGGCCTCGGAACGTCGCGAGAGTCGGGCGACACGGCCCTCACGAAGTTCCGTGAAGGTCGATGGTGGTATCCGACCGTCTACCGGAGTGCGGCGGGCGACCTGAAGGGAACGTACGTGAACGTCTGTACGCCCGTCGAGTGCTTCCCCGACGAAGTTCGCTACGTGGACCTGCACGTAGACGTGATAAAGCATCCTGACGGCACCGTCGAACGCGTCGATGACGACGAACTGGACGCGGCCGTCGAAGCGGGAACGATTCGCGACGAACTCGCGGAGAAGGCGCGGTCGGTGGCGTCGAGTCTGGAGAACGCGCTGTCGAAGTGAGCGGTGTGTGAGGTGGTCGGCGAGAAATCGCCGATTGGTGAACACAACTCGGCGGCATCGTTCGAGACCTGGGTCAGCGACCGCGTTTTACAGCGGTCGCACAACGCGCGACCTGAGTCAGCGAGGGAGTCAGAAGTGTCCGGGGTCCTCGTCGCCGTACTGGAGTTCGCCGCCGCGGCCGCCCTCAACCGTGCTGGCCCCGTGATCCCCCGAACTCGGGACCTTCACTTGTACGTCTGTCACGTCGTCGAAGTCCATGATGAGGTCGGCCTTGATGTTGTTCGCGGTGATGTTCGAGATACCGCACCCGGCGCAGGCCCCACCGAGTTCGACGACGACCTCACCGGTCTCGGGGTCGGCTTTTCGCACGACGCTGTCGCCGCCGTGCATCTGGATGATGGGCATCTGCCCGACCATCCAATCCTCGATACGCCGTTTCAGCGAGTCCCCGTCATCGCTCATACCATAGTCTTTGCACCCCATGCTTTGATGCCTTGCGGTTGCCGCGACAGAAATGACACCGAAAACGGTTTCGTTCACGGTCTATCGCCCGGTTTAGACGTGTTACTCGCGTCGCGCTCGCCGGAGTAACCGCCACGAAGCGATGCCGAGTGCGCCCGCACCGATTTCCATGCCGAATCCGGGCGTGTCCGCCGTTGTCGTGTCCGCCTCGTGGTCCGTTCCGGACTGCGTTTGCGACGAACCGTTTGTCCCCGAAGCCGCCGTTCCCACAAGAGAGCCCGTGGTCGATCCGTTCGACGTGTTCGCCATGAGGTCCGGCGGCGATGCCTGTTGACCGGCGTGGTCCGGAAACGTGTACAAGCGACTGGGTGCGTTGGGCGTTCCCCAACTCGTTCCGACGAAGTAGCCCGTCTCTGCGCCCGGTGTGGCGAGTTGGGCCGTCCAGAACGACGCCTCGTCCGGCATCCGCCACCACGTGAGCTGTTCGGGATTCGTCGGGTCCGACACGTCGTGTCGCTTCACGCCGCCGCGGTACCACGCCGAGTAGAGTCGTCCATCGTGGAACTCGAAGTTGTGAGCGGTGGTCCAGACACCGCTAAACGTCGGGTCCGGCGACGGCGGCGGATCGATAGTCGAGCGATGTTCGGGAGCGGCAGGGTCCGACACGTCCCAGAGGTCGATACCGGACGGGCCGCCGATCAGACGCGTCTCGGAATCCTCGTCGTTGCCGCCGATGCGCTGTGCCCACGACTCCTTGCCGATGCCGAGGAGCGTACCTGATTCGTCGGTGGCGACGTAGTGGTGATTGCCCGGTGGAACGAGAGCTTCGCCGCGACTCTCGGATGACGAACCAGAGAGTTCCGACGGGTCCGGCGCGGCCACGCTCCCGAGGAGCGTGGGGTCTGCTGGCTCCGATACGTCGAGAATCCACGTCCCGGCGTCCCAGTAAGCGAGGTAGGCGGTGTCCTCGTGAACGTAGACATCGTGGAGCGGTCTGCGTTCGCTCGGTACGTCGCCCCACACCTCGTCGACGTCCGTGAGCGACCACTCGCCGACTGCCTCGCCGGATTCGAGGTCTATGACGACGAGTGCGTTCGCCTCGCCGTCGTTTCTCGTCAGATAGGCGTGTTCGTCACGGACAAAGCAGTTGTGAATGGGATATTTGGTCTCGAAGAAGGAGACGCGTTCGGGGTCTGCTGGGTCCGATACGTCCACGACGAGCGCGCCAGCGACGACGCTCGGAATCGGATTCGCGGGGCCGACGACGACTAACGTGTCGGGGTCGGTCACGTCGAGTTTCACGTCGAAGATGCCGCGAAGCGGACCGTTTTCGTGTTCATCGACCGGATTGCGAACCTCAGCGAGAACACTCGGACGGTCGGGTGTCGAGATATCGACCGTGACATAGCCCGTGGTCGCCGCGAGGTACGCGACCGTTCCATCAGGCGAGACGACCGCCTCTTTCGCCCCTTCGACATCGACGTGACCGAACGGTTTGTACGGCCCGGGATGCGCGTCGGCGCGAGTCGAAGTCGAGAGCGAAAGTCCGGACGCACCGAGGAGGGCACCCGCGCGGAGGAAGTCACGACGGTGCATACCGACTTTCGGGGTTCGGTCGTGATAAGTCGGCCGCCAAGGAGGTAACAGAAGTAGGTGGTCGTCTCGCAACCAACGGGCCGTCCCGTCCTACAGACGAGACCGGTCGCCGGTCCCGCCGGTCATCGCACTCGCTAACGCTCCCTGCACCACGACTTCGTCACCCAGCGTCGTCAACTCGATCTGTGGGACGTTCACCATCACCATCTCGTCCATCCGTTCGCGGATCGGGTCCAAAGTGAGGTCTGGATTGTTGAGGGCGACGGCACCGCCGACGTAGATTGTGAGTGGGGCGTACGCGTGGACGATATTGGCGATGCCCATCGCGTTCCAGTGGCCGACCTGATCGACGACGTAACGGGCGAACTCGTCGTCTTCGGCGTGGTTGAACACGTCGGCCGCAGAAAAGTCGGGATCGTCAATCGGAAGCGACGTTTCCACGTCGTCTTCCTCGTAGAGAAATTCGGCGTAGCGCGGGATATTGTTGCCCGAACAGTACGCCTCCCAGTGTCCGTCGTGTCCACAACCGCAGGTGAGGAGTCCCTGCGGGTCGAGCGTCATATGCCCGACTTCGCCCGCGTTACCGTCCCATCCGGAGAGGACGTTACCATCGACGCAGACGCCCGCGCCGACACCCGACGAGATGGTGACGTAGACCATGTCGTCGGGGTTCCGTTCCGAGTGGAATCGTTCGCCGATGACGCCTGCGTTCGTGTCGTTATGAAGGTAGACACGTTCGGTGTCGAGGAGAACTGACAGCGGTCCCGTAAGCGGGATGCGGTCGATTGTATCGGGGAGGTTCGCCGGGTTTTCGACGGCACCTTCGGCCAAGTCCAGCGGACCGATGGAAGCGACGCCTGCGGCGACGGCTTGGTTGGGTCTGATGCCCGCTTCCGAACACGTCTCGCGGACGACACGAAGAATCGCTTCCGTCACCGCAATTCCCGTCGGACCACGAGGCGTTCCATCGCTACGGCTGGCGATGACAGTTCCGTCTTCGTCGGCTACGACCGCGCGGATGTTAGTCGCCCCGAGGTCGACACCCACGTAGTAGGCCATTATACGGATACGTGTTTGCCCGGCACTTAACTAAGAGGTTTCTCACACGGATCCGAGTACGTGTTTTACACGAGAGTAGAGACCCGCGGAATCGAGCGCGTCAGGGACGCTCACTTCGTGTCAGCTCTGACGAACGTGACCGGGCAGGGTGCAGAGAGCATCACTTCCTGTGCGACGCTCCCGAAGACAGCTTTCCCGGCAGGCGACCGCTTCCGACCGCCAACGAGGACGCGGTCTGCGTCTACGTCGTTTGCGAGGCTGACGATTGACTCGCCGTGGTCGCCGACGCGCCCACGGATGTCGTACTCGACACCCGCCTCGTCGAGTGTATCCACCAACTCTCGAATCGTCGAATGTCGCATCGCGACGTCGTCGGCGGATACCTCGTCGGCCGTCGTGTCGAAATCGAGGTTGTCGAGCGCGGAGTTGTACTCCTCGCGTGTGAACACGTGAGCGAGAACGACACGAGCGCCGGTCGGTCCGGCAACGTCTATCGTCTCGTCTGCGAGTCGTTCGAGCCTGTCCGCATCTCCCGGTCCGACAGCTAAGAGAATGGATTCTATCGCCATACAGCACAGAAGACTCTCCGTTCCCTTAACTGTAGCGACTGTTTTACTCAAATCCGAATGAAAATTTGGTCCGCGCGACCGAGACTAGTCACTCACAGAGTGCGTCACATGCTATCATTATGTATTTTGCTTTGTGACAGGGGATCAGTTACTCCGAACCACAGATAGCGAGGCGGACAACAATATATAGGCGCCAACCGACCACCTGGTATGCTCTCTCCACAGTTGGACGGCCGCGTTGCGTTGGTGACTGGAAGCGCGCACGGGGTCGGACGGGCTATCGCGCTCCGCGCTGCCGCCTCCGGTGCCGCCGTAGCGGTTCACTACCACACGAGCGACGACGCCGCCCGCGAGGCGGCCGCAGAAGCCCGTGAACTTGGCGCGCCAGCCGCGACCACGGTTCAGGGGGACGTGACTGATCCCGACAGCGTGGACGCGATGTTCGACGCCGTCGAAGCCGAGTTGGGGACGGTGGACCTCCTCGTGAACAACGTTGGTGACTTCGCCCCGGTACACTGGGAAGAGATCGACTTCGGGACGTGGAAACGCATCATCGAGACGAACTTTTACGGGACCGTTCTCTGCTCGAAGCGTGCCCTCGCAGGGATGCGCGATCAGTCGTGGGGACGCATCGTCAACATCGGCTACGCTGGGAGCGAGAAAGCGCTCGTCTACCCGAAGAACTTCCCGTACTTCGTAGCGAAGACGGGCGTCCTGATGTTCACGCGGATGCTCGCGGCGGATACACAAGATGACGGCGTGACGGTCAACGCCGTCTCGCCGTACGTGGTGGATACCTCCGATGAGTTCCCCGAAGACGCGCCGCGCGGCCGGTGGGCGTCCGTCGAAGATATCGCGCACGCGGTGGCGTTTTTCTGCCACGAGGATTCGGGCTATATCTCCGGCGAGAACGTCGAAATCGACGGCGGATGGCTCCCGGAGACACTGTGACGAATCGAATCAGCGGTACGCGGCGCTACCGACCTAGCGAACGAGAGTCGTTCGCACGGAAGAGAAGTACCGTTCAGTAGTCGGGTGCATCGTCTTCGACGGAGCGTTTCAGCGAGTCACGGCGGGACTTCGCGTCGCGTCCGGTCGCTTCGAGGAGGAATGTGTTCTTCGCATCGACGGCTTCCCCCGCGGCTTCGAGTTCGTCGGGGCCGAGCTCCGTCGGGTCGCGCTCGGTGAACTCGACGGCGAGTTTGTCCTTCTTGCCACTGTACTTCACAGCGCCAGCGATGATGCGTTCGAAGACAGGGTTCGAGGGTTCACCGACGACGTAGAGGTCGCTTCCCTTGTACTCCTCGGTCCCGGTAATCGTGCCGAACATCTCCTCGACGTACGACTCCATGTCCGGAACTCGGTCATCGAGGGTCTCACCACGACGCATCTTGTACTCCTTCATGGCCCGTGATTTGACAGGCGACGGTTTACCTGTTTCGTCCCTCGTCGCTTCTTATGCCCTATAAAAGCGTCTCGCGCCGCCTATAAGCGGTTTACAAGTGTGGCGGTCGTCGCCTACAGTTTTCGTTCGGCGATGTACCCCTGCTTGCACTCGGGACAGATGTCGCCCGCGCGCATCGACGAGGCACCCGCCGTCCGGGCGTGACCGCAGTTAGGACAGTAGAACTCGATCCGGTCGTCCGGAACGTCCGACTGGAGTTCGTCCTGCTGCTCCGCACGAGTGAATCCATCGGTATCACCGGCCGTGATGTACTCTTCTTCGTCCGCGTCGGAATCGGCGGCTTGCCCGTTCGACTCGGGCGTGAGTCCACCGAAGGACACGTCCGCCGGGACACCGTCTGACGGTTCGGCCGCGAATCCTTCGTCTTCGCCGTCCTGTACAGGCCACGTCGTGTTTTCGTCGGCGACATCCTCGCGTTCCGGCCACTCGCCGTGACCGCGGTCAGGACTGGACTCCGAGATCTCCTCTTCGTCAGCGTCGATGAACTCAGCGTCGTCAGTAACGTTCTCGGGCGCGGGGTCGTCAGCTTCGACTGGTTCGTCGTTCTCTATCGCCGCGGACTCTCGTGCCGCCATCTCCGGGTCGGGACCCGCCTCTTCGGGCCACTGCGTCTCGTCCCGTTCGGTCGCCTCGTCGTCAAGGATGACCGCGTCGTCCTCGTCGGGTGACTCCGGCGGTTCGAAGTCGTCATCGTTGAACGAGGACTCCGAACTGGTATCGCCCGACGCTTCGGCCGCTTCAGGTCCGTCCGCGTCCTCCACGGGCGAGGATACCGTTGCGTCGTCAGGTTCGGCCTCGGCGATGTGCGTCCCGGCGTCGTCGGCAGGCGTCCCGGTATCGTTGGCAGGGACCCCGGAACCGTTTGCGGGCGCTCCGGCGTTGTCAGCGGGCATCTCGGAACCGTTAGCTGACGCTCCAGCACTGTTAGCGGACACTCCCGCACCGCTTGCGGGTGTTCCGGCACTGCTGGCAGACGTTCCCGTGTTGTCCGTCGTCTCGGGTCCGGCCGAAGACTCGGTCGCGGTTACGGGGTCTGCCGCCTCCGATTCGGCCGCTTCGTCCAGTCCCACGTCTTGGGGGTCCCGAATAGAAGTGACCTCTTTGTTCTCGCTGACGACGTGTTCGTCCTCGCATCGCTGGCACACCTGAATCTCCCGGATGGTAACGACGACCTCATCGCCGTTTTCCTCGCGTTCGCGTTCTATCTCGGGGTCCCCGTACTGATGCCCGAGTAGACGGCACTTGAGTCCCATTACCCGCTTTTCGGAAACTCAGCGACTAAAATGTACCCCCTCGTTGTCCGACGCTCGGCAGACGCCCGCTCACGAATGACAGTGACAATAGTCAGCACGCGCAGGGGACACTATAAACCGAGTGCGGACGATGTAGCGAACATGAGAGCGCGGCGGGAGTTTCGAAATCGGCGGGACGTGGAGGTATCCGTCCTCGACGCACTCGTTGATCGGGCCGAAGAGGGAATGACCGTCTTCGAGTTGCGCGCGGCCGTGGACGCCGACATCGATACCATCGAGGAGGCGTTGTCATCGCTGAAGTCGGACGGACTCATTACCGTCGATAGCGGCGAGGACCGAGTCGTAATCTTACCCGACGACCGCGTCGTGCCCGACCCCGGCGAGGAACCCGAGGACGAACAGAGTTTCATCGACGCCATCCGGGACCGGTTTGGATTGTAGGGATCCGGCGAACGCCGGGGCATGACGCGGACGTTTTCACCCCCCAGAATAGATACGGAGGTAATGACCGTCGTAGAGGAGATGCACGAGCGGTACGGCGCGACGTTCGAGACGCGCGCGGGGCGACGCGTCGTCCGCGACTACGGCCGACCGGAACGAACCACCCGCGCCGTCCGCAACGGCGCGGCGGTGATGGAGATGGGCTACGGCGTCGTCGTCGTCGAAGGCGACGACAGAATCGAATTCGTAGACAACGCGGTGTCGAACCGCGTGCCCGACGCCGACGGCGAAGGCGTCTACGCCCTCCTGTTGGACCCACAGGGCCGTATCGAGACGGACATGTACGTCTACAACGCGGGCGAACGGCTTCTCTGTTTCACACCGCCCAAACGCGCCGAACCGCTGGTCGAAGACTGGTCGGAGAAAGTGTTCATCCAAGACGTGTCGATCCGCGATGCCACCGCTGACTTCGGCGTGTTCGGCGTCCACGGTCCCCAATCGACCGAGAAAGTGGCGAGCGTCCTCAACGGTGCGGCCGCGCCCGAACCGGCGCTTTCGTTCGTCCGCGGATCGATGGGCAACGCTGGCGTGACAGTCATCGCAGGCGACGGACTCGTGGGTGAGGAAGGCTACGAAGTCGTCTGCACCGCCGACGCCGCCGCGGACGTATTCGACACGCTCCTGACCAACGGAATGAACGCCGTGCCGTTCGGCTACGCGACGTGGGACATGCTCACTGCGGAGGCGGGAACGCCCCTGTTCGACACCGAGTTAGTCGGTCGCGTGCCGAACGTCCTCGGCCTTCGCAACGCGCTCGACTTCGAGAAAGGCTGTTACGTCGGACAGGAAGTCGTCTCGAAAGTAGAAAACCGCGGTCGGCCGAGTCAACGTCTCGTCGGTCTCCGCCCCGAAGCACTTCCAGAATCCGGCGCGGCGGTCTTCAACGGCGATTCGTCCGTCGGCGAGGTCACGCGTGCCGTCGAAAGTCCGATGCTAGAATCGCCGATTGCCCTCGCACTCCTCGATTTCGATGAAGACGCCTCGACGGTGCAGGTTCGCGTCGATGAAAAAGAGGTGACGGCGGACGTGGTTTCGCTACCGTTTGTGGACGGGAGCGATACCTCGCGGCGACTTCCGGCCTATCCCGACAGCGAGTAACGGCTTGCCGGCGGTGGCTTGACAGCAGCAACTTGACGGAAGCAACTTGATGGCGGCAACTTGGCGGCGGCGACTTGACAGCGGTTGAGTCTCGCTCTCAGCGACCGAGCAGCTTTGTGAGGTGTTCCCGCGAGAAGAACGACGTCGGTTTGTCCATGTGGACGCCAATTTCACCCGAGAGCGACCGCAGTCCGAAATGTTGGACACGTTCGGGCAGCGAGTACGCGCGGCGGATCCAATGGCCCATTGCGATCTCCTGCGACAGTTCCGACCGCCACGCCGACTCGTAGTCTCGGAGCGTCGCCGGGTCGTCGGGATCGATGGTATCGACGGCGCAGTCTGCGGCGGTCATGCCGTAGAGGATGCCGCCGCCGGTGAACGGTTTTGTCTGTGCGGCGGCGTCGCCCAGGAGGAACACCCGGCGCGTGGTGACGCGGTCGGGCGGGCCAATGGGGATACCGCCCGAACAGAAGTGCGTCGTCTCCACGTCGTAGGCATCCGTGAGTACGTCGAACATCTCGTTGACCTCCGCACCCGGTGGGGCGGCGAGACCGTACTCGACACCCGCGTCGCCGCGCGGGATGCGCCACGCGAAAAAGCGCGGGACAGTGAGATGTACGTCCACGAAGTCGCTGTCGTCAGGGGCTTCGTCGAACGCGAGGACACCGTGAAGTATCTCCTCGGGTTCGTCCAGTCCGGCCTGCCGACGGACGCGCGAGACGGGGCCGTCACATCCGGCGACCATCTTCGCCTCGATCGTCTGCTCGTCACCACCCGCGGAGACGGTGAGTTCGACGCCGTCGTGGCGTTCTTCGACGTTCGTGACTGTATGTCGTTCGCGCACGTCGGCACCGGCGTCTCGCGCACACGCTGCGAGCGTTCGGTCGAGTTCGACCCGGTCGATAACGTTCGACACCTCCTCGTTCTTGTAGAACGGGTAGTCACGTGAGTTCGGGCCGCCGACGTGGAAGTTTGCACCGTAAATTCGGTTCTGAAAGAGCGTCGTTTTGGCTTCGTCGGGAACGTACGCCCAGATATCGGTGCTGACGTGGCCGGAACAGGCCAGTGGCGTTCCGACCTCACCTTTCTCGAAGGCAACGACGTCGTATCCCGCCTCGGCGGCCCGGCGGGCGAACCGTGCGCCTGCAGGTCCGACGCCGACGACAGCGAAGTCGTACATTACTACGGCGTTCTTCGGGGTCGAACAAATACCTTCTTTGTCTGCACAGCATCGGAACGAGCGCAGGAGTTGACACAGAGCCGAAATGATAAGTCAACAGATCGAAAATAATCCAACATGCGCCGGGATGCCCCCCTCGCCGCCGTCCTCACACCCGTCGCGTTCACCAGTTATCTCCTCAGTCTCCGCGTCCGTCCGGGAGTGGTGAACGACCCACGAACGGTCCTCCTGTACATCGTGCTATTGGCCGCTATCGGATTACTGGTTGTCGTCGGGCACCGCCGGGGACTGCTCACGCCACTCCCAATCACCACCGTACTGTTGTTACTCGTCCCGTGGGTTGGGTTCGGCCCGCGCGTCGGTCCCGGACCGAGAGGTGTCGAACCCGAATCGCTCATCGTCTTCGACTTTCTGGTCGGCGTCGCCCTCGCCGGAACTGTCGTCCTCTCCCTCGCTGTGGTTGAACACCTCGCTCTCAAGCATCCTCGGGTGAACGACGCCCTCGACGGCGAGACGGGCGTCGGTTCTCTCTCCGTCGGCGTCCTCCACGCCGCTATCGTCATCGGTTTCTCCGGACTCCAATTCCACTCGTTAGAACCCGCCACGGTCGGCCTTGCAGTCTGGGTCACGACCGGTCTCGTTTTCCTCGGGGCGGTGCCCATCTACGTCGCTCTCAAGACAGGGCGACTCTCACCTGCCGGCGTCATCGGGACGGGGGTTGGACTCGTCCTCGTTGCACCAGCCGGCGGGCAGTTGTCGTTCGGGTCGCTGTACGCCGTCTGTTGGCTCCTTCCGTTCGTCCTCTCGTTGCTCGCCGCAGACGCGGAACGGCGACTGCGACGACGACACGCGAACGAATCGAGTGTCAAGGCCTGAAACGATAGCTCCCAGATTTGCTCAGGGTGCCGAGGACGGAACGACGACGAGTCCGCTCGGGACCTGTCGTTCGAATGCGTCCGGCCAGTCGATGCCGACGCGTTCGAACGAGTCGCCGCCGTCACCCGTCCGGTACAGACCGCGGTTTGTGACGGCGTAGAACTCACCACCGCGGCGCCCGCGGTCGAGGACAGCGCGGACGATACCCGACCCCGTGGGAATCCCCGAACCGAGTTGTTCCCACGTCTCGTCACCCGTACGCCGGTACAGATACGACTCCGCGTGGTCAACGTTGTGCGCGACGCGAGCGCTCTGCGCGGCAGAGACGAGAATACGGGAGGGATCAGCGGCGTCTACGGCGACGCTCCAACAGTACTGATGATTCAGGCCCTTCTGCGGATACGTCCACGTCTCGCCGCCGTCGGACGTCTCAGCGTAACCGTCGCCCGCTGCTGCCCACGCGTGGTCGGGGGCATCCGTGTGCGTCGCCATCGAGTGTGTGTCTCGGCGGGCCGACGGAACGCGATCCGACCACGTCTCACCGCCGTCGTGTGTCTGAATTAACGCACCCGCCTCGATACTGACGTACAGGTGGTCGGGATCGTGAGGATCCGGTTCGATCCACCGGACGTGGTGGGTATGTGGCCGCGGCGGGAACGACCACGAGGACGCAGAGGACAGGTCGGTCAGACCGTTGAGTTTGGTCCACGTCTCGCCCGCATCGTCCGACCGAAACACCGCACTCGGTTCCGTTCCTGCGTACACCACCTCGGCGTCGTGCGGGGAGACAGCGACGCTTGTCACCGACTTCGGGAGCGTATCTTTGCCAACGCGATGCCACGTTTCGCCCGCATCATCCGTCCGATGGAGTCCCGTATTGAACGTTCCGCAGAACGCGCATGCAGGTGCTGCGTCGGCAGATTCGAGACACTCCACGTCGTAGCCGTCGAACTTCCGGTGTGCGGCCGGTGAGTCGTCTCCGGGACCGTGGGCGACGAGAACGCCCCCGCGCATCCCGACGTAACAGATAGTCACGAGTACACCTACCACGTCAGGTAACTTGACAGTTGTGTGAGTAGTAGCCGCCTGTCACGAGCCGACCGGAATTATCTATTTCGAAAATCAGTTGCACAGATTCATTGTCTTCCAATTTGACAAACGAGATATGTCTGCGAACGTAACGGCGAGATACGCGCTCGGGATGTGTGGACTCGTCGTTGGCGGGTTCTGGCTGGCGGGGTTCCTGCTCTCCGTTGAGGTGGGGGCCGCCGCAGGGTCGAACACCGTCACGGCAACGAAGAGCGTCGGCATCTTCTCGCTTGCTATCTCGCTCTCCGCGGCTGTAATGCTTCTCGCTGTCGTAGAGTAATCCAGCCACCAGATGAGCAGCGACGTGAGTCTCCCTCGGATAGGAGGCGACGTGTCTCTGCTCTCCGATAAGAGGCGACGTGTCTCTGCTCTCCGATAAGAGGCGACGTGTCTCTGCTCTCCGATAAGAGGCGACGTGTCTCTGCTCTCCGATAAGAGGCGACGTGTCTTTTCGTTCGGATAAATAGCGACAGGTCTCTGTCTTTCGGTCGTGAGAACGGGAAGAAAACAGAATGATAAGCGAAAACGACTGGTGACAGGATGTGTCAGTCGTCGCTCGCCGCTTTGGCGGGTTTGCGGCGGTCCGAGCGCGGGCCGTCGATCTCTACGTCGGGAAGGAGGTCACGGAGGTACCGTCCCGTGTGCGACTGTTCGACTCGCGCAACTTCCTCGGGCGTGCCGGTGGCGACGACTTCGCCGCCGTTCTCGCCGCCTTCTGGACCGAGGTCAACGATGTTGTCGGCGTTTTTCACCAAGTCGAGTTCGTGTTCGACGACGACGACGGTGTTGCCGTTATCAGTGAGGCGTTGCAGAACCTCGATGAGTTTTCGTTCGTCCTCCTTGTGGAGGCCCGTCGTCGGTTCGTCCAAGAGATAGAGTGTGTCGCCCGCCTGCTTTTTGCCTAACTCCTCTGCGAGTTTAACGCGCTGGGCCTCTCCACCCGAGAGCGTCGTCGAGGGCTGTCCGAGCGTCATGTAGCCGAGACCGACGTCTTCGAGCAGTTGGAGACGGCGACGAATCTGCGAGTTCGACTCGAAGAATTCGAGGGCTTCAGACACCTCCATATCCAGCACGTCAGAGATGGTTTTGTCCTTATACGTCACATCGAGTGTGGCGTCGTTGTAGCGCGCGCCGTCGCACTCCTCGCAGGGCACGTACACGTCCGAGAGGAAGTTCATCTCGATCTTCACTGTCCCCTGCCCGCCGCAGGCCTCACACCGGCCGCCCTTGACGTTGAACGAGAAGCGACCCTTCTCGTAGCCGCGTTGCTTCGAGAGTTTGGTCTCCGCGAACAGTTCGCGGATGTAGTCGAAGACGCCGGTGTACGTCGCGGGGTTCGAACGCGGCGTCCGGCCGATGGGTGACTGGTCGATGAGGCGAACCGTCTCGATATGCTCGATGCCCTCGATGGCGTCGTGATCACCGGGGTGGACGGAGGTGTTGTCGTTCATCGTCCGCGCGAGACCTTTGTACAGAATCTCGTGCATCAGCGTGGATTTGCCGGATCCGGAGACGCCCGTGATGGCGGTGAACTGCCCGATTGGGAGCTCTACGTCGAGATCTTTTAGATTGTGTTGCCGCGCGCCGCGGACGGTGAGGAAGTTCTCGGAACTGCGGCGCTCGTCGGGGACGGGAATCTCCTTGCGCCCCGAGAGGTAGTCGCCAGTGATAGAGTCGTCAGCCGCGCAGATATCGTCGAAGTCTCCCTGTACGACGACTTCGCCGCCGCGTTTGCCCGGACCGGGACCCATGTCCACGACGTTGTCAGCGCGGCGCATCGTCTCCTCGTCGTGTTCGACGACGATGAGCGTGTTTCCGAGGTCGCGGAGTCCTTCGAGCGTGTTCAACAGGCGGTCGTTGTCGCGTTGGTGGAGCCCGATAGAAGGTTCGTCAAGGACGTAGAGGACGCCGACGAGACCGGATCCGACCTGCGTTGCGAGACGAATCCGCTGGCTCTCGCCGCCCGAGAGCGTCGAGGCCTCTCTGTCGAGTGTGAGATATTCGAGACCCACTTCCTCCATGAAGCCGAGACGGGCGCGGATCTCTTTCAGAATCTCCTCGGCGATGGTGCGCTCCCTCTCGTCGAGTTCGGCTTCCAGCCCCTCGAAATGTTCGAGCGCGTCGCCGATGCTCATTCGGTTGACTTCAGTGATGGACGTATCGGCGACGAGGACGTGCCGCGATTGTTCTTTCAGACGCGTGCCGTCACAGTCCGGACAGGTGGTGACGGCCATGTAGTCCTCGATGTGTTCGCGCGTCGAGTCGGAGTCCGTCTCGACGTGGCGGCGTTCGAGGTTCGGGATAACACCCTCGAAGCGCTTTTCTTTCCGGCGCGTCCCGTTGCGCGTCTGTCGTTTGAACACGACCTGTTCGTCGGTACCGTAGAGGAACTGTCGCTGCACGTCCTCGTCTAACTCCTCGAACGGCGTGTCCACGGAGACGTCGAAGTGAGCCGCCACCGAGTCGATTCGCGTGCGGTAGTACGAGCGGTTGTACGACCACGGTTCGAAGACGTGCTTGACCGGCTTCGAGGAGTCCACAACGACGAGGTCCTCGTCCACCTCTTTGGTCTGCCCGAGGCCCTCACAGGCCGGACACGCACCGTGCGGGCTGTTAAAGGAGAACGACCGCGTCTCTATCTCGGTAAACTGGAAATCGGAGTTCGGGTTCCCCAACTCCTCCGAGAACTGGACGACGAGTCTATCGTCGCCCTCGCCCGCGAGATCACCCGTCGAACGCGTGTTCGAGCCGAACGGCACGTCTTCCGGCGGGTCGGGGACGACGAGTTTCAACACGCCGTCGGCCTCCGTCAGCGCCGTCTCGACGCTGTCTGCGATACGGGACCGGTCTTCGGGTCGAATCTTCACCCGATCGACAACTACGTCGATGGTGTGGTCGTAGTTCTTGTCGAGATCCGGTCGGTTGACCGTGAGATCGAACGCTTCGCCGTCCACTTCGACGCGGGCGTAGCCGTCGGCGACGAGTTCGTCGAACAGATCCTCGAACGCCCCTTTCTGGTCGCGGACGACGGGAGCGACGATTTTCGCTCTCGTCCCGTCAGGAAGCGAGAGAATCTGCGTGACCATGTCCTGTGCGGACTGCTCGCCGACCTCTTCGCCCGTGAGAGGGTCGTACTGCGTCCCGACGCGAGCGTACAGGAGGCGGAGATAGTCGTGCAGTTCGGTGACGGTGCCGACGGTGGAACGGGGGTTGTTCGCCGCGTTCTTCTGATCGATGGAGATCGCAGGCGAGAGACCTTCGACGGCCTCCACCTGCGGTTTGTCCATCTGCCCGAGGAAGTTACGGGCGTACGCCGACAGCGACTCGATATACCGTCGCTGGCCTTCGGCGTAAATCGTCTCGAAGGCGAGCGACGACTTGCCCGACCCCGAAAGACCAGTAACGACGGTGAACGCTTCACGAGGAATCTGGACGTCGAGGTCTTTGAGGTTGTGTTCTTCGGCACCCCGTACCTCGATAAAGTCCTTGCTCATCTACGCCCGGGTACGGGAAGCGCACGGCTAAAGCCATCGGTTGCGGTGGTTTAACACATTGAGACAGGTGCCTCGGGAGGAGGTACGAGACGAACTACGAGAGTTTCTCGCGGCTAACGGCGACGCCCGTCGGAGTGATGATAATTTGGTCGTCACCCTTCTGGACGATATCACCGTCAACTTCCTCGGCAACCTGTCGGAGGTCGTCTACGATGTGTTCCATCGTACTGTCGGAGGTCGTGTGTCGCGTGATGTCCGCAATAACGAGGTCGCCGTCGTAGACGGCGTCCTTGATGCTGACGACGTCCTGTTTGTCGCCAATAGTAGCAATTCGAACGCTCATTCCCGCTTCGCCGCGAGCGGTGTCGAAGTCATCTAGATCGAGTTCGACATAGTCCTCAGTCGTGTGGTTGTCACCTCCACTGAGGATTTTGCTCATGATGCCCATGCACGCAACAACCGCTAGCGTCGGGTTAGTTCTTACGTCAGACGACCGTCTGACGCGACAAAATGGGAGCTGTGTGCCGCCAAACCGAATTTTTTGCGCCATGCCGCCAACGCACACAACGTGACCTTCAGCATCTGCGTCCGCGAGACGTACGACGACGAGGTGGGTACCGAACAGACGCGATTCGGTGTCGCGGTGACGACGCGTCTTCCCGCCGTTGGAGCGCTCTGTCCGTTCGCCTCCGAGAACGGCGTGGTGGCGACACAGAGCCTCGTCAACGTCGAGTTGGGGGAGAAAGGAATCGACTATCTCGATGACGGACTCGCCATCGAAGACGCCCTGCAAGCGCTGTTGAACGCCGACGAAGGGCGCGAACAACGCCAACTGCACGGCGTCGGATTAGACGGGACGTTCGCATTTTCGGGCGCGGAGTGTCAGGGATGGTTCGGACACCGCGTCGGGGAGCACTACACCGTCGCCGGCAACCTTCTCACCGGTGAGGAGGTTATCGACGCTGCCGCAGACGCCTACGAGTCCGGAAACAGGGACGACCCTCTCGCAGTGCGACTGATCGAGACACTAGAAGCGGGCCACGAAGCGGGCGGCGACAAGCGCGAGGATCTGACAGTGCAGAGCGCCGCGCTCGTAGTGACGACGACGGAGGACCAAGCGCCGACACCGTACTACAACGACCTGCGCGTGGATGCGACGCGGACGCCGATTTCCGACCTCTACGAGACGTACGAGACGGCCAGAGAGGGGTACGAGGCGGCGATAGCGAAGTATCAGAACGAGCAAAACAGCGAAGCGTAAGGGAGTGTGGCGTGGTACGTTGCAAAGTAACGGATTATACGTGGAACAGGCGCAATATCACGGCCTTCAGGCCGTGGATACGCGCCGTCATTCTGGGCACCAGTCTACCGCTCAAACGGACGCTCTGAGTTTCCTACGAGAACTTTAATTGACAGGCCGCCGTACCGAAGGGTAGGAATCGGTCGGAACGGAGCGGATTCTGAACCGTCCTACGGAGGCGGCCTGTCCGCCTACCTAACGAGGCAATATCCGAAAGGGCAATCGGTGAACGCACATGCTCGAAGCGTGTGTCTGTGTTGACTGCTTGAAGCGAACCAGACGATACCCCCGACTCTGCTGATGCCTGCTGGCGTCCCCGTGGCCAAAACAACACCGGGACGCCATACACGGTCGAGGATAGGGGTAACAGCGGTTTGGCACCGCCATCAGTCCACCAGTCCGATGCTGTGGGACTACCCGTGCCCAAAAGGACTGGTAGTCCAGTGATTGGACTGCAAACCTGAAACTCCCACCGCTCGGGATTCCTCCACCTTCAGGCGGAGGAGGATGTCAAACCGTGGTACCTGTGGTGTGATGCGTTGCAGAGCAGTGCCTTACGAGGAACGAGACGGGAACAGTGAGATTCAGACCGCGAACTCGAAGAGGTCGTCGCCGACGTGGTGAAGCGACTCGACGACTTTGCCGGAGTCGCCGACCATCTCTGCACCGGGTTCGAGGGCGCGGCCGACGGCGAGGACTTTGCCGTGCGTCTCCTCGGCGATGAGGACGAGATCACCGGGTTCGATGTCGTCGTCGGCATCGACGATACCGGGGCGCATCACGTCCGCGCCGTCGCTCACGAACGAGATGGCACCGGCGTCAACGGTGACGACGTTCTTCGTCGGTTCGTAGGCGTTTGCGCCAGCGACGGTGAGGAACGGCCGTTCGTCGTCCATATAGACGACGACAGGGTCGCCGTCCACGAGGACAACATCGAAATCGGCGTCCGCGAGTTCGACCATCTCGTAAGCGTCGCCGTCCATCTGGACGCCTGTCTGTGCGGCAATCTCCTCCTCCAACTCCGAAATCTCATCCGAACGGAGATGGTGACGGGATTTGACGTTCATACCACGGCAGAGGATAGCGTCGTGAATAAATCGACCGTTATTCGAAGGCCAAGACGGTCACGACCGTCGGAACTACCGTTTCGACATCATATGTCTGACGCGGAACAAACGCTAAGTGACGGGAGCGCCTGCTGAGTCGTATGTGGCGTTCCCGGACCAACCGGGACCGGAAAACGGTCGTTTGTCTCGCCTGCGGGACGTCCGTCCTCCGTGGCGAAGCCCGCGAGTACGACAAAGAGGGAGACCGCTGGAACCGGCAGGGCAAGGAGTTCGAACACCTCTGCAAGGAGTGTTACCGAGAGCTGTGTCACCAACCGCGAGCCGAACTCGAATCACTCATCCTCGGCATCGAAGAAGACACGCTCTCTCAAGAAGAGTTTCTCAAACGTTACTTCGACGCGGTCGAAGAGCGGTACAGCCAGACGGAAGAGACCGAACGCGAACGCTGATTCCGTCAGGTCGCGTCGGGTCGAGTCAGTCGGGGTGGGTCGGGTCCACCGCCGACGGATTCGACCCGCCGCGTTCCGGGTTCAGCCCGTCGTTCGCCGAAGCCGTCCCGAAATCGAATCGGTGCGGCCCCGTGCGACACGCCTAACTACCTCTCGCGTTAAGTGCTCTCCATGTCGAACGACGCGCAGGCGCAGGCCGGGACGGCCGAGGGGCAAGGCCCCGTCGAAATCAGTCCCGATGTCGCCCGGCAACTGCAAGATAAACGCGAAGAACTCTTCGAGGAGTTCGAGATTCGTGATGCGTTCCCCGGTCCGGTTCTCTCCGAGGCGCGCGAACGAACGAAGGGTGTTCAAGACGAGATACAAGAAGAGGTCGAACAGCGGCAGGATCTCCGCGATCTGACGACGTGGACGACCGACCCTATCGACGCACAGGACTTCGACGACGCCATCTCTATCGCAGAAAACGAGGAGACGTACACGCTGTGGGTCCACATCGCCGATGTGACCCATTACGTCCACCCAGGGTCGGAGATGTGGGAAGAAGCCGTAAAACGCGGCAACACCGTCTATCTCCCCGCTTACACCATCCACATGCTCCCGCCGATACTGGCGGAGACGGTGTGTTCGCTTGTCCCCAACGAGGACCGTCTCGCTCACACGGTCGAGATGGAGATCGACAAAGAGACGCTCTCGTTCGAGGAGATAGACATCTACAAATCCGTCATCGAATCCGACGAACGTCTCACCTACTCGCAGGCGGAGGAACGCTTAGACGACGAGAGCCTCCCCCTCCACGAGGAGTGCAAACTCGTCTTCGAACTCGCAGACCGGATGCACGAACAGCGAAAAGAGGACGGATCACTCGTCCTCAATCCGAGTCGTGACCGCGCCCATACCATCATCGAAGAGTGCATGCTGAAGGCGAACAAAGCCGTCACGCACGAACTCATGTGGGGTCGCGGTGTCGAAGCGATGTACCGCGTCCACCCGCAACCGACGCCCGACCAGTGGGACAAGGCGCTCCGTGAGATAATGGAACTCGACGGTGTGAAGATTCCGAGCGCGAAGTTCGACGATCCGCGCAAGGCCGTCAACGCCGCCCTCGAAAACTCGCCGGGACGCGCCCTCAACAAGATTCAGCGCGCCGTGCTGAAGGTGATGCCGCGAGCGAAGTACATGAACGACCCGTTCGGCGGGCACCACGCCCTCAACTTCGACATCTACGGCCACTTCACCTCGCCCATCCGCCGTCTGTCGGACCTTATCAACCACTGGATCGTCCACGAGAACGACGTCCCCGAGGACCTTGTCGAACTCTGCGACCGCGCTTCTGATCGGCAGAAGGACGCAGAGACCGCAGAGCGACTGTACAAGCAGTTCCTCGAAGAGGTCGGACTCGACCCCTACGCAGTGAACAACCGCGGTATCGTCACCGTTGACGACGACGGCAACGTCGTAGACGAAGACGGTCTGCCGCCCGCAGAAAACTAACTCATCGAAGCACGGTCGGACGCGACTATCCGAGAGATAGCCGGCGAAGACCGAATTTCGATTCCACTATCGGGTCGGTCGCTACTGTTTGTGCGTGAATAGCACCACTTTCTCGTCGTGCGTCGTCACGCACAGATCGAGCATCCGACTCAGTTCGAGACTGCTGTACTCCTCCTCGCAGACGACGAGGTCGTCGAACGGTTCCTCGCAGGCCGGACAGGCGATGCTCACGGTGTTTCGGTACGTCGTCACCCCATCGACGGACTCGTTCGGCGTCAACGAGGTGGTGAGTTCGTCGTACTCCGCGTCGTCCATACTGACCTCTGCGTAGACCGCACGCTTAGTGGTACCGATGGACATAACGAAGAAAACCGCAAGTCCCGAGCGTTACGACGGACTCGGAGCCTCGGCCGTCGAGAGGTAGGACGCGAGGTCGGTCGTGCTGATGATCCCGATAACACCCTCGTCGTCGTCCACGACGGGAACGTGGTGGAAGCCGTGCTGCATCATCGTATCCGCAACATCCTGGATGGGCACCTGTGCCGTCGTAGTCACCACATCGCTCGTCATGTATTCGGAGACAGGCGTCTGGTCTTTTGGCTGTCGTTCAGCGACGATTTGCACGAAGTCAGTCGTCGTCAAGATGCCGAGCAGTTGGTTGCCGTCATCGACAATGAGAACGGAACCGACACCGTTCTCCATCATCAGTTTCGCGGCGTCCTCAACGAGCGTATCCACAGAAACAGTGTGCAACGTCGTGGACATCAATCGGGCGACGAAGATATCTTCCATAAATATACATTGAATTCTCCACTGATAAGCGTAGCGACAGAAACAGTATTCGGGGCGACGGGATCAGTCGAACGACGGTGACGGGTTGTTAGACCGCCGTGGCATTCACCTCATACGAGATGAACCCTTCCGTCGAGTCGCCGCTCACGCGTACGTAGTACGTGCCATTCGTGGCGGCGGTAACTGTGAGGTCGTCCGGGTCGCACATGCCAACACCGCAACTCGACGTATCCGATGCGATTTCGGACCCGTCAGGTGCGACGAGCGCGACGGCAACGTCACTCCCGAAGTTGTTGCTGTGCCGTCGGAGGTCAACCGTTATCTGCTCGCCCGACTGTGCGTCGAGAGCGAACCAGTCGTGTTCGC
This sequence comes from Halogeometricum borinquense DSM 11551, assembly GCF_000172995.2. GTDB lineage: Archaea > Halobacteriota > Halobacteria > Halobacteriales > Haloferacaceae > Halogeometricum > Halogeometricum borinquense. The sequence goes on from NC_014729.1 coordinate 2,677,576, forward strand.
CCTCACCGAGTATCGCTTCGGCCGGTTGACCGCTGGCCAGCGTGGTTGCACTCGACTGGGCATCGTCCGGTTCGAGTCCGTCGGGTCGCGCCGTGTTCACCTCGAAGTGGTAGCCCGAGAACGCGTCGTCGTGCTCTGTGACGACGATGCGGTACGTCCCAGTCTCCGGTGCTTGTGCACCGAACGGGATGGTGTCGGCATAGGACACACTCGTATCGAGTTCGGTGCCGGACGGTGCGTACAGCGTTGCTCGGGCCGTATCGGGACCACCTCCGAACGGAATCCGGATGTATGCGTCCTGATCGACGGAGAACGTGTACACGTGGCGCTCGTCGCCCGAAACGTCGCCCTCGTACGTTTGATTGAACTCGATCTGGGTCGTACCCAGCGCCCTGGGATCAGTTTTCTCGCCGTCAAGCGTGACGACCGCCGGTCCGTCCAGCGAGAACGAGGTGATGTTCCCGGTGAATTCCACGGAGTCGGTGCCAGCCGTCGGACCGACACTACCTGACGCAGCAGTGTTGTTGATCGTGTCCTCGAAGTCGTCTCGCGGCGTGAGCGTGCCATCGACGCTGAACTGGTAGTTCGCTTTCCCGTCCTCGGCACCGTCCTTCGTAACGACGAGTGTGTGCGTCTCGGGAGAATTTCCGTACGTACTCGGATCTATCTCTTGCCCGTCAAGCGTGACGACCGCCGGTCCGTCCAGTGAAAGCGATGTTATTTCGCCGGTGAACTCCACGGAGTCGGTGCCGGACTGGGGACCGACGCTACCTGATGCGGCAGTGTTGTTGATCGTGTCCTCGAAGTCGTCTCGCGGCGTGAGCGTCCCATTGACGACGAGTTCGTAGTTGGCTTTCCCGTCTTCGGCACCGTTTTTGGTGACGCTCAGGACGTGCGTTTCGGGCTGGAGGTCCGACGGCTGGACGACGGTGCCGTCAAGGTAGAGGACGGCAGGCCCGTCCAGCGAGAACGACGTTGTCTCACCCGCGAAGGCAACGGTGTCGTTGCCGGCGGTGGGCCCGACGCGGCCCGACGCGGTGTTCCCGTTGAGCGTGTCCTCGAAGTCGGACAGTCCCGAGAGCTGTCCGCTCGTCGTCAGGGAGTAGTCGGCGCGGCCGTCCTCAGCTCCGACTTTCGTGACGCGGAGCGTATGCAGGTCGGTCCGATCCGTCCCGTCAACCGTCTCCGCGCCGTCGTCGGTGCCGTCGCCGTCGGTGTCGGCGTTGTTCGGGTCCGTTCCCCATCCGTTCACTTCCTCGCGGTCGGTGAGGCCGTCGCCATCGGAGTCGGTGGCAGTCGCCGCTGACTGGAGGGTGGTGTCGTCGTAAACTGCCGCGGCGTTAGTTCCCGACGCTGCCGCGGCAGTCGTGCCGAGAAACGCCGTCGAGAGGACGACGAGTACAGTCAAGAAGAGAGCCAGTACAGCGAGTCGAGACGTTCGAGTGGGCGCCACGATCGACGACATCAGCGAACACCCCACGTCTGTCGAACGACCGGGAGTTGATTCATCGTACACCGTAACCGAGAGTACTGTTCGTGGACAAAAATAAATTATTCAACAATACGTGAAGGAGTCGTGTAATATTCTTGACCGAACATACTGTTCGAAAGATAGAGTCTGAATTTGTCACGTCGGAATGGAATCGATACTACGAGAAGTGACGGTGTATCCACTCAGCGTGTAGCCGGCAGGGAGAGGGAGTTGTGGGAAACCCAGTCTTTCACTCGGGTACCGACCTTCTCGCCCCACTTGGCCGCAGTTGCTTCGATGCTGTACTTCTCGTCGAGTTTTGTGTATAGTTTGTGTGTCAATTTCTTAACGATGTAGAGTATCACCCCGTTGAGACCGCCCGTCACTGCCGTCTTGCCCAGTTTCAAGACCTCCGTTCCTGCCGACTGGGCGTACTGCCCAGTCCCTCGTGGGGATTCGAACCCCGGTCTATCCACTGCGCGTACGGGAGCCGAAACAGTCCCAGCGAACGTTCTATTTGTTACTCAGGCATATCGAACGTTTGGATATCGGATAAATAATCTCGTGGACTCGCGGGGGTCCCGCGAGCGAGTTCACGAGCGAGTGGGACCAAGCGAGTCCATCGACTGGAGTGAACGTAGTGAACGGAAGGAGATGGACTCGCGGGGATTTGAACCCCGGGCCTCTTCCTTGCGAAGGAAGCGATCTGCCACTGATCTACGAGCCCGCATATGCTTCGAAGGCGTGCGATCATTTGTACCTTCTGTTTCGCGTTGGGATCGGCACGTCGTCGCACAGGGCAGCTCTAGATGTCGAAGAGACGACCAGCTACGCGGGTGAAATAGAGTAGAACGGAGAGACTCGGCGCTCACGAACTGAGACGCAGAAGAACGGCGCGTGCGCCTTAGCGTCGTGGACCGTACAAAACGGTCAGACGCGCGCCTGTTCGGTATCGAACGCCGTCTCAACGGCGCGGGTCGATGCGGGGATCCCCCAGTCAGTCTTCGAGAACGATCTCGATACTGACGTCGCTGGGGACCTGAATCCGCATCAGCTGGCGCAGGGCGCGTTCGTCAGCGTCAATGTCGATGAGACGCTTGTGGACGCGCATCTCCCAGTGCTCCCACGTCGCGGTCCCTTCACCGTCGGGAGACTTGCGGGCGGGAACTTCGAGGGTTTTCGTCGGCAGCGGAATCGGGCCGCTGAGGTTGACGCCCGTCTTGTTCGCAATTTCGCGGACGTCGTCGCAGATGTCGTCGAGGTCGTCCGGGCTGGTCCCGGCGAGACGAACGCGTGCCTGCTGCATCTATCGCTCGTTGACCTCGAGGACCTTCCCGGCCGCGATGGTCTGACCCATGTCACGGACGGCGAAGGAACCGAGTTCCGGAATGTCACCGGACGGTTCGATGCTGAGCGGCTTTTGCGGTCGGACCGTCACGACAGCCGCGTCGCCGGACTTGATGAAGTCCGGGTTCTCCTCTGCGACCTCACCCGAGGCGGGGTCGAGCTTCTGGTCGATCGCTTCGATGGTACACGCGACCTGCGCCGTGTGGGCGTGGAAGACCGGCGTGTAGCCAGCGGTGATGACCGAGGGGTGCTGCATGACGACGACCTGCGCCTTGAACGTCTCGGCGACGGACGGCGGCTCGTCGGCGGGGCCACAGACGTCACCACGGCGGATGTCGTCCTTACCGACGCCACGGACGTTGAATCCGACGTTGTCACCGGGACCGGCCTGATCGACTTCCTCGTGGTGCATCTCGACCGTCTTCACTTCGCCGCCAACGTCGGACGGCTGGAAGGAGACGTTGTCACCGGGGTTGAGCGTACCCGTCTCGATACGTCCGACGGGGACGGTACCGATACCCGAGATGGTGTAAACGTCCTGAATGGGCAGGCGGAGCGGCGCGTCCGTCGGCGGCTCCGGTGCCGGCAGGTCGTTAAGTGCTTCGAGGAGCGTCTTCCCGTCGTACCACGACGTGTTGTCCGACGCGTCTGCGATGTTGTCGCCCTCGAACGCCGAGATAGGGACGAACGTCGCGTTGTCAGACTGGAAGCGGACCTGCTTCAGCAGGTTCTGGACCTCTTCGGTGACCTGCTTGTAGGTGTCTTCGCTGTAGTCGACAACGTCCATCTTGTTGATGGCGATGATGAGCTCGCCGATACCCAGCGTACGGGCGAGGAAGACGTGCTCGCGGGTCTGCGGCGCGACACCGTCGTCAGCGGCGACGACGAGGACCGCGTTGTCAGCCTGCGAAGCACCCGTGATCATGTTCTTCACGAAGTCACGGTGGCCCGGACAGTCGACGATGGTGAAGTAGAACTCGTCGGTGTCGAACTCTTGGTGGGCGATGTCGATGGTGACACCACGCTCACGCTCTTCGGCGAGGTTGTCCATGACGTAGGCGAACTCGAAGCCGCCCTTGCCCTTCTCTTCTGCTTCTTCTCGGTGCTGCTCGATTACGTGTTCCGGGACGGATCCTGTCTCGAACAGGAGTCGCCCGACCAGCGTACTCTTACCGTGGTCAACGTGGCCGATGATGGCCAAGTTCTGGTGCGGTTTGTCACTCATGGATGGGTCACGCGCTAAGGCGCTCTGTGATGCCGTGTTTGGCCTGAATGCACTAAAACCATTTCGATACGTATACGCGCCGAGACGGCCGTGTATTGCGTTTCGTGGGACCGTATACCACGCATGTGTTGTGTTGTCACAACCAGCCAATATCGAGCGACAGGAGGCCCGAGGGAGCGGTCTTCCGCTTAATCGAGGCGGCCAATATCCGCTAGCACCGCCGATGCGGTCTCCGGACCGCCCGCGCCCCGACCGCTGATATTGAGTTGGCCAGCGTGCTTTGTCTCCAATTGGACGATGTTTCTGGTGCCTGAAACAGCAAGCGCAGTGTTCTGTGGGACGAGGCGCGGACTGACGCGCACCCGGTCGGGCGTGGACTCACCAATGAGACGAACCGTTTGCCCGTCCTCCGCCGCTAGTTCCAGCGCACTCCCAGGGATGTTCGTAATTCCCTCAACGTTGGCGTCCGCCAGCGTGTACTCCCGTTCACCTTCGGCGAGGACGTTCGAGAGGATGACACACTTCAGTGCCGCGTCCGTCCCCTCCACGTCAAACGAAGGGTCTGCCTCGGCAACACCGAGGTCTTGTGCCTCCGCGAGGACGTGTTCGTAGTCCAATCCCTCAGTTGCCATCCGCGAGAGCACGAAGTTGGCCGTCCCGTTGAGGACGCCGCGCGCGGCGGTGACGTGTTCGGGCGAGAGGTCTTCAATAGTAGAGAGGACCGGAATCGCGCCCCCGACGGTCGCCTCAAATCGAACCGATCCCGCATTCTCGCGTTCGAGCGCCATCAGGTCCGCATACCGCTCGGCGACAGGACCCTTGTTCGCTAACACGACATCCGCGCCGCGTTCGAGCGCGTGGCGTACGTGGGAGAATCCCGGTTCAGCGTCGCCGAGCGTCGTCGGCGTCGCCTCCACCAACACGTCGTAGTCGGCGTGGAGCGCCGACTCGGGGTCTGCGGACCCGACGCGACCCTCGTCGTGTTTTTGTTTGAGTACCGACGCCGGGTCTATGCCGTCGGCATCCACAACCGCCGAAGCGGAGTCAGCGAACGCCGTGACGGTGTGGCCGTACGACTCAGCGAGTTCGACGACCGACCCGCCGACGGCACCGGCACCGAGGACAGCGAGGCGCTTGCCGCTCATGGGCTTGCCTCCGTCAACGGTTCGATGACGTGCAAATCCTTCTCGCGCGCGACAGTGCGGATAACGTCGAGTGCGTCCTCAGTTCGACCGGAGTAGGTGGCCAACCGCAGGCTCGCGCTCGACACTTCGTCTCGCCCTTCGGGCGCGTTCAACGAGATGTCCGCAAGCGATGCCGACGAACACTGTTCGATTCGTTGGAGCGTATCCGAGAGGTCACTATCGACGAGGTGACCGACCAAGATGACAGTGAGCGTCTCACTGTACTGTTCGGCCCCTGCCTGCATGACGTTCACCCCCTCCGAGCGAAGCGCGTCCACGATTGTATCAAAGCGATCCGGTGGGCACTCTAAATCGACTTCTACGGGAATGCGCCCGCGCGGCGTGCGATTGCCCCGTTCGTGGAAAATCGAGAGGAGGTTACCCCCGTTTTCGGCGATAGGGCGGAGCGCGTCGAGCAGTTGCCCCGGTTCATCGGCGAGTTCCAGGCGAATCGTGTGCGGCTTCGGCTGTTCGCCACCGTCCGGTTCGGGGACGGCTTCAGCCTCGGTCATCGAGCCACCTCCGCGGCACGCAGTGTCCGTGTTGTCGGTAAGGAGAGGGTAGACTGTAGCTCCGTACCGATGCGTACCAGGCGGTGTGACCCCGTCTGCATACTATCGTTCACTCGGTGCGAGCGTTATAAGCCTTCGTCGGTTGCAAATCTGTCCGGCGTTTCTGAGGATGCACACAGTCGGTACGGAGAGAAATACATCTCCGGGAAGAATTCCGAACGCAATAATGAATCGCTGCGGGGCCGACGAGATCCGCCGACCGCGCCGTGCGACGGCGGTGTGTGGTGCCGGAAACCCGGCACACAGTCGGTGATTAGAACTGGTCGATAGACTGCGGCAGTTCGAGCTTCATGCCCTTCCGCTCTCGGATCTCCATGATCTTCTCGCGCTGGAGGTTGTCCGAGAGGACACGGAAGCCAGCGTTCTCGGTGTTCCACGATGCGCGACCTTCGGTCGCAGAGCGGATGTCCGAGGAGAAACCGATCATCTCTTCGACGGGCGCGATACCCTCGATGACCATCAGGTCACCCTCTTGGTACATGTCGTCGACGCGGCCACGGCGACCCTGAATCTCGCCGGACGCCGAACCCATGTGCTCGGACGGAACGTCGATGCGGACGTTCTGGATGGGTTCGAGCAGTTTGATGTCGGCGTCGATGAGCGACCGGTGAACGGCATCGCGGACTGCCGGGATAACCTGCGCGGGACCGCGGTGGATGGTGTCCTCGTGAAGCTTCGCGTCGTGCAGGCGAAGCAGCGAACCCTGTGCGGGTTCGGCGGCGAGCGGACCGTCGTCGAGTGCCTCTTCGAGACCCTCGATGACGAGTTCCATCGTCTCGTTCAGGTGCTGGATACCCTTCGTGTCGTCGATGAGGATGTTCGTCCCGTGGATGTGTTCGACGTTCTGGGAGGTGTCCTTGTCCATGCCGGCTTCCTGCAGTGCCTCACGGCGCTCCAGTTCGGGCATGTCCATGGAGACTTCACCGAGCTGAATCTGCTCGATGATGTCCTCCGAGAGGGGTTCGACCGTGATGTAGAACTTGTTGTGGCGGTTCGGGGAGACACCCTCGACTTCGCGGGACTCCTTCTGCGGGGCCTCGCGGTAGACAACAATCGGCTCACCGGTGACGACCGGAATACCCTGGTTCTTCTGAATACGCTGCGTGATGACCTCGAGGTGGAGTTCACCCTGACCGCTGATGAGGTGTTCACCCGTGTCCTCGTTAATCTCGACGCGGATGGTGGGGTCCTCCTTTGCGACCTGCTGGAGCGTCTCGATGAGCTTCGGCAGGTCGTCCATGTTCTTCGCCTCGACGGACTTCGTGATGACCGGCTCGGAGATGTGCTCGATGGACTCGAACGGCGTCATCTCGACAGAGGAGACAGTGGAACCGGCGATAGCGTCACGAAGACCCGTGACGGCCGCGATGTTCCCTGCGGGGACACCACGGTCCAGTTCCTCACGTTCGCCGCCCATGAAGATACCGACGGACTGAACGCGGTTCTTCCCGGCCGTCCCGGAGACGTAGAGCTCTTGGCCCTTCTTGATAGTGCCCGAGAAGACGCGACCGGTGGCGATTTCGCCCGCGTGGGGGTCCATCCCGATGTCGGTCACCATGAAGACGACTTCGCCGTCGTCATCGACTTCGCGCATCTGCTTTGCGAGGTCCGTATCGTCGTCACCACGCCAGACGCGCGGGATACGACGGGGCTGGGCGTCGAGCGGGTCGGGGAAGTGCTCGGCGACCATGTCGAGGACGACGTCCGAAAGCGGCGTCTTCTCGTGGAGTTCCTGCCGCTTGTCGGCGCGTTCGAGTTCGATGATGTCGCCGAACGACATGCCCGTAGCCTGCATCGACGGGAGCGAAACGCCCCACTTGTAGAGAGCAGACCCGAAGGCGACGGTCCCGTCTTCGACGGAGACGGTCCAGTCGTCAACGTCGTCCATATCCTCGGTCATCCCGCGGATGAGCTCGTTCACGTCACTGATGACGTCAGTGAGACGCTGCTGCATCTCCTCGGGACCCTCTTGGAGTTCCGAGATAAGGCGGTCAACCTTGTTGATGAACAGCGCGGGCTTGACGCCCTCGCGGAGCGCCTGCCGGACAACCGTCTCGGTCTGCGGCATGGCACCCTCGACAGCGTCAACAACGACGAGTGCACCGTCAACAGCGCGCATCGCACGCGTCACGTCGCCACCGAAGTCAACGTGGCCCGGCGTGTCGATGAGGTTGATGAGGTGGTTGTTATCCTCGTACTCGTGCGTCATCGAGACGTTTGCGGCGTCAATGGTGATACCGCGTTCCTGCTCGTCTTCTTCAGTGTCCATCATGAGGCGTGTCGCCTCACCCTCGTCCGCAATCATCCCCGCACCAGCGAGGAGGTTGTCGGTAAGGGTCGTCTTCCCGTGGTCGACGTGAGCAGCGATGGCGATGTTCCGGATCTGCTCCGGTTTGTCCATCAACTTCTCGCATTCCTGGACGATTTTCTTTCGTCGGCCCATTATACAGACCCGTACCGGCAGGAGGGTCAAAAGGGTAGTGTTTTGCCGGTGGCGAAACGGCCGCGAGCGTGCCGCTCTCGCCGTGGTATGTCCCTTTTTGGCATAATCGGTGTAACATGTCCGCTTCACAGGCCCGTCAGCGCGGCTACTCCGTCTCTCGGCACAAGAGTCATTGTTACGTAGCGTTTGTTACTGACACGCATGGATCTCCGAGTGCTCGGATCCGCGCCGACGGATCCGTTTCTCAGTGCTGCTGACCTGTTCGAGACCGAGTACGACCTCGACAAGCCGGTACACGTCACCGTCCGCGACGACCCCGACGAACGAACCTGGGCCGCCCACTACGATGACAGACACGAGTTGAACATCTCCCGGCAGGCCGCGACGAGTGCGATGGGACGCGAACTCGTCCTGCACGAACTCGCACACATGGTTCGGTACGAAGAACAACACGCTTCCCACATTCAATCGACAGAAGAAGCTCTGTACCTCGCCCTTTCGGGCAAATCAGTCGAACGGCGAAAGTTAGCCCACTGCTACCAGATTGCAAATCACATGAAGGATATCTACGCGGACGACATCACCCTTTCTTTGGGACTTGCGGAGAAACTCGTCCACTTCCTCGAATCGGAGTTAGCCCGCGCCATCGCAGCCAATCCCGGACCTTCGCCGTGGCCGAACTCCCGACTCGTCACCGCGAACGCCGACCCGGAGATAACCGCGGTGAACGCCGCGTTCGCACTCGCACTCGTCGAACGCCACGGCCTCATCGATCCTGACCACCGCATCTACGACTTGGCTCACGCCGCTGCCGATGACGCCCCGGACGTCGAGCTATCCGCGTTCAAAGAGCGATTCCGCTCGCTGTCGGATGACCCCACCGAGAGCGACTACCGGAAGGCGCTCGTGGACGTAACGCGCGAGTACGCCATCGGAACGAACGACCGCGGCGGTCCCGCTGCGGCAGACTAAACGGTCAGTGAGAAAACCAAGCTGTCGCTCGTGGATCGAAAACGGAGAGAGATAGAGAGAGGACGCGATTACCGGGCCGCTTCCGCAACGCGTTCGCGCTCTTCTTTCTGGTTGATAGCGTACGTCTCGACGTTGTAGTTCGAAGCACCGACAAGCTGCTGGGCAAGTGCCTCAGCGGCGCTCGTGGTGGTCTTGTAGGAACCGCTCGCGGTCCCCTCAGCGAGGAACTTCAGCGCCTGATCGACGCGACGCTGGGGTGCGACGTCAACGGCCTGCGGGACGGAGATACCGCCGTACTTGAGACGGACGGTTTCCTCACGGGGAGCAGCGTTTTCGACGGCGGTGACGAGTACTTGAATCGGGTTCTCGTCCGTCCGCTCGTGAACGATCTCGAAGGCGTCCTTCACGATCTTCATCGTCTTCTGCTTGTGACCCGTGTTGTCCTCAGACTGCATGAGGCGGTTGATGAGTCGCTCGACGATGCTGATCTCTGACTTCTGGAACTGCTTCGAGGCGTGGCGACCCATCGTGTGTGCGATGGGCGTGACGTTGATGTATCGCTGCGTCGAGGGGTCAGCGTACTCGATGTCAACGATGTCCCAGACGCCGAACAGTTGTGCGTTCGCAGACGCTTCCTCGGAGTCGGCCGGAGATTCCGGTTCGGGTTGCTCGCTGTCGGACATTATCGCACCGGTTTCTCTGCGTTACCGCGAACCAGTTCGATCATCGACACGCCGTTGACCTTCTCGACCTTGTAGTTGACACCCGAAAGGTCACCCATCGCACGACCCTTCGCCCCACCGATACCGGCGATGGTGACTTCGTCGTGTTCGTCGATGAACGAGATAGCGCCGTCACCGGGACAGAACGCGGTGACCTGCTTACCGTTCTTGATGAGCTGAACACGGACGCACTTTCGGATTGCCGAGTTCGGCTGCTTTGCTTCGATACCGACCTTCTCGAGCACGATACCGCGTGCCTGCGGTGCGCCTTCGAGGGGGTCAGACTTCTTACGGAGACCGCGTTCGCGGCGCGCGTACTCGGAGTCAGACCAGCGTCGCTGCTGCCGGTCCTTCTTGAGCTTGCGCGCGGCGTACTTGCCGTTCGCCATAGTAGCACCAACTTCCTGATGGAGCTACTTAAGCCTCCCTTTTCGAATCAGCCCGAAACGGCCGCAGGTTCTATTAGCGCCCCCTAAGGACGATTCTGAGCCCGTTTCGACGTTCGGAGTTACGCCCGCTCCATGACGAAGAGGGACTGAAAGACGCGGAGAAGGTGTCGTTCCGAGGTTAGTTGCCGTCTCCGCGACGAGTGTCACACGTCGTCTCTTCGCCCGTACGACGACCATCGATGACATCCACCGACAGTTCACCGCTTACCGCTCGGCCCGACGGTGGCCCGAGCGTCAGTCCCACTTCGTCAAATCGCGCTTTGACTCGTCGTCGAAAGGACGACCGAACATCGACGAGGTCCACATCCATCGGGTCCGCAAGCCAAAACTCGGCGCGGAGTCCAATGGAGCTGTCCCCAAACTCGATGATGCGAGAGTTCGGCTCGGGGTCGGCAAGTATTCTATCGTCCGTCCGGATCACCTCGACCAACTCCTTGAGAGCCAGTTCTACATCGTCGTCGTAGGCGACAGCCACACGCTCTGTCACCCGATAGCGGTCGCGGCCGTACGGACGCGTCAGCGTGTTTGTCGTCAGTTCAGTGTTCGGGACGGCCACCGTTTCGTTGTTTATTGTCCGAACACGTGTCACACGGAAGTCAACCGCCTCGACGATACCCTCTCCGCCGGACCACGCTATCCAGTCGCCCACGTTGAAGTCCGGGTCGGCAACGAGGAACAGTCCGCTTATCAACGAGCCGATGACCTCCTGGCCGGCGACGCCGAAGACGAGCGTCACCGCGGCGACGATGAGTGCCGAGTCCGTCAACACCTCGCCGTACCCAGCGCCGACGACACCACCCACCCCGGCCAAGAGAATGATGGCCGCATGTGCGTACGTCTCCGTGGCCGAGACGATTGTCGGATTGTTTCGGTTACGCGACCCGACGACGCGGACGATCCCGGGCAGCAGCAGCAGACGGCCGAATAGGTAGATTACCGTCGAACCGATACCAAAGCCGAGAGCGGCGCCCACCAGTTGTTCGTATCCTTCGGGGAGTGCCGTCAGATCGATCGGACCGATCTGACCGAACCAACCGAGGAAATGCAGAGCAGTGGCCGGCGGTGACATATCTCACAAGGGTGATGGGAGGTGACAAAAGCGTGTGGTCGGCGCGACGACCCGAGAGTCCGCGATAGAAGACAGCCCGAACCAAAGCGTATCATGCCCATCCTCGTTTTTATCTACGCGTGCGAGGTATGTGTTGTATGGTGACGTATATCATTGGGACAGATGGGGACGCGGCGAGCGAGGCAATCGGAGACTATCTGGACCAAGAGGTCGATTCGGACGACCGACTCGAAATCGTCAACGTCCTGTCGTCGGGGGCCGACGCTGACGAGAGCATCAAGGGACGAGAGGCACTCGAACAGTTAGAAGAACGGTTTGAGGATCGTACGTCTGTAACGACACACCAGTTCAGCCGCGGGCAAAGTCCGACCGACGAACTCATCGGGTACGCGGACGAAATCGACGCGGATCGAATCGTCATTGCGCTTCGACGCCATTCTCGAACCGAGCGCATTATCTTCGGAAGCGTCTCGCACGCACTCCTCCAGCGGACCACTCGTCCAACGACACTGGTTCCACTACCGGAGTACCAACCACCGGACGAGTGATAGCCAAGTGAAAAATTCGCGTCCGCGGCGACGACTACGTCAACTGGATGTCGTCAACGCCGTGGTGTCGTTCCGCGAGCGTTCGCGCCGTCTCAATGTTCCGCCCCTCTTTTCCGATGGCGACGCCGCGATCCGCGTTTTCGACTTCGACGTAGGCCACGCGGTCGTCCTGTTCGGAGATGGTCACGTGCCGGACGGCGGCGGGCGCGAGCATGCTCTCGACGAACGCCTCGGTAGTATCGGCGTCCTCAACGAGTTCGACTGACCGACCGATTTTCTCCTCGACTGCGTGGACGTGTTGTCCGCGCGGGCCGATGGCCTGTCCCATCTGCCCCGCCGCGACGAGGATGACCACGCGGTCGTCGAACACGAGACAGTCGCGTGCGACCGCTTCGGTCTCGTCCTCGAAGAGGGCGATGTATTGCCGTGCCGTGTCCGACAGCGTGACAGTCATGCGTCAGTCGTCGGAGGGTTCGGGCGCGGCCGCATCCGTCTCGGGTTCGGTCTCGGTCGAAGCCTCGATAGAGCCCATACGGAGGTCCACGTCGCCGGTACCGATGGCGATGGGCTTGCCGACGATGACGTTCTCGATGACGCCGTCGAGGTCGTCTTCCTCGCCGTGGATAGCGGCGTCGAGGAGGTGGTTGACCGTCACCTCGAATGCCGCACGGGCGAGGACGGAGTCTTTCGAGCCGGAGATACCGTGACGGCCGATGGACTCGATCTCACCGCGGTTCGTCATGATGTCTGCGACGAGCATCAGGTGTCGAACGTTCACGTCGTCGAGACCCTGTTCGCGGAGCGTGTTCATCGTCTCGTCGATGATGGCCTCACGCGCCGCCTCGATGCCGAGATTGCGGTGAATCTCGTGGATGTTGTTACTCGTCGTCCGCGAGGCGTCCACGCCCTCGATAGAGAGGACGTCACCGAACGCCGACCCCTCGGTGTAGAGGACGAACTCCTCTTCGCCGGTGTCGTCGTTCTCCTCTTTCCGGATGACGACGCGCGTGATGTCCTCGATACCCTTGAAGACGATGTCGCGCAGTTCCTCGACCAGTTGGAGTAGACGACGGTAACTCGGCGATTCGGGACCGAACTCGACGACGGTTCCCGAGCGTCGCGTCTTCACGCCGAGGGCGTCCTCGATGGTCTCGGCAATCTCCTGGGCGACGGTGTCCACGTTGTTCACCGTGGGCCACCGCTCCATGAGCGTGTCCTCGTTCAAGTCGATGCGGACGACCATGTCCGCAACGTTCGTGGACACGTCACCGAGGGCGAGAATCTTCGTCGCCTCCATCGACCAGACGACCTCGTGGGCGCGTTCGCGTTCGGTCGCGTACTCGCCTTCGAGGAACACCGTCATCATCGGCGTGTCCGGCGTCTTCCGGGCGTCCACCAGTTCGATGAGGCGGGGAAGCCCCTGCGTCACGTCGATTTCTGCGACACCCGCATAGTGGAACGTGTTCATCGTCATCTGCGTCCCCGGTTCACCGATGGACTGTGCGGAGACAGTCCCGACGGGGTCGAGCGGGTCCACGCGGGTGTCGAGGTAACGAGCCTCGACAGCCTGTGCGATTTCGTCGGCCTGCGAGGGCGAGACGCCCTCACGTTCCTCGATGGTGTCGTAGATTCGTATCTTCAGTCGTCGAGGAATGTCGCGGTCCTCGACGAGCGCTTCGACGTCTTCAGTTACGTGTTCGTACTCAGTCATCGGATTGTACCCCCGTGTCCTGTGCCTTGTCGAGGCCGGGACCGGCGTACTCGGAGAGGTTCGTCGGCGGTTCGCGGCGTCCGAGGAAGCGTTCTTTCTCCTCGCTGGAGGAGAACTCGGCGTCGAGGACGCGGTCTGTGATGTTCTCGACGTCGATACCGTCTCCCTCACCGGAGGAGACTTTCACGGGCGAGGTGCCGTCCTCACCGAACTCGAACTGGACAATGGTGCCCGAGGTGTCACGGACAGTGCCGTCGTACTGCGCTTCTAGTTCGGACAGCGCGTTGATGAGACGGCGCTGCAGGTATCCGGACTTCGACGTCCGGACTGCCGTGTCCACCAGCCCCTCGCGGCCACCCATCGCGTGGAAGAAGAACTCCCGTGGCGTCAGGCCGCCGCGATAACTGTTCTCCACGAAGCCGTGTGCCTCGGCGGAGAGGTCCTCTTTCTGGTAGTGGCTGAGCGTCCGACCCTCGTATCCGCGGTTGATTCGCTCACCGCGAACTGCCTGCTGGCCGACACAGCCGGCCATCTGCGTGAGGTTCAGCATCGACCCACGCGCACCGGATCGGGCCATGACGACGGCCGGGTTGTCGTCGGTGAAGTGGTCGTCCGCGATTTCACCAGCGGAGTCACGCGCCTTGCCGAGTTGCTGCATGATCTTCATCTCCAGCGTCTCGTCGACGGTGCGGCCCGGCAGCGACTCCAGTTCGCCCGCCTCGTAGATCTCGATGAGTTCCTCGACGCGTTCGTATGCGCTGTCGATAGCTTCGTCCACCTGTTCGCCGGCCTCCTGCGGAATCGACTCGTCGTCGATACCGATGGAGAACCCGAAGTGCATGATGGCACGCATCGCCAGCGAGGCGACCTCGTTGATGAACACGCGAGAGCGGGTCTTCGAGTAGACCTTCGCCAGCGTGTCCACGACTTCGCCACCGAATGCACCGACGGCGTCCTCGTCGATGGTTCCCTCGATGAGTTGGCCGTCTTCGATGATCACGTCGTCACCGGTCGAGGAGGTGAACGAGAGGTTCAGGTCGTCCGGCAGGAGTTCGCTGAACAGTTGCCGACCCGTCCAGTAAGGCTGTCCGTCCTCCTCTTCGCCCGCGGGTTCAGGGAGCGTGTCGATGCTCGTCGCACGGAGCAGGTCGAGTGCCTGCGTCTCGGTGAAGTGCGGGTTGCCGTTCGTCAGGAGGTACGTCCCCGAGATGTGGTCCTGAATCGCACCGATAATGTTCTGCCCGAAGCGCGGACTGAGAATCTGCTCTTGGACGCGCATCAGGACGCGCGCCTCTGCACGGGCCTCCTCCGTCTGGAGGGCGTGCATGTTCATCTCGTCCCCGTCGAAGTCGGCGTTGTACGGGGGACAGACGACAGTGTTCAGTCGGAACGTCTTGTACGGCATCACGACCACTTCGTGAGCCATGATCGACATCCGGTGCAGCGACGGCTGTCGGTTGAAGATGACGATGTCGCCGTCGATCAGGTGGCGGTTGACCTCCCAGCCAGCCTGCACCTTCTCAGCGAGTTCCTCGCAGTTCTTCTCAGTGACCTTCAGACGACGGCCGTCAGGTCGCTTGACGTAGTTTGCGCCGGGGTGACCCTCGGGACCGTTGCGAACGTACTGCTGGGCCTGTTCGAGGTTCCGCTCGGTCACGTTCATCGTCTGCGTCATCTCGCGTGCGACGCGTTCCGGAACTCCGACTTCGTTCAGCGAGAGCGTCGGGTCCGGCGAGATGACGGTACGCGCGGAGAAGTTGACACGCTTCCCTGACAGAGAGCCACGGAAGCGACCCTCTTTGCCCTTGAGTCGCTGGCTGAGCGTCTTCAGCGGACGTCCGGAGCGGTGACGGGCGGGCGGCGTGCCGGAAATCTCGTTGTCGATGAAGGTGGTGACGTGATACTGGAGCAGTTCCCACAGGTCCTCGATAATGAGTTGCGGTGCACCCGCCTCGCGGTTCTCCATGAACCGCTGGTTGATGCGGATAATGTCCACGAGCTTGTGAGTCAGGTCGTCCTCCGAGCGCTGGCCGTTGTCCAGCGTGATCGACGGTCGCGCCGTCACCGGCGGGACGGGCAGGACGGTCAGAATCATCCACTCGGGTCGTGCGCGACTCGGGTCGATGCCGAGCGTCACGATATCCTCGTCCGGGATGTCCTCGAACCAGTCGCGGATGTCCGAGGGCATCAGCTTGTTCATGTCCTCCTCAGTGAGGTCTACGTCCAGCGCCTTCTCCAGCTTCTTCCGGTCGTCACCGACCGGGCGGAACTCGCCGGAGAGGATTTGGTTGACGCGCTGAAGCGCGATACCCGTCTGGTCAGCGAGTTCCGAGGGGGCCATCCCCGTGTCGTCCTCGTCGTCCTCGTCGGGCTGCATCGCGTTAGCGATGCGCTCGGAGTAGTCGCCCGCGAGCACGTCTTGGACCTCGTAGTACGTGGTCGGCTTTTCGTGCTTGATGTCGTGCTGGGGCGCGCCGCAGTGCGGACAGCGGCTGGCCTTCCGGGCCTGCCGAACCGCCGACTTCAGCACGTCCGTCCAGTCTTCGCCGAGTTCTTCGGTTCGAGTAAGGCCGTCACGGAACTCCTCTGCCTCCTCTTCGGTCAGCGAAAGACGCCCGCAGTCGCGGCACGTCGAACGCAGGAGTCGGCGGATGAGTTTCGTGAAGCCGACGTGGATGACGGGCGCGGCCAGTTCGATGTGGCCGAAGTGCCCGTTACACGACCCCGAGTGCGAACCACAGGTCCGGCACTCCAGACCGGGGTCGATGACGCCCAGACGTGGGTCCATCAGCCCCATGTCTATCGGGTAGCCGTCGTCGTCGTAGGTGTCCGCAGTGATGACCTTCGTCGCGGACATGTCACGGTACGTCTCCGGGTCCATCAGCCCGAACTGGATGGCCCCGATCTCCTTGGGTGTCTGCATTGACATTGTGTTAGACTGCGTCTTCGAGGTTCAGTCGCGGTCGGATGCCGAGCGCGATCATCTCGTCCAAGAGGAGCTTGAACGCGTAACTGATCTCTATCTCGTGGATGTTGTCCTCGTCGCCGGTGACGGGGTCGTAGATGCGGCGTTGGTCGCGGTCCTCGACGGCCACCATCCCGGTGTCCGCGGAGACGTACACTTCCTCCTTGTCGGAGGAGTCGAGCAGTCGCTCCTGCAGGACCATCGCGGCACCGTGCCCGATGACGGTGTCACGCTCCATCTCCCCGAGACGGAGGCCACCCTCGCGGGCACGACCTTCCGTCGGCTGACGGGTAAGCACCTGCACCGGCCCGCGCGAACGGGCGTGCAGTTTGTTGCTCACCATGTGGTACAGTTTGTGGTAGAAGATGATGCCGACGAAGATTTCGGCCTCAATCTTCTCGCCGGTGACGCCGGAGTACATGACCTCCTTCCCCGAGGACTTGAATCCGTGTTCCTCAAGCGCGCCGCGGAGTTCGGATTCGTCCTCGCCCTGGAAGGCGGTGCCGTCAACACGGCGTCCTTCGAGTGCGCCGACCTTGCCGCCGAGCATCTCCAGCACGTGGCCGACCGTCATGCGCGACGGAAGCGCGTGCGGGTTGATGACCAAGTCGGGTACCACGCCGTCTGCGGTGAAGGGCATGTCCTCCTGTGGAGCCAAGTGGCCCACGACACCCTTCTGTCCGTGGCGAGATGCGAACTTGTCACCGAGTTCCGGAATACGCTGGTCACGCACCGAGACCTTCGCCAGCTTCGAGCCGTCTTCACCCTCCATCAGGGTGACGGTGTCAACGACACCGTTCTCGCCCGAGCGCATCGTAACGGAGGTTTCGCGGCGCTTCTGCGGCGAGAGACCACCCATGTCGTCCGGTTCTTCGAGGAACCGCGGCGGCGACGTTTTCCCGAGGAGGACGGAGTTTTCGTCCACCACTGTCTCGGGATTGACGAGACCGTCGTCGTCGAGGTGGTTGTACGCGTCTTCCCCGCGCGCACCACGCACGTCCTGACTCGGAACCTCGAAGCGGTCTTCCTGTCCACCGGGGTAGCGACGTTCCTCACCCTCGTAGGTGCGGAAGAAGTGCGACCGCGCCATCGCGCGGTCAACCGACCCCTTGTTCATGACGAGTGCGTCCTCGATGTTGAACCCCTCGTAGGACATCACGGCGACAGTGAAGTTCTGTGCCGCCGGTCGCTCGTCGAAACCGATCTGTTCTGTCGTCTGCGTCTTCACCATCGACAGCTGCGGGTAGTGCAGGAGGTGCTGACGCGTGTCGGGCCGGATGCGGTAGTTCGCAGAGGGAAGCCCGAGCGACTGCTTCATCATCCCCGCACCCATGGTAATACGCGGCGAGGCGTTGTGTTCGGGGTACGGAATCATCCCGGCACCGATACCGAAGATGAGTTGCGGGTCGATTTCGAGGTGCGTGTGATCCTCGTTCAGGTCATCTTCGTCAACGGCGACGTAGATGTCCTCTTCCTCCTCGGCGTCGATGAACTCGATGTAACCGCGGTCGATGAGGTCCTCGAAGTCGATTTCGTCGTTCTTGACGGCCGCAATCTCGTCGTCCGAGAGGAGCGGTTCGCCGTCTTCGACGACGATGAGGGGACGGCGGGCGCGACCCGCGTCTGCGTTGATGATAACTTCGCGGGTGCGCTCCTTGACGGAGACGTTCACCATCTGACTCACGTCGCCGCGGCGACGCGCTTCCCGAATCTGTTCGGCGAGCTGTTTGGGGTCAGGATGGGTCCCGACCAAACTACCGTTAACGTATACCTTCGCTTCGCGTTGCTGAGTCTGAGCCATTGTTTAGTCGTCCGCGGGCGTGTTCGTGGGGTCAGGTCCCTCGATACCGGGGATACCTTCGACACCCATCGACGCCAGTTCTCGTTTGAGTGCCTGTTCGTCCTCGATGTTCTGCGACAACTCCATCGCCTGCGCGAAGTTCTTCACGAGCCCACAATTCGGCCCCTCCGGCGTCTCGGAGGGACAGATGCGACCCCATTGGGTCGCGTGCAGGTCGCGGGCCTCAAAGTGAGGCTGACTCCGCGAGAGCGGACTGCGGAGACGGCGCAGGTGAGACAGCACACCCATGTAGTCCGTCCGGTCCACGAGTTGGGAAACGCCGGAGCGTCCGCCGACCCAGTTCCCGGTCGCGATGGGGTGTTCGAGGCGTTCGGTCAGCACGTCCGACCGGACGACGGTGTTAACCGTTAGCTGCCGGTTACGCATGTTCGCGCGTTCGAGCTGGTACTTCACGTCGCGTGCCAGCTTGTTCAGCGCCGTCCGGAACAGGTCCTTCATCAGGTCGCCGGACACCTTCAGGCGCTTGTTGGCGTAGTGGTCCTTGTCGTCGGAGTCACGGCGTTCGAGGGCAAGCTCGAAGCACGCCTCGGCCATTCGGCAGAGGTAGAACGCCTTGTTGATGCGCACGTCCTCCTCATCGACACCGTCCTCGTGGAGATGCGGGAGGAGGTAGCGGTCGATGACGTAGTTCGCGCGCTTCAGTTGGTAGTTCTTGCCCTGCCCGCTGGCAACGCGCTTACCGAGACTTTCGATTGCCTCGGCTTCCGTCTGAACCTCGGCCTCTTCGAGGTTCTCCAGCATGTACTTGACAATCTCGGGGTCGTCGGAGACGCGGTGGACAATCTCCTCGTCGGATTCGAGTCCGAGTGCGCGCACGAGCGTAACGAATTCGACGCTGCCCGAGACCGAGGGGAACGACACTTCGAGAATACCCTCGCGGTTGCGCTCACAGAGAACGAGCGCTCGGTAGCCACGACGCTGAGAGAACGTCTTTGCGACCTGAATCTCGTCGCCGTACTTCGTGTCGTACTCGGCGAGAATCTTGTTGGGCGCAAGGTCCTCCGAGGTCATCAGCACACGCTCGGAACCGTTGACGATGAAGTAGCCACCGGGGTCTACGGGGTCCTCGCCGATTTCGACGAGTTCCTCGTCAGTGAGGTTGCTGATGTTACACTTCGAGGAACCGACCATGATGGGCATCCGGCCCACCTTCGTTTCGGTCGTATCGACGACGACTTCCTCTTCTTCCTCGCCACCGCGAATGATGGACATCTCCATGAACACGGGGGCGGCGTAGGTGATGTTACGGAGACGGGCCTCCTGCGGGAACAGGAGTTCCTCGGAGCCGTCGGCCTCGCGGACGCGAGGCGTCTCGATGCGGATGTCACCGAGTTCGACGTAGACAGGCTCCTCGCCCTCCTTGTCGCCGATGTCCGTGTCGATAGTCGCCTTCTCGCTGACGACCTCCTGCATACCCCGTTCGAGGAAGTTGTTGAACGAACGGAAGTGGTGTTCTGCGAGCCGTTCCTGTGAGAAATACTGTCGTGATACTGCGCGTCGGTCCTGTCGATTCATTCGATCACCAGTCGGTATGTGACCGCTTTGTCCGTGGTCCGAGAGTCACGGACAATTTTGATGACGTCGCCCGCTTCCGCATCGTCGGGCGCCGCCGGGTCGGTTCGCTTGATCTTCGGAAGGTTCGTACGCTTGACGTCGTACTCGTCCAGCATCTCCTCGACCTCCTCTTCTTCGAGAAGGATGTGCTCTGGAACGAGCTTGTGTTGGCTTACGTCTACCATGTATGGGTGGGGGAAGAAGTTCTCACGAGATACTACAGGCTAATTCGGATGGAACCCATTTAACGCTTGCCAACTGGATTCGAGAAGCGCCGCTCTTCGTCACGAGTCCCCCCATCACATCGTCTGCGAGTCGCTTCGTGACAGACCGTAACGGACGGTCAGTCGTGCATATGCTCGCAGGCGGTGCGACAGCACTCGCGTTACCTAAAACAATGCAAGAATCAGATAAATGCCTTCCGGCGACTTCGGATACGGCAAGTGAGACGGTCAAACGCCAGTATCTCCGGACAACAGTACATATCGCATACGACGGTTCGATAGTGTCTCGTTTGACGCGGGAGACGCTACCACGCGGATTGTAGATGATAAGTCTTAATTAGTGAACCGCGTTACGAAGGAGTAGAGCAAGCCCGGATGGTGTAGTGGCCCATCATACGACCCTGTCACGGTCGTGACGCGGGTTCAAATCCCGCTCCGGGCGCTGTTTGCTCTGTCTGCAAGCCCGGATGGTGTAGTGGCCCATCATACGACCCTGTCACGGTCGTGACGCGGGTTCAAATCCCGCTCCGGGCGTCCTTTGACTCTACTTCCTCCAGCGAGGCGTCTCGTCGCCGAGCAGACAGCGAATAGAGTCTACTAGCACTTACGAAGGGATTTGAACACCAACAGTCGCACGCCCGGAAGCGCAGCGAAGCGAGCATCCCGGAACGTCTGTGCCGAGTTCAAATCCCGCTCCGGGCGTCCTTTGACTCTACTTCCTCCAGCGAGGCGTCTCGTCGCCGAGCAGACAGCGAATAGAGTCTACTAGCACTTATGAAGGGATTTGAACAAATCCCGCTCTAAGTCGCTTTTTACGCGTCCCGTTCACAGCATCCCGACGACACCACCGCCGAGAGCGACGCCGACAAGGGCGGCAAGCAGCGTCCCGACGGCGTACTGAACCGCACGCCATCGCTGTCCGTCGGACGCGTCCTCAGCAACGCTCACTGCGAACGAGGAGAACGTTGTGAACGCGCCGCAGAATCCTGTCCCGAACACCGTCGCCGCCGTCGAAGAGATTGGGGCCGCGACAAGCGCTCCGAGTGCGATACTGCCGAGTACGTTCACCGCGAGTGTGCTTCGTCGGCCGCCGGAGAGAGCAAGGTCAACGCCGTAGCGCGAGAGTGCGCCCAACGTGCCGCCGATTCCGACGAGAATCGGTGTCGGAAGCGCCGCGAGTATGCCGAACGCCGTCATTGGAGAGACCTCCCGACGGCAAGTCCGAGAAGGGCGGCGGCGAAACCAAGAGCGTAGTTCGCACCAACGTTAGCCAGTCCCCACGTCGGACCGAGCGCCGTCGTCTGAACGGCGAACGTACTGTAAGTAGTGAACGACGAGAGCAGACCCGTGCCCAAGAGGATGCGAACGCGGTGTGTCCGAACGACAGCGAGGAGGGCACCGAGGGCAAAACTGCCGAGTACGTTCACCGCGAGCGTGCCGCCGACGCCCGGCACCGCCGCATCGACGCCGTATCTGAGCATCGCGCCGATGAACCCGCCGGCAGCGACGAGAAACGGGTCGAGTCTGTGCGTCATCGCTTCTCTCTCGCCGTCGGGATCACTCGGTGGTTTCGGTTCCGACCGAATCAGCGGATGACGGGTCAAACTGGCTGGCCCGCGGGCTATCACCGCCGTGCGGCGTGTCTCGGTTACGGACCCGAACGTCGTACGCCGCCTCGGCCGTGTCGTCTACGACGAGAACGTCACCCGGTTGGGTCGGAATTCGTTCCGCGACGCCCGCCGAGAGATACGTCGGTTCGGCAGCGGTCAACGCCCGAACATCAGCCCCCGCGGTGAGTCGGTGGACGATTCGGAGATCCGACTGCGAAAGGGCGACTTCCGGGAGCGCACTGGGTCGTTGCGTCGCGGCGACGAGTGAGACGCCGGGTGCGCGTCCCCGTGTGAGAATCGTTCTGAGTGCGGGTGCGGCGAGGCCATCGAAGAAGACGTGCGCTTCGTCAAGAAACAGCCACGGCAGACGAGCGACCGTCCCGGTGACACGAGCGTCGTACAGCGTCCGCGCGACGGCGTAGGCGATAGCGTTCATCGGTGCGGGATCCAGACCGGCGCAGTCGAGGACAATCGCTTCGGATCCACAGAGAGCCGCGGCGTCCAGTCCGTCCGGATCGAAGACCCCCCACGATGCCGCCCGCCGGAGTCGGTTCTGTACCGCGCGAACCGTGTCCGGAGCAACGTTCGCAGAATCAGCCGGAACCTCCGCAAACGCACGCATTTCTGCCAGCGTTTCCGATTCACTGGCCGCCCGCCACACCATCGATCCCACCGGCGAGTCCGGGTCACAGCCGACAAGTTCGGGCCATGCCGAGGGCGGAATCGCGTCGGCCCGAACGGTCGGTGTTCGGACGAGACGACCGGGGACAGCGTCCGACTCCGTGAGGCCGGCGAAGACACCCATCGGGTCAAGAACGACGGGCGCGACGCCGGATGCACGCGAAACTTCCTCCGCGAGGACGCCGAGCGTATACGATTTGCCGTACCCGCGCTTGCCGACGACGAGAGCGGCGTGCGGGCCGTCGAGGTCAACCGCAACGGGTGCGCCGTCGCTCCCGTCGCGGGCGCGGTGGTGACCGAACCGGGCGATCGGACCGTCGAATCGAGCGGCTAGACCAGTGTGTTCGGCGGGAGAGGCGTCCACCGACTCGGTCAGATCGGCACGGCGGCCGAGAACGTCCGTCTTCATGGAAGCGTCTGGTTCCGTCTTCTGCCTTGAATCATCGGGCGGAGGTTTATATACGGAGACGGGACCAGCCACCCCATGCTCGATGAACTCCGACAGTTCGCCGCAGACGACCGCGCGATAGAAGGACTTCCGATCCGTCTCGTTATCGCTCTCGTAGTGGGTGTGGCGACGCTGAGCGTCATGCTGAACATGCTCTCCGGTGTGCAGGGACTCGCGGTCACTGAACTCGACGTGAAGCCGGATCCCGACGTGATGACGCCGGGCGAACAGGATATTTCGATCCTCGTCGTGGACCCCGACGGCGACCCGGTGGAAGGGGCGACGGTTGTCGTCAAAGACGGGACGGCAGACATCGAGAGTGTGGTAACGAATAAAACGAGGGAGGGAGGGATGGCTACCGTTACTGTCGCCCCCAAGTTACGGTCGAATCAGGAGGATGGAACGCTCGTCATCGACGTGAAACCACCCGCTGGAAGCCAATTCGTAGACCGGCGTGAGAATACGAAGATACTGGTCGTGGAATCCTGATACGGCTGGGCAACGCCAAGCGCTCCCGACTGCTCAGCGTTCCGGATGTACAGGCGCGTCAAAGCCACCACGAACTAGCGGTTTGGCGACGTGGCGACGGGCACACGGGGGCACTTCGTACCAGCCGCGTTCGAGATCACGGTCGATCACGCTCTCCGTTTTCCCGGGGGCGCTCGTCCGGCAGTCGCGGCAGCGATAGCCCTGATTTCGGCCCGCACTCTCCATCGTCCGATCACAGTCAGGGCAGGTGGGCGTAACCAACTCGGTACGGTTCAGTTCGCGGACGGCGAACTTCTCCAGTTTCAGCGTACCGTCAGAGAACTCCCCGCAGACGGTCAGTTCGTCTCCACAGCGGAGTGTGCGGACCCGGTCGCGGAACCGCTTTGTCGGTTCGAAAGCGGCGCACGCGATGGATTCGTCGGGATCGCCGTCCACGCCGTTGTCGGCGTCGCCGCGTTTGTCTGCCGAACCGAGTTCGAAGAAGACGTGGCCACCACGTCTCGTCTCCGGGGCGGCGACGACGACGCCGTCAACGCGGTATGCACCGTCGGCTTCGAGCGAGCCGAGCGTCCCGTCACGCAGGTGGATATCCGTCCCTTGGTTCGTGAGAAACGTCGCCCGTCGCTCGACCGGTTCGGAGTCGATAGCGGCCGAGAGCGACCGCACCGCGTCGGGGTCGTCACCACGGATACCGTGGAGAATCGGGCCGGGCGCGTTCGGCACGCAGACCGCTTGACCCTCGACGGTATCGACGGTGTCCCACGCTTCCGGGTAGTGGTCAGCCGCCGCGTCGAACACCGATTCGATATCCACATCTCGGAGCGTTCCGCACCGGTCGAACTCACGATAAGCGATGTGTTCGTACGTCCACTCCTCAAGAGCGGCCCACGCACCGACGGCCGCGAGGGCACCGATCCGACCGCGGCCGCCGTCCCATCCACGGTGAAAATAGTCCGCCGAGTCGGCGAGTTCGACAGCGTCGTCGGTATCGACGAGCGAGCGAATCGCGCGCGTGGTGAACGACGAGACGGCGTCCGGAACCGCGTCCGGGTCGCCGGGAGCGACGACGACGCCCGGACTCGTCCGCGGGTCCGACGTCTCCGCGAGCGGTTCCAGTTCTTCGACGGCGATTGCAAGCACTTCTTCGGGAGAAAGGTTCGTATGAAGTGCAAGAGCGGCGTTACCGCGCGTTTTGTACTCGACAGCAGGGTTGAGGCGGACGAGAAGCCGACGCTCCACCTGCCCACCGGCCGCCTCGATGGCCTCGGCCACGAGCGTCGCGAGGTAGGTCGTACACATCCCGCGTTCGCGCGAGTCGGTGTCGTCGAGGCCAACGACGGTCATACCGGCCCGTAGCGGCCGCGACGAGTAACCCTTTTCGAGTCGTTACCGACACCGAATCATTCTATATAACCATATCGGCAGATACGGAGTCGAATCGGGGGACGGGGGGTCCAGCGAGCGCCAAAACAGCTATATGTTCCAAATCGCTTATCTTCCCGTATGTCTCGGTCAGCTCTGGTTGGAAATATCACAGCGATGCTGGAAGACGCCGGGTTCGTCGTCAGCGACCGCTGTGCCATCCGGCCCAAGAGCTTCGACCTCGCCGCCCGACGTGGCGAGGACCTGACCCTTCTGAAGGTACTCGGTAATATCGACGCGTTCGACGCGGCGACGGGCGCAGCGATGCGACGCCTCGGCGACTACCTCTCGGCAACGCCGCTCGTGGTTGGATTGCGGACCCGCGACGAAGATCTGAAGCCCGGTGTGGTGTACTTCCGGCACGGCGTCCCGGTGATGAATCCAGACACCGCGATGGACCTGTTCCTCGAGGGTGTCCCGCCGCTCATCTACGCCGCCCCGGGTGGTCTGTACGTCAACATCGACGGCGACCTCCTTGCTGACGAGCGGGAGAAGCGCGGATGGAGCCTCGGCCGACTGGCGACCGAACTCGGCGTCTCCAGACGGACTGTCTCGAAGTACGAGGACGGCATGAACGCGAGCATCGAGGTGGCGATTCACCTCGAAGAGCTGTTCGATCAGCCATTTTCGAGTCCGGTCTCGGTCCTCGACGGGGCCGAAGAAGTCCGCGACGCCGAACCGACACCCGAGGATCCCGACGCCGACCCCGACGACGAACACGTCCTCCACATCCTCACCCGTGCGGGGTTCACCGTCCACCCGACCGCTCGCGCACCGTTCAAGGCCGTCAGCGAAGACGAGGACAAGCGCTCGGATCAGATACCGATGCTGACGGGCCATTCGACGTTCAACCGAAGTGCGAAAAAGCGCGCCCGAATCATGTCGTCGCTCGGTCAGGTGACCCAAACCCGTTCAGTCTACTTCACCAAAGAGCAGTCGAAACGCGACTCAGTCGAGGGGACGGCACTCGTCAGCTGTGATGAACTCGCCGCTATCGACGACCCCGATGAAATTCGTGATCTCATCCGCGAACGCGCGGATGAACCGACTGAAGCCTAAGACGCGGGCGAGAAAAACGCTCAGTTACCGTACGTCTCTTCGAGATATGCCACGATGTCGTCGCTTTCTGGCATCCCTTCGACGTCGTGTTCTTCGTCCACGAGGACAGGCACGCCGGTCTGACCGCTTACTTCTTTCACTTCGGTCCGTTCGCTGTGGGAACGCGGAACCATAATCGAGTCGTATTCCAGTCCAAGTTCTGCGAGCTTATCCGTCACTTTCGCACAATAGGGGCAGCCGTCGAGTTCGTACAGAGTAAGATTCGCCATCGGCGGGGCGTACGAGTCGGTACATAAAGAGTCCGGTGGTCGCGTGCGCTCTGCACGCACAGCGAGTCAGCGCTGGCGGATGTGCTGTACGGCTGCGCCGATGCGATGGCGTCCAGCGATCAGTTCCGCACCGCCCCAGACGAGACTGAGAAGGATCGCTGTAATCGCCCAGACGAAATCCCATCCGGACATCCAGACCGGGCGGAGCCACGGCGTGACGTGTTCCCAGCGGGTTGCGAAGTCGTCCATCGGCTCTTCGAGGAATGTGCCCGAGAACGTCGCACGCATCCGTTCGGCGAACCCGATTTCGTCACCGGTTCCGGCGGTAAGGTTCGCACTGCCGGTGATGTCGTACGTACCGCTCTGGTTCATATCGCGGATCGTCGGCCCGTTCGCTGACTCGTCGCCGTGGACGATACGTTCCGCGTCGTACGGCCCCCACGTCGCGTAGTACTCCCAGACGACTTCGCCAGTCGGCGTCACCTCGATGACACGGTGGTTGAGCGTGTCCACAATGAGCGTATTTCCGTTCGGTAGACGGTCGGCATCGCGGGGCCACTTGAGCGAGCCAGTCCCGACGGTCCACGTGCGGACCCACTCGCCGTCTGTGTGAGACGTTTCCGACCTGTTCTCGTACGCGTATTCGACGATACGGTTGTTCCCGCTGTCGGCGACGAGAAGCGTCGGCGTCCCGTTCTCGCTCACCATCCAGTCGGGGTTGTGCTGTTCGTTTAGCACGTCGTAGTTATCGTCGCTCCCTAAGCGGTGCGTGATGTTTTTCGTCTCCATGTCCACGACGACGACTTGGTCGAAGTTCCGCGGCGAGAGAGCCAACTTGTCGTCGCCGACAGGGTCTACGTCGTTGACGTGTGACCAGTCGTCGTTGTACCCGCCGTCAGTGTCTGCTGGGAAGTGGTTCTTGAAGTACCACTCCCACGTCACCTCTCCGGACGTTCGGTTGTAGACGAAGATTCGGTCATCGCTGACGCCCGCGGAGTCGTTCCATTCGCGCATGTTGGCGATGACGAGTTCGTCTTCGCTCAACACGTCCACGTCGTGGGTATCCTCGATGTCGAACGTCTTCTCCCACACGCGCTCTTGGGTCTCGGGGTTCAGTTCGTAGACGACCGTCTCACCGCTTCGCGGCGAAGAGACGAGGAGATTACCGTTCGGCATCGGATCCACGTCGAAGAACCACGCACCGTTGTTCACCTCGTCGTTGTGAACCCACTTCGTCTGTCCGCGTTCACCGGCGGCGATGAGGCGTGCCGGCTTCTTCCGATTCGTGTTGCCTTGGAAGGTGTAACCTTGGACGCTGACTATCGTGGTCCCGTTCGCCGGACTCGTGACCGTCCCTCGGGTGAGCGACGTTTCGTCGGCCGGGTCGTACGTGATTGCCGACACAACAGAGGGTGTCAGAAGCGCGATAACGAGGGCGAACGCGACAACTCGCATCGCAGTACGTCTGGAAAGCGTCTCTATCACTAACGGAGGGCAACCGGGTCAACGATGAATCACTTGCGGTCTCCAACGAAACGCGTGACTCGCCGTCAGTCGGTGAGAGACAGTGGTTCGGAAGCGAAAACAGAGACGGAATCCGTCTCAGACCTGTGCTTGGATGATACCGCTAGTGCGGACGAAGAAGTAGACGACGAAGGCGAGAGCGAGTGCCCAGTGACCGGGTCGCACATCGTCGAATTCGCCGCCTGCCGTTTTCACGAGTGGGTAGGAGACGATGCCAGCGGCGATACCGTACGCGATGGAGTAGGTAAAGGGCATCACGAGAATCGTCATCCCAGCCGGGATGGTGTTCGTCACGTCGCTCCAGTCGATGTCGATGACGTTCCCGAGCATCACGACGCCGATGACGACCAAGGCGATGTGGGAAGCGTACTGCGGAATCGCGGCCGCGACGGGAACGAATGCGAGGGAGACGAGGAACAGAACGGAGACGGTCAGCGCCGTCAGTCCCGTCCGTCCACCCTCTTCGACGCCCGAAGCAGATTCAACGTACGTCGTCACCGTAGACGTACCAATCATCCCACCGACCGTCGTCCCGATGGCGTCGGCCATGAGCGGCTTGTCGATGTCAGGGAGATTCCCGTCGTCGTCGAGGAAGCCGGCAATCTGTGAGACGCCAACGAGCGTTCCAGCAGTGTCGAAGAAGTCCACGAAGAAGAACGTGAAGACGATGAGGGCGAACGAGAACGCCTCGACGTTCCCGAGACCGCCGACGAACGCGCCGACGAGCGGTGTGACGTTGTACGTGGCACTTGCACCCGCCGCGGGAACAAGCACGTCAAACGTCCCGAGAACGGGCAATGAAAGCGTCATCGAGGAGGCATCGGCAACCAGACCCGCGTCCGGTGTGACGATACCGGCGACAGTCAGAACCCATCCGAGGAACGCTGTGCCGAGGATGCCGATGATGATAGAACCAGGAATCCCGCGAGCGTAGAGCGCGAACGTGAAGAACAGTCCGACCACCGAGAGGATAGCAACGGGGTCAGAGGCGACAGGCCCGAGCGTAATGAGCGTCGCCGAGTCGTTCACGACGAGACCCATCGCCTGGAGGCCGATAATCGTCAAGAAGAGGCCGATACCCGTTCCGACGGCGAACTTCACCGGTTCGGGGAACAGTCGAATGACGTACTCACGCGCACCCACAGCAGTAAGCAGGATGAACAGAATACCTTCGGCGACGACGGCCGCGAGCGCCGTCTGCCATGGGACACCGAGTGCGCCGACGACGGTGAACGCGAAGAACGCGTTCAAACCGAGACCGGGCGCTTGACCGAACGGCCGGTTCGCGTAGATAGCCATCACGAACGTGGCGACGGCGGCCGCGACGATGGTGACGACGGCGAGCATTGACTGCACTTCGGCGGGAGAAAATCCGGCGATAGCGATACCATCGACGCCCTCGATGAACGGTTGGTCTGTCAGGATAGACGGGTTCACGACGACGATGTAGGACATCGTCAGGAACGTCGTCACCCCCGCAACGATTTCGGTCCCCACGGACGACCCGTGTTCTTGCACATCGAAGTAGTCGTCTAGCGTCTCAGTGAGCCCCATAATGCACGTTTGAGCATAATTGTGATTTCAGACATAAGCGTTGTCATCTACTGAGGCCAGATATACATATTTGTGTATATTTATTCGGCAGCTCGCAAGAAGAACGCCGTGAATGAACACAGACGTGCAAGTTGACGAACGATGGACTGGGCTATTCGGCGGCGTTTGGTGAAGTACCTCGGGGACAAGCCCCGAGGCACTCGCCTTGTCCACCTGGAGAAGGAGAGAACGACTGTCGCTCGCTATTCGTCGTCGAACGTAGTGAGTGCGCCAACGGGCGCGTCGGTAATCTCCCGTGCACGGTCGATTCCCTCGGTACCGACGGAGATGAGGGCGAACACACCCGTAACGTCAGCATCCGATTGGAGTGCGATATCGAGAAGCAGTTCCTGTGTTTCGCCCGACCGAATGAGGTCGTCCACGATGAGGACGTTCTCGCCCGAAGAGAGGGCGCGGGTGGGGAGGTAGTACGTCAATTCGATACCGGAGGCGAGACGCTGTCGAGATTCAATGAACTCCTCGACCGCCGTCTCTTTGGATTTCTTGGCGTAGGCGACGCGCGCGTCGAAGTAACTCGCCATCGCGGCACCCAGTGTGATGCCGTCGGTGGCCGCCGTAAGGACCACATCCGGCCGTTCGAAGCCGAGCGTGTTTGCCGCGACGGGCGCGACAAGGTCCAAAAACGACTGATCGAAAACGACGCCCGAGTTGTCCACGTATCCCTCGTCGTCGAACTCGACGCGACTCTCCAACTCTGTCGCCAGCGCGTCCCGTCCGACGCCCTGAACGACCTCGCGGGCGCGTTCGATGCCCGGAAGGACGTGCCCGTTGACGTACCGATTGAGGTCACCCGCCGGGAGGCCGGTGAGTTCGGCGAGTTCGTCGTATGTCCGAGTCTCCTTGAGCATCCGGAGGACGGCGACGGCCTGAAGTTGGAGGGCCGCTTTCTCCGCTCTGTTCATACCCCGTTCATCGTAATTGCACAAGTATGAATACTTCGATACGATACGGAGAGCAAATCAGCAGGGATGTGAAACTATCGGCCGTCACAGCGAACATCAGGATACGTGCTGGAAGCGTGACTTCCTCCCCATCCTACTGCGCTACTCGGTCGCTTCGCTCCCTGCGTTGCTCCTTGAGGACGGGGCATTAGCGCCTGATTTTTTAGGTAAAAGCAGGCGCTTAGAGGACGCTGAGCGCGTGTATCCCCCGATATATCCCGCTAAAACGGAAAGAGAGGAGTCGAGCGGAGACGAGAACCGAGTCGAACGGCCGGTTACGCCGACTCGTCGGCGTCCGCGAGCAGGTCCTCGGCAGTGACGAGGGAATCGAGTTCCACGTCCGCTTCGGCGAGGCGCTCTGCGGCACCCTCCTGTCGATCAACGACGACGAGGACGCGATTCACGACGGCGCCCGCTTCACGGAGCGCTTCGACGGCGTCGAGCGCGCTGTTTCCGGTGGTGGCGATGTCTTCGAGAACGACGACTTCCTCGCCTTCCTCCAAGCGCCCTTCGATGCGCTTTGCCGTACCGTACTCTTTGGCCTTCTTGCGTGCGATGACGTAGGGCGTGTCCGTTTCGGCGGCCGTCACCGCGACGAGGGGGACGGCACCGAGTGCGACGCCAGCGAGTTTTTCCACGCCGTCGAGTTCAGCGGCGAACGCCTCGGCGATCAGGCGCAGACAGTCGGGGTTCGTCTCGAACAGGTACTTGTCCACGTAGTAGTTCGAGGTGCCGCCGTGGGACAACTCGAACTCGCCGAACTGGACGGCGTCCGCGGCGCGCAGGGCCTCGATGAGTTCGTCGTTCGCCATGTCGTTTCGAGAGGAGCCACCGAGGCGCTTAAACGGGTTGGTTCGGGGCGGTGCAGAGAGGGGACAGGGG
This sequence comes from Halogeometricum borinquense DSM 11551, assembly GCF_000172995.2. Classification (GTDB taxonomy): domain Archaea; phylum Halobacteriota; class Halobacteria; order Halobacteriales; family Haloferacaceae; genus Halogeometricum; species Halogeometricum borinquense. The sequence goes on from NC_014729.1 coordinate 2,708,832, forward strand.
TGGTAGTACGGAGGCAGTTCGGGAGCGGAGGCGGAAGGGTGTGGCGGCAGAGCGGAAGCGGTGCGGAGGCAGAGGCGGAAGCGGTGCGGAGGCAGAGGCGGAAGCGGTGCGGAGGCAGAGGCGGATGCGGTGAGACGGAAGTGGAAGGACACCGGTGTTGTACCGCGAGGCACCGTCTCGCGGCCTTTTTCCCTCCAGGTTTTTGGCGGGGTTCGAGGTGACGGCTCTGCCGTCACCGAGGACCCCCGTGAAAAAGGTGGGTTACCAGGGCTCGTTCTTCAGTCCGAGATAGTACGCGGCGATGTTCGTCCCGACGTGGAGAATCGGCGTGAGAACGAGAACGACGCCGAGAACGGGAAGCGTGAACGTCCCTCTAAACCACGCGAAATCGAGGAGAGCAGCGAGAGCGAGCGCGCCGACCACGAAGTCGAGTTGGTCGAGTCCGGGGAACGCCGCGCCGCGTTCGCGGCCCGTCCGGCGTTTGAGGAACGACGCACCGATATCTCCGAGCATCGCGCCGAACGCGAGGCCGAACGCGCCGAGAACCGAGAATCGCGGAAGGCCGATGCCGAGAGCGGCCTCAACGGAGCCTGCAACGGCGTTACAGACGAACGCGAGAGCGAATCCAACGAGCGTGCCGACGAGCGTCCCGCGCCACGTCTTCCCATCACCGAGGACCCGACTACTACCCCACGTTCGCCCACCGTCTATCGGGGCACCCCCGCCCGCGAGAACGGCAGCGTTGTTCGGCACGTACGCCGGGAGCATCGCCCAGAACGCGCCGACGACGAGTTCAATGACCATACCGGGGCGTCGTCGTGCGAACCAAAAGCATCAGTGATTCCGTCGCGTGGCTGAGATATCCCAAACGCTGAACGAAAACGCTGATAACTGGATACCCGTAAGTCGGGAGTATGATTCCTCCAATCGCCAGTCGGTTCGTGGCGGGAGAGACGTCTGCAGCGGCGTTAGATCACACACGAAAAGTGAACAAAGACGGCGTGAAGGTTATTCTGAACCTTCTCGGCGAACACTACCACGAGCGGGCGCCAGCGGACGCTGATGCCGCGGCCTACCTCGAACTGATCGAGGATGTCGGTGATTCCGAACTCGACGCCTGCGTCTCGGTCAAGCCGTCGCAAATCGGTATCGACGTCGGTGACGAGGTGTTCCGCGAGAACTATCTCCGAATCGCCGAGAAGGGCGCAGAACACGACGTGTTCGTCTGGTGCGACATGGAAGATGCCGATACCACAGACGTGACCCTCGACGTGTTCGAGGAGGCGGCCCGCGAATACGATGGCGGCGTCGGCCAGTGTGTGCAGGCGAACCTGAAGCGCACGGGCGACGACTTAGAGCGCCTCGCTGACGTACCGGGGAAGATTCGACTCGTGAAGGGCGCATACGACGAGGATCCCGAAATCTCCTACAAGCAGAAATCGAAGGTGAACGAGAAGTACGAGGAGTATCTGGAGTTCCTCTTCGAGGAGTACGTCGGCCGCGTCGCTGTCGGCAGCCACGACCCCAAGATGATTTCGGCTGCCGAAGAACTTGCCAACGAGTACGACCGAGACTACGAAGTGCAGATGTTGATGGGCGTCCGCGATGACACACAGCGCGAACTGTCCGCCGAAGGAACGGAAGTGTGGCAGTACGCGCCGTACGGTGACAAGTGGTTCTCTTACTTCTACCGTCGCGCCCGAGAGCGCAAGGAAAACGCGCTGTTCGCGCTCCGAGCCATCGTCGGCATCTGAATGCGAACGGGTACCGGACAGAAGCCCTCTTAACCCTCCGGATTCACCTACCCACCGATAGATGTCTTCGTGGAGACGCGACTTTGCAAGTGGACTGGTTGTACTCGTCCCTATTCTGGTCATTCTGTACGTCCTCAGTATCCTTTATAACAGTATCATCGAACTCCCCATCATCAAGGGCCTGCACCAACCGTTCGGATTCTTCGTTGCCATCATCGTCTTCATGATGCTCGTCCTCTCGGTGGGGTACCTGATGCGGACGACGGCAGGGCGGTTGTTCGAGTCCGGCATCGACGCGGCGATGAACCGGCTTCCTCTCGTGCGCGTGCTGTACAACGCGTCGAAACTCGCGGTGGAGACGGCGTTGACTGGGACCGAGGACCTGCAGAAACCGGTCAGATTGGAGGTGTGGCCGGGAATCCGAATGACGGGATTCAAGACGGGTAAGACGACGCAAGACGGCCGCGAGGTCATTTTCATGCCGACCGCACCGAACATCACCACCGGGTTCGTGATGGAGGTCGAACCCGAGGACCTGACCGAGACGGACGAACGCGTCGAGGAGGCGCTGACGCGTATTCTCTCGGCTGGGTTCGCCGAAGACGAGTCGGTCTCAGCGATAGACATCGACGTCGAAGAAGAATAGCGACGGGCGGCCGTCCCGCGACACCCTTTTTGTCACCCTCCGACGCGAGTCGCCACATGGAACGGAGACACGTCTCGTCTGGAACCGAACGGGAACCGCGCGCCGGCTACTCGCGGGCAGTCCGCGTCGGCCCGCACGTCCACGTCTCGGGGACGACGGAAACGAACGACGATGGGGAAATCGTCGGCGAAGGCGACGCCTACGAGCAGACCAAGCAAGCGTTACAAAGCGTCGAGATAGAAGCGACTGCAGTCGTAGACGAAGAAACGTAAGCAGAATTGGAAACGAAGCGTTGTGACCGCGAACGAGTCAGTTTAGAGGTAAGTGAACCACTCGTCGTGGTCGTCGGTCCGACGCTCCACGAGGTCGAAGAACGCCTGCTGGAGTTCCTCGGTGACTGGGCCGCGAGAGCCGTTCCCGATTTCGACGTTGTCAACCTGCCGGATAGGCGTGACCTCTGCGGCGCTGCCGGTGAAGAACAGTTCGTCGGCCGTGTTGAGTTCGCCGCGGCTGATGGAAGTGTTCTCGTGGACCTCGTAGCCGCGTTCTTCGGCCAGCGTGATGAGCGTGTTTCGGGTGATGCCGTCGAGGATGCTCTCTGACAGGCCGGGCGTGTAGAGTTCGCCGTCGCGGACGAGGAAGATGTTCTCGCCGGGGCCTTCGGCGACGTTGCCCTCTTTGTTGAGGACAATCGCTTCGCGGTAGCCGTTGCGACGTGCTTCCTCACCCGCAAGCAGGGAGTTCACGTACAGACCGGTCGTCTTCGCGTTGGTCGGAACTTGGCTGGAAGCGTGTTTGCGCCACGAGGAAACCATCACCTCGATGCCGTTCTCCAGGGCGTCCTCGCCGAGGTACGCGCCCCACGGCCACGCCGCGATGGTGACGTTCGTCGGGCAGTCACCGGGCGAGACGCCGAGCGATTCGTAGCCGTAGAAGGCAATCGGGCGAATGTACGCCTCGTTCAGGTCCTGTCGTCGCAGAAGTTCGAGCGTCGCCTCGGTGAGTTCCTCCGGTTCGAAGGAAATCTCCATGTCGTACGGCTTCGTGGAGTCATAGAGGCGTTCGAGGTGTTCTTCCCAGCGGAAGATTGCTGGCCCTTTCTCGGTGTCGTAACAGCGAACGCCCTCGAAGACGCCGGTACCGTAGTGGAGTCCGTGCGTAAGGACGTGAACCTGCGCGTCGTCCCAGTCCACGAACTCGCCGTCCATCCAGATGGTGTCGACGTCCATCTCGTCAAATCCCATATAGCGTCATTTTTCGCCACGTACTATAAAAGAATGTACTGTTCACCGTCACCGTACACCGTGATTTGCCGGTGCGCCGGTCGGGGTTCGACTCGGCGAACGCCAGTGTCTCAGACCCCCGGTCGGCGAACTGAGCGCCGCCCCGCTGGCTTTTTTCCGCCAGTACGCGTCTGAGACACACGAATGCCACAGTCCCATCTCGACACCGAAGAGACGCCCAGTACCACCGGGATGACTTCGACGGTCGCTGTGACAGGCGGAACCGGGAAAATTGGCCCAACCGTGGTTGCGGCGCTCCAGTCGGCGGGCTACCGCGTCGTCAACATCTCGCGGTCCGGCGGGGAGACGGAAGCGGACGCCGACCTGCGTGCCGACATGACCGACGCGGGCGAGGCGTACGGCGCGTTCGCCACCGCCGACGCCGACGCTATCGTCCACCTCGGAATGCTCTCGACACCGGACCACGACCCCGGCCACGTCGTCTTCGAGAGCAACGCGATGAGCACGTACAACGTTCTGCAGGCCGCCGAAGCTCTCGACGTGGACACCGTCGTTCTCGCCTCTAGCCTCTCGGCGGTCGGGGCGAGTTTCGAACCCGAACCGATTCGGCTCTCGTACCTCCCGTTGGACGAGTCACACCCGGTATCACCGTCGAACTCCTACGGGATGGGCAAGCACGTCTTAGAGGTCACCGCCGACGGGTTTGCCCACAGACAGAACGGGCCGCGGACCATCGCCTCGATTCGATTCCCGTGGATGCCGACCGACGAACAGATGCGCGAAACGTTCGACCACGCCGACCGAACGCCTGATGGCGTCCGCGAGTCGGGGCACTTCGAGACGGCGCGCAATACGGTGTTCGCCTATCTCTCACAGGAGGATGCTGCCGAACTCGTCCGTCTGGCAGTCGAGGCGGATTTCGAAGGTCACGAGCGGTTCTTCGCTTCCGCGCCGGACACGAGCGCAGACGTTCCCACAGAGGAGTTAGTCGAAGCAGTGTACCCCGATGTCGAGTGCAAACGGGAATTCGAAGGGTACGAAGCACTGATTTCGACCGAGAAGGCAAAGCGGATGCTCGGATGGGAACCCGAGCGCAGTTGGCGATAAGTGACTGGAAGTGACCAATCAGGCGAGTCGTTCGACCACGTCCATACCTTCGACGTACACGAGGTCGTGCCGATTCGCGTAGTCGAGGGCGGCGGCGGGTGAGAGCGCTGTTCCGGACTCGTCGTCAAGCATCTCGCAGACGACGACGGCCGCAGGAAGATCCGCTTCGGCGGCGAGAGCGAGGCCGAGTTCAGTGTGGCCCTGCCGGTCCGAAAGCAAGTTCGGCGCGCCGCGAAGGAGGTTGACGTGGCCGGGCGACCGGAACTCGGCTGCGAAGTCGTCCGCTCCGTAGTCACCGTCGGGGACGCGTTCGGCCGCCGCACTCAGTTCAGTGATGGTGAGCGCGCGGTCCTCGTCGGTGATTCCGGTGAACGTGTCCCGGTGGTTGACCGGAAGCGAGAACGAGGAGCGGTCGTCGTACGCCAACTCGTGGTCGGCGGCCGTGGGGTGGTCGATAACACCGTCTAAGAACGGTAATCCGAGTTCCTCGCTTACCTCATGCGAGAGGGCGACACAGACGAGGCCACCGGCGTCGTTACGGAGTCGCGCCACATCGGCCGGTTCGACGGCACCTGCGGGGTAAACAACGTCCGTCTCACCTTCCCGGTCGTCGAAGTCGTGGACGAGAATCGGTTCTCCCGCGCTGAGCGCGGAGAGGGCACTCGAAAGGGCGTCGTCGGTTCGCTGCACCATCTACACCGCCTCCACAACGATAGTCACTTCGTCGCCGTCATCGAGGTCCAGTTCGTCCCGCAGTTTCTCAGGTGCGATTATCTCTGCCTTCGATTCGTCGTGATGAGTTCGTTCGGGGACGATGATGTGCGAGGTATCGAACGCTTCGCCGTCGTGACGAACCGTTGCAGCATAGCACGTCGCCGGGCCGAACGTCCGGTCTTCATCTTCCCAGCCGTCAATCGGAACGGCATCGAGCGACGCCATCGCGGCGCGCGTCCGGACGCTTTCCTCGTCGAGTTCGACGTTGAGCGTCCCGGCAAACGGTTCGTAGCCGAGTCGGTCTTCGAACTGCTCCATGTAGCCCGGGAGCGAGATGTAGTGGCGACCCTCGCCCATCCCACTCGTGACGGTCCCGGTGAGTTCGACACTGTCGGCGTCCTCTTCCTCGAAGATTAGTCGGTAGTCGGCGTACTCGTGGTGGAGCGCGACTTCGCCGTCTTCAGTAATAGCGACCCACTGGCCGTCCGACACGACGTCGCGGTCAACGTAGCCTGCCTCATCCAGTCGTTGGAGGCGGCGAGAGGCAGTCTGCGCCGAAGCGTCGAGACGGTCGGCGAGACCGGAACACGAGACTTTCACGGGGCCGGTTCGACCGCCTTCGAGAGCGACGAACTTCAGCGCGGCCAGTTCGTCGTACCCGACGGCAGTCAGAGCCGATTCAGACATCATCTGTAGTTGGAAATAGGGACGGATAAGAATACCGAATATGAGATGCATCTCAGAAGTGAGATGGTGTGGGAGAGCGAGAAACGAGATGCCAACTGTGTGTTAGTTTTTCGTTTGGGCGCTCACGAGGTAAGTGCGTCGATCCCGGAACCGATGGCACGGACGGGGATGACGACGTTCGGAAAGGCCTTTAGCCGCACCTCCTGAATCACAGGTATGTTCAGAGAACTCCGTTCGGAGGTCGAGGACGCGGTCGAAGCCGCACTCTCCTCGCTCGACCTTCCGACCGACGACCTCGGCGTCGAAGAGCCGCCGGAGGACGTGCCAGCGACACTCGCCTCCAGCGTCGCCTTCCGGATGGCGAGTGAGGTGGGCGCGCCGCCGCCGAAAGTCGCTGCCGATATCGCAGATGCGATAGACGCGACGCCGTACACGTACCTCGAACGCGCCGAACCGCAAGGCCCCTACGTGAACTTCTTCGTCTCGGACGCTTACTACGCGGAGACGCTCGAAGCGGGGCGGGATGAAGAGTACGGTCACTTGCCGGAGACGGGCAAAGACGTAGTGATCGAACACACCTCCGCGAACCCGACGGGACCGGTTCACGTCGGCCGCGCACGCAATCCCATCCTCGGTGACGCTATCGCCCGCGTCCTCGAATTCGCAGGCAACGACGTTGACCGCCATTACTACGTCAACGACGCCGGGCGGCAGGTCGCAGTGTTCACGTGGGCGTACGAGACGTTCGACGAATCCGAACTGCCCGAACCCGAGCGCGACCGTTCGGACTACGACCTCGTCCGCTACTACCGCAAGGGCAACGCCTACCTCGAAGACGCCGACGAGGACGAAGTCGAGGCCGCCGAAGCCGAAATCGCGGAGATCATGCAGGGACTCGAGGCGGGCGACGAGGAGACGTACGAACGCGTCGCCGTCGTCGTAGACCAAGTCCTCGGTGGAATGCGCGAGTCGCTGGAACGCCTCCCGGCGTTCTTCGACGAGTTCATCAAAGAGACGAAGTTTATCCGCAACGGCGACGCCGACGACGTGGTCGAGCGCCTCAAAGACTCCGAGTACGCGGTGTACGAGGAGGACGCGTGGCAACTCGACCTCTCGGAGTTCGGCTTCGAGAAGAATCTCGTCTTCCTCCGTTCGGACGGAACGACGCTGTACACGACGCGTGATCTGGCTCACCACGAGTGGAAGTTCAACAACTACGACGAGGCCGTCACCGTTCTCGGCGAGGACCACAAACTCCAAGCCGAGCAGTTAGACGCCGCGCTCGAAATCCTCGGCAACGACACCGACCAACTCCGTCAGACGTTCTACTCGTGGGTCAACCTCCCCGAGGGCGGGATGTCGACCCGGAAAGGGACGGGTGTGGACCTCGACGACCTGCTTGACGAGTCAGTGAAACGCGCCCGCGAGGAGGTCGAAGAGCGCCTCGACTCGCGCATCCGCGACGACGACCTCGATGAAGAAGACATCGAACGGATCGCCCGGCAGGTTGGCATCGGTGCCGTCCGCTACGACATCGTCTCAAAACAGCCGACGAAGGGAATCACGTTCGAGTGGGAACGTGCGCTGGACTTCGAGGCCCAATCCGCGCCGTACGTCCAGTACGTCCACGCGCGATGCTGCGGGATTCTGAACGAAGCGTCCGCAGCGGGCATCGAAGCCGCCACGGAGATGTCGCTTCTCGACACGGAAGCCGAACAAGAGTTGCTTCGCGTCATCGCTCGATTCCCGGCCGTGGTCGAACAGGCCGCAGACGACCTAGAGCCGCACGTGGTTGCCACGTACGTCCGAGAGTTCGCAGAGACGTTCAACACGTTCTACCGCGAGTGTTCGGTTCTCAACGCGGACGACGATGACATCGCCGCCGCTCGTCTCGGTCTCGTCGAGGCCGCCCAGCACACGGTTGCGAACGCACTCTACATGCTCGGCATCGAAGCGCCCGAGTCGATGTAGAACGGCCGGACGCCTCACCGGTGCGGCCGAGGACGGTCAGGCCGCTCATCAGTTGTTTTCGGACCGAGCGCGACTACCGAGAAACAAGTACGCTAGCCGTATCAGAGGAGGGGCAGCAGGGCACCCGCACCGGAAGCGATCAGAGAGCCACCGAGAGCTAAAACGGTTCCTGCACCTGCACCGAGTGCTAAGACGACGAACAAGAGTATCCACCAGAAGGGAACGTTCGAACCTGAATCTGCCATACCAATGACTCCTCACAGACGAGTAAAAGAACTTCTTGTTTCGTGATGGGTTCGTGAAACGTTTCAGCCGAGGAAGCGACCGAACAGCCCCTTCTTTTCGTCCTGCTCTTCGTCATCGTCCATCCCATCGGCTAGCGAGGTAGTGTAGACGCCTTCCTCTTCGTCTGTTTCGTCGGCGTCCGTTCCCTCATCGGTGTCCGCTTCCTCAGCAGTGGCCGCCTCCTCATCGGTGTCTGCTTGCTCGTCCGAGTCGTCGGAGTCGCCGTCTGCGTCCGAGTCATCGGCCGAATCGGCTGTCTCGATCAGTGGTTCGTCGTCCGTAGATTCGGCGTCCGCAGCTTCGACATCTACGGGGTCCGTAGTGGGTTCGGTCGTGGAGTCAGCCGCAACGGTGTCACCGTCGCGGTCAATGAGCGGTTCGTCTGCGGTGTCAACGTCAGCGACTTCGTTCGCATCGACGCCCCGAGCGTCGCCGAGCGGGTCCGCGGCCGGTTCATCGGACGCCTCGTCGTCGGACGCTGTCCTAACATCGCCCGGTTCGCCGTCCGCCTCGTGATCACCGGCGACAATGATTTCCTCTTCGTCCTGACTGTCGTCGGACGGTCCGTCCGTGGCCGTCGTTTCGTCGGTCTCGGCCGCGGCCGCTTCAGAGGTCGGGTCGGATTCAACGGCCCCGTTTCCCGCTGTCGCAACCGAGTCAGATGTCGAGGCGGCGTCAACTGCCCCGTCCGTCGCGGATGCGGCCGTTTCGGGCATCGGGGAGGAGTCGGCGTTCGGAAGCGACTCGCCGGTCAAATCGGCCGCAAGCGCGCGGTACGCCGCTGCTGCGGAACTCCCCGGCGCGTACGTCGTCAGCGGTTCGCCCGCGTCGCCTGCGTTTCGGACGACATCCGCCCGCGGAATAGATGAGAGAACAGTTGCGTCAAGCGTCGATTCGACGGCTGACTGCTGTGGGTTATCGGGGTCAACGCGAGTGATGACCGCGCCCGCGACGGGAACGTCAAGACGCGCCGCGACCTGTCGTGTCTTCTCTGTATCGCCGAGCGCATCGCGGCCGGTCGTAGAGACGAGGAGTATTTCGTCTACGTACGTCAGGGGGACGACGGTGTCATTACTGAGGCCAGCACCCGTGTCGAGCAGCACGTAGTCGTGATTTTCGCGGAGTGCCGAAAGAACATCGTGGAGACCCTCTGGGTCCGCACGAGCAAAGGCATCTAAATCAGCCGACCCCGGAACAACGGTCATTCCGTGCGGTCCCCCCCGGGTGGCCGCTTCAAGCTCGGCCTCGCCCGCGAGTACGTCGTGGAGCGTCGCCCCCGACGAATCGACGCCCAGCGACCCCGCAAGGTTCGCCATCCCGAGGTCACCATCGACCACAGCGACATCCGCACCCGAAGCGGCCAGCGCCGCCGCGAGGTTGGTTGTCGTCGTGGTTTTCCCCACGCCGCCTTTTGCGCTGACGACTGCGTACACCCGTCCCATGTCTAGTCGTTCGGACTCTCCCACGTCGAACATATAAAGGTATTCCGAGGAGTGTGCGGTGTCTCCCCGCGGGCGCGTGCGAAGACACCAGTCAAAGGTTACTTAGCTTCCCGAGAGACTAGTGATGGTAATGAGTACTGACGCCGGCGATGCGAACGAGGACCGTCGGAAGTACGAGTTCCGAAAGGTCATCGAGGAACTCGACGACTACGAAGGGTCCGGAACGCAACTCGTCACCATCTACATTCCAGACGATAAACAGATTTCCGACGTGGTGGCGCACGTCACGCAGGAGCACTCGGAGGCGTCCAACATCAAGTCCAAGCAGACGCGGACGAACGTGCAGGACGCTCTCACCTCAATCAAGGACCGTCTCCGCTACTACGACACGTTCCCCCCGGACAACGGAATCGTCATCTTCTCCGGCGCGGTCAACTCCGGCGGCGGCCAGACCGATATGGTCACGCGGGTGTTGGATAGCCCGCCCGAACCGATCCAGTCGTTCCGCTACCACTGTGACTCGAACTTCCTGACGCAACCGTTAGAGGACATGCTGAGCGACAAGGGCCTGTTCGGCCTCATCGTCCTCGACCGCCGCGAGGCGAACGTCGGTTGGTTGCGCGGCAAGCGCGTCGAACCGGTCAAGTCAGCGTCGTCGCTTGTCCCCGGGAAACAGCGCAAAGGTGGCCAGTCCGCCCAGCGTTTCGCTCGACTCCGTCTCGAAGCTATCGACAACTTCTATCAGGAGGTCGCCGGGATGGCCAACGACCTGTTCGTCCCCGAGCGGCACGAGATGGGCGGGATCCTCGTTGGCGGCCCCTCGCCGACGAAAGACGAGTTCCTCGACGGCGACTATCTCCACCACGAACTCGGCGACCTCGTCGTCGGCAAGTTCGACGTCTCCTACACCGACGAGTCCGGGCTGTACGACCTCGTAGACGCGGCACAGGAGGTCCTGGCCGACCAAGAGGTGATGAAGGACAAATCCCAGATGGAGGAGTTCTTCGAGAAACTCCACACGGGAGAGCAAGCCACCTACGGGTTCGGTCCCACGCGGAAGAACCTCATCATGGGCTCTGTGGATCGGTTACTCCTCTCGGAGGACCTTCGTTCGGACGTGGTCGTCTACGAGTGCCCCAACGGACACGAGGAGTACGAAGTTGTGGACCGCCGCCACGGTGACCCCGGCCACGACTGCACCGAGTGCGGTGAGGAAGCCGAGAAGACCGACCGAGAGGACGTGATCGAACACCTCATGGAAATCGCCGAACAGCGCGGTACCGAGACGAAGTTCATCTCGACGGACTTCGAGAAAGGTGAGCAGTTGTACGACGCGTTCGGCGGCGTTGCGGGTATTCTGCGATACTCTACCGGCGTCTAAATCTAACTCCTCGTTTCACGACCGGCGCTGTACTGATACATTCTGTTTGCTGCGCTCTGCGTCGTCCGTCCAGACATCCGTACCTGCGTCCTTACTCGGGAGTTTTCCTCGTATCGGACAGCACGCGGTGGAGGACACCAACGACGCCGCCGGCGGAGAACACGAGTCCGAACAGAAAGAACGGAGCAGAGAGGAGAAATCCGAGAGGTTCGACAAGCGCGTCGAAGAGGTCGTATTGTGACAAACTCAAACCAGAGAGTCCGACGACGATGGCGGCGTAGAGTTTGAGTAATTCCGGATTGAGAGCGTAACGAAACGAATCTCCCGCGGGACTGTCGAGCATGGAGATCAGTCGAAGACCACCAGTATATTAATTGTCATTTTATCCACTCGTGGTGAGTCATACCAACGTCATGGGGGCGACCGTCCCAGACCGGACCACACTTTGCGGACGCCCGCATCACGGCGGCCATGGGCGAAGACCGCCAAGCCACCTTCGGGTCCGACGGCAGTCTCGACACAGAGACGCCGCCGGAGGCCCGCGAGGGGACGACCGACTGGGGAGAGCCGAAAGCTGACGGCGAGACCGACGGCGGGTACAACCGCTACGACGTGTCCAGTTTGCTCCAGAAGGCCGTCCGACGCTCCGACGAGGAAGTCGCCGCGTGGGCCGCGTGGGAACTCGCACGCTCGGGATACGCGTGGAACCTCTGGGACCGCCTGAACCTCTACGTGGTCGAGGATCTGCGCGCCGGACAGAACGTGGCGTTGCTCGTAGAGCGATACGAGACGTTAGCGACCGACCGGTGGGAGCCGGATTCGTGGAAGGGCCGAGTCTGCGCCATCCATGCCGCGCTCGCGTGCGCCCGCGCGGAATCATCACGAGAAGCGTCTAACGCCGACGAGTTCTTCAGAAACGCGGCCGCCGCCCGTGCCGAAGCACGCGAGAGCGACGATGACCCGGCCGTTGACTTCCCCGTCGGAGACTTGGAAGTAGGTGGAGAGTTCGACGTTGCCTTCGACAAACACACCGCCGACGGGTCCCGACTGGACCGCGGCGACCGCTTTTTCAAACTGTTCGGTGCGCGCGTCGGGCCGGAGGGTGAAGACGAACAGAGCGCTCGGTGGCAACGGCTCAACATGGCGCTCTCGGACATCGACTACGACGAAGCGGAGGTAGCGCACGCCGTCGAACCGGTGTCTCCGGACGACCGCTGGAGTGACCCAATGGAATTTGACGGCGACAACGACGACTGAGACGACGCTGACGACGAGAGCGCACCAACCAAACGGAGACACGCGTCCGTCTCAGGACAGAAACGATTCGATCTGTCGCCGCCGACGCTCGAAGTCAAAGTGTGGGTCAACAGTCGGGTCGTCACCGAGTCTATCGAGCGCCAAGAACGGGTCGGCACCGGCGCGTTCGGCCTCGACTGCGAGTTCCTCGATAGCAGACCGGTTCAGCGCCAGTGAGTCAAGTTTTCCCACGAACAAGGCGAACACGATACCACCACGTCCCGACGGGAAGGCGTCGCTGACGGCCGTAAAGTCAGTCTCTTCGTCGATCTCAGCGTCCGCGGCCGGCACGTCCAGCCGAAGACACGTCGTACACAGCGACGCTGTCTCCTCGTCAGGCGCGAACTCGCGGAGATCGTCCGGAACGGCAAAGACGACGAGTTCGTCGTCGCAATACGTGCAGTTCACGTTCGAAACGGAAGACAGCGGCAGTCAAATGTCCATCGGGAGGAAAACAGCGACAGTCAGACGACGACGCGAACAGCGACCGAAGACGTTCTCGTCGGCGCGGAGACGATTCGCGGGCGGCCGACTGGCGGATACCCGATAGCGGGCGACCGGCCGGGAAGTCCCCGATTCAGTCGTCGGCCGGAACCGTCTCGGCGGCGGACGCCTCGGCGGCCTCTTCCTCGGCTTCGGCCTTCGCTTCTTCTTCCTTCTTCGCCTTGATCTTCTTCAGGCGGAAAATCTCCTCGCGTTCCTGCTCTTCGAGTTTCTGCTCGATGTACTCTTTGTTCTCGTACAGGTCGGGAAGAAGCTTGAATTCGAGCGCGTTGACACGGCGCTTCGTCGTCTCGATCTCTTCGAGCATCTTCTTCATCGCCGTCTCCACCTCGGCAGCGAGAATGATAGATTCGAGGAGTTCCTCGTAGGCGTCGGCCGCCTCGTCAATGCGCGCGGAAGATCCGAGAAGTCCGTACCCACGCTGGTCCAGCGACTTCTTCACGCGCGAAGACTCGATTTGCGGGACAACGACGCCCATGATATTCTTCGACTGCGTCGTGATCTCGGGGTGTTCCTTCAGGGCCGCAGCGGCACCGCGAACCGCCACGTCACCTTCCATCGCGCGGGCCATGTTGATCTTCGACTGCGCGGTCTCGTAGTTCTCGTTGAGTTCGGAACGGACGTCCTGCGCTTGGTCGAGGATATCCATGAACTCCATGATGAGGCCGTCACGCTTCTGTTCCAGCGTGTCGTGTCCTCGCTCGGAGAGTTCGATGCGGTCCTCTATCGCCATCAGGTTCTTCCGAGTCGGTTTGACGTCTTCGGCCATCTTGCGGGACGGTTGTAGATGGAGGAGGTTAATCCTTTTCAGTCACTCCGGCGAGAGAGGCGACGATGAGCCGAGTCGTCGGACGGAGATGCGGATCTACAGGCGGAGCAGGCCGGGTGCCTCGGGGTTTCGCAAATCGCTCTGCGATTTGCTGGATACAGGAAATCGAAGATTTCCCTTGACTTGACCCCGAAGCGGTTCACTCGGGCGACGCACAGAACGATGAGTCGAATACAGGATGGTACAGCAAGCGCTTCTCGAGGTCGAATAACGGAGAAAGTCGCGCGGTGTGGAGCCGCTTCAGTCGGCCGTGACTTCTTCGGCCGTCTCGCCTTCGCGGTAGTGCTCGTCGATGAGGTCCTCGTCGATACGGTTGAGTTCCTCCTCCGGAAGCATCGACAGGAGGTCCCAGCCGATTTCGAGCGTCTCGTCGATAGATCGATCCGTGTCGAAGCCCTGATCGACGAACTCGTCCTCGAAGCGGTCGGCGAAGTCGAGGTACTTGTTGTCGCGTTCGGACAGCGCCTCGCGGCCAACAATGTTGACGAGGTCGCGCAGGTCCTCACCCTCGGCGTACGCGGCGTACATCTGGTCGGACACGTCGGCGTGGTCCTCACGGGTGAGGCCCTCGCCGATACCGTCGTCCATAAGCCGCGAGAGGCTTGGAAGCACGTTGACCGGAGGCTGGACGCCCTGGCTGTGAAGGTCACGGTCAACGTAGATCTGCCCCTCAGTGATGTACCCGGTCAGGTCCGGGATGGGGTGCGTGTCGTCGTCGCCGGGCATCGTGAGAATGGGAATCTGTGTGACAGACCCCTCACGGCCCTCGATACGACCTGCGCGCTCGTAGAGCTGCGCAAGGTCAGTGTACATGTACCCCGGGTATCCACGACGACCCGGAACCTCTTCACGTGCGGCACCGATTTCGCGCAGTGCCTCACAGTAGTTGGTCATGTCCGTCAGGATGACCAGCACGTGGTAGTCCTTCTCGAACGCGAGGTACTCGGCGGTGGTGAGTGCCATCCGCGGCGTGACCGTCCGCTCGACAGCGGGGTCGTCCGCGAGGTTCATGAAGACCACAGAGCGCTCCAGCGCGCCGGTGCGCTCGAAGTCGTCCATGAACTCGTTGGCCTCTTCTGCCGTGATGCCCATCGCGCCGAACACCACTGCGAACTCGGACCCTTCTTCGCCCTCTTCTGCCGCTTCCTCAGGCACCGTTGCCTGACGGGCAATCTGGAGTGCGAGGTCGTTGTGCGGAAGCCCCGATGCCGAGAAGATGGGGAGCTTCTGTCCGCGAACGAGCGTGTTCATGCCGTCAACGGCGGCGACGCCGGTCTGGATGAACTCCTCAGGATACTCGCGGGAGTACGGGTTGATCGCCGCGCCGACGATGTCGTGTCGGTCGTCAGGGACGATTTCCGGGCCACCGTCGATAGGCTGGCCGGAACCGTCGAGGACCCGCCCGAGGAGGTCCTCGGTGACGGGCATCTTCATCGTCTCGCCCAGGAAACGGACGGACGCGTTCTTGTCGATACCGGTGGTTCCCTCGAACACCTGAATGGCGACGACGCCATCGGATGATTCGAGAACCTGACCACGCTTGGTCTCGCCCTGCGGCGTCTCGATCTCGACGATTTCGTCGTAACCGATCGGCTCGTCGACTTCGGCGAACACCAGCGGGCCGCTGATCTCGGAGATTGTCTGGTACTCTTTCATCTTAGTACAGCTCCCGAAGCTGTTCGGTGATTTCCTCTTTGAGCTCCGCGACGTACTCCTCGTAGTCCTCCTGAACACCGATACGGTTGATGCGCGGAAGCGCATCGACGTTGGTGATCTCTTCGACCGGCACACCGGCTTCGAGCGCCTTGAACGCCTCGTCGTTGTAGGTGTGGATGGTCGTGAGGATGAGGTACGTCTTTTCCGGCGGACAGTAGGTGTCCGTCGGGTGGAACGCGTTCTGCTGCAGGTACGCCTCGCGGAGGTACTTCGCCACGTCGAGCGTCAGCTGCTGGTCCTCGGGGAGGGCGTCCTTCCCGACGAGCTGAACGATCTCTTGCAGTTCGGCCTCTTCGTCGAGCACGTCAACAACCCACTGTCGCTCCTCGGGCCAGTCGTCCTCGACGTTCTCGACGAACCACGGGTCAAGCTGGTCCTTGTACAGCGAGTAGGACTCGTTCCAGTTAATGGACGGGAAGTGCCGACGTTCCGCGAGGTCGGCGTCCAGCGCCCAGAACGTCTTGACGATACGGAGCGTGTTCTGCGTCACCGGCTCGGAGAAGTCGCCACCCGGCGGGGAAACGGCCCCGATAGCGGAGACAGATCCTTCCGTGCCGTTGATGTTCTCGAAGTAGCCAGCACGCTCGTAGAATTCGGAGAGACGCGCGGCGAGGTACGCGGGGTACCCCTCTTCGCCGGGCATCTCTTCGAGACGCGAGGAGATTTCGCGCATGGCCTCTGCCCACCGCGAGGTGGAGTCTGCCATGAGCGCCACGTCGTACCCCATGTCGCGGTAGAACTCCGCGATGGTGATACCCGTGTACACGCAGGATTCACGGGCCGCCACGGGCATGTTGGACGTGTTTGCAATGAGCGACGTCCGGGCCATGAGCGGGTTCCCCGTCGAGGGGTCTTCGAGTTCCGGGAAGTCGTCAATAACTTCCGTCATCTCGTTACCGCGCTCGCCACAGCCAACGTAGATGATGATGTCCGCGTCAGCGTACTTGGCAAGCTGGTGCTGCGTGACGGTCTTCCCCGAGCCGAACGGGCCGGGAATGGCTGCCGTCCCACCCTTTGCGATGGGGAACAGGCCGTCGAGGATGCGCTGACCGGATACAAGCGGCGTCCGGGGCGTCTTCTTCGTCTCGGAGGGACGGGCCTCACGGACCGGCCACTCCTGCCGCATTGCGATTTCCTCGCCGTTGTCGAGTGTCACGACGGTTTCTTCGACGGTGAACTCACCGGATTTGACCTCGGTGACTTCGCCGCCCTCGGAGTCCGGCGGCACCATGACCTTGTGGTCGATGGTGATCGTCTCCTCGACGATACCGACAACGTCGCCGGGTTCGACGACGTCGCCTTCCGCGACTTCGGGATCGAAGTCCCACTCTTTGTCGAGTTCGATACCGGGCGCGTCAACACCACGGTCGAGGTACGGGCTACCCATCTTGTCTTCGAGGACGTCCAGCGGACGCTGAACGCCGTCGTAGATGGTGTCAAGTAGGCCCGGACCGAGGTCGACGGTCAGCGGGTCGCCCGTGTTCTCGACGGGTTCGCCGGGACCGACGCCGGATGTCTCCTCGTACACCTGAATCGTCGTGATGTCGCCCTCAATCTCGATGACTTCACCCATCAGCCCTTCGTCGCCGACGTAGACGACGTCGTTCATACGGGCGTCGAGGTCACGGGCGGTCACGACGGGACCACTCACGCTTGCGATGATGCCGTCCTCGCGGACGGACTTTTGTGTCTGACTCATGTTAGTCTTCGTCCTCCTCCATCAGGTCGATACCGATGGCTCGTTTGATCTTGTCTCGAAGGCCGCCTGCGCCCGCACCGCCGCCGAGAGTAACCAGCGTCGGTTCGATGCTGGTCTCGACGGACTGGCGGACCTGCCGGGAGAGGTGGTCGAGGTCACCGTCGTGCATCACGATGATGCCGACATCCTCGTCCTCCAGCGTCCGGTTGACGGCCTCGTCGAGCTGTTCGTCCTTCGATTCGTCGGGCACGTTCTCGAACTTCCGAACCCCCGCAAGGCGGAAGCCGGTCGTGAAGTCCGGACTGCCGATAACGGCGATTTCCTGACTCATTGGATGACCAACTCCTCCTCGATCTCGTCTTCAGAGAGGCCTGCTTCGCGGCCGCGAGCGATGGCCCGGATGTTGTCCACCTCACGCTCTTTGGCGAGGATGTACGAGATAACCGGACTCACCGACAGCGGATACACGTAACCAAGTCCCTCCGCGTATTCGAGCAACGCGGTCTCAAGTGCGCGCTCGAAGCCGATGAGGCTGTCAGCCGCTTCGAGTGCGTCAAGCGCGTTCGAGAGCTCGTTGCCGTACTTCGAATCGCGGATTTTTGAGACGAGTTCGTCGGTGTTCTGTGCCAGCGTCACCAGTTCGGACGCGGAGAACAGCGACCCCCCATCGATGTAGTAATCGGCGGGGTCGATGTCCGCGCCACTGCGCGCAAGACGGAGCGCGTTCCGGGCGTTCCGGAAGTCGATCTCCGCTTCGAGGTACTCGCGGTACTGCTGTGTCGCCTCGTCAACGACGAGTCCTTCGAGCAGGCTCTCGTAGTAGGCACGGTCGATGGCGTTTTCGAGGGGAACAAGCACGTCCGTTTCCTCGTAATCCTCGAACGCCGCTTCGAGGTCGACATCGAACATCGTACCGTTGAGGCGGTCGACAACTTCCTCGATAGTGGTTGCGTCGAGCAACCGGTCGAGGAAGTCGTCGTCGAACTCGCCCGCGCGGATGAGGTCGGAATCAACATCCTCGCGTTCGGCGTCCGAGTAGATACCGCGAATGACGGTCTTGACGTTCCACGCGTCGAACTTGCGCAGATAGCGAGCGATGAGGTCGTACAGACGGCCGTCCGCCCACTTGAGGATATCGTTGAACTGTTTTGCGAGATTCTTGTTCAACGAGTACTCGATGAGGTCAACACCCGAGAATCGGGATCCGAGCGCGTTGATCTCTTCTTCGTACTCCGACTCCTCCATAAAGCGGGCGATTTCGGCCGGCCCCATCCGAACCAGCTTGCGGTACTCCTCGTCACTAAACAGCGCGCTCTGGCGCGCTCTGACGCGAGCGTTTACGTACTCGGGATTGGAACCGCCGGCAGCACTCATTGGTCGAACAATCGGGAACTCACTTCCTTGAGGTTGTCCTCCCAGACGCCCTCAAGGACGGAGTCGAACGTGTTGTTCACCCGAACGCGCGACTGCTGACTCTCGACGACGACGCCACCGAGACACTCGTACGTGCCTCCGAACTCGTAGCCGTCGTGCTCTTCGAGGATGTCCTCGATGAGCGATTGGTCGGATTCGCGGCCGTAGACAACGACATCGGCGTCGTCGTCGAACTCGTCGGCCGCTTCGTCGAGCAGCGAACGGGTGAGCGTTTCGCGTCGGTCACCGGAGAGCGCGGCGAGCTCCTCCTCGACTTGTCCGCGAACGTCCTCGAGGACGTCACGGCGTGCTTCGAGGCGCTTCTGCTTTGCCTCCAGTTTCGCGCTGGAGAGCGCTTGCTCGCGCTCCTGTTCGACCTGACGTTCGACGTCGGTCTTGCGCGATTCGAGGAGCTCTTCTGCATCCGTCTCGGCCTCCTCGATGATTTCTTCGGCGCGTTGCTCTCCGTCCTCTCGAATTTCCTCCGCACGCGCGCGGGCTTCGTCTCGGATGTCTTCGACGACGTTATCCAAACTCATTGATTGAAAGGGAGAGGGTGCTTTAGGAGATGAACACGACGACCAGCGCGAGGATGACGAGGGTCTCCGGAAGAACGGTCAGGATGAGACCGTTGACGAAGAGACTGTCGTCCTCGGCGATGGCTCCCATCGCGGCAGCACCAATACCGCGTTCCGCGTACCCCGCGCCGAAGGCGGCGAGGCCGACCGCGAGAGCGGCTGCTGCTTTTGGAGTGATTGCCGGGCCAGCTGTCTGGGTCTGAAGTAGGATGTTTTCGAGCATGTTGTGTTTACGTCCTCTTAGTACCGGATTGCGTCTCCGAACAAGCCTATGTGGCCGGGGGCATCTCATAAAGCTTCCCAAACCGATTCGATAAAACACCGAGAAGGGGACTCCTCACACCAATATTATCGCAAAAATGCCGTCCCAGTGCTGTTGCTATCGGACGAATAAAAAGAAACCGAGTTGAGGTGACCGCCTCAGTCCTCGGTCGTGAACTGACGGTTGTAGCCGAACGGTTCGTAGTCGCGGCCACCACCCTCGTAGAACTTGTTGAAGAACTCGACGTATTCGAGACGCACGGCCTGCAGACCGGCGCTCGTCACACCGAGTGCGAGGACGAGGATGTGCCCGACGACGAGGATGACGAGTCCGCCGAGAATCGCCGCGGCACTACCGTGGAAGAGACCGCCGAACATGATATTGACGACCTCGTGACCGTGAACGGTTTCCTCGAGGTGAGGCATGTGGCCGAGACCGAAGTGCCATCCGCCGTCGTCAGTGACGTACACACCGAAGAACAGCAGGTTGACCGTGAAGGCCATCCCGGCCTTCGCCAGCAACACTGCCGCGATACGCGTGTACGACAGGACGTTCACCAGCACGTTCAGGAACTCGACTACCTCGACAGGTTCACCGAGACCGAGCAAGACGAGCCCAATGACGAATACCAACAGCGGGAGCGTGAACGGCGCGTTGACCCACGGAATGGTGAATAGCTCCATCGCTGGGAACCCATTGAACCCGAGCGGGAGGACACCGCTGGCCGAGAAGGTTTCGTAGACGAAGTCGGGCGTGGTTCCTCTGAGAGCGTCCGACAATACCCAGATCCAGAGGCCGTTGAGCATCAGGATCCACGAAGCACTCTCGAAGACTGCGTGCTTCGCATCGTGGAGTTCGAGATTCTCGAAGAAGTCGAATATCCACGCGATGTTCAGGTGGAACACACCGACCAGGACGCTGACGACGAGCCAGCCGAGTGCCCAATCGGTCGTAGCCGGCGAGAGACCCTTCTGGATGGGGGCGTGCGAGAGACCGACGACACCCTCCCAGAAGTGCGTTGCAATGAGGTGCAGGCCGAATATCTCACCGTAGAGAATGCCGAACAGCGCCGTGAATAAGCCTGCTGCGATGGTGATACCGCCCATACTCTTGAACGCCGGTCGGTCGTCGAAGTTGGCGTAGAGGAAGTAGCCGATGGCGGTGTAAATAAGCCCGTAGCCAAGGTCACCGATCATGAACCCGAAGAACGCCGGGAACGTCAGGAACAGGATGACCGTCGGGTCGAACTCGTAGTAGCTCGGTCGGCTGACCGCCTGGACGAGAACCTCGAACGGTTTGATCGGACCGGGGTTGTTCTGCACCGTCGGCGGTTCGTCGTCGCGCATCACGACCGCACCGCCGTCCGCGCGCGCCTCGCCACCGTCGGCAGCCGCAGGCGAACCACCGCTTCCGCCAGCAGGTTGCTCGCGCACGTGGTCGGTGCCGTCCTTCGAGAACGTCGCGCGTTCGAGTTCTTCGACCTGAATGCGCTCGCCGATGTTCTCTTTGAGCGCGCTCTTGAACTCGGTAAAGCGCGAGGCAGGAATCCATCCCTCGGCAATGAAGGCGTTCTCCGTCGTCGCAAAGGAGAGCGGCGCTTCGGTCTTCTGCACGTCGATCGAGAGTTTCTCCTCGGCCGCCAAGAGGAAGCCCGCTGCATCGAGCTTCAGACTCTCAAGTTCGCTCTCGACAGAGTCGAGGTCGGACCGAATCTGCTGTTGCTCGTGTTCGAGTTCGCGGACGTACTCTTGCGGTGAGCCGTCAGCATCGGGAACTTCGAGCGACGTGAAGTCAGCGCCGACGAGCGTATCCGCGAGTGCGGAATCGTCCGCATCGGATGTCGGCCGCGCGAACACGGCCATCGTCCGGTCGCCCGAGAGTATCTCGTAGTCTCCGAGTTGGTCGGCATCGACGACGGCGCGTTCGACGGCATCGCGCTTGCCGTATCCGACGGCGACTTGGAGCGTGTCGTACCCCGACAGGAGATCAAGGTCGATGCCGAGATCTTTGAACGGCGCTATCGTGTCGATACGCTCTTCGATGTCTCGGAGGTTCTGCCGAAGTTCCTGCCGTTCGTCGTCGAGTTCGTTGACCTGCGTCCGAATCTCTTCGAGTTCCTCCTCCAGCGCGTCGTCGGTGACGATGCGGGTCGGGCCCGCGTCGTCCTCGTCAACGTCGAGGATGCTCTCAAGCGAGCGGACGGTGACGAGTTTGTCCGAGGCGCTCTCGGCCCCTTCAACGGGGCTGCCCGGGGAGAAACCCTCCCACGAATCGTCGTACTCCGTCACGTGAAGCAGATTCAGATCGTGGACCGTCTCGACGACCGAGTCCATCACGCGCTTGGACCCGGTCACCGAGACCTTACTCATCTGTTCAGGTCTGAGCATGCACCGCCTCCTCGAACTGGTCGATTGCATACTCGACCGCTTCCTCCGTGTTTTCTTCGGCGTCTCTGATGAGGCGCTTTCGGGTCTCCTCGCCTTCGTTCAGAATCGTCTCTCGCTCCGCTTCGATCTCCTTGCGAGCCTCCGCGAGACGCTCAGACTCGTATTCTTTAGCCTCCTCCTCGGCTTGTTGACGGATTTCTTCGGCCTTTCGTCGCGCGTCCGCGATTCGCTCCTCGCGGTCGGTTTCAGCATCGGCGACGATGTCGTCGGCGTCGGACTCGGCCGTTTTGATCCGTTCGAGAACCTCTGGTCTCGGCATACTCGTATCACCGAAACGTTGCACTACCTGCGTATAAGGTGTTTGCGGAAACCTCCCGCGACATCGATACTGTCCCCCGACAGGAAACGGACCCGATAAACCGCGGCGAGGAGAATCCGCACGGTTATCACCGACGGGTTCTAACTCCGAACCCATGGGAGTCCTCGAGAACAAGTCACGGGCGCGGCTGTTCTACAAGTATCTCTCGAAGGTGTACGACCAGATCAACCCTTACATCTGGAACGAGGAGATGCGCGACGACGCGCTGGAACTCCTCGGAATCCAGCCCGACGACCGCGTTCTCGACGTTGGTTGTGGGACCGGCTTCGCCACAGAGGGCCTCCTTCGTTACTCCGACGACGTACACGCGCTCGACCAGAGCATTCATCAGATGCAGAAAGCGTTCGGAAAGTTCGGCAAGAACGACGAGGTTCGCTTCTACCGGGGCGACGCCGAACGGCTTCCGTTCGCCGACAACTCGTTCGATGTAATCTGGTCTTCGGGTTCTATCGAGTACTGGCCGAACCCTGTAGACGCGCTCGAAGAGTTCCGACGCGTCGTCAAACCCGGTCGTCGCGTTCTCGTCGTCGGTCCCGACTATCCGGAGAGCGGCCTGTTCCAACGCGTTGCCGACGCAATCATGCTGTTCTACGACGAACACGAGGCTCAGCGGATGTTCGAGGAAGCGGGCTTCGTAGACATCGAACATCACATCCAGCAGGCCTACCCCGGCAGTCCGAAAGCGATCACAACTATCGCGCGGGCGCCCGAGCGTGACGACGCCGACGACGAGGCGGCTATCGAAGCCGACACCTAGTCCGGCAGACACACTCCTTAATCGCGGTCGGCAGACGCTGTCAACGTCGCCAGCGGCCGCGACGAACCGATCCGATAGATCTGGACCGTGACAGTCCCACCGGGTTCGGGTTGCGGATCGTTCGTCCCGGCAATGACGACAGATCCGGTTTCACCTGCCGACCACACGCCGTCACTCCCGACGTTGAATGGACCCGTCGGTCCCGGCCGAAAGCCACGTGCGGAGAAGAAGGGTACTGGCGGCTGGAAGGCCAATGGGTCGCCAGCAACCAGGATATGGATCCGGAGATCAGCGACCTGTATTGGCGGCCCTCGCTCGTGCGTCACCGCGACCTGGTTGCCCGTCACGGTTAGGGAGAACGCAACCGGATCAGCCGCGGACGGCAACGAAGCAGTGTCGCGGGGCGAGAACTCCGACGCGACGGTCCCACTTGCCGCCGCGACGACAGTTGCCGCCACGAGGACAAGCCCCACGAGGACAAGCGTTCCGACGACTGGTGAGAGTGCCCGGTCGGTCACGATGAACCGTGGTCCCGTCTTCGGACAAGAAGGTACGGTCCCAGAAGTCCTGTCTGTAGACCGTTTAGGCAGGCACGGGAACCGCAGAGGCGTTTCCAGTTTGCGTCTGGTTTCCGTTTACAAACGGTGGGTTCCCGGGTTCCACCGTGAGAAGAACTACCGAGTTGCCCTTGATAGCGGTCACCTGATACGCTTGGCCGGGAGCCATCGTCCACAACGACCCGTCGGAGCCAGTTTTACCGACAGCAGTACTCCGTTCACCACGCAAACCCACCGTTATCAACGCGTTGACTGGCTCACCTGTCTCAGTGTCGTTGAGCGTGAACCGGACAGGGGCACCGGAATACGTTTGATGAGCGGTGAGTTTGAGACCGTCTTTTACCGCGCTCTGGGTCGATTCAGGCTCCATCGTGTCGAGCGGACGGTATTGGAACGCCTTGAATACCCTCTGGGAGCCACTATCGACGAACGCGAACAGTCGGCCTCGGTCGTGACGGATGCGAACAAGAAAACTGTTGTCGTCCGTACCGACAATGTTGGTACCGTTCTGCCGGTACTGGAGTGCGCTAATGTTCGGGTACGCTGCGACAGTAGCATTCAACGCTTCGATATCCGACGTAATTCCTGAGCCACGTCGTCGGATATCGCCACGGTACACCTCACGAACGTAGATATCTCGTCGGATTGTACTGAGAACGATGCTTTCCGGTCCCGTTTGGACAAAAAAGCGCGTAGATTCAGCTTTGCCCGTCAGTACGTCACCCACGTGCTGGCGAACCGGGCCGGTGAACGTGTCTAGTTCGCGTTCAACCGAGGCGGTACGGGAGTCCACCGAGAAGTCCGATACCGATTTGGATATCTCTTGAATCCGGTCACTCCGGTCTTCGAACGCTCTCGCATGCATGTCGATGATAGCTAACCGGATGAGGAGCGTACGGGAGTCAATTTTTCCCTCACCGTACGCCTGGAGCGTCGTCTCTTGGCGCGCTCGGAGCGAGATAGCCGCTTGTTCGATAGTAGTCAGTTCCTGCAGTATCAGCTGCTGTCGGCGGTCCGGGGATTCAGTCGACTTAATGCGGTCAATAGCGGCGAGCGTCTTGATCTGCATCTTCGTCTCGTTGTCGTCCAGCGTAAGCGCCGGACCCAACTCGACAGTCCGCGTCACCAGTGAACTCCGGTCAACTTGGGCGGACGGAATCCCGAGAACACGGATAGACGCGTTCCTCGCGGTTTGGTTATTTACGGAAGCACCACTTGGACGCTCGGTAGACTGTTGGACCGAATAGGCGTCAGAGACGGGATTAATCGTGACATCCGGCGACACTGCGTCGTCCGGAAGTGACGCAGTCCCCGGGATCGCCGCCCCAGCGACAGCAGAGAGCACGAGGACAACGGCGAACATCGCGGGGAGGGCTCTCATAAGCAGTTAATGAGTAGAGGAGTACAAAAAACGTCGTTATTTGCTCGGAATCAGAGTAGTTGCACGTGTGCGTACGATGGAAAGCATTTTCAGCACTGCACGTAGAAGTTTCAGCAAATGCGGACACCCGCGTTGGTTGTGGCCCTCCTCCTCGTGTTCTCAGGTGTCATCCCCGCCGCTGTGTCCGCGGGGACCACCGATAGCGATGCGTTTCATATCTCCGAACCGGACACAGTGAGTCCGGCGCAGTTAGACGACGCACTCAGCGATCAGCCTCGTACCGAAATACGAGTCGCACTCCAAGATAACGGCGACGCGAAATGGCGGGTCGAAGTCCGATACACCCTCGACGCGCCGAACGAGACAGCGGCCTTCGAACGCCTCGGGCAGGCGTACGAGAACCGCACTACGGATGCTGGCGTCGATGCCGACCTGTTCCGTCGAATCGCGGACCGAGCAAGCGAATCGACCGGTCGGGAAATGCGAATTCGGAACGCAACGTACGAGTACAGCCTCGATAGAGAGGCTGAGACAGGAACACTAGCTGTCGAATTTAGGTGGACGAACTTCCTGCGTAAAACGGAGGACGGCGGCCTCGCGTTGGACGATGTGTTCGTTCTCCCGAGCGTAGAGTCCGAGGAGTCACGGACGTGGCTCTCGCTGTTGGGAAGTGATCAGCAGCTCGTCATCGAAACGCCACCGGGGTACGGGACGAACAACACAAGTATCCCAGTGAAACCACAGAAAAACGGCATAGTCATCGACGGTCCATCGACGTTCGAAGGTGGAGATCGTCTAGTCGTTACCTACTACCGATCGACGGAAAAGATCCAGGAGATTCCGTGGGACCTCGTTGTGGGCGGTGGCATTCTCGCCGCTCTGCTTATCGTTGTCGCAGCGGTTATCCTGCGCTGGCGGTCCGATTCCGGACGAAAGGATGGCCCGGAGACACATGGTCCACCATCGGAAACAGACAGCGGAGCGACAAACGGTGGTGTCAGTACATCGACGCCAGCTACTTCGGACGACGTGCCGTCCGAGCGACCAGTCGAAGACGCTGCCGAAGCAGAGGAAGACGAGGTTGACCTCTCCCTGCTCTCGGACGAAGAGCGGGTCGAGTACCTCCTCGAAGAGAGCGGTGGACGGATGAAGCAGGCGAACATCGTCAAAGAGACCGGCTGGTCCGACGCCAAGGTGTCCCAACTGCTCTCATCGATGGCGGACGAGGGACGAGTGGACAAACTCCGCCTCGGCCGCGAGAACCTCATCTCCCTCCCCGGCGAGGACGAAAACGAGGAGTGAGTGGCGCGGGACAAAAATCCGGGTCGGATGAAGCGGGGTTTCCGAAAAGATTTACCGGTACCTGTGGGTAGTGGTCGATGATGAAGGTTCTCGTGACCGTAAAAGAGGTCGCAGAAGTCGAAGACGACTTCGAGATAGACGGCCTCGACGTCGACCCGCGGTACCTCGAGTACGACCTGAACGAGTGGGACGAGTACGCCGTTGAGACGGCGGTCCAACTCGCTGAAGCGTCCGACGAGGACGTCGAAGTCGTCTCCGCAACGATCGGCCCGGAGCGGAGCGAGGAGACCATCCGCATGGCGCTCGCGAAAGGCGTTGACCGCGCGGTCCGCGTGTGGGACGACGACGTGGAGGCCGCCGAGTTCCTCGACGTGGACTCGAAAGTCCGCCTCCTCGAAGCCGTCGTCGAAGAAGAAGACCCGGATATCGTCCTCACGGGCGTCCAAGCCCACGACACCGGATTCGGTGCGACGGGTGTCGCCCTCGCAGACGCCATCGACTTCGAGTGGGGTGCCGTCGTAAACGACCTCGATACCGAGGGCGTCCTCGAAGACGGTGTGGCGCGTGTCCACCGCGAACTCGAAGGCGGCGTAGAGGAGCTCACCGAGATCGACCTGCCCGCCGTGTTGACCATCCAGACCGGTATCAACGAACCGCGCTACGCTAGCCTCCGCGGTATCCGGCAGGCGCAGTCGAAAGAAATCGCCCCGAAAACGCTCTCCGACCTCGGTCTCGACCACACCGCCGTCGAGAGCGAACTGTTCTTGACCGATATGTACGAACCCGAGACGGAATCCGACGCAACGTACTTCGAGGGTGACGCAGGAGAGCAAGCCACCCAACTTGCGACGGCCCTGCGCGAGAAGGGGGTGGGTGCGGAATGAGCGATATTCTCGCTGTCGCCGAACACCGCCGCGGCGACCTCCGCGACGTGAGTTACGAACTCGTGACTGCGGGCCGCGAACTTGCCGAGGCGACGGGCGGCGACCTGCACCTCGCGATCATCAGCGGAGACGTGGACACGTTCGCCAGTCATCTGAACCTCGACGGCGTCGATACCATCCACACCGTCGAATACGGCGAAGAGTTCAACCACGACGTGTACACGCAGGCGGCGTGCGCCCTCACAGAGGAACTGGATCCCCAGTACGTCTTGACGCCGAACTCCGTGAACGGTCTCGACTACGCACCCGCAGTGGCGAACCGTCTCGGCCTCCCCGTCGTCTCTGACGCAATCGGCATGGCGTTCGATGGCGGACTGACCGTCACGCGCGAGATGTACGGATCGAAAGTCGAGACGACGATCGAAGTCGATTCCGAGCGCGCGGTCGTCACCATCCGCGGCGGCGAGTGGGAACCGACCGAGGCGGACGGCGACGCCGACGTAGCGGTCTTCGACTTCACGCCCGACGAATCCGAAATCGGCTCCCGTGTCACCGGATTCGAAGAAGTCGGCGGCGGCGACGTGGACATCACCGAAGCCGACGTACTCGTCTCCGTCGGACGAGGTATCGAAGAAGAGGAGAACATCGAGCTCGTCGAGCGACTCGCCGACGCCCTCGGTGCGACGCTGTCGTCCTCGCGCCCCATCGTTGACAACGGCTGGTTACCGAAGAACCGGCAGGTCGGTCAGTCCGGGAAAGTCGTCACGCCGGATGTGTACATCGCCGTCGGGATCTCCGGTGCGGTACAGCACGTCGCCGGGATGAAAGGCTCCGAAACCATCGTCGCCATCAACACGGACCCGAACGCGCCGATCTTCGACATCGCCGACTACGGCGTCGTCGGCGACCTGTTCGACGTCGTTCCGGAACTCATCGACGAGTTCCAGTAGCGGCTTTTTGGTCCAGATTTTTGCGGACGCGAACCTGTGAGCGTCCGGAAAAAGGTGGTCGCACGTTGTTCCGGAACTCATCGACGAGTTCCAGTAGCGGCTTTTTGGTCCAGATTTTTGCGGACGCGAACCTGTGAGCGTCCGGAAAAAGGTGGTCGCACGTTGTTCCGGAACTCATCGACGAGTTCCAGTAGCGGCTTTTTGGTCCAGATTTTTGCGGACGCGAACCTGTGAGCGTCCGGAAAAAGGTGGTCGCACGTTGTTCCGGAACGCATCGACGAGTTCCAGGAGACGAAATCGAGTGGTGAGAACGCACCGTTTCGGAACCTCTTTTGTCGCTGCATCCTGAGCCACGGGTAATGGAGTATCTGGAGCGTCGGGTGTCGATGGTCGATGACCGCCTCGAAGCGGTCATCGACGCGGTTGATCCACCCGAACTGTCGGACGAACTCGCCCACGTGGCGCTCGCAGGCGGTAAGCGCGTCCGCCCAGCGGTGACGATTCTCTCCTGCGAAGCCTGCGGCGGCGACGCCGACGCAGCGGTTGACTTCGCCGTCGCCATCGAGTTGGTCCACAACGCCTCGTTGGTTATCGACGACATCATCGACCGATCGGACATCCGTCGTGGAACGCCGAGCGCGTGGGCAGAGTACGGGTACGGACCCTCCATCATCGCCTCGGACGGCCTCCTCGGCGAGGCGTTCGCACTCCTGTCAGTTGACGACCACGCGATGCAGATTGTCGCGGAGTCGATGGTCGAACTCGGTGAGGGGGAGGCGACGGAGTTGGTTGCACGGCCGACGAACGAAGCCGAGTACATGGAACTTGCCCGACGGAAGACGGGCGCACTGTTCCGTGCAGCAGCAGAACTCGGAGCCGTTGCCGCCGATGCCGACCCGTTTACGGTTGAAGCGTTCGGCGAGTACGCAGAACGCGTCGGCGTCGCCTTCCAGATACGCGACGACGTGCTGGATGCGACCGCCGACGCCGACGAACTGGGCAAACCAACCGGGCAGGACGAACAGATGGACCGCCCGTCAGTGGTGCAGGTGACGGACCTGACGCCTGTCGAAGCGAACCAGCGTGCGCGAGAGCAATCGGATAAAGCACTCGACGCACTCGATACCGCGAAGTTGTCGGAAACGGACTCGCTCGGCTACCTCCGTGACCTCGCGGAGTTCGTGGTCGTCCGCGAACGCTGAACCGCCCGATAGACGCTAGGAGTCTTGTTTCTCATCCTCGCGTCGGTTCGACGCCCGTCGGAAACCAAGACTCAGCGATAGCGAACGCGAGCGTGCTTAACACGCCGAGAAGCGTCCCGACCGTGAGGCCGACAGCCAAGTCGGTGAGCGAGAACGGTTGGACGCCGGGGACGCCCGCAACGCCGTTGACGTTGAGGAAAAAGCCCGAAACAACGTAGAGCACGATGGCGATGGCGGCGACGTAGAACGGGGCGTTGAGATAGCGCCACTTGAAGCGGTCGGCGAGGTACTCGTCAGTTATCTGTCCGAGGCTGGAGGTCACGCCCGCAGCGGCGAACCACTGGACTGCTCCGTGAACGAGTGCAGCGAGGATCAACGGCGGTGTCGGATCCGTGGCCACCGTGGCTTGGATGGCCTCCAAGAGCGCGACGCCGCGGAACCCACCGACGGCCATCAACGCCAACGCGGCAACGTAGGTGATGAGCGTGACACGACCTTCATAGAGGATGTCGCGGCCGCGACTCACAGCGTCGTCTACGACCGTTTCCAGTCCGAGACCGCGGAACAGCGTGTACAGACCGAGAAGTGCAGAGACGAGACCCAAGACGGCCGCTCCGGGCACGTTAAAGCGGTTGGCGATCGTGAGAAACGGGTAGATAAGGAGCAGAATACCGAGCGGGACGAGGATGGTCCCACGAGTCTCGGGGTCTGCGAGGACCTGCTTCATCGTGTAGTAGATCGATTCGAGGTCCTGTGCCTGCCTGACGACGACACGGCGGACACTATCGATGGGGACGCGGGACCGAATGACCGGGAGAACGGATTCGTCCTGTGCGCCGTCGGTGATGACGATTGCGCTCACGTTCTCACCGGTCGAGAGGCCAGCGAGGACGCGGTCGATCTCCTCACCGATGGCGCGGTTCGCCTTCACGTCGCTCCCCTGCGTGCCGGTGACGGCGGCGACTTCCACCTGTTCGTCAACCTCCGCGTCGGCGACGAGGGAGTCGTGTTCGTGAATACCCTGAAACAAGACGTTCGAGTCGGAGTCCTCCGGGTCGGCAGTGGCAAGTGCCACCGCGGCGGCTTCGACGCTATCTCGGCCGACGACAGGCGTGTCGAATCGTGTCTTTCGGCCGAGGTCGTCGTCAAGGTCGATGCAGAGGACCAACAGCATCGTCCGACCGTATGCCGTCGGACTATATTTGTTTTCGGGGAACGGTCGTGGGTTTCGGGAACCATCGTTCGTTTTCAGAGAACATCTGTATGCTTCCAGAACGGTGGCAGTGAAGAGTCTGCTTCGAAAACGGTGGCGGCGAGGGATTCCTCAGTCGGCGGCGTTCGGTAGCGTCGTTCCGACACGCCAGTATAAGAACTCAGACAT
Organism: Halogeometricum borinquense DSM 11551; assembly: GCF_000172995.2. GTDB lineage: Archaea > Halobacteriota > Halobacteria > Halobacteriales > Haloferacaceae > Halogeometricum > Halogeometricum borinquense. The sequence goes on from NC_014729.1 coordinate 2,739,540, forward strand.
AGACATGGTATGTGTTAAATCACCTCATTCGTGCTGAAAGGAGACAGCCCGGCGGGACGACGTTTCGCACGGTTTTTGCCCGTGGGACGTATATCGTACGTTCAACGAATGATTTCGAAGGGCTGTGAGCAGTGCGCCATGGGAGGGAAAATGGTGCTGTTCGTCTACGGGTACTGCGATCAGCGCGATTGTTTCTACTGCCCCCTCGGCGAGAACCGTAAGAACGTCACAGACGTGTACGCTAACGAGCGATTGGTCGAGTCCGACGACGACGTTATCTCCGAGGCCAAGCGGATGGACGCGCTCGGCACGTCCATCACCGGCGGTGAACCGCAAGAGGCTCTCGATAAGACGTGTCACTATCTCTCGCTTCTGAAAGACGAGTTCGGAGAGGACCACCACACGCACCTCTACACGGGTATCACGGGCGGCCGCGAGAACATGCGCCGCCTTTCGGAGGCGGGACTGGACGAGATTCGCTTCCACCCGCCGTACGAACTGTGGGGCGACATGCACGGAACCGAGTGGGAAGAGATACTCTATATTGCCCGCGAGGAAGGTCTCACGCCCGCGTTCGAGATTCCCGGCATCCGGGCCGAACAGGAGTTCCTCGACTTCCTCGACGAGGGAGCCGCGGAGTTCTGTAACGTCAACGAGTTCGAGATGAGCGACGGCAACTACCGCCGGATGCAGGAGGAAGGCTTCGAACTCCAAGACGGGCACATGTCGGCCGTTGACGGATCCAAGGACGCTATTCTCGACGCGATGGCCGACCACGAACGCGTCTACTTCTGTACCTCTGTCTTCAAAGATGCCGCCCAACACCGCAACCGCCTGAAGCGGATGGCGAAGAACATCCGTCGTCCGTTCGATGAAGTAACCGACGACGGCACCCTCGTCTACGGGAAAACGTGGGTTACAGAGGACGATTTGCAGGCACTTGGCGTTCCCGAGGAGTTCTACACCGTGAAATCCGACCACGTTGAAGTCGCGTGGTGGCTGCTAGAGGAAATGATAGAGGAAGGTGACGTGCCGGAGGGTGAAATCGTCGAGCAGTATCCCACCGTTAACGGGACTGTCGTCGAACGTACTCCGTTGGCCTGACGGCGCTTTTTGGTCCAGCTTTTGCAAGCGAGCGGAGCGAGCGCAGTAAAAGGTGGAATGGCACGGTCGTCGAACGTACTCCGTTGGCCTGAGTTTGGACATTTGCGATTGGTTTCTGCTGAAATCTCTCGTACTCCGGGAGGCTCACAACCGACCAGCCGTGACGACAGCCGAGTCCCGGTTAGTTACCGGCGGCCGGCGGATGGTTTCGGCCGCCGGAGCCAGCCAACCAACCGCCAACTCTCGCACCGATTGCGCCAGCCGCCGCTCCGAGTCCGGCCGTAACCGTAACGAGAGTGAGAGACAGGCCGATTACGAGGGCAACACCAGCCACGCGGAACCACACCGGTCCAGTGAGTGCCGATGTTGCTGCGAGAATGTCGGCGACCATCCAAAGCACAGGAACCACTCCGAGAAGTCCAGTTCGAACGCCGACGCCGCTACGGTCGCCGGTGTTCCGTTTCGAGAAGTAGCCAGCGATGAGGCCGCCAAGGAGAACCGGTGACAGCGACAACTCCGAACCAGTCTGCCAATACCCGAGAGTTGTCAGCGGAACCGAGACTGAAGCGCCGAGGAGAGCGTATATCCACCGTTCGCTCACCGCGTTCCGGAGGGAATCAGTTCTCATTACTGTAATATATGTAATTGATCACAGATACCTCCTGTGTCGTGAACAACGTGACAACCGAAGTCGCCGTGAACGGACGCTAGCCGTGGCCAAGGCATCGCATACGAACCGACAGCCGTAAATAACGTGAATGATTGCCAATGGTCCAGTGAATACTTCTCCAAAAGAATCGGTACCTGTAGACACGCATGACCCTCCGACACGTCATCGAGGACATCAACGAGAACCCGCACCGCGAACGCGACTTCTACGAGTACCCCGCGCTCTACGACTTCTATCATTCGCGGATGCTCGATAGGGACCGACAGGTCAATCTGCTAGAGCGATATCAGCCCGACGACGCGAATCGCGTCCTTGAATTCGGGTGCGGAACCGGCCCACTTCTTACCCGTATCGAAGACGAGTACGAGGAAGTACTGGGCGTCGATGCGGACGAACGAATGCTCGAATCAGCGAGAAAGCACGTCTCGGAAGCGGACGTACTCGAAGCCGATTTTACGGAGTGGTCCGCTGCCGACGACATACGACGACGTATGTGTTCACCATCCGTGATACGGTCCGAGAGACGGAGGCGAAAATGGGGTCAGTGTTCCACGGGCGGTTCCACGACCCGGACGCGCTCGCAGACACCTTCGACGCAGCGGGATTCAGCGACGTGGAAGTTATCGACAGCGACGGGACGACAATCCTCCACGCCGTGAAATAGGTACGAAGCCGAGTTCGAGGGAGTCAAAACCGAGTCTACCGGTAGCTACGCCTCGAAAGCACGACGTACAGACTCGGCGTGAACGCGACGGCTGACCCAACGAGAACCCAGTCGGTAAGTCGGCCACCACGAACGACGCCGACCGCGATGAGAGCGACGCCGAGGACGGCACCGACTGCAACACTGTTTCTCCGCGTGCGTGCGTCGAACCGAACGCCACGCGCCGTCGCGTAGAGACCGGCGGCGACGGCGACGAGAACGGCGTCGATCACGGCGAGTATCGGCCGTCCGGAGACGAGTCCAACGAGGAGTAGACTCGCCGCGGCGATGAGTCCGAGTGCTAATGTCTGGGTCGCAGAGAGCGGATTCACGTCAGCGTCGTGACGGACGGCGTACGCGGCAGGTGGGAGAACGAGAGCGAGACCGATAGTGGCCGCAAACGGGAGTGCCGACAGCGATACGTTGTCCACGAGGACGCCAAAAACGCCGAGGAGGCCCCAGAAGACACCTGCAAAGAAAACCCAATCAGGTGGGATGACGGCCGCCGGGTCATCATCACGGAGGAGGCCGAAGGCGACAAACGGGTACGTTCCGACGGCGGCGACGACAACGATGGCAAAGAGACTCCACTGGAAGACGAGGCCGAACACCAACGCCGAGAGACCGAAGAAGACCCCGATGATGAGGGCAAACTCCGGAACGCGACGGGACATACCCAAAATGAGGGGGAAGGGCGTGAAAACGTTGTGTCTACCGCATCGGGCACGGAGCAGAGTACCCGGAAGGGTTTAGACGGGCGATAGAGTATCCTTCCGTATGTCAGACTGTCCGCTGGCGAACGACTGTCCACGGTACTCAGAGCGAATCAACGGGATGGGGTGTCAGTACTACGGCGACCGGGCGGGCTCCGAGTGGTGCAACAGCTACGAACAGCCGATTCGTGACCTGAAACAGCAACCGGTCAAGCCCAGCGAGGACGTGGTCGTCACCGTAGACGATATCCACGAAAGCGGTGCCGGTGTCGGTCGAACGGAAGACGGATTTATCGTTCTCGTTGACGGCCTCCTGCCCGAAGCGCGCGCCGTCGTTCGTATCGACCAAGTGAAGTCCAACCACGCACGTTCGAAGAAAGTTGTCGAGCGACTGCCCCTCGATCCTGACGAGGTAGAAGATGAGGCGGCGGGGACGAGCGATACCGACGAAGAGAGCGGTGAGGAGAGCGACGACGACGGCCCCAAGCGCCCAACTGCCCTCGGAAGTCGGGACAACTTCTGGGGGAGCTAAGCGGCGGCCGACCCGCCGCGCCGCAGTACGGACAGTCACATCCTTCGTATCGTCATCGCTCTGCATTGGCACATCTTCGCATATGTTTCCACAGAGTAGCAGAGACAAACACGACGATACAGTTTTTTGCGAGCGGCAATCGTACGCTCGGCTATGTACGACGCGGACCGCGGCCGGGACGTGCGAGGAGACGGCGGCGACATCGACGTCGCACGCATCCTCGCAGAAACCGGATTCGACCCCGACGATAGCGTCCTGACGAGACGACAAGCAGAGGTGTTAGCGCTCCGCGAACGGGGTATTCGACAGTCTACTATCGCCGACCTCCTCGGTACGTCGCGCGCGAACGTCTCCAGTATCGAGTCGAGTGCGCGTCAAAACGTCAAGAAAGCGCGCGAGACCATCGCGTTTGCAGAAGCGTTGACCGCACCGGTTCAAGTCGGGGTCGAAGCGGGGACAGACCTCTACGAGGTCCCGAAGCTAGTCTACGACGCCTGCGACGAGGCAGGGGTGAAAGTGAATTACACTGCTCCGGATCTGATGAAGATTATTGCCGACGACGCCGGGGACGCCGTCCACGGACGGGAAGTGATCGAATCGCTCCTCGTCGGCGTTACCAGTACTGGTGACGTTCGCGTCCGACAGTCAGCAGCGGAAGAGTCGTAGTCGGGAAAAACGCGACCACCATCAGACAAAATAGCGGTCGGAACCCCACGCGTATTGTGGGCTGATCCCCACTGTCGGCGACGGTGCAACGTTTTACTGCATGATCCCGAATATAGAGCTATCAACGCCAAATGGTGATAGATAATGACTGCCAAAGATAACGAGCCTATCGAGATCCTGTTAGTGGAAGACAACCCCGGTGACGTCCGATTAACCGAGAAGGGACTACAGAAAGGAAACGTGACCAACAATCTCCACGTGGTACCCAACGGCATCGAGGCCCTGGAATTTCTCCGGCAAGAAAACGAGTACGCCGACGCACCTCGTCCCGACCTCATACTCCTCGATCTCGATATGCCCAAGATGGGCGGAAAGGAAGTACTTCGTGAAATCAAGACCGACTCGGATCTCAAGCGACTCCCAGTTGTCGTACTCTCGAGTTCGGACGCCGAGGAAGATATCGCCAAATCCTACGACTTACACGCAAACGCGTACCTCACCAAACCCGTCGATTTCGAGGGATTTCTCGACATTGCCCAAAGTATCGAGGACTTCTGGTTCACAGCCGTCAAATATCCACCGACAGAGGTTAAAAGGCAGTAACTTGGAAGTCACCCGGACACCGAGACACGGTCATGTTTCACCAAAGCGGCTACCGGTAGCGTATCGGAATCACACATTCAGTTATTCCGAAAATAAACCCAAATCCGGATACTGCACCATATAAGTCAATCTATCTAGAGCTAGCGACATGGTATTAAGTCTAACTCCCGAATAATTAACGGAGGTGTTCGGTAGGTAGTGCTACCAGATCAGAATGAGCCCAGAAAATGCGCTGAAGGCACTGTTAGTAGAAGACAACCTGGGTGATGCGCGTCTCATTACACGCTATCTCGAGGAGAGTTCACTCCCAAGTGAAGCAAGCGAGTTGGAACTGACGCACGTCGAGACGCTGACTGCGGGCCTCGAACACCTCGAAAAGAACACATATGATTTCGTACTGTTAGATCTCGGTCTCCCCGAAAGTACGGGACTTGAGACGCTCGACAGAGTACTCTCTCATTCGCCAGAACTCCCCGTAGTCGTGCTGACGGGACTCAACAATCGTGAAATAGCGGTCGAGGCGATCATGCGAGGCGCACAGGACTATCTGCCGAAAGACGATATCGACAGCGCCCAACTACTGCGGTCGCTCCGGTACGCAATCGAGCGGAAAAAGCGCGAGGAGAAACTTGAGACGCTGAACCGCATCAATGCGCTGATTCGGGATATCAACAAGGCACTCCTCACGGCGACATCCCGTGCCGAAATCGAGCAGGCCGTCTGCGAACGGTTCATCGCAACTGATCCGTACCAGTTCGCGCTGGTAGGTGAGTTCTCTTCGGACTTCGAGGAGTTCACGAAGCGATACTGGGAGAGTGTCGACAAACGCGACCTTGAGACCGTACTAGAGGTCAAAGGCCAACTGCTCGGACATCAACTGGCCGCAGAAGCCGTCCGGACGCGTGAAGTGCAGGTTATCCAAACCGTCGCTGAAGGGGCACTGTCCGAGGAGCAGAAAGACGAGATCGCTGAACACGAGGTCAAGGCCGTCGCTGCCATTCCGCTCGTGTTCGAGACCGTTCACGGCGTGCTCGTCGTCTACGCCGACCATCCGTACGCATTTGACGAGCAAGAACGCGAGGTGCTCGGGGAACTGGGCCAAACCATCGGATACGCTATCACCTCACTAGAGGCGCAAATGGAGCGAGTAGATCTCGATGACATGTTCCGAAGCGGCGACACGAACGAAGTAGACTGAACAATCCCCGAACCGACTGACTCCTGCTTTCTGTCCGTCCCGCACACAACGAGACAGCGATGTGAGCCAGTTAGAACTCGCCGCGCTGTTTCAACTCGTCTACGAGCGTTCGCACGTCCTGTGCGCGCTCTTTGGGGACGACCAACACGCGGTCGTCCCACGTGACGACCGCGAGGTCCGAAACACCCACCAGCGAGACGTGTTTGTCGTCGCCTGCGACGACATTGTCGGCCGCATCGAGTTCTCTGACCGTCACATCGCCGACCGAAACGGTCCCGTTCGCATTACCATCAACCACCCGGTCGAACGCGTCCCACGACCCCAAGTCGTCCCACTCGAACGGCGCGGGGACGACGACCGCGTCTTCGGTTCGTTCCATCACGCCGTAGTCGATGCTCACCTCGGCGACCCCGTCGAACGCGCGTTCGGGGTCCGTGCCGTCGGTGAGATCGGTGACGAGATCCGAGAGCGGAGAGTCGCGTGCCGCCGCGAGGAGGGCGTCGGGCGTCCACGCGAAGATACCTGCGTTCCAGTAATGACCGGCCTCGACGTACTCGTGGGCCGTCTCGGCGTCGGGTTTCTCGTGGAACGCCGAAACGGGCGCGTAATCGCCGCGGGACTCACCGGGTTCGATGTAGCCATAGCCCGTATCGGGGCGAGTCGGTTCGACACCGAACGTGACGAGCGAACCCGTCTCGTCGGCGACGCGCGCACCGCGCCGCATCACCGCAGCAAAGGAATCGCCAACGGTGTGATCGCTGGGGAGAGCGACGACGACGCAATCACCGACGGTCTCACGAATACGGTGTGTGGCGTAGACGAGCGCCGGACCGGTGTCCTTTGCGGCGGGTTCGACTACCACCTCGGCGTCGGGCGCGTGTTCGGAAATCTCGTCTGCGAACGCCGGGCGGGTCGAGACGAATACGTCGTCGGCCACGCCGCGGGCGCGCGACACCGTCCGGGAGAGGAGCGAATCGTCGCCGAGTAGCGAAAGGAACTGCTTGGGCCGGTCGGCACGACTCGCCGGGTAGAGTCGGGAGCCAGTGCCACCCGCGAGAACGAGCGCGACGACCGGTCTGTCCGTCTGTCCCGCTACCACGTCTCTACGACCCCGCTCAGAACGTCCTCGGCACATCCCTCGCAGTCGGGGTGACCAGCCTCGAAACACGCCGGGTGGCCCGTGGCAGCAACGGAGACAGCACGTCGTTCGGCGTGCCGACGGCAAACCAAACGGACGTTGCCGTCCTCATCTCGCGGGAGGTCGGCGTCGAACTCACGTCTCCCGTCGTCGTACGCCTGTTTCGCGCGGGCGTACTGCCGACCGGCGGAGCGGAACTTCTCCCGTACGAACCGTTCGAGACGCTCGTCCATCGTTACCCGGCGTTGGGAACGCCGGGGCTATAGGTTCGTTGGTGGGGAAAACAAGAGCATAGAGAGTGCCCGGATCTTGGGATAAGAGTCCTAATGCGCCCGATTTCAGTTCCAAAGCGTACACAAATTTATTAACCATTGGGAGCCAACCGGCGTATGCCTCCCAATGAAAACCAAGGTGGAGGCGAGTGAAACCATGTCAGACCTGCGAACCCACGCAGCGGAGATTGCCGAGCAGTTTTCAGACCACTTGGACGTAGACGCCGACGACGTTGAGGAGCGACTGCAGAACCTCGTTGACGAGTACCGGGTGCCCGTCGATGAGGCGCGTCGCTCCGTCGTCAACAGTTACCTCGACGAGGCCGACCTCGAACGCGACGAACTCGGTCGCGGCGGGAACGACGAGGTCCACCTCGCAGACATCGACCAAGACGAGCAGTGGGTCGATATCACGGCGAAAGTCGTCGAACTGTGGGAGCCCCGAAGCGAGTCCATCTCGCAAGTGGGGCTTCTCGGTGACGAATCCGGCCGGATGAAGTTCGTCTCCTTCACGACTTCGGAGCTTCCGGAACTCGAGGAAGGGGCCGTCTACCGCCTCGGGAACGTCGTCACCGACGAATATCAGGGCAATTTCTCTGTCAAACTCAACCGGACGACCAGTATCGAAGAACTCGACGAGGAGATCGAAGTGGGCGACGACTCCACCACCGTCGAGGGCGCACTTGTGGACATTCAGTCCGGAAGCGGCCTCATCAAGCGGTGCCCCGAGGAGGGCTGTACGCGCGTGCTCCAGAACGGCCGCTGTAACGAGCACGGCAACGTCGAAGGCGAGTTCGACCTCCGCATCAAGGGCGTCTTAGACGACGGCGACAACGTACACGAGGTCATCTTCGGGCGCGAGATGACCGAAGAACTCACCGGCATCTCCTTGGAAGAAGCCCAAGAGATGGCGATGGACGCACTCGACACTACCGTCGTCGTAGACGAGATGCGCACGGACCTCGTTGGCATGTATTACCGCGTCTCCGGCCCCGAACTGGGGCGGTACGTCCTTGCCGACGAGACCGACCGACTGAACGAACCGGCGGATGCCGAAGCAGTCCTCATCAAAGCGAGGTCGATCTAAATGAGTTCCAACGAAGTCCCAACCCGAGAGGTCGCCCGGCGAGTGTTCGCCGAAGAGTTCAACGACGCGAGTTACACGTTCAAAGAGTCTGAAGACGAACGCGCACCGGTCTATCTCCTCTTGCCGACGGGAGAGAAGGCCAACCGTATCTTCCTTGTCGGAACGCTCACCGAGAAGGACGACGTGGGCGAGGATAACGAGTACTGGCGGGGCCGTATCGTGGACCCGACGGGCACGTTCTTCGTCTACGCCGGCCAGTACCAACCCGAAGCCGCGAGCATGCTCCGCGACCTCGAACCACCCGCATACGTCGCCGTTGTCGGCAAACCGCGGACGTACGAGACGGACGACGGCAACGTGAACGTCTCCGTCCGGCCGGAGTCGATCAGCGTCGTAGACGCCGCGACGCGCGACCGCTGGGTAGTCGAGACGGCAGAGCGAACGCTCGAACGCATCGAGACGTTCGACAACGAAGGAAACGAGTACGCCCGCATGGCGCGCGAGGAGTACGAACTGCCGACCGACCGGTACCAGTCGGCCGCCGTCTCAGCGTTGCAGAGCTTAGATGAAACCGGCGACGACGAACTCGGCAGCGACGAACTCGGAGACGACACCGCGTCACCCGAACCCGACGCATAGCGAGACACCGACCCCGTCGGTCTCTTTCCATGCATATGTCTGACGAAGCATTAAGTAGCCCCGGGTGACAACGTTCGGACGATTCATGGGCAACAAGAACAAGACAATCTCGTTCCGCGTCAACGAAGACGCGTTCGAGACGCTTCGGGAGATTGCCGAGGAGCGAGATATTTCGCTGTCGGCCGTCTTCCGTGACTACGTGGACACCCTCGTTGCCCACGACGGTCAAGTCCAAGTCGTTCCGGAACACGAACTCGAACAGATGAACGGGAACGACGAGGAGTCGTTCCCGCCGAAGGTGAAGGTTCCAAAGAGCTTCATCCGGGAACACGAGCGTCTCGAACTCGAAGCGGATCATCTCCGTGAGCAACTTGAAGAGCACAAACGCTACGTCAACTACCTCCGCGAGCAACTCGAAGACGAAGAAGAGGAAGTTATCCAACTGGAAGACTTGGACGCCGACGCAGACGAGCCCTCGTTCCGACTCGGGTAGGCCGTTCTGACTGTTCTTCGGCGTTCTCGTCTGTCTCGTCAGTCTCGCCGCCGTGTCGCTACCCGGTGAGCGCCCGCCGTGCCTTGCGGGCTTTCTCAGCCATCTCCTCGTCGCCTTCGACATCTGAAAGCGTCTCGACGGCTTCCAGCGTTCGCACCGCGTCGTCGAGAAACGAGAGTACGTCGCCGGGATAGGCGTACAGCATGTACTCGTCGCCCATCACGTCAACGATGGCATCCGGTCCTAACCCCTGTGCGCGGAGTTCAAGGAGATACGTCACGAACTGGCGCTCTGGATAGCCAGTGTATAGGTCGTCAGGGTCCTCCGGATCGAGGAAATCCTGCGCGAAGTCCAGCAGTCTGTCGCGGGTTGCAGAATCGACTTTCGAGAGACCCTCGCCGGAGTAGAGCACGTCCATCGTCGCACCCTTGAACGCACCCTTGGGGATGTTCACGTCCAACTGCGAGACGATTTCGCGGTGGTTCTTGAGGTATATCTTGTCCGTGATCGCCACTGTTCGTCCGAAGGTCCGCTCTACGGCGTCAAAAGCTTCCCGCTCTCACGGAACGCCGAAATCGGGTCTGAAAGACGACTCTCGTCCGTATCAAACATCCGCAGACTCTGCGCCGTCATCCGAGAGTTCACACTCGTCTCCGTGACAGTTGGCGGCCTTTCGGACATCGTCGAAGTCCGGTTCGGCGTCGGCGGCATCGCCGCGCCACGCAAACTGAATCGTTCGGTCAGGGTCGATGACGAACAGCGCCATACCCGGGACGTTGCGGTGGCCCTCGAAGTCCGACTCCCGAACGCCGTACGCTTCCGCAACTCGGCCGTCAGAATCGGTGAGAAGCGGGAACTCGATGTTGTACGTCCGTGCGAACTCCTGATGGGCGTAGACGCTGTCGCCGCCGATACCGAGGACGACAGTGTCATCGAGGAGCGTGAGCCAGTCGGCGTCTCGAAGCGTACACCACTGTGAGATACACGCCGGATGGAAGTCGAACGGATAGAACACGAGGATAACGCTCCACCCGCGTTCGACGTACTCCGAGAGCGTGTGCTCGTCCATGTCGTCACCCGCGGCACCGGGAAGGGAGAACGCCGGGGCCTGCTGTCCAAGTTGTAGCATACAATACCTACGGGGAGCGAACGAATCAAGTCAACTCGGCCGTGTGTGAGCGTCGCACGCCTACGAAACCGGAGTCGTAACGCTTTTTGACTGCACACGACTCAGAAACTATTGCAGTAGTACGCGACCACTGTGTCCGGGTTAGGGTAGTGGACTATCCTTCAGCCTTGTGGAGGCTGAGACGCGGGTTCAATTCTCGCACCCGGACCTTTCTATCTGCGAACAACGTGAGCAGACGAACGTCTGTCGTGTGAGATTGAACCAGCGAGCAACTGACTGAAACGAGGTTGTGAGTAAGGGTCAAGGCTCGTACTCAGACCTTCTCGCAGAACACGGTTCCTCACGAGCGTTCGCTCCGTTAAGAGCAGTACGAGTGAACGACGACGCGGCAAGGGAACAAATCGCCCGTATACTTGCCTAACACGGCCGCTATGTCGGGTATCAACGATAGTCACGATGAGTATAGTACTGCCAACTAGCAGAGGCTATATGTATATACAGTAATTGTTAGTCAATAACACACATAGACACTGCTGTCGAAACACGTGCCAAAGGCACGGTGGGGGCACACAGCAGATGAAGATACCAACAAATCCGAACGACGACTCGGCAGTAAAACCAGCGTATCAGTACATCGAGTACGAATCAGGCGATAACACGGTCGCCGTCATTCAGGACTGCGAAAACGAGAGCGCGTGGGTACAATCCACCATCTCGGAACCCGTCACACAGTGAGTTACGGGATTTCGATGGGGCCGCGAGTTCAGATCCGAGGGTGGTCCGGTGCGGCGTCGAATCGACCTACTCGGAACCCGAGCGATTGCGGTAGACCGAACGCGTTACGACGGGGGCTTCAGGGTACTTCCGACAGTACTCCTCGCGCGTCGTTACCGAACCGGTGCAGTCGCGGCCGGTCAAGTGAGGGTCTTTGACCGACTCGACCAAACAACCGCACTCGCGGCAGGCGACGTAGTGAACGTCAGCGATTCGGTTGGGAGGAGGCGAGTCCTGCATCGGCGGCGTATTCGTGATGGAAGAACTTAATTACGAATGCGATACCTCAGTTCAGTGAGTTCTTACGACGGGATTACACTGCGTCGGCAGGGAGGTAGTCGTTACGTTCCCGCGGTATCGCTTTCCGTCCGGCACGCATACGGCGGGCCATGAACGTCGCCATCGTGACCGTCGGCAACGAACTACTCGCAGGCGACATCGAGAACACGAACGCGACGTGGTTAGCGCGGGAACTGACCGAACGAGGCGTAAAAGTCGCTCGCGTCATCACCATCCCCGACGAGGAGACGACTATTGCCGAAACGGTGGGAGAGTGGTCGATGTCGTTCGACGCCGTCGTCGTCACCGGCGGTCTCGGCGGAACACCGGACGACCTGACGATGCCAGGTGTCGCCGCCGGACTCGACCGTGAGTTGGCGGTTGACCCCGTCGCCGCAGCGGACGTAGAGGCGACCATCGACCGGATTCTCGAACGGAAACCGGACATCGAGTTCGATCTGAAAGTCGAGTGGTACGCATCGATGCCCGCGGGCGCGACGCCGATTCCGAATCCCGAAGGCCTCGCACCGGGATGTGTCGCCGAGAACGTCTACGTCCTCCCAGGAATTCCAGAGGAGATGCGCGCTGTCTTCGACAACGTGGCTGACGACTTCGGCGGGACCGTGGCGACGACGACGTTCTACACACCCGAGCCGGAGGGTGCGATGGCAGAACCGCTCGCTACCGTGGCAACAGAGTTCGGCGTCCGCGTCGGGAGTTATCCAAACCGGAACGGAGCACGGACGCGGGTCAAACTCACTGCGACCGACGCGGCGGTACTCGATGAAGCATCATCGTGGTTAGTCGAGAACGCCGGCGTCGAGTTGACCGAAACCGACGGGAAGAAAACTGACGGATGAGAGCTGATAGAGAGGATCTGACAGGTAACTCGGCTATCGCGGCTCGATAACGTCAGTCGGGTCGCGGGGGCGAATCGAGGTTGACGGGCCGCGTGACTGGATAATGTTGAGAGCGGTAACGAGGTCGGACCGTGAGATAAGCCCGACGAGTTCGCCCTCATCGTCAACGACGGGCAGTCGTCCGACGCCGTTCTGTTGCATCGTGGTGATCGCATCCATAGCATCGGCACTGGGCGAAATCGTCGTAAGTTCGCCCGACATTACGTCCTTGACGATGTACGCATCGCGCTCGACTTCGTCCACCGTTCGAGCGTCGTTGAGCGTCACCATCCCGACGAGACGACCGTTTTGCACGACCGGGTAGCCCGTATGGCGTTCGTAGAACATCCGATCCAACAGTTCGCTGATGCTCGTTCGGATGTCCACGACATCTAGCTTCTCTCGCGGCGTCATCACGTCGCGGACGGTTACGTCCTCGAACGCCGCCTTCATCACCGTCTGCTGGGCTTCCGAGGACGCGCCCATGTAGATGAAGAAGGCGAGGGCGACGAGGAACAGGTTGTAGAACAGGCCGAAGATGCCGAGAAGGAAGGCGAACATCTTCCCGACCTCCGCAGCGAGTTTCGTCGCTCGCGCGTGGGACCGACGCCGGGCGAGAAGCGCACGGAGGACGCGCCCGCCGTCCATCGGGAAGCCGGGGAGCATGTTGAACACTGCCAGCAGAATGTTCGTCAACGCGAGATAGCCGAGAACGAACTTCACGGAGCCCTGCGTGGCAGGAAGAACGACGAAACCAACAAACGAGATGACCCCCAGTGCAACGCTAACTATCGGACCGGCAACAGCGATAACGAGTTCCTGTCGCCAGTCCTCGGGCATCTCAGCGAAGCTTGCGACGCCGCCGAACAGCCACAGGGTAATCGAGTCAATTTCGTATCCGTAATGCATCGCAACCAGCGAGTGGCCGAATTCGTGGAAGAGAACGCACAGGAATAAGCCGATTGCAGCGGCGCTCCCGAGAACCCACGGTATCGACCCGGAGGTGAGCGCCGCGGCGTCGATGGCGGATCCGAACAGTTCGTTGATAACTTGGACGAGTTCGCCGACATCAGACCCGATAAGCCACGCGAAAAGCGGGAGGATAAGGAGAAACGTGAGGTTGAGTTGAATCGGGATGCCGAAGACGCGGCCGATACGGATACCTCGCATGGTGAACAGTAGACGGTGACGGGTAATAAGTCCAAGCTGGACCGCGGGCGGCCGAACAGCGGATACATACCGCATGAGTCTGCGACGGCGTCTCGGAGCCAAAGTTTAGGCCGACCCTCGGCGAAGGAGAGAGTATGAGCGACACCGAACCCGTCGTAAAGCGCGCCGGAGATATCGAGTACGAGTCCGTCGGAGCCGCCGAGGGGATGTCGAAGGGGGTCCTCCTCAACGCCGACGACGGTGCGCCGAACTTCGCCATCCGTCGGTTCGTCCTCGAACCGGGCGCGACGGTGCCGAAACACACGAACGACGTCGAACACGAGCAGTACGTCCTCTCCGGCAAGTACACCGTCGGTATCGACGACGAGGAGTACGAGGTCGCCGCCGGTGACTCGCTTTTCATTCCCGGCGGTGTCATCCACTGGTACCGCAACGATTCGGACGTAGAAGGGACGTTCCTCTGTGCGGTGCCGAATGGTGACGACACGATTCAGGTACTTGATGAGGAGTAAGGCGGCGAAGCACGACAGCTACGGGCGATAACAGCTGGATTGAGACGTGCAACGACTGCCGAGACACCGCCGTAGGCGGGACTTTCGAGAGAGCGTTGCCGGTGGGGTTGTCCTGTCCGCACTCGCTATCGAAGGACGCAATCAAGAGGAGCAGACGAACCGCTGAAATACCCCGTCCGCTTACGAGAGAGCGTGTCCAAACAGGTCGGCCGCATCGACACGCTGTTCGTCCACGAGACGAACGACGACTACCTCGTCGTCGTCCAACGAGACGGCGAGCGTGTCTTCCGCGCGGTGCTCGAACTGCAGGAGACGAACGCCGGCCCGCGTCCCGCGAAGTTTCGCGTGAAACGTGGGTCGAACGAGGAACCTCGCGACCCGAGTCAGTTCGTCGAACTCGCCCGTCGAGCCGAGCGGATCCGCATCTCCCAACAGACCTCGAAGGCCCGCCGCGACGAGTTCCGCGAGATGCTCGACGGCTATCAGCTCGATGCGCTCGTCGTCCGGACCTGTCGCTACTGCGCCTCTAACGGCCGCTACTCACCGATCACCGAGGATACGGCCATTAAAGCCGACAACGAGTACATCTGTCCCGATTGCGCAAAGCGAGAACTCGAACGCGAACTCGACTTCTCGGGGACGGGTGCGATGACGCAGGCGGCCCAAGAGCGTCTGGAGTCGCTTTTGCTCGAGACGCAGGATCTCGGCCGCATCTCGAACCTCCTGAAGGGCGGCTTAGACCCCGACCTCACCAAGTTCGACACCGTTTCGGCGACGACAGACGATATCGACCTCGTCTCCACTTCGACGCTGGACCTCCATCCGGCGCTCCAGTCGATGGTCGAAAACCGGTTCGAGACGCTCCTGCCGGTCCAGTCGCTGGCCGTCGAAAACGGTCTGTTCGACGAGCGCGATCAACTCGTCGTGAGCGCGACGGCGACGGGGAAAACGCTCGTCGGCGAACTCGCGGGCGTCAACCGAGCGTTGAACGGGGACGGCAAGATGCTGTTCTTGGTTCCGCTCGTCGCGCTCGCTAATCAGAAACACGAGGACTTCGAGGAGCGCTACGGAGACCACCTGAACGTGACCATCCGCGTCGGCGCCTCCCGCATCAACGACGACGGCAACCGGTTCGACCCGAACGCCGACATCATCGTCGGAACCTACGAAGGGATCGACCACGCCCTGCGGACGGGCAAGGACCTCGGCGACATCGCCACCGTCGTCATCGACGAAGTCCACACGCTGAAAGAGGGCGAACGAGGGCACCGCCTCGACGGGATGATCTCCCGCTTG
Organism: Halogeometricum borinquense DSM 11551; assembly: GCF_000172995.2. Lineage (GTDB taxonomy): Archaea > Halobacteriota > Halobacteria > Halobacteriales > Haloferacaceae > Halogeometricum > Halogeometricum borinquense. Next base: position 2,755,417 of record NC_014729.1, read on the forward strand.
AAACACTACTGCGAGACGCGTGAGAAGCAGCGCAACAGCTACGACGGCGCGCAGTGGGTGTATCTGTCCGCGACGGTCGGCAACCCCGAGATGCTGGCACAGAAACTCAGAGCGACGCTCATCGAGTTCGAGGAGCGTCCGGTCCCCATCGAGCGCCACGTCACGTTCGCCGACGGACGGGAAAAGCCAGACATCATCAACAAACTCGTCAGACGCGAATTCGACACGAAGTCCTCGAAGGGCTACCGCGGTCAGACCATCGTCTTCACCAACTCCAGACGCCGGTGTCACGAAATCGCCAGAAAACTGGAGTACGACGCCGCGCCGTACCACGCTGGACTGGACTACGGTCGCCGAAAGAAGGTCGAACGGATGTTCGGCAATCAGGATTTGGCGGCCGTCGTTACGACCGCCGCGCTGGCGGCAGGGGTTGACTTCCCCGCCTCGCAAGTCGTCTTCGACACGCTGGCGATGGGTATCGAGTGGCTCTCCGTACAGGAGTTCGAGCAGATGCTCGGCCGGGCCGGACGCCCCGACTACCACGACAAAGGGACCGTCTACCTCCTCGTGGAACCCGACTGCTCGTACCACAACTCGATGGAGATGACCGAAGACGAGGTGGCGTTCAAACTCCTGAAGGGAGAGATGGAGGACGTGATGACCGTCTACGACGAGTCCGCCGCCGCAGAAGAGACGCTGGCGAACGTCATCGTCGCGGGCAAGAAGGCAAAGCGACTGAACGACCGGATGATCGGCGACGTGCCGACAAAGCACGCCGTCGGAAAGCTGTTAGAGTGGGAGTTCATCGACGGATTCGATCCCACGCCGTTGGGACAGGCCGTCTGTCGGCATTTCCTCGCACCGAAAGACGCCTTCCGCATCTTGGACGGGATCCGACAGGGGCTGAGTCCATACGAACTCGTCGCCGAGATGGAACTGGCCGAAGACGACCTGTAGCGGGACCAGTTCTCATCCGCAGGAGACGTCACGTCCGCAGAAATCGGTTTACGACGGTCGGCTGAGACACACATCCTTTTCTGACACCAGTGTGTCCAGTGAGGTCGTGGTAGCGATAACACCGAGTATCGTCGTCGTCTTCGCGATCATCCTTCTCGCACTGGTGTTCTTCGCCACTGAGCCGGTGCCCGTGGATATCACCGCACTCGGCGTGATGGTGACGCTGATGCTCGTACAACCGGCCTCTGAGTGGCTGGTCTCTGCGAACCTGCTCGCAGAGCCGATCATGTTGTTCGATCCCTACCCCAGACAAGCACTCTCGGGATTCGCCAGCACAGCGACGCTGACGGTGCTGGCGATGTTTATCCTGAGCGAAGGTGTCCAACGAACCGGTGTTGTTCAGTTACTCGGCGCGAAGATCTCGTCGTTCACCGGTAACAGCGAGAGCCGCCAACTGGGTGCGACGATCGGCGTGGTCGCCCCCATCTCGGGCTTCATCAACAACACCGCTGCCGTCGCCATCCTCCTGCCGATGGTTTCCGACTTGGCCGAACGCGGTGGTACCTCACCGTCGAAGCTCCTCTTACCGCTCTCGTACGCGTCGATGTTCGGCGGGACGCTCACGCTCATCGGCACCTCGACGAACATCCTCGCGTCGGACCTCTCGGGCCGCCTCATCAATCGGCCGTTCACGATGTTCGAGTTCACCGAACTCGGTCTCATCGTGAGCGTCGTCGGGACGGTGTACCTGCTCACGGTCGGTCGGTGGCTCACACCCGAACGCATCAAACCCAGGCGTGACCTGACCGAGGAGTTCGAGATGAGCGACTACCTGACGGAAGTCACGGTTCGTTCGGATTCACCCCTCATCGGGCAACGAGTCCAGCGCGCGCTCGTGGAGACGGAGTTCGACGTAGACCTCATCCAACTCATCCGGGACGGGCAGGTGTTCTTGGAACCGCTCGGTCCGAAGGAGATACAGGCAGGTGACGTGTTCGCGCTCAGAACCGATCGGGATACATTGGTCGAACTCCTCGACGTGGAAGGGTTGGACATCGTCCCAAACGTTACCGTTGACGAGGCGGAACTCGAAGCGGGCGAGGCCGGACAGAACCTCGTCGAAATCGTCGTCGCACCGGGGTCGTCGCTCATCGGCGAGTCGTTGGCGTCAGCGAGTTTCCGACAGCGCTACAATGCAACAGTGCTCGCACTTCGGCGCGGGGAAGAACTCATTCGCCGCCGGATGGACAACATCTCGCTCCGTGTTGGTGACACGCTTCTCATACAGGGTGCAACAGACAGCATCGAACGCCTCGACAACAACCGGGACTTCATCGTCGCCCAAGAGATCGAGCGTCACGACTACCGCGAGGAGAAGATCCCAGTCGCCCTCGGTATCGTTCTCCTCGTCGTCGCTCTCGCGGCCCTGAACATTGTGCCTATCGTCGTCTCCGCGCTCGCTGGAGCGTTGGCAATGGTGGTAACGAAGTGTCTCCGTCCGCCCGAACTGTACGACGCCGTCCAGTGGGACGTTATTTTCCTCCTTGCTGGTGTCATCCCACTCGGTATCGCCATGGAAAACTCGGCGGCCGCGGCGCTCCTCGCGGAGTTCGTCGTGATGACCGGGGATTTCCTCTCACTCGTCGGCGTCCTCGCGGTGTTCTATCTCGTTACCGCCCTGCTGACGAACGTCATCTCGAACAACGCCAGCGTCGTCCTGATGATTCCCGTGGCAGTGGACACAGCAGAGACACTGGGTGCGAACACGTTCGCATTCATTCTCGCCGTCACGTTCGCCGCCTCAACGGCGTTCATGACGCCCGTTGGGTACCAGACAAATCTGTTCGTCTACGGTCCCGGCGGCTACCGCTTTACGGACTATCTTCGCGTCGGTGCACCCCTTCAACTGCTGTTTGCAGCAGTCACCACAGTCGGTATCGCCGCGTTATGGGGTGTCACTCCTCCCGCGTGACCGTCGAACGAAACGCTTTACCGGTACACGCACGGACAGGTAGACGCGGGACCGTGGGTTAGCCTGGTATACTTCGGGCCTTGGGTGCCCGTGACCCCGGTTCAAATCCGGGCGGTCCCATCGAGTATATAAAAGAACCAGCGTATTCTGCCGGTTCTTTCTCACCCTCTCAGCGGAGGTGCTGCGCGTGAGCCTCGCGCCATCCAAGCGCGGGGGAAACGCCGCTGAATCCGCCGTTCACCAACTTGTTGACGGCCTCCGATACGTTCCGGACTCGGAAGCCGAACACTACGACGCCGAAGTTGTCGAACTCCTTTCACCGAGTGCTGACCTTCCGTTCGTCGGCATCTGTCTCCTCGAGGTCGGCGTCGCTGTCGAAATCAAGAGCGCCATGGCCGTCTACGGCCAAGCCCAGCGCCGCGGCCGCTTCCTCATCCGCCAATCCCAACACGAGCACCTGCTCGACGTCGGTGGCGTCTATCTCTTCGCCGTCTGCGAGCCCACGCCAGCGCGCGACGTCATCTCGATGAAGGTCGTTCCCGCGAGCCTCGTCGATGAACTCGAGTTCTCGTGGGTCGGCCGCGACACCCGCGCACCGTACGCGCAGTTCGCCTGGAGTCGCATCTTTGTCCCCGAGGAGGTCGAAGAGCGATGATACGCGAGACCTACTTCTCCGCCCTCTCGAACCGAGACATCGTTCCCGGAGACAGTGCGAAGGTCTTCGCGGTCGTCTCAGATCTTCCCGAGTGGGCCGAGGAACTCGTTGATCGCAATATCCCCGCTCTCGCGCCGCCCGAGGACCTCCTCGAGGCCCGCTCGCGTATCGAAGACGCCGCCAAGCAGAACGACGAGGACGATCCCGAGGCTGTCGCGTGGCGCTCTGTCGATTTCGAGGAGCGCTACCGCGCCCACGTCACGTCCGGTGGACGACACCAAGTCCTCGATTCCCTCGCTGAAACCGTCGAACAGCGAACAGTGTGGCTCGTCTCTTGGCGCGCACGCGCCAGTCTCGACCATCGGTCTATCGTCTTGGAAGAACTCCAACATCGGGCCGATCTCGGACCATGTCCACCCCGTGATCACGAATGGGGCCGTGGCGTCGTTCCGACCGTCGTCGTCTGCCAACGCTGCGGCTACGGTTCGACGAGTCTCTCTACCGGGCAGCTCGCCCAAGAGAATCTGAAACCGTACCTCGGAGGTGACGGACAGTGACCGAGGATGTCGATCCGTTCGACGCCCTCGAGGAGGCCGAAGCCGTCACCTCCGACGACCAAGACCCTGTCACCAACACCGTCGAGAACACGAAAGCCGACCGACTACGCGCGAGTGCCGGCACCGACGGTGCCGACCTCGAGTCCGATACCGACGGACGATCCAAAGACCCGCTCTCGAAGTTCGTCGCCGAGTGTCGATGGTGCCGCGTCGGATTCGAGAGCAAAGAAGCCGCGCACGCACACGAGGACTGCTCGAAAGAACCCGTCTCAGTCTGTCGCTTCTGTGGTGAAGAACACACTCCGCGCGATGATCCGGAAGACCACCTCTACGGGTGCGACGAATACCAGCGCTACCGAGAGAAGCAGATTCGGAACTCGCGGGCCGGAACGATGCGTGGCGGTGACGGGCTCGGTATCCGCCAGTTCATCGACGGACAACCGCACGAGTTCTCCGCGTACCTCAAGTACGACAACGCGCTGAGTACGTACTTCGGTCTCGTCTCCCTGTACAAAATGCACGATTTCGAGGAGTACGGCCAACTTCGCGCTGGCCTCGAATTCGACGACAAGGACTGGAACCTCGAATTCGGCTACAAATCGTGCGGCCTCGCACCACCGGACGACGATACTGACCTCGGGCGATGGGACTGGCGTCTCGACGATCCGCTCGAATTCCGGATCTACGTCTACCCCAGCGCGTACGATAGTTACCAAGACGCGAAAGACGAGAACCGCCAACGCGTCTACTACCGCGTCTCTCCCCGGTGGTCCGACATGGAGTCGGTAAACGGGAAGTCATTCTCGAACCCGCACGATCTCCTGGGCGTAGACATCGAAGTTGATGGAAGCTACTTCGAGTTCGATCAGTACGCCGACGTCCTCTACCAAGCACTCGACGTCCTTCGAGATCGGCAACAAGAGTTCGGATGGAATTCCTACACTGCTATCGACGCAGACGCGTGCCATCCCGAGGAGACTCACGAGTCCTCGAACGTCATCGACGCGGAGTACTACGTGCGCGTGAAGAAAGAACTCACCGGGAAGGTCTACGCGTTCGACGGGACGCTTCACCGTATTTCGATGCTTCTCGGCCGCGAGCGCAGCGGCTACTCGAAGACAGTCCGTGACGACCGGAAGTGCGAAGGGCACTATCACACGGCCACAATAGGCGCGATGCGCGCGGCCGCGTTGGTCGGCGGTCACGAACTCCCGAAGGAGTTCAAGCACTACCACGTCAAGGAACCCGACGCTGTCGAAGGAACGGTTCTCGAGAACCCGAAAATGGGCGTGTCCTTCCAGCACGGCCTCTATGATGACACGCTGTACTGGGACGATCTCGACCGGCTGAAGCGAGAACTTGACGAGGGACTGTTGAACCTGCTTCAGTGGTCAGACCTGCCGATTACTCCGGACCACCAAGTGTTCGTGGCGGATGATTACTTCGCCGTAGAGGGCAGTCGGCGGTTCCGGAAGGTGATCGATGATCCGCTTCCGCGGATTGCTCAGCAGCAGGACGAAGAAGTGCGGCGCTTCGCTGTCGCTGGGAATCTCACGGAGACCGACGTCAACCTCGTTGATGAACTCCTGACTGACGGGGGGCACATCTCGCCTGCCGATCTCGCCGAACGGATCGGCGTCCACATCAACACCTGCTACAAGTCGCTGAAGCGACTGGGGAACATCGTCCAGCATGATTACGGGTCGGTCGAACTCGCCTCGAAGCACATCGCGCAGGGAGTCGTCGAACATATCGACTCCGCGCGGTCTGTCGTCGAGAACACGCTCGAGGAAGCGGCCGACGATCTCGTGCGTGCAGAGACGTTCGGTGACGATGATCCGTGGAGCCGGTGGCTCGATCACTACGTCGAAGACGTTGAAGAGGGAGCGGGAAGCGGGAACCGCGACGTTCTGGAGTTCGGGTGGAAGCCGAGTGACCGACACGACGCGAAGCGACTCATCCGCGCGGGCGCGATGAAGTGGGCGGAAGTCGCGGGTGAGGATATGCCGCGATTTGCGAGGGAGTTTGAGGTTGAAATGACGCTCGCGGATAACTCACGGTTCAACCTCGACTGGAGAGCCTTGAAGAAACTCCTGCCACGGAACTACTCGCTGACGCCGTCGCACGGCTGAGGCGGGGCCTCGTGAGTGGCAACACTATTCGTCGCCTGTTTTTGCGGTAATCATTTCTGCTTTTCTGCCGGTTCTGGTACTTGGCTGGAGGTTCTTGATCGGCATCGTCATCGAGGCCGACGAGCGACTGCCTTCGAAACTGGCGGGGGTACCCCACTTGTCCGTTAGGGGTGTCGGTAAAGACCGACACGGACAGATTACCTCAGCCTTCGCTTCGCTCAGGCTTCAGATGAAACAGACGAAGCATGGTCGCCGCGCCTACTCGGCGCGGCTTGGCGCGTATTAGATGTAGTGTGAGCCGCCGTTTCCTTCTACTTGTCAATTATAGCTTATCTATGTAGAGAGAAGATACTCCTCACTGTTGAGGTAATCACTTGGGTGAAGGAGCGACAATTGATTGGTCCAAGTTCAGAGTACACGGGAAGTCTCCCAGGACATTTTCGTTCTCGTTTAACTCAGGAGAATCTAGTCTATCATATCCATACTATAATATATATAGATGACAAATATTGTCGGGAGGTATGCCAACGAGATTGTTGTCGTTTTTTGGATCTTATGACTTTTTAGCTAAGACCTTGCCCGGAATTGCATTCGTTGCAGGAATATTTCCATTATGTTGAATTAACCCCCGACGTATCTGCTGAGCCGCCAAGAGTTTCATTGCTTTGGAGGCCACATAACCAAGGGTCTTCCACCGGATCTTCGAGGGGGTGAGTTTCCCGCTGGCAGTGTTCGCCTTCAGTCACAGCACGGTGACAAAGAAGACCGAACTGGCGTCAAAATACGATGTTAGAAGCTGATGCCGTACTCGTTCTTTTTTGCGAACTCAATGAGGTTAATGCACATCTCAATCGTTCGATCTTTTCCTTCAGAGAGATCTCCATCGCGCTGCAAGTTTTCGCGGGCGGTTTCGAGCGATTGGATGAACAGATCGAGGCCTTCCGGATCACGAACGACATGGTCATCATCTTCGTATTTGTATTGGATTTCCTGCATCGAGGGTTCGCCAGCGTCTACGACTGACGTTGTCGGCTTTTCATAGATCATAAATGTCCCATCTTGTTGCAGATCATTCTTGAAGTACTGATACGGTGGTAGATCTGCTAGAGTGTCGTCGTATTTTGAGTTCTCCACGTGGTACTGGTAGACCGTTTTTCCTGTTTCGAGTGTCTGTTCCTCATTGGGAACGACTAGTAGAAATGTAGCACCCATACGTTCTCACCACGGCCTCACATCATGAGCAATGTTGTACATCAACTTAAGTTCCTCAGAGGTCCACTTGTACGTTTCAACGTGGGTGCTTTCTTCATGGCTGTCGTCCATCCCCTTTGGGACTATTGTACACGCCTCAGCATTCCCAAAGTCTTCCTCTGATAGGTCGTTAATGCAGTCGTTTAATCGATCAATGTTTTCGATTTTAGGTTTGCCAGTCTCACCCCGTGGAATCCCGTAATCTATGTCCTTGAGTGCACGTTTCGCTTGTTTAGTTGCCTTACTCGCATAATCATCGTCAGTTGAACCAACTTTTTCTTCGACCACCTTCACAACCTCTCCCGACTTTTTGTCCACGATTAGTTTATCGAATTCCGGATTTCTACTGGAATTCACTTGGACTCCTTTGACCATGGAGTCGTGGCCGGGAACCACGGCAAGTTCGCCTCTCTCGTCGGAGTCCTCAACGAAGCTTTCGACGAGATTTTTCTCAGGGTGCGACGAAAGGACCTCTCCTACATCTCCTTCACTGGCCCCAAGATCCTTCGGAGAGTCACCGATTCTCCAGAGGTCCTCGAAAAACTCATCATATTTGTCGTCGTCTACGGTCTGTTCTAACTCAGCGAGTAACTCGTCACTCAATCCCATCTCTTTGAGCGCCACCAGTGGTGACGCCACAGTATCCCGATCAGGGAGGTTGTTCCAGCGGGGCATCCGCTGAACGTGCACGTCTGAGTGCTCCATGCGATGCACGCCAATCTTTCCGCCTTGCATCACGCGCTGAGCGGTTTCTTCGGCTTCCCGTTCCAAGCGTGGGTCAGGATCAATCTCTAACTCGCCTGCTTGGGGAAGCATCGACACCGCGCCACCAGTCTGCTGGCGCACGTGCGCGAGTTCGTGGGCGAGAATATGCTGACCTTCAGCACTCGATGGATCGTATTCGCCGTGGTTGAACGCGATGTGATTCCCGACGGTAAACGCGCGGGCGTTGATATCCTCGCAAGCTTTCGCGGCCGATGGACCCGTATGGATGCGTACATCGCCCAGATTGTCGCCCATCCGATCTTCCATCGCACGCTGGATGCTCGTGTCGAGTTGCTGGCCCGGCGAGGAAATCACGTCTCGTACGGAGTCAGGCACGTTCGTGTCGCCAGCTTTCGACGCCTCGTGGTGCGCGCCGCGACTACGCTGGACAGATTTAGCGTTCCGGCGTTCGATGTCCTTTGGGACTTCTGCGGGGCGTTCTTTCTGACGCTGGCGGAACGCGCGCATGTCGCGTGGCTTGCCCATCGTATCGACGGTCATGCCTTCGTCGGCCCATTCTCGGACTTGGTCTGCGCCGTGTTTCTTGGCCAGTCGCTGAATCTTCGTATCCAGCCCGTCCATGTATATTTCGACGCCGAATCGTGATTCACACTCTTGGGGCGTTAGCGGACCACCGCCACCACGACTCCGAGTCCGATTCAAGCCTCCCGTCAACTCTTGAATAGACGGAACGGACGAGGATCGATCACCCTCACGGGCCCGTTCCTCTGTAGATCGAAATTCCATCTTTCTACCTGATTGACAGCAACCCCATATAATTCCTCTCCGTTCGAGACCGAACGTTTCTGTACGGACGAGGACAGTGCGTGAGCGCCGTTAGAACAGCGCAGAGAGAACGGCGAGGTCGTCGGCCGACGGCCACGTGTAGAGCGCCCACGCGCCGAACACGTAGGTCATGAGCGGGACTTCGAGGCCGAACGCCCACGGGACCACGAACGGCGTGAGGAGTGCCCCGACCATCGTCGGCGCGAGGTTCGCAACGACGACGACGACCACGGGCGTCCCAGCGGGGTAGTTGAGTTCGAGACGCGGTGGAACGAGTCGATCGACGAGATCCAACGGGCGGGTTGCCTCGATCCACGGCCACGCCACCGCAGCATGCGTGAGTTCGTGCGCGAGTACTGCGGGGAACATAACGAGCGCCCCGAGGAGATCGACGAGGCCGACATTCTCTGAATCCGTATCAGAGGTCGTCGTCATCGCGGACGAGCACCTCCGCCGTTCCATAAGCTAAACAGTGCAAGCGCCGCGCCGAACAGGATCGACATGAACGCTCCAATCTTGGCCGCAGGCGGGAGGAACGGCATGAGGAACCCGCCGATCAGGATCGAAATCACTGCGGGGAGATCAGCGCGACCCTCAGTGAGGATGTAGAGAATCGTGCCGATCCCGATCCCGAGCATGGCCGGCGCAACCGGCCCAAGGAGATCCATGAACGGCTTGACGAACCCCGCCCACGCGTCGCCCTCTTTCCACGGATCGTCGTAGGGGCTGTCGTACTGTGCGACCGTACTCGAGAGAACCCACGCGACCTCCAAGAGAACCGAGGACGTCACCGCGGACGCACCCCCGAACGCCCGGTGAACATGTAGATCACAAATAGACCCATTGACCACGTGAGTGGCGACGCGATCATAACCGCACCCCACGACGGAAGGCCCGCATTGACGAGCATATCCGCTAAGGCGTATATCAATACGAACGACGAAACGACCTCGTCAGTACCGGAGATCGTCGCGCCGATAAACGAGGTATCGCTCGAGCCACGACTCGCTGAGTAGTCCTTGAGATCGCCTTTGCTCTGCGCGACGTCGTCTTGAACGCCCGTGTCCGGTTGCATCCCGAGCCAGTCAGCAGTTCCCGAGGCAGTCATGGCCCCACCGACGCCCGCTACGCAAACGATGAACAGGAGGATCGTCGCCGGGTGTCTCATCGCCGACCACCTCCGCCAACGGCCATAGCGACTGCGACGAGTCCAGCAAACACGACCACCCCGCCGCTCGCGGTGTACCACCCGAGCCACCACATGACCGCGGCAACTCCGGTAACCGCAAGGGAGCCGATCGACGAGAGGCGACCACCGAACAGCATCCCCACGAACAGGAACAGGCAGGTGAGGATCACAGGCGTCCACTTCGGGCCTATCGGGTTCTCGATGACGTACCGCTTGCCGTCTGCGAGGTCATTCGAACTCTCGATTACTGTGTTCGACGAGTTGTAAGCGTACCACGTGACCTCCCAATCCGTTTCGGTGAGATTACCAGAGACGGTCTTGTTGAGGCTGAACGTTCCGTATCCTTCCGTGTACGTGCTGTTCATGATCTCGTTGCTTGAGTTGTTCGCCGCGTGGATGATGACGCGGAGCTTGCTCGTGTTCTGTGTTGGATCATGGTATTGGAAGTGCACGACGCCGTTCGGTTCCTCGTTGCCGTCGGTGAGGTCGATGTACGCGGCAGAGTGTCTGATCGCCTGCGTGTTGTCCTCGACTTTCCACGATACCTGGCCGACGTTGAGAGTAACAGTTCCCTTTCGCGTCGCCGTGTAGGCACCGAGCACGCGGCTTGAGTTATGTTCGCCGACGATACGAATCCGGTATCGACGATCCTTCTCAAGGGTTGCCTCGAAGCGTCCCTCGGCTCCGAAGAAGTCTCCGGAGACCGTGACCCACTCAAGGCCGCTCGACGTGTTCACCGCGCGCTCGATGTAGAGTTTTGCTCGTTCGTTGGATCCGGAGAACTCACCAGTGAGGTCGTTGAGGACGAACTCGGTGTAGTAGGCCGTCTTGCTGTCGTTAAGGAGATAGACCGAATCTTGCTCATAGAGTGACGTGATGATCACTGTGCGACGGTTGTGACCGTCCGCCTCGAGGACGAGGACGTAGGTCCGATCGACTGGCAGATCCGTGAGATTGAGCTTGCCGTTCTCTGTCGATCGCTCAAAGACGAGTTCCCCGGAGAAGAACCGTCCAGTGACGGTGACATTCGTCCCGTTGATCAACTCCTTGGGTTGGTTGACCGGGCGGATGTAGAGCGTCGATGGGACGAGATAGGTCTTATTCGCCGAGGTCGCGTCAGGGTTGCTCGAATTTCCCGAACCGTACTCGTCGTAGACGCGCACGTACCAGGAGTGATTGCCTCCGCCGACGTCGGTGATTGTCGTTGACGCCGTCCCGTTCGCCGAGAGCGTGTCAGTCCCAACGACCTCGCTATCGACGACGAACTCGGCTGTGACGGTGTCGCCGTCGAGCTGGAAGTCCCGGTCGGAGACGTTGACCGAGAGGGTAACGTCCTTGCTCGTCAACTTCGCCCCGTCCTCCGGGCTCATGCTTGAGGAGTTGACCGTCGGCTCGTAGTGGTCGATCTCCCAGGTGAACGAGTCCGACTCGGAGGTGAGGCCGTACTCGTCGGTCATCTCGACGTGCCACGTGTGGTTGCCGTCCTCGAGCGGGCCGACGTCGAACGTCACCGTCCCGTTCTTCGTGACGTTCTTGCTGCCGGCGACGGCGCCGTCGAGCACGAGATCGACCTTGACCTCGTCGCCGCTCGGCTCCGCAAAGTCCCGGTCGGAGACGTCGATCGAGATCGTCTCGTTCGCGTATCTCGAGGTCGAACCGTCCGGGCTCGCCGAGCTGTTGTCGACGTCCGCCGCGTAGTGGTTGACCGTAAAGTTCCACGTCGACGACGTCGTCGCCTCCCCATACTCGTCGGTCGTCTCGACGTGCCACGTGTGGTTGCCGTCCTCGAGCTCGGTTACGGTCGTCGAGACGGTCTGGTTCGACGTGATCGTTTGTGTGTCGACGATCTCACCGTCGAGATAAACGTCGACGGTGACCGAGTCGCCTTGTGGTGTCGAAAAGTCCGAGTCGGAGATCGGGACCGAGAGCGTTACATCCTCGTTGTTGGTGTCGCTCCCGCCGCTTGGAGCCGCCTCAGCTCCGTCTATCGACGGCGCTCGAGGTTGGAACCAAACGCCCTCGTCATGGATCTCGGCGACCGTCCCCGCCGGTTCGTCGTCGAAGACGACCTTCGTCCGCCACATCTCGTAGCTGGTGTTCCCGAGGTCAAGCGTGTAGTTCCCCGTCGACGAGTAGGTCGAGCTCTCGACGTCCGTCCAAGACGACGTCGAGGAGTCGTAGGCCTGGATTGTGACCGTCGCGCTCGCGTTCTGGAGCGTGAGGTCCGCCCACGCCTTCTTTGCGTTCCCAACGTCGTGAGGCTGCGAGATGTACGTCCCGCTGGACTTCTCACCGTTGAGATCGATCGCGTCGAAGTATTGGGCGTTGTGTTTCCACGCCTCCATCATGATACCGCCGGATTTGACCGTCTCATTGGAATCCGTCGCGGAGAGGGACGCGACGACGTTCCCGGCTTCGTCGTAGACCGTATAGTTCAGCTCGCCGTTCTCACCCCACTCAATTTTTCCACGGACCCACTCGCCCGAGGGAGTCCCAATATCCTTGTCGCGTAGGGTCGTGGACGTCCCATTGACGACCTTGATGATTCGGATGTCTTGAACGGTGTAGCCGTGCCTGACCCGATAATAGTTATTCGAGTCCTTCCCGAAATTGAACGCCCACCCACCGCCAGAACCATCGTGGTAGGTGCGGAACGAGATCGTGTCGCCCGCGGACGGGTACTTCGGTAGCCCACTCGTCGAAACGAGATCCTCATCGACGCTTGGGTCCATCTCGACCGCGTAGTCTCCGCTCCAGACCATCGAGGACTGAACGGTGTCGCCTGTCGTTTGCGTGTATTCGGACAGATCACCGTCCTCGAAGCCGTCTACGGTCTGGTTTAGCTGTCCTTCCAGCGCCACGGACGCCGACGTGCCGGACCCTTCGACGGAGACGTTCGTGAGCTCGGTCGCGTCGTTGAAGTCGCTCGCCGTGGTGTGGGAGCTCCCGACCGCAAGATCGCCGCTACTTGCCGCCGCAACCGGCGCGGTGCTCACGACGAGGTAGGTCGCGAACAGCGCGAACGCGACGATCGCCGGTCGGCGAGCGTCCTCGAGGCGGTCGCGGATCACCGCGGACCACCCCCACGGAACGATCCCTTGCCCGCGACGACGGCGTAAAGCCACGCCACGATCCCGATCATAAGGAACGTGGGAGCGATCACGAGCCCGACATCGAGCGTGAAACTCAGGTTGTCGTCAAGGCCCTCCTCCTCGATCGCGCCGTTGTCAGCTTTCTTGACGGCGTCAGCGGTCCCATCAATCGTCGGGATCCCCACGACGACGAAGATACCACCGAGGAACAGGAGGAGCACCACGATCACGAACGCGGAGAGATAGGACCCTCGGCTCTGTCGTCGCATGAGTTAGAACCTCCGTCCAGTTTCGTTGATGGAGCGCCGAAACGAGATCAGTAAGGCTGCGAGTGCCGCTCCCCACAACGGCCAATACTCCCACAGGAGCCGATACCGTCGAACCGTCTCCTCGCCCCGGCTTGAATCGGCCATGCTGTTGCTCATGTTGAACAGCATGTGCTGCGGGCCGTCGAGGAACGACCACAACATAACGGCGAGGAACAGCACGCCGAACAGGAACAGGCCGAACCACGCGAAACTCGCATGGACGGTGAGGTTCTCGTCGAGTTCACCGAACCAGTGAGTCACCGATGGCCACCTCCGTATCCGGCGTTATCGTCGATGCCCGCAAGCGTCTCCTCGAAGGCAGCGTTGGCAGAATCGAGAGCGTCGTCAACCGCGGTGGAACGCTCAGCGCTCGCAAGCGTAGCGTCGAGCGCCTCTGTGGCGCTCGCGACGGGATTCACCCAGTCCTCTCCGTAGCCGACGAGCGGAGCGAACTGATCGATGCGCTCTTGCTCGTCGTCGTTGCTGTCGTCACGTCGGCGGCGATCGTCATCATCCCATGGACCACGAAGAGGGAGTCCCCCGTCTCCACCTCCACTCCCACCGCTGCTCGACGGAGGATACGACGGGCCACCACCACTGCCATCGCCACCCCCATCGCCGCCCGGCGGAGGATATGACGGACCCGGACCACCGCCACCGTCGTTACTATCACCGCCTGGCGGGGGATATGACGGGTCAGAGCCACCGCTGCCATCACCACCCGACGGTGGATATGACGAGTCAGGACTACCGACACCACCGCTTGGTGGCAAATACCCCGAGCCGGGACCACCACTACCCGATCCACCGTAGGGTGGGACGTCCGGCTCGCCACCGGTCGGAGCGCCACCGTAACCGCTCCCGACATCCGGATCAGGATAGCCGAGCGGGACGACGGGGGTAGGATCTGACGCGTCCGCGCCGTCTTTGTAGGCGTACTGTGAGGCGCGTGCACCGTCAGAATCTGAATCTGTGTCAGGAGACCTATCGGGCCCGTTGTAGGTATTCGTATCCGAGTCGGCAACTCGTGCTGTCGTGTCAGTATCGACATCGACAGCCCGTCCGGAGGGAAGACCCGCCTGACCTCGGGAGTCTGCGAGGAACGCCTGAGCCTCCTGGGGGAGATCAACATCGGGGATTTCCGGCGACGGTGGGTTCGGGTTTCTCAAGGTCGTGGTGCCGAACTCGTCTTCGAGATCGCCCCACGATCCGTAGTTTTCGTCCGGGAGCGACAGATCACCCCACGCGTCTTGCCACGAATCGGCCGCCGCTTTCGTCCCACGAGCCCGCCACCGAGTGATAGGATTGAGCGACTTGCTTTGCTGTTCGGCCATCCGTTCTGCGATCGTGCCGACGTCAACGACGTCTTTCGACCGCCATGTCTTCGGGGCGATCTCGCCCTCGCCGAACAGCCTCATTCCCCCTTCGATCTTCGCGTTTACCTGACTCTCAACGGGTTGGATTTTGACACCGTCGGCGGATCGGGTCGGGCCGTGGAGGTCGCCTGACCAATCTTTTTTCCCACGAGCACGGGAGCGGTCGTTTATATCGACCATGTGATCCCACCCATCCTCGGTCTTGACCTCGATTCCCCCTCGGCGCTGCATGGGACGGTCTTCGTACTTGCTGAGTATGTCGAAAAGTTCCTTCTGAGCCTTATCGGTATCACCAGTGTAGATGTCTATGTCATCGGGCGTACGGGCCTTCCCCGTCTGCATGAGTTGTGAGACACTTCCTCCGAGCTCCGAGTCGGTTGTTTTCAGCCACTCAGTGACTTCGGGAGCTGCCTCGTCGGGAATCTGTTGCGCGTTTCGAATCCCCTTCTCGGCCGTGGTGTCGGTGCCACCACTGACACGATCAACAACGGCATCTGTTCGAGAGCGGTCGCCGAGTCGCTCTGCGATTTCACGTCCTGCCTCGTATCGTTGCAGATCCGTCCCTTCTAGTTGGTTTCGGAGATTTGTGTCCCATATCGATGTCTCGATGGGCGAGGTTGGGGCAACCCCGCTTGAGTCCGGTCTCTTTGGAGGCCCTTGGAGATCGACATCCGGCGTTCCCACAGTCGGGCGGTGGTTGGTGACCCCGATTCGAGGAGTCGGGTTCGATCCTGGTAGCTTGGTTGTAAGGCCGCGGTAGGTCGTGACGTCGCCTCCATCTGGGACCTTCGCCGTCTCTACGCGTACCGGCATCTTTGACCCGATACCGACTTTTGTCGTGAGTCGCCCCACACCGAACCCAGTCAAGAGACCCAAACCAGCACCACCGACGAACTCAACGGGGCTAGATCGCGCTTCATTGACCATTGCTTCTCCCGCTTCCCGTCCGAACGCGGTCACGGTTTCACCAACAGCACCCGGCCCGTACTCTTCGACCGCATCGGGAGCGTTCTGTGCGACCTCGATACCCGTCTCGGCAGTTGTGATGTGCTGCGGAACGTTCAGAAAGTCAACTCCTGCCTTAGCAGCACCTTCGAGCAGTTGTTCCGGGACTCCTTCCTGCGAGTCAGGTACTCCGCCTTCATCGGTTTCGATCGTCTTTTTGTAGTCATTAATGTCTTTAGCAACGCTCCTTACCTGCTGTTCTTGATCCTCAGAAAGGAGTCCTCCACTCTTCGTGAGGTCGTCACTGATATTCGTATTGAATTCAGCGTTGTTGACTGCCTCTCCCGTGTTTTCGGCCGAATTCTCTACACTTTCTTCTACTGCATTTCCAACGTTCGAGGCAGTCTCACCGACCGTATCCACACCACCACTGACAGAGTTTCCTACGTCACTCACGACGTCCGTGGCGGTATCAGTGGCCGAATCAATGCCACTGTCCACGGAGTTGCCAACGTCATTCGTGACGTCAGAGGCAGTATCGGTTACTGTATCAACCCCCTCACCGACAGAATCTCCAACGCCGTTCACGACATCGGAGGCAGTATCGGTTACCGAGTCGATCCCGTCGTCAACAGAGTTTCCCACATCGTTCCCGATGTCTGAGGCGGTATCGGTGACTGAGTCGATACCATCGTCAACAGAGCTGCCTACATCGTTTCCAATGTCTGAGGCGGTGTCGGTAACTGTGTCAACACCGGACTCCACCGCACTCCCAACATCGTCGAAGAATCCGCCACTGTCGCTGGACGATGAACTCGAGGAGGTTGGCGAGTCCAAGGACGAACCAGAGTGGTCTCGCCCCGCCTCTTGCGATGACCCTGACGAGCCGCCGATCCCGACCGAGTCGGTCACGGAGTCAGCAGCGTCCGAGACGGTGTCGGTGATGCCGTCCCAGAACCCGCCACCGCCGCCCGAGTCGTTCGACGAGGACGAAGAGTGGGACGATCCCGAGGACCCCGACGAGCCGCTGCTCGAGGAACTACTCGACTGAGAGCCCGACGAACTACCGGAATCACCCGATTCGGATCCGGAATAGCCGGGGATGTTGTCTAAGAATCCCATCTACGGGAGCACCCCCGACGGTGGCATAATCATACCCGCGCCGCCCATCGGGATCGAGATCCCACCACCACTGCCAGCCGCAGTGAACCCGATGTACGCGACAATCGCACCAAGCATGAACGCGCCCATGAGCAGTCCCGCTTGCCCGAGCGGACCGAGCGACGCGAAGCCCTGTTGACCTTTCTTCGCATTCTCCGCAACGCGGTGGAACTGTTGCGGCTTGACGTTGAACGGCGCGGCGTGGATCGTATCACGGAGGTCCACGACCTTCCGAGTCGGGAGCATCGTCTCCCACTCGTCGATCACCGTCTTGCCGCCGTCCGTGAGCGGATCATCCTCGTCGTCTCCGACGCGGTCGCGGGCGGCATCAACACCGTCACCGAGCCGGTCCCGAGCCGATCCGACGCTCTCACCGAGCTTATCGCGGGCGCGACGACCTTCATCCGCGAGGACCTGCGTGCCGTTCACGAGGCTATCTGCGATCTGGGTTCCGGCCGCAGCGATCAGTTCCGGACCGTCCTCTTGGGCTTTCCACGTCGCATAGTCAATCGTCGAGAGGTCCTCGGCGTAGTGCTGCATCTTGATCCGTGCCTGCCGTCCGACCTCACCGGAGGCCGGTTCGGCAAGCGCGCCGAGGCCGTCGTAGGCGATTGCGAGCGCAGTCCCGCCATACCAACCGCCCGGATCTCCGCCGACGCCGCTCGCGTCGTAGAACTCACGACCGTCGGCTGTCGGGACCCAGTACCCGTTATTCTCGCCGTCGTAGGTCGCCGGCTTGAGCGACCACAGGCCGTCCTCGTCCTTGATCGCCATGAGCGTCTTGCCCATAATCCGTGATCCACGGCCGATCAGTCGCCGCCCGAGCTTGTCTCGGACACTGCCGACCGGGATATTGTGACCGCCCATGATCAGGAATATCGAGAGAACCGAGATCACCCCGACGATCGGCATGACCTTGTCCCACAAAATCTGCAAGAACAGATTGAGCCACGGCATGAGCGCCATCTACGGCTCACCTCCGTTGGATTTCAGCTGTTCGTCCATCGTGAAGTACACGATATTTTCGTTGTTTGACATGGGTTATCCCACCAATTTCGAGAGAAGACCGCCGCTGCTGTCGTCGCGTTCCTCGACGATTCTGCGCTCTGACTGTTGCTCTGCGAGGAGCTTCTGTTGCCACCCGTCCCGGGAACGTGTGTTGCGCTCGTAGGCCGCGTCGCGGGTGTCCCGGGCCTCGTGGATCTCTGTCGGCGAGAACGGCCACGGTTTGCCGTCAAGGCCGGCCACCCTCCGTCGCGGCCCCTGCCATATCGACTCCGAGGGCGGTGCGCTCGCGAGGAGGAGATCCATGTTGATATCGAGCTCGTGCCGGCGATACCACAGCTCCGCCTCGTCGAGTTTGCCGAGGATATGGTCCTGGTTCAGCTCCGACGCCCACAACTTCGCGGCGTCGGGCGGCGCTCCCGACCGCGAGAGGGTCGAGAGGAGATCGCCAGCCGGGTGGTCACCGTAGTTCATGCCACGCGTTGCGGCATCGCGGTCCCACGTCCGGGGTTGCCAGTCATCGTTATTCGCCGTACTCCGTCCGTTTGCGGGGTTCTCTACAGTCTTCGTGTGTCCGTTAGTTCGTGCGTTACCCACGTTTAGTCACCTCGTTGGGGTTTTTCGCGCTGTTCGGGTCCGGTCGGAGCCACCGGGTTATCCTTCCCGAGGACCGCCTCGACCGGATGTTCGGGGAGCTTGTCGAGTCCTTCGAGTATCGTCATGGCGAGCATAAACAGGAGACCGCCGAGCCCGAGCGCGAACATGCCGAGCATTGTCCGCGGATCGCCGCCGGTGAGAGGTTCAACAGCGAACGAACTGATTGAGAACGCGCCGAAGAACACCATGCTCGCCGGCATGGTCGTGAGCGGTGCTCGACGGTCTATGAGTGCTATTTTGGCAGCCCCGAGCGCACCGAAAAGAAGTGCGAGATAAACAGGTACGAGCAACGAAGATCACCTCCGTCCACGTCGCCCGCCGCCACCGAACCCGCCGACGAGCCCCAGAATGAGGGCTGCGACGAGGACGATCACGGCGACCGCGCCGAGGACGAACGCGCTCCCGATCGTGCCGATCGAGTTGCGCGCCATGTCCGGCTTGTGGTCGAAAGCGTAGTCGATCTCCGCGGTCGCACCGTCTGTTGTACTCGTCGTACTATACCATGCTACCGAGTGATTTCCGGGATACCACTCATAGTCGGTTCCCTCAGTGAGGTTCGTACCCGAACTGTTCGTGATCGTCTCGTTTTCATAGTATTTCTCGCCGTACGTCTTGTCAACCGACGTTGCGTTGCCCACGTCTATCGTGATCGACTCGTTCGCGACGCTCGATGTCGCCATAGCCGGCATCGTGCCGAAAATCGAGGACACAACGTAGATCCCGACGATCAGCATGACCGCCACGGTGACCATCTGGTTAAACGAGTCTTCCACGTGTCTCACCTCCGTTCATAAGAGTGGTTTTAGGGTGTGAGATGGGTGTTTAGCGGCGACCCCGTCCGCGACCACCGAAGCCGCCGACGAGCCCGAGGATCACCGAGGCGACGAGGACGATAATCGCGACAGACCCAAGAGTGAACGCGTTACCCGTCGTTGACTTGACGGTGTTTGTTGAGTTCGCGAGTTCGGGGTTCGACGGCGTCGGCATCGTCGAACTGATCTGAGCGAACACGTAGATCCCGACGATCAGCGTGACCGCGGCCGACACCATGCGAGTGAATGTCGCTTCAATCGCCGCGTAGACCTGGGAATCCTCACCGAGGCGCTCGCCGATACCGAGTTCCTCGTCAACCTCATCCCACTGCCGTCCGGCGTAGAGATCGGCCATTTCCTGCTGAATCTCCGCGGCCGTGCGGACGTCCTCGATCCCACCCTTGAGGCGCTCGCGAACGTCGTTCACGCCGTTGATGATTGCCGCCTGTCCGATAGCGACGAGACCCGCACGCTGTTCGGAGCTGAGTCCTTCTGTCTCGATCTCAGCGTCGAGAACGTGGTCGTCGAACTGTTCCGCGTCGTTGCTGCGCCGGTCGTATCCGGCGTGGGGGGTTGCATGAACCTCCATACAGCCGAGAATTATCTCCGCTCGCTTAGATTGGCCAACTTAAGGGCCATTGGCGTGGTTTTGATAAGGTTAAGGACAACCGTTTTTGTAAGACTATCAGTATTGAGTATATGTATGGCAAGCGCCAATCCATCTACCCAAGGCGCGGACGGGACGCGAAAGACGACCCCGCAAGGCGACGTCAACAGTGAGGTACTCGGGGAGAAAGTGCACGATGATATAAAGACGAGGCAGGCCCAACAAAATGGGAACTCTGAGAACTGCATTGAGGTCAATCTCACAAAATTCGGAAAGCAATATCACGGAATCGAGAAAGGACAGCTCCTTGAGGTCGAAGTTCGCGAAGGCGGTATTCTGATCAAACCCTGTGAATTCGCCGAACGATGAGCGACAGTCGCCCCGATAACCGTGACAAGGACGGCCCGACGGGCTCTGATCGACTGATACTCGACGCTTACGAACGAGCCGCTGAACACCGCGAGCGCGCGGAACTTGCTCCGTTCGTTCCCGACAACGTGGTGAATTCGGAGATCGCCTCGGCCGAATACTTCGCGTCGGTGATCGAGTATTACAGTCGGCTTGAGCCGCACCTCCCCGACCGACCGCACTATTGGGAACAGGTCGCGCTCATGCCGAATCCCGTCGGATCCGACCGGAACAAGGTCGTCGATGCGCTCATGGATTTCTACAACGTCGATGCGGAGACAGCGCTCAACTGCCTTGAGTGGATGGAGGAAGATCCGAGCTTCCCAATCGAGGCACGCGACGACGAACAGATTATGCACGGGCTCCGCTCCCTGCAAGCGTGGCGCTCGCGCACGACACCAGACACCCAACAGTACGACGACGTCCTTGAGGGCCGCGTCACCGTTCGCCGCGAACTCCCACAGTATCTCCCGCGTAAGCACACTCTTCGGGTACACACGGTTCTCGACGAGGCGGCGAGCAAGCTCGGGTTCGGTCCCGAGGGTGACATCCCCGAAGAATGGGAGAAAGACCCGATCTAACCGAGGTATCTTTTCATGGCGAAAGCTCAAATCACACATCCCACGGCCGACCGTATCCCCGAACCCGTCCGGAACTCTCCAATCCTCCGCAAGGTGATCTACCGGCGGGTTCACGAATGGAACCAGAACTTCATGGGCGTCGTCGTCGGCGAGACGGGCAAGGGCAAGTCCTACGCCGCTCTCCGTCTCGCCGAGGCTCTCTACCCCGATTTCGACGTCGACAACGTCGCATTCACTCTCGAGGAGTTTTTCGGACTCGTCGAGGAGGACCAACCCGAGGGATCGGTGATCGTCCTCGACGAGGCCGGCGTCGGCGCCTCACATCGCGACTGGTACGACGACGCCCACCAGCACCTCAACTACGTGTTGCAAACGTGGCGCCACCAGAACCGGATCGCGATCCTCACGCTTCCCGAGCTCGACAAGCTCGATCCCGTCGCTCGGTCCCGGCTCCACGGCTATTTCGAGATGATCCGGATCAACCACGACGAGGAGTGGTCGCGGGCTCAGTTCAAGAGGATCAAGACGAACCCGAGGACCGGCGAGAACCACTACCCGTACCCTCGACTCCGGTGGGACGGGACCAAACGGAAATATAAAGGACTCACCTTCGGCCTCCCGTCCGTGGATCTGATCGGTGCTTATGAAGAACGTAAAGAGAAGTTCACAGACTCCCTAAACAAGACGGCAAAGGAGGCCGTTGCCCCTGACGATGATGACGAGGAGGAGTATAGCCCGCGTGAGGCCGTTGACGAGATCGAGTCACGCGACGCCGTTGACGCCTACCTTGAGGACTCGCCCGGTGGACAGTACATCAACCGGAACCTCCTCAAGGTGGACTACGGGCTTACAGAGAACGAGAGTAAGACCGTCAAGAGTCTGCTAAAGCGGAGGTTCGACCTTGACGTCATGTGACGCTCTAAGGGCATATCCGAGGGGGACCCTCCCCCTCCCCCCCTTATGGTCAGTTAGCTGTACGCGTGTTATATCGCGGGCCGGTTCGGCGCCGCAACGATGCTGCCACCATGATACCGGGGTTGCACCCACGGCGAAGCGCGGAGCGCGAGGAGGTCGCTCGACATGAGTTCGCACTTAAAAATAGAAGACGTTCACGACGCGATTGAGAACGGCGCTCGGACGAAGAATGAAATCGCCGAGGTCGTTGGTAAATCGCCCTCGAATACGAACCGCAAACTCAAGGCGTGGGTCGAGAACGAGGACGTCCGCCTGGATCGGCACTGGAACCACGGCGACGGTGGCGGCTACGTCTACACGATTCCCGCCAAGGACGAGATCGACGATGCGGAGGACCTGCCGATCCTCGGCTCTCGCAACTACGACTGGGACCGGTTCGTTCCCGACACCGAGGACGTTCCCGTGTACCGGCAGGCCGAGCGCGAACTCGACGAGATCAAGGCCGTCCTCAAGGCGCGCGGCGCGACCGGGCAACTCCCACGGTTCCAGATCTCCGGTCCGACTGGGTGCGGCAAGACGACCCTCGCCGAGTATCTTGCTGCTGACCGCGGCGCGCCCATGATCACGATTCAATGCAACTACGCGCTCCGCGGCGCGGAACTCCTCGGAACGCCTCAGATCGTCGGTGGTGACGTCATGTGGGTGGACGGTCCGCTCACTCGTGCCCTCCTCGCCTCACGAGAACGCGAGGTCCTTGTCCTGATCGACGAGGTCACACGCGCAACCGCGCGGTCGAAAGGAACGCTGTTTCCGGCGCTCGATCACCGCGCCGAGGTCAAGATCAAGCCCCGCGGCAATGAGTTGATCTCCGGCGTAGCCGAGGACATGATCACAGTCGCCACGATGAACGAAGGGCAGGATTACGAAACGGAGGAGCTTGACGCCGCTGAGGAGCGTCGTCTCGGACTCAAGTGGGAGCTTCCTTACCTCGGGCAGCACTCGCCCGACCTCGAGGCCGAACTCGTTGCGACCAAGACACCGATGCCGAGTACCGACGCCCGCGTTCTCGTCGATGCCGCCAACGTCGTACGCGACGCCGCCGAGGACGAGTCGGAGCCCGCGATCACCCGCGGTGTCCCGACTCCTGCGGTGATCTCTTGGGCACAAACTGCCTACGCGTTCGCTGAGCGTGGGCTCAACGATCCTGTCGGTCGTGCCATGCAGTCCGCGGTCGTCAAGCCCGTCTACGACGAGGTCGCGGGTGACGTCGCCGGTAAGATACACTCAGCGTTGAAGCGAGCCGACCATGAGCCCGACCTCGGCCCCGAAGAGGTGACGGCATGAGCGCGGTCGTCGCGAGGGCGTTCGCTCGATTCGTCTCTTGGCTTTCTCCTCCGGAGGACGTCGCCGACGAGCTCCCCGCGTGGGACGAGTGCTACAACTGTGGAGGGACGATTGAGCCGCCCGAGCGTCCGAGCATGGTCCTCGTCGAGTGTTCAGAGTGCGGCCGTCGAAACATCCGATGAACGAACCGCGACGCCACCGCGCACCGGAGCGGTGCGGTTCGGTGCGCCTCGCACCGTCACGACGCTATGAGTGAGATCGGCGACGTGATCGCGGTGATCCCGCAGCACTACGTTAACGAGGCCGACGTCTCGTTTACCACCGAATCCCTCGACGTCTCTGGTGTCCTCGTCGATGTCCTCGAGCCCGAGGAGAATGACGGCCGCCGCACTCTGGTTGTTGACAACGACGGATCCGAGTACCATCTCGCCGCCCGCGAGCGCATGGCCGCCGACGGACTCACCGAGTGGACACCCGGGCCCGTGCGGACGAGCTCGAGCGTCGAACTCGGTGAACTCCGCTCAATCGACGTCGATCCACCTGACGAGGATGAGGGTGCTGCCGTCATTGATGACGTCGAGGCGCTCGACAGTGAGGATCTCTCTAGCGAAATCGGCGAGATAGGAGGGATCCACCGCGGTGGCAAAGCGACCTCAAGGCTCGCTGATCGGCGGAGCGCCCGGAACCACCGCGTCGATAACTACTCTGGGAGCGCGCCCGCGAGCGACGTTCGCGACGAGCTCCGAGCCGGTGGGACCGCAGCGGCGGTCGTGCGCGAATTCAAACGCCTTGTCGCCGAGGAAATCCGTGTCACTGATCGCGTCGGTGAGCGGCCGGATGTCCGCAACGTGATCCGGTTCCTTGCGGGTGACGACACCGTTTTCGACGATCTGTGGTCCCGCACCGAGACGAACGACACTGGCGACCGCGTCGTCGGAATCGCACTCGACATGAGTGGCAGTATGGGCAACGCCGAGCATGATGCGAAAGCTGCGGTCGGCGCGCTCGCCCTTGCCGCGAGTGCCGTCGATGACGATGTCGTGATCACCGCGTTCCCCCAGGGAAAGCGTAAGAGTGCGCTCGTCACCGGTCCCTACGAGTCGTGGCGGTGGCAGCACCTCGATGCCACGGAACCCGGCGGTGGGACGCCCATGCTTCCGGCACTCCGCGACGTTACCCGACTTATGCGTCCACTCAAGGGTCGTGAGCGCGTGCTGTTTGCGATCACCGATGGCCGGCCGAGTCGCGCCGATAGGGTCGCCGAGCTCGTCGAAGATCTCCGAACCTACGGGACAGCGGTCGTTGGGTTTGGGTTCGGTCGCGTGAACGAGTCCACGCTCGAAGAGCTATTTGGGAGAGACGGCTACCGGCACGTTGACGTTGAGGATCTCCCGCGGGCGCTCGTCGGTGCGTACCTGGATCAACTCGAACTCGACGCGACGCTCGACAGGCAGTGAGGCAGAAAAAGACTACAGGTTGAACAACTCGCGGACACCGCCGCCTCCGCTGTCAATTCCCGTCTCGTTGTGCTTGAGCCATGCGTGGGCTCGTTCCTGTGCTTCGTCTGTAGTGTAGCATGTCGAGACGAGTTCGGCAGCAAGCGGTTCCCCGTGTTCATCAACGTCGCTTGCGAGGACGAGCACGATCTCCCCGGAATCAACGGCGATGACATGGGTACGGTCGCTGTTGCGGTGCTCGCGCTCCCACACCTCGAGGACTTCGCCGCCGATCTCCTCGTAGCCGTGGCGATGACGGCGGTTTCGAGGGCCGGTGGCGCGGTGGTCCCCGCGTTCGCTCATGCGATCTCCGTGCCCTCCGCCTCGTTCTTCTCGGATCCGACGACCTGGCTTAGGTAGATCAGGCCGTTCTGGATCGTGAGTACGGCGAGCCCACCCAACGCGATCAACGCCGGGAGGAACGACACCGGGGAACTCACGATCAGGTGCGCGAGAAGCGCGACCGCGAGGAGTCCAAGCATTAGTGAGAGTGCGATACGTCCCTCGACGACATCGTAGTGCGTTACGGTCATTGTTCTGTGAACAGGATCGGCTTCTCCGACACTCCGTAGGCGACGAGCACCTCGCCGAGTTCGAGGAGTACGACGACGACACACCCCGTGACGACGAGCGGCGTGAACGCGTTGGCCGTCATCGAGGCGACGATCAACGCCAACACTGCCATCAATCCCGCTGCGGCGAGGCCGTTCTTAGCGACCCGCTCGAGATCCTCCGAAGTCGGCTCGTCCGGAAGGATCTGGGCTGCGAATCGGCTCGCGAGGATGTCGGCGACGCGGTCAGTCACTCGAGGTGGGGCAAGGAACTCACGCGGTTCCCGAGCGCCGCTCAGGAGACGGGAAACGACCCACCCGAGTGAGAGACCGAACGTGGCGATCAACACGTAGGCAACGGGACCGGAGGGCGCTGCCACCGCGCCAGCCGTAGTCGGTACGCTCGGCACTATGGGGCACCTCGGTTCGGGAGTAGTCGGAGAGTCATACGGTCGTGTAGTGGCTGCAACTACGCCCTAACCGTCTCCTCGCGGTTTCATAAACCACGGCGGATAACCTTATTCGAATAAGATTTGGTTTAAACAGTTTACTCCCGCTATCTGTTGTGTTGAATCTCAACATCTGCCAAACTCTTATCAATTCACATCGCAGAGAACCGCATATGCCGAAGATATTCAGAAACAACATGAATTGGCATCATGATGGTCCTGGTGGTTGCAAAGTTGTTGATCCAGCAGGTGTCGATAATCACCTTGTTCACAACAAGGACTGGGGTGAAGCACTCGGTCTAATAGAGGATGACGCTGGTGATCGGTGCGGCCAATGCAATTGGCCTGACGGATAGTTTGGTTAGCGCTAAGTAGTCGTTGGCAATTAACGTCGAGCTATTCTGGTTTCATCGCAACTTTCTCTGCAAGATGTACTGAACAGTCTCCTCGATATAGACGAAGCTGTAGGAATACGATTCTTTCCGTGTTCAGCAGCTATCCTGTCATTTGAAATATTTTTGTCCTATACAGATATATATGGGAAATAAAGACCTTAGAACTGCATTCAAGCAGTCGATCAATTGCATGGATGATGATGTTGATTGGGTAGCTACGACAAACCTAGACGATCCGTCATCTGAAATGACCGGTTACGAGTCCTTCGATGTTGTACTCCATTTGAATACGACCGATACGCAGATTGCACGCGAGATTGTGGGAGATGCTGGTGAGAAGATTAAAGACCGAGACGACTGGGACGGCAAGTTACTGTTTGAAACTATCTGGGAGGGGTCCCCAGAAATCGAGATGAGAGTACGGGTGTACTTGACGTCTGAGGCAAGACAGAACGGGAGTGGCGCTGAGTTATATTTCTAGTAGCCGTTGATTCACCACGGATGCCTTTCAGGTTGTAACTCTCCGTTTATCCGATGCCGTATGGTTTCTACGATTGTTTGAATACTTTCCCATTACCGACAACAACCGTTTATGACGACGTGATCACGGTGAACCTGGTGCTGCTATTGATGCTAAACGTTTGTCGTACTTCTTGAACTGATTTGATTTGCATTAAGCACATTGCCGACTTGTTATACAAGTCGGAAGCGAACCCCCTGTATCACCCACACTTGCACCTCGATCACGTCGGTGTCCGGTGCCTCTAAGTGAAATGTTGTTATAAGAAATCTTCATGCGATTGGAAGCGACCGCGAAAGAGGATCAGTACAAGATCTGGATGACTGATTCCGAACTCAAACAGTTAGAGCGCGTGGCCGCAAATCAACGCGACTACTTGATCATTCGACTTGGGGGGCGAGTCGGTCTCCGCGCCTTCGAGATTCCACAGATTTGCCCGAAGCACGTGAAGCGGACCGACGATGGCGAGCACTATCGCCTGCGCGTGCCCGAAGGAAAGGACACGACCGGGAACGGTGGAAAGCCTCGGGACGCCTATCTGCCGAAAGACGTCGAAGGAGACATACACCGGTTTCAGAACGCCGAGGACATCGGACGGAATCAGCCACTTGTTGACCTCACTGAGCGCGGTGTTCGCAATGTCGTGAAGCGCACGGCCACCCGTGCAGCTGAAGAGACCGGCGACGAGGACTTTCGACACGTCAGTAGCCACGATCTCCGGCGTCGGTTCGCTCAACGCCTCTTGGTTGACCGGCAGATGAACCCGCGAGTCGTCATGGCTGTTGGCGGGTGGGACTCCTTTCAGGCAATCGAACCCTACCTCAACGCACCGACGCCCGAGGTCGTCAATCAGGCCTTCGAAGAGGCAGAGCTGTCGTAACGTCGTTGAGAAGTAAATCTTGGTGGCTCTGTTGGAAGTTCCAGAAATTGATGTATCTCGCGTGCTGAATTTGAATATCTATCCTCCTGAACCAGCTGTTAGAATCACTAAGAGAACTCACATGTAGGAGTTCTAATTGTTCCCGATCCACCTTCTACTCGCCGTATAATCTGGTTTGACCGTCTGTATAGGCTAAGTTTGATATGTTGCCATACCATAATATACAATCATGTCTAAAGAGCGAGCAAAATCCCGAATCGAGGCTGAATTTTCGGATAGGAGTGAAATCCCAGACGCCAGCGGTAGCAAGAGCATAGATGTGCGTATCCCGAATTCAGGCTTGGATATTGATGACGTTCAGGAAATCGACTACGTAAACGACGTACTTGAGGAAGAAGACGAGTTCCGAGTCTATGTTTCGGCGGACTCTAACGTGGGCGTCTGGACGACCTAAGTCAGTATCGACCAGCCATCCGCGCTACTGCAAAGCTTACCGTCTGTATCTACCAATCTATTCATCCCAGACTGTGATTGGTCAATCAACGATGCACGCTCTGTATTCAGCACACTCACGAGTCCCATCAAGTTTTGAGGATTTCAACAGAGCCATCCTAATCTATTCGCGGTCGGTGTCACGGAATATCTCAGGTGCCGCGTCTTCAATATCGAGGACGTTGAACATGGTTACGCCCGGAGAATCGCCGCTTCGTCAACCATTCCGTCGAGATGATCCTCAAGCGCCTCAGCATTCTTGTCGTCGAGTCCGACGAGCACGATCCCGGTGAGATCCGTCTCGGCGAGTTTGTCAAGGAGTTCCTCCTGATCGGTTGTTGCCTCCGTGACGAGTCGTGTTTGTATGGGTGTGCCGTCGTTCTCGGTACTCATGCTCTCACCGTCCAAGAGTCCCGCACGCGTCCGCCCGTTCCGTGTATATTGATCTCGTCGCCGGGGGCCGCCCGACGCCGGGCTGCATCGACCGCGTTCTGCTGCGTGCGATGAGAACTTGTTTTTCTACCGTTCGCTTCGACTTTCCAGTCGTAGGGCTCGCCGCGCGCGGTCGGCATGATGTTGTACCGCGTCATGAGACTCTCTCGACGCCGTTCATCCTAATCACCCCATGTTTAACCTTCTGCGATAGGTTCCAGGGGCAGAAATTTAGGCAAGAGAGCGTGTCGGATAGTGGTACACATGAGTCTCCGAAGCTTCCTCAACAATGCACTCGGATTTGGTGGCAGTAGTCCGCAGTATACGCCCGGCGAGGTGACCTGGTCCGTTGCATACGACGTTGACGATTACGATGGGCCAGGTTGGTATCTCACTGCAAAAGGTCCGGAGGTACACGAGACGGATGGCCCCTTCCGCTCGAAAGGAGCGGCAATAGATGCTGCACGGGAAAGGGGATCCGAAGGAGACGAACTCAGAACCTGGGACAAAGACGCCTTAGAACCAGAAATAACAACGATAAGGCGTTGAGTTACTCTATCTAGTCCACCGATTTAGTTAGTCCCACCAGCTGCTACGCTGCTCCTCGTAGCTTGGATCCTCGAAAACTGGCGGGATGTTGCCTGGTGCTAAGTTATGAGCTAGTCCCCAGCCGACGTACCATCCTCGAGCATCTACATCTGTTTCCGACTCGATCGTTATTGTTGCTTGAGTCAAGTACTCAAACTCCCCATCATTGTCAAAGTCACGGGCTGTCCCGCCATCACCGCAGACAGTATATTCTCCCTCGCACCTATCTTGAGCGAATGTTATGACTATGTCGGCTTTCCAGGGGTCCTGTACTCGTGTGAAGGAAACGTCCGAAGGGACTTCTTTGGCCTTCCACTCTTCAAAATAGGTGACGGCGTGGTTTACTTGCGACTTGGTCTCTGTCAAACTGTTCTTCGAAACATTAGAATAATCGACATACACGGAGAGATTCGTACTCCGCCACGCGAGGCTTTGGTTCTCGACACTGGGAGCGTCGAAAGTCGGATTTTTGCACCCGTGAGAACCTGACCAGTACGACATCACCCAGTGTGGTTTTTCACAGTGAGTAATTCCGAGAATATGGCCGAACTCATGGATGATCGTATTCTTGACTGTACGGTAGTTATTCGACTTGTTGTAGAGAATTTGGACGTTTTCAGGTGGACGGGCACTGGTTGTCCTGTTTAGCCGATGAGCGCAACCAGAGGCCCCCTGTGGACAGTTAATCGTATTATTGTACCAGACGATTATGTCGGGGTTTTCAGCATCTGGTCTGAGTACGAAATCGACGGAATATACACCATACTCCGGATGATCTTCCCAATAATTGAGTGATTCAGCCACGGCACCAGTCAAATTCCGGGACGGTGCGGCTTGATTTCGTATTCCCACGACGACAGTCTCCTTATTCCACGGGTTCTGAACCGTCTGATCAGCCGTTTCTGAGACGGTCGTGTTAGTCGGTCCTGATACCGTTGATCCACTACCTCCAGTGTCTGGCCCCGTGAGTACGCCAACTCCCGCAAATAGAACCGTGAAGAGAATATAGGCACCAAATCCGAATTTGATGATCTCCCACAAACCAGAGAGCGGATTGTTCCGGAACTGGCTCAAGTAATATTTCGCCCAAGAGGGGTTAGTGATCCATCTGATAACCGGATAGCTTACGGTCCAACCACACCGATGGCATTTGAGAAATTTGTCGTGGGATAGTCTCCAGACCCTTTGTCCACACTTCGGACAAGTCCGACCTTCGCTGCTCGGCATTTGAGCAGACTACTTTCACATACTGTGATAATTACTTCGACCAAGAAGCTCAACAATTACTCGTCAGGTTCAAGCTCTTCGGCCTTAATCTCGCCTTCAAGATACGCTAATCCCTTTTCAGTAATTCGATAATAACGTTTAGTCTCGTCAGTAAGCTCTAACAAGCCTATTTTTTCCAAGTCACCTATCCGACGCGAAAAGGTACTCCGACTCTTCTCTGAATAACCGCGTACTTCCGCAATATTGTGATGAACGGTTCCCGGCTGAAGCTCTACCCGTTCCCCCGATATAGACTCCATTTCCCGGAAAAACTCCAAGATGGCGTCATCTACTTCGTTCATCCACGGTACCCGGGGGCGCATGTCCCCTTATCTTTGGTTCCGATGTATAGCCGCACCGAAAAGTCTGCTGACTGAATCATATATCCTATGTATGAGTAATATTGTGCAAACATATAAATAGGACGGACATTACGAGAGTTATAACGGAAGCACTTCGCGGACCCGTCGCTCTTCGGCGGTGGGTCCACTTGTCAGAACAAAGCGGACCCCGTGTTAGGGGCACGGGTCCGCGTGGACTTCCGTGACCTACCACGAAAGCCATGTACAACGACTCGATATGGGGGCTTGAAACCCTCGAACGAACGACAGTATCGGTGACTACTTTCACCGCCTGCGATCCCGAAATAACGGGGGGCGGTGCGGATTTACGACTACTTTCACTTTCACTCCCCATACAAGGCTCGACTCTTTTATGGGGGAAATCATCGGCATCGACTGCGATGCCTAAGACGCTGACGACGATTGAGCTTGAGGATGATGTGGACCGCTGGCGGTACGTGTGTCCGCGTGGTCACCGCGATTGGGAGCCGACGAACAACCACTTTTGGTGTGCGGCATGCGCTCGGACATATCACGACGACATCGATCCGGAGTTTCAGGAGCTGAGGGATCGTCGTGACGGCGAGCCACTGTCGCGTGATGAAGTGCGGTTGATGACGCCCGCGGGGCCGTACCGCGAGGTCTACAAGGGCGGTGGTCACGCGTGACCCATCACGTCAGCTGCCACGAGTGCGATTTCGACGCACTGATTGAGGGGGCGTTCGCCACCGAGCGCGCTATCGAACGCCACCAAGAAGAGACCGGTCATAGGGTCAGTCAGGAGTACGTTGCTCCTAGGGAAACGACACGAGTCGCCACAGACGGAGGAGATCACTGATGTCGTGCGTTGAATGTGGTTCTCCAGCGCGGGGGCTTCGGTGTCAGACCTGCCAACGCACGCGTGATCTTGAGGAATTCTGGGAATCGATCAAGTTCGACGATGACCCCGAGGAGGAGTCTGATGAGTGACGGTACTGCTCAGGGCGAATTAGATTGGCCACCGGAGTTTGAGCGAACACCCGCTGACGAACGCCGATCCTACCCGCACGGATTCGAGGTGACACGGAGTGAGGCATTCGATTCGGTTCTGAAACAGCTCCGGAGGATGGACGCGAAGAACGTCCGACTCGATACCGACGCAGAGCATCAAAAACGGAACCCAAACAAGCCCTACGCGAACTCATCGTTTGATGACCCTGGTGTAGTCGTTCGCTTCGAACACGATGGTGAGCAGTACGCGATGCCGATGGACAAGTGGGACAACCCGAGGGACAACGCTCGGGCTATCGCTCTCACACTAAAAGCGAAACGCGCCCTCACGCGCTACGGTGTCGAGACCATCGAATCGGAGTTCTCAGCTCACCAACTCCCGCCTGGAGACGACCGAGAGAATGTCGTTGTCTCCGGGGCGATCGAGGAACCGCACGAAATTCTCGGAGTCGCATCAGACGCACCAGAGAGTGTTGTGAAGGCCGCTGCGCGGACTCGGAAGAAAGAGACGCACCCAGACAATGGGGGCGACGTAAGTGAGTTCAAGCGTGTCGTGAACGCCGAGGAGGAGTTGCTGTGATGCTCGCAGATAACCACGGTGAGGTGCGAGAATGAAGACACCCTCCGACCTGACGCCTCGAGAAGCAGTTCGTCGATATCTCGACCGACGGAGTACTGAACTCTCCGAGTCGTCGGTTCGTACCTACCGGTACCGTCTGAAACTATGGGTTGAGTGGTGCGAGGATGAGAACATCGAGCGGGTTGAAGACCTGACTGGCTGGACCTTCGAGCAGTTCGAGGCGTTCCGTTCAGGACAGGGTATTGCCTCCCCCACGCTCCACGGCGAGATGGAGACGCTGAAAGGTCACATAGAGTACCTTGAACGCATCGAGGCCGTTGATGACGGACTCGCTGACAAGGTCCATGTGCCGGACGTTCCGGATTCGGAAATGTCGCGCGATACGATGCTCCGGCCGGAGGACGCAGAGGACCTGATTCGTTACTACCGTACGCACGATAACGTCTACGGAACTCGGTTCCACGCTGCTCTCGAACTCGCGTTTCACACTGGCGCTCGACTCGGTGCGCTTCGCGGAATCGATCTCCGCGATTACCACTCGGACGAGCAATTCGTTGAGTTCGTTCATCGGCCGGAGACTAATACGCCGTTGAAGAATCAGCGAAGTGGCGAACGCTCTGTTTCGCTACTGTCCGAGGTCTGTGACGCCATCGACGAGTTCATCGCTCACAATCGGCCGTCGGGTCACGACGAGTTCGGACGGTCGCCGCTGTTTCTCACGTATCACGAGAACCGAGTCTCTAAGAACGCGTTTAGAGCGTGGATATACCGTGCGACGCAGCCCTGTGTGGCGGGTACGTGCCCACACAACTACGACCGTGAGACGTGCGACTTCCGTCGTCACTCGACCGCAAGCCAGTGTCCGTCCTCAAGGGCACCACATCACGTTCGCACTGGTTCGATTACGTGGCATCGAGACCGGGGATTTCCTCCGGAGGTGACCGCTGAACGCGTGAATGCGTCTCAGGAGGTTATCGAGAAGCACTACGACAAGGCTTCCCAGCGAGAGCGGATGGAGTTGCGCCGTCGCCCTCACCTGGGGAAGCTCGAAATCGAGTGAGTCTGCTCCAGCAGACTCACCCAGTGAAGTGAGCCACACATCCCACTGTTTGGCTCACTCAACAGCATGAGCCAGAATTCCACGTCAGACATCACGACTCACCAATCATGATGAGCATCACGTCAGACTTCATGACTCAACGGAGAGAGGTACCGGAGTGTAAAGAAAATCAGGGTGGTTGCGGGCCGGGCGGTCCCACTATTTCTGTCCGAACGAAGTGAGGATGAAATCGTCACGAGCGGCTGGTTTAAACTAGCGAGTGCAGCGAATCGGAACGAGTGAGAGGTCATATCCGGGCAGTTCCACTGCTACGCGAACGGTACCAACTCACCGCACGAAAAGTTGAACCGGGAGGATGGGAGGGGGGAAACCCGGCAACTTGGGAGGGGGGGGGAACGCCCTGACCACAGGGGGGGAAGGGACAGGGCTACATGTCGTTTGTAGATACAATTACAAATACTCACTGGTACAGCTCAGTATATCGGAGCTAGATCATGCTCACCGCCTTAATAACGGAGGTGCAGATCCGATCACTCAGTGCCTCTAAAGTGCAACCTATTGGGATCACGTCATATATTGTCATGAAGAGATGACAATCGATATCCTCGAAACGGGTCCCCCGGCCGTCTCGTAGTGTGGTCGGAGCATCGCAAGGAAGGTGACGGCGACGACAGATTGAAGATCAGCGTTTCGTCGAATCAGTCACGCGGAG
This sequence comes from Halogeometricum borinquense DSM 11551, assembly GCF_000172995.2. Classification (GTDB taxonomy): domain Archaea; phylum Halobacteriota; class Halobacteria; order Halobacteriales; family Haloferacaceae; genus Halogeometricum; species Halogeometricum borinquense. The sequence goes on from NC_014729.1 coordinate 2,789,644, forward strand.
GTGCCACGTACTGCGGCGTCGTTTGCGTCGTCCGCGTTGTCCGAAGTGGCGAGCGAGCGATAGAACGCGACGGAAAACGTCAGCAAGAGGCCCGCGGACAGCCCCATCAGAATCGTCGCAAAGAGCGTGAGTGCGGCGGAAGCCACGATGGAGATCTGGGGAACCCCGGAGAGGACCTCGGAAAGGAGTGTGTTCGTCGCCGATGGCGAGAGTTGCGAGGAGAGAGTCGAAGCGGGAAGGCTCCCGAAGAATCCGAAAACGAGACTGATACCGAACACGACTACTGAGTAGCCGACCACTGGCCAGAAATTCTGCCGGACGATGCTGACGCTCCGAAAGAAACTGCTGAAAGCGCCCTCGTCGTCGAAGACGATGGCTTGTCCGTAGAACTGGATGAAAATGAAGGGAATGAGAAACAGAAGAAGGAACAGGACACTGCCGACGACCATGATCAACAGTAAGACGGGGAAGAGTGCCTGAGGCGAGTCGAAAACAGGAATAATGGCAACAAGCGTACCGAGACCAACGACCACCCACGCGATGGTTCCGAAGACGATGCTCCCGCCGAGAAGCAAGAGGTACGCTCCCAGCATCGACGTGTAGTGCCGTTTCCCCATCTCGACAAAGGTACCGAAGTTCGTCGTTCCGTCGAGTGCTTCGTCGGCCATGCCGAAGATTCCGCCGAAGATGAACGGAAGTACCAGCACCGTAGCGACGAGGGATACCGCCGAAGCGATGATCGTGGTAGACGGTGCTGCCAACGGCACAAACTGGAGCGGGAGTTGGAAAAGTGCGAGAAGAACTGTGATACCAGCAATGACGGGATTTCGTCGGAGGGCCTCAACCGCAGTTTGGAGGGAGTGGGCGACGACCATAGTCGGATATTCCCGTCCTCGCGTTGAAAAACTTGGTGTTAGGTTGACAGATATTCGGATGTGCGGAGACGTTGAACGTTCGGAGACGACCGCCGGGTCTGGAACGAACACGAGGCGATGAAAGCGCTCAATCGTTCATATGCGCTTGCTCGAACGGATACGGCGGTAGGCGAAGTTCGTCCAGTCCGGGGAGGTGTTTGACGTTAAAGACGACTTTCATGTCATCAGTGAGGGGTGCACCCATACAGGAGAGTCGGATGTCGCTGTCGAGCATCGTCGAAGGGAGGATATGATCACCGGGCGTATCCATCTCGCCTTCAAAGACGGCGACAGCGCAGTTCGCGCACGCTCCACCACGGCAGGCGTACGGCCACGCATAGCCGCGGTTCTCGGCCGCTTCGAGAAGTGTCTCGTTCTCCTGAACGAGGAACTGTCCGTAGTCTTCGTGTGGGAGATTTGCCGCGGCCGCCTTCTCAAACAGGTCGTCGTCACCGAGATCCCACCCGTGGTCGTCGAGTACTTCGTAGTTCAGATACTCGATTTTCGATCTCAGTTCGTCCTCGTCTTCGTCGCCGTCATCCGGGACGCTTGCTGAGGAGGACGAAGAAGGCGTGTCACCCGAAACTTCGCCGTTGACGGCCTCAATCGGATGGCCCTCCTTGATCATCTCGTACGCCGAGCGGACGCGATTAAACTCCGCTGCGGAACCCCCTTGGTCGGGGTGCACCTCGATGACCCGGCGTCTGAACGCTCGATCAACCTCCGCGTCGTCCGCATCCGGTTCGATCCCGAGAATCTCGAACGGAGAATCCACGCCGACGAGTACGGGATGAGAACGTAAATCCTCTCCCTTCTCGGTAACACGAACGACGCGTACACTACAGCATTGACGGCGATTTGTACGTTCGACTGCACAGCCAGCCACCAGCGAGTGAGTGGGGGCTTGCAGACGGAACAAGGGAGAATTTCGGAGACCGTCAGACGCGCGTCAGACGCTCCGATGACGCCGCTCGTGAGTGATTATCAGAATCGTGAATCGCTGGATTAACTATAACTATTCTCGGCGTAGATTGCCAGAAAGTATCAGAGGTCAACCCGTGTCACGAGACTCACCCCCCGGGAGCAATTCCGGACTTGAAACCGTCGGCGACGAACAGAAGAACCGGTCGGTCGAACAGACATCCGACGAGGAGCGTGCGACCGGCATTGTCGCCGAAACGTCGGACGAGTCCGTCGAGCCGACCGAATTTGTCGATTCGGTGGTCGAGACGGCGCTCACTAACCCGGTGGCGGCAGGCGACGCTATTGGTGACCTCTTAGCCATCGTCCGCGACTGCGATGAGGACGCGAGAGTAGCGGCCGAGGAAGCGCTCGATTTGATGGGACTCCTCCGTCCTGTCGAGTTTGAGGTGTGGATAGGCGACATAGTACAATTTGCGTCTGCCGACCGCGACGAACTCTCATTCGTCGGGTTGCGGGCACTCGCACAACTATCGGCGGTCCGCCCGGCAGTAGCAAAGAACGGGCTCGACGCCGCCATCAGCCGTTTGCAGGCACAGCACGTTCCGACACGCCGCGCCGCGATTGCCGTCGTCGGTGAAGTTGGAGAGGCGTTCCCAGAGGCAGTCACACAGACGGATAGACAGATTATGACCGCGATGCGTGACGCGAACTCGTCTGTCAGACTTGCTGGCGTGATGACTGCTGGGAAACTACTTGGAGCGGAGCCGAATCAGTTCCCCCGGACGGTATCGACGCTTCCCGAAACACTGGATGACGACGACGAAGAAGTGTGGGAGTACGCACACGCCGCTCTCATTCACTTTGTCCGCGAACATCCGTCCCAAGTACCCGAGAAACGGCACGTCATCGAACGACTGGCAACTGTCTCAGACGAAGAACTGGGTGTCCGCGAGGGCGCGACCAAAGACGCGATGACGACACTGCTCTCGTACGAACCCGGTTTCGACCTGTAGGACGCAACGACGCTTTTTACCCGCGACCGACGGCGAACGTTCAAATACGAACAAGCGGCCAACGCCCTCGTGTCACGAGCCTCAACCCCATTCTCACATCTCGGACGGGCGGCGTACTGCCCGCGGCAACTGTACTACGCGGAACAACGCGACGACCAAGAACCGCCGTCAGAGGTGAAGCGAACCCGAAATCTGGCGTTTCGCTACGACGAGTTGCTGACGGCCGATAACGACGAACTCGACCGTCTGCCGCTTGCCGTCACGCCGGAGACGTACCGAGCGAATCTCGAACGCCTGACCGCCCGCGACGACTGGGCAGAGTTGGCGAATCCAACGGACCGGGAGGTGTTCCTGCGCGGACGCGACTGTCACGGAACCGCGCACAAGATACTCGATACGGACCCGCCGACGCCGACAGTCATCTCGCCGGGATCACCACCCGACCGCGGCGTGTGGGAACCCCAACGCGTCCGGGCCGTCGCCGTCGCCAAGGCAGTGGCGTGGGAGCGCGAGCGCGAGATTCCGCGCGCGTTAGTGGAGTATCCCGCCCACGGCGTCGTTCGAACCGTCCGGCTAACGACGCGAAATACGGGCGCGTACCGCCGGACGCTGTGGACCGTCCGGCAGATGGAAGGCGTCCCATCGCGCGTGCGCGATTCATCGAAATGTGCCGCCTGCGAGTACCAGACATCCTGCGGGACGAAAACGCGCTCGCTGAAGTCACTGTTGGGGCTGTGAGCGCAAAAACAGTCTCCGGGGTCCGTTCAGTCTTCGACGGTCGGTGACTCGCCCACGTGGTCGGTCAACCACGTCTCGATAGCGTCCGCCATCGCGCCGCGGCGGTGAATCACGTTTCGACTGGGGTCTACGACCGTACTCCCAGTGCCGCCGGGTGCTTCGCCCGCGTCGATGACCGCACCCACGCTATCCTTCAACGTCGCATCCAGTTGGTCCGGATGTGTCACGCTGGGGGCACCGCTTCGGTTCGCACTCGTCGCCGTCACGGGACAGTCGGCGCGGCGGAAGAAGTCGAGCGCTACCTCGTGGTCGGGGACGCGGACACCCACGCGGTCGCCGCCGGCGGTGAGAACGTCCGGGAGTTGGGAACCGCGTTCGACGACGACGGTGACCGGTCCGGGCAGAAATTCCGCCATGAAGTCAGCGTCGAACGAGGTCAACCGCGTGTACTCACGAGCGGCGTCCACATCGGGAACGCCGATAGAGAGCGGTTTGTCCCGAGAGCGGCCTTTCAACTCGAACACTCGTTCCACGGCGTCAGCGTCAGTCCCATCGGCACCGAGACCGTAGACCGTCTCCGTCGGGTACACAACTGCCGCACCCGCCTTGACGGCCGCAGCGGCGGCATCTATCGATTCGTCGAGATTCGACATCGCTCGTTGAGAGGAGGGGACGAACGGGTAAGAGCGTGCCGAAGCAGGGATTACGCGTGTTCTGCGACGGCGGCGGCGATATCGTCGGCGTCCGGGAAGTCGGGCCACTCGCTTGCGACCCACGCGTACTGGACCGTCCGATTTTCGTCTACGAGGAAGACCGCCGGGCGGTGTTCGGTGATCCCCGCCATTCCATCGAGAGGATTCTCGATATCGTACTCGGTTGCGACGGCGGCACCGGGGTCTGAGAAGAGGCGCGCATCAGCCTCGCGTTCTTCGAGGAACGCTTTGTGTTCGTACGGCGAGGAGATGGAGACGCCAACAGTCTGAATCTGGTCTGTGAGGTCGTGGTCGCGGACAGCATCCCACAGGTACGTCGCCGGGAACGACCCATCCATCGGGTGAAAGAGGAGGAGGACCGGCCCTTCGTCGGTGAGTTCCGAGAGGGCAACGTCCTCCCAGTACTCATCGTTGACGAGCGGGCGCGTGAAATCCGGAGCGACATCGCCCGGTTCAGGGTGCTCCGACGCGGGCAACTCGACGACCTCGAAATCGACCATCAGGCCGCACCCCCCGCATCGGAACCGTCGCCATAGGTGCGCTGTAGGTATTTGACGATGTTTGCGGACTCCGACATCGTGACACCCGTCTCGTCGTCAACGATAGCCGGGACAGTTCGCTTGCCCGAGATGCGTTTGACGACGTTGCGGTCGGAGTGCATCGGTTCGACGAAGCGCGACTGGTAGGGTACATCGAGTTCCTGCAGGACACGAATCACCCGTTCACAGTACGGACACGCCTGTAAACGGTACACCGTAATCGCCGGAGTATCTCCCGTCATGGACCGGTGTACGGTCGTTCTCTCCCTAAGCGCTTCGCCCCCGGAATCAACCGTCACAGACGGATGAAATCGGAAAAAACAACCATTCATTCGTGCGGGGTAGGGTAACTCTTAATTCCGGGGCCGGACAATTGGATGTACTTGCATGGGCTTATCGTCGCTCGAACCATCTATCGCTGCTCAGTATCGCCCTCCAGGGACCGCCGCTGCAGCAGTAATACAACCAGACAGTGCCATGGGTAACGCGATTACATTCGTAAACGGAGTGCTACAGGCGCTCCCCGTCAACAAGGCGACCGTCACCATCGGTGGCGTCTTCGCCATCATCATCCTCATCGGACTCTCGGCGTTCTTCTCCTCCTCGGAGATCGCCATGTTCTCGCTGGCGAAACACCGCGTCGACTCACTAGTCGAAGAGGGTGTTCCCGGAGCAGAGACCGTTCAATCACTGAAGAACGATCCGCACCGACTGCTCATCACCATCCTCGTCGGTAACAACATCGTCAACATTGCGATGTCGTCGCTTTCGACGGGGCTGCTCGTCTACATCGGGTTCGGGCAGGGAGAAGCTGTCGCCATTGCGACGTTCGGAATCACGGCGCTCGTCCTCCTGTTCGGTGAGAGCGCGCCGAAGTCCTACGCCGTCGAGAATACGGAGTCGTGGTCGCTACGAATCGCCCGTCCGCTGAAAATCTCGGAGTACGTACTCCTTCCGCTCGTCGTCATCTTCGACCGTCTGACCCGGATCGTCAACCGCATCACCGGCGGACGGTCGGCTATCGAAACGTCGTACGTCACGCGCGACGAGATTCAGGATCTCATCCAGACCGGCGAACGCGAGGGCGTCATCGAAGAGGACGAGCGCGAGATGCTCGACCGCATCTTCCGCTTCAACCAGACCATCGCCAAGGAGGTGATGACGCCGCGGCTCGACATGACCGCCGTGCCGAAAGACGCGACTTTGGACGAGGCTATCGAGACGTGCATTCAGTCCGACCACGAGCGCGTCCCGGTGTACGACGGCAACCTCGACAACGTCATCGGCATCGTCAACATCCGTGATCTGGTCCGCGAGCAGTTCTACGGAGAAGGTGGCGGCGACCTAGCCGACATCGTCCAACCGACGCTGCACGTTCCCGAATCGAAGAACGTGGACGAACTGCTGACCGAGATTCAGGACAACCGCCTGCAGATGGTCATCGTCATCGACGAGTTCGGGACCACAGAGGGCCTCATCACGCTCGAAGACATGGTCGAAGAAATCGTCGGCGACATCCTCGAAGACGACGAGGAAGAGGCGTTCGAGTTCATCAACGAACGCGAGACGCTCGTCCGCGGCGAGGTCAACATCGACGAAGTAAACGAAGTGCTTGAACTCGATCTCCCCGAGGGTGAAGAGTTCGAGACGCTGGCCGGGTTCATCTTCAACCGCGCCGGTCGTCTCGTCGAGGAGGGCGAGGAAATCGAGTACGACAGCGTGATGATCCGGATCGAACAGGTGGACAACACGCGCATCATGAAAGCGCGCATCACCGTGGATAACACCGACGACGAGTCGGAAGCCGAAGCCGAGATCGACCCGAGTAACGCGAGCTAGGACACAAGAAGCGTCGAGACAACCCAGAAGACACCGTAGGAGACGGCAAAGGCGAGTGAAAGCGAGCCGATCCACGCGAGAACGGTTTTCCCCATCTTTTCTTTACTAACGCCCGCACCGCCAGCGGCGTATCCGCTGCCGACGATAGCGCTGACGATGATCTCGTTGAACGAAACGGGGATGCCGAGCGCCACGGCGGTCTGTGCGATGGCGAACGAGGGGATCATCGCCGCGATGGAGCGCCGCGGTCCGAGCGAGGAGTAATCCTGCGCGAGCGCTTTTATCATCCGCGGTGCGCCCGTCCACGACCCAACGAGTAAACCGAGACCGCCGCCTGCCAAGAGGGCCGGAAGCGGAACGGCGACCGCGTCTAACAGTGGAACCAGCGGACCGATTGCGAGACCCACCTGACTCCCACCGGCGGAGAACGCGACGAGACCACCGAGGACGAGGAGGAATCGGCGTTGCCCCCGGGCCTCGTCTCGATGCATCGCCTGAGCGACGGCCCCACCGGAGAGGAGGACAACAGCGAGTGTGACGAGAGCGGCACCAAGTGAGACGCCGAACAGTTCGACTGGCGGGAGCGAGTCGGCGACGAACCGAGAGATAGATCCGGCGTTGGCGTCACCAGTGGCGAGTACGGCGAAGTCGATATTTGCGACGATAGCTCCGACGACACCACCGAGAATGGGGACGGCGACACGCTCAGAGACCGATTCGTGCCTGAGGAGTCGCGCAGTTCCGTAGGCCGCGCCACCGCCGACGAACGGCGTCAGCACCCACAGCGATAGGATCTGTTGATATTTCCCCCATGCCGGTAGACCGCCGTTTGCGAGACCGACGCCGACGACGGCCCCGGTGACAGTGAACGCGGTGGCAATCGGATAGCCAGCGAAGACGCCGAGGGCGACGAGACCGGCGGCGACGAGAAGCGCGACAGTCGCAGCGGTCGCCGTCAGGACAGGACCGACGATCAGTTCGGTCCCGACAGCCTGCGTGACGTTTTCTCCCTGCAAGAACGCACCAGACAGTCCAAGAAGACCGACGATGAAGCCCGCGCGCATGACGGAGATAGCGTTCGCGCCGACGGCAGGTGCAAACGGCGTCGAACCGGACGACCCGGCACCGATAGCCCACGCCATGAATAAACTCGCGAGTGCCGCGACGACGAGCGTCGCAAGCGTTCCAGGCGTAACCATTGCCCGTTACTTCCCCCGATAACCCTCGTCGAATCCCTCGCGCATCCCCATGAGAGTTCGACGGACAAACAGGTACGCGAAGAAGACGAACAAGAGGAGCAAGACGAGGAACCCGACGAATACCGGTTCGGAGAGAACGAACTCTACGAAGTCGTCGAGTAGGCCCTGTAAGGGACGGGCAGACATGCGCGGGATTTTCCGGGGCGAAGGTAAAGCCGTTTCGCCGTCCGGCGGCAAGACAGCACGAAAGGGGAGAGAAAGAAAGTCGAGAGAGGAGAAGACTCATCACCTCCGATGTGAAACCGATGCGTAGCATGGCCGACATCCTCCCCACTCGGCCCGACCCACCCTCGGGAGACGACAAGGAGCCTCGCGTTGTCGGACTCGACAGCGACGAGGTATCCGAGTTGCTCTCGGCAATCTCCTCGGAGACGGCGCGGACAATACTCTCCGCCCTCCACGAGGAACCCGCAACGCCCTCCGAACTCGCAGACACCGCAGACACCTCAATTCAAAACGCCCAGTATCACCTCGGAAAGCTCGAAGACGCTGGCCTCATCGAACCCGGAGGGACCGCCTACTCCGAGAAAGGCCGCGAGATGACCGTGTACACGCCCGCCGACCGGGCGCTCGTCGTCGTCGCCGGACAGGAAGACGACACCAGCGGACTCCAGACGGTTCTCACGCAACTGCTCGGCGGCGTCGGCGTCGTTGCACTCGGGAGTGTCGTGATCGAACGACTCACGACGGCCGGGTCCGGACCGAGTATCCACCTCGCCAGCCAGAGTGGTTCCGGCGGCGACGACGCGGCGACGAGTAGTGGCGGCGCTGGAAGTGGTGCGAACGGGGCAGTGAACGCGACCGCCTCAACGGAGACGGCAGCACCAACCGCTTCACCGACCGAGACAGCAGGTGACGGCGGATTCGACGGTTCCGAGGTGACCACAACCGCCTCATCCCACACGCCAGGCGATGCAACGACAACCCACATCCAAACGGCTACCGAAACGTCGGCGACGGGAACGCCGACACAGGCACCAGTACCGGAACCGACAACAACGACAGACTCGGTGCGAACGACAGCCGAGACGGTCGTGGCCTCCGGAGATCCGGGTGGCGTGACGACGATGGCCTCGCTGTCACCCGGCGAACTGTTCCTCCTCGGGGGCCTCGTGACACTCGTCGTTTTGACGGTATACTGGTGGCTCAGTAGGTGAAAACCGGATTTTACTCTACGATGCGTATATGCAACGAGAGGCACAATGACAAAGTGCGAGGTCCCACGGTGCATCGGCCCTCCCAAGGACCCGAGTGCCAGTCGTGCTGACACGCACTGGAGACTCCCACCGTCCCGTGCCAGAGACGTGGACTGCTCCCCAAACCGACCACCTCCGTGTCACCGGCTGGCTACCGTGAGACCTTCACTGCCCCCTCCCCACACGGTGCGTCTTCTCCCCTTCTGACGCACCGGCACTTTCACGATACCTCTCGGAGACAGCCACAGGTACACAGACGAACGAGGAACGTCTCAGTTCTCCGTGGACGGTATCGTGAACGTCTCGAAAACGTCTCCCTCGACAGTGACGAGTCGGCCCCTGACGCCGCCATCAGTCATGGGTTCGAGTTCGGCGTGCGCGGTCCGGTGGCCACGCGGTTGCGCGTGACTTCCGGGATTGAGAAGCGTCACCTCTCCGGTGCCGTCGAACGTCGGCCGGTGGCTGTGTCCGAAGAGAACCACGTCGGCACCGCGTTCGCGGCCGAACATCGAAAGCGCGGTCGAACCGCCGCGTCGGGTGTGCGTCGCGGCGAAAGTGAGTCCCGCGAACGTGAAGGTACGCGTGTCCGGAAGCCGGTCGCGGATTCCGGCGTCATCGTTGTTTCCGTACACGCCGAACAGCTGAGACGACTCAGATTCGAACGCATCGAGGACGGATTCGCGCATGAAATCACCGAGATGGACGACAAGTTCCGCCTCGCGGACGGCCTCAAGCGTTCGGCCGGAGAGACGGTGCGAATCCGTACTGTGGGTGTCGGAAACGACAGTCAGCATCGGCGGGACGTAGGAACTCAAGGAACAGTAACGTTCCGTTCGACCGACCGCCTGTGAGTACTCGCGTAATCGTCGTGACAGACGAGCGTCCGTGGAAACGCTCTTACGGGAGACGCAAGAGATGGAAGTATGGCAGGTAGTAGAGGCGTCGTCATTGCGGCACTTATCGCAAACGGCGCTATCGCGGTTCTGAAATTTCTCGGATTCCTCGTCACGCAGAGTCCGTCGATGCTGTCGGAGACGTACCACTCAATCTCCGACACGGGGAACCAAGTGTTCCTCCTTATCGGCATCCGGTACAGCGGAAAAGAGGAAAGTCGAACGCATCCATTTGGATACGGAAAGGCACAGTTCTTCTACTCGTTTCTCGTCTCCGTGTTACTGTTCGGGATCGCCGGATGGGAGTCACTGAAACACGGGTACGACGCGATCATGCACGGCGGCCACGCCCTCGGTGGGATGGTAACGCTCGCGGGCTACACGTTCCCCGGCTGGTACGTCAACGTCGTTGTTCTCGTCGGAGCTATCGGTTTCGAGAGCTACGCATTCAAGAAAGCCGCCGCCGAACTCCGACGCCAGATACGTGAATACGAGTGGGACGGAATCGTAGACGCGTTCCGAAAGACCAGCGACGTGACGACGCTCACGGCGTTCACCGAGGACACCATCGCTCTCCTCGGTGCCGGTATCGCGCTCGTCGGCGTCATCCTCTCTGAGATAACTGGCAACGCAGTGTACGACGCTATCGGTGCCGTCTGTATCGGCGTCCTCCTCATGTCGTTCTCTGTCGCCCTCGCGTGGGAGAACAAGCGCCTCCTCCTCGGAGAAAGTCTTCCCGAACAGGTCGAAAAGAGCCTGCAATCCATCGTCAGAAATCATCCCGGCGTGGCCCACGTTGACGACTTCCGGACGGTCCACGTCGGCCCCGAGAAGGTTCTCGTCACCGCCGACGTGAGTTTCAACTCCGGGCTGGAAACCAACGACATCGACACCGACATCACGGAGATAGAGGACAAGTTGAAGGCCGAAGACAAACGGGTGAAGTTCGTCTACCTCGAACCCGAAGTCTGAGACGACCCTTCTATCGCGGCTTCGATTCGCTCGACAGCGTCGTCTACGTCCGCCCGAGACACATCAAGATGCGTGCAGAATCGAGTGAGATGATCGCCGTGTGCGCCGCCGAGAACGCCGGCATCCTCGCAGCGTTCGACGAACGAAGTCGCCGAAAGCCCCGCTTCGTCGGAGAACACCTGTACGATGTTCGTGTCCGGTTCGGGCGCGCTGAGGCCGTCGATGTCGTCGAGACCGGCCGCGAGTCGCGCCGCGTTCTCGTGGTCGTCGGCCAGTCGTTCGACGTTATCGAGGGCGCGCAGTCCCGGTGCGGCGATGATTCCGGCTTGTCGCATCCCGCCACCGAACAGCTTTCGGACGCGGCGGGCGCGTTCGACGTACTCCGACGAGCCAGCGAGTATCGATCCGACTGGCGCGCCGAGACCCTTCGAGAGACAGAACATCACGGAGTCAACCGCGCGTGTCATCCGCGCCGGGTCAACGTCGAGAGCGACGCAGGCGTTGAACAGGCGCGCGCCGTCGAGATGGACCGGGACACCGAGTTCGTGGGCGGCATCGGCCGCGGCGTCGATAGTCTCGGGTGAGACGGCAACACCGCCGCGGGCGTTGTGAGTGTTTTCGACCGCGACAAGACCGGTTCCGGCCTCGTGAAGGCTCTGTTCGACGTATCCGTCTTGGATCTGTTGTGGCGTCGGGACGGCCGCGTCGCCCGCAGCAACGGTCCGGACTTGCAAGCCCGACAGTTGTGCGAGGCCGCCGAGTTCCCACTTGTAGATGTGCGCTTGTTCGTCCACCAGAATCTCTTGGCCGCGGTCGGTATGGACGCGAGCGGCGATTTGGTTACCCATCGTCCCGGTCGGGACGTAGAGAGCCGCCTCCATCCCGACCAGCTCTGCGGCTGCCGCTTCGAGTTCGTTCACCGTCGGATCGTCACCGTACACGTCGTCACCCACGGGCGCATCGCGCGCGGCCTCGCGCATCGCCTCAGATGGGCGCGTCACCGTATCGCTTCGGAGGTCGATAGACATGCTCATACCATCCACTCCGGGCGGGTTATACTCGGGGGTCGCGGCGGTTCAACGGGAAAGTGGAGAAAAAAGTCCGTCGCGGACACTGTTCAGCCGAGGATGAACTTTGCGGCCTTCGTCTTCGCAAAGTCGAATTTTTCGAGGTAGGCGTCCAGGCCGAGGATGCGGCCCGCGCCGAACGTGGCGACGGTGACGAAGAGCACCAAGCCCATGAGGTCACCGTTGACCAAGCCGTGCGCCCAGTCGGCGTTCCCGAGGTAGAAGAACACCATCAGGACGGCCCCGAAGAACGAGGCCAGACGGACGAGACCACCGACGATCAGTCCGAGTCCGATGAGGAACTCACCAGTGGGAATCATGAAGTTCGTAAACTCCATGAGCCACGGTGTCGCCGCCGCCCACGCAAAGAAGCCGTGGAGGGGGCTAGCCGTGGTGCCGTTGAGGAGGTAGCCTGCGGCGTCGAACGATTCACCCGAGACGAAGGCGAACTTGTTCCAGCCGGCGTGGAGGAACCAGTAGCCGGTAATCAGCCGAACGGCGACGAGCCAGTAGCCAGCCAGTGTGCCCTGTAGATCGAAGTTGAGGACATCATCAAATTTTGTGTCAGTCGTGGTTGTAGTGGGAGTGCTCATAATCAGTCACCTTTTACGACTGTCCGTTCGTCCGAAGAGAACATATAAAGCGCCTGTATTTCTCATTCTTCCAGAAAACCCACACAGGAGTGCTGTACGTGGTGAGAAGCGGAGTCAGTCAATCGGGTGACAGCGACGGTGCGAAAGCGGTTTTACTCCCACGTGAGACGTGCGGGTATGGACCCACGGATCCGTGAACACGCACAAATCATCGCCGACCATTCGGCCGATATCAGCGATGGTGACAACGTTGTCATCAACGCCCCTGCGGCGGCGGAAGAGTTGGTCGTCGCCCTCCACGAGGAGTGTGCCGAACGCGGTGCGAACCCCGTCTACATGAACAACAGTTCCCGCGCCTCCCGGGCATTTCTCCGGAACCACGACGGCGAGTTCGAGACGCCGGACCACCTTCTTGCCATGTACGAGGAGATGGACGCGTACATCGCCGTTCGCGGCGACGTGAACGCCTCGGAGACCGCAGACGTAGACCCCGAGACGAACGCCGCCCATCGCCGGGCGATGCAGCCAGTCCTCGAAGAACGCCTCTCGAAGAAGTGGTGTCTCACGCAGTTCCCCACAGCGGGCAACGCCCAACTCGCGGGCATGAGTACCGAAGGCTACGAGAATTTCGTCTGGGACGCCGTGAATCTCGACTGGGACGAACAGTACGAGTTCCAACAGCAGATGGTCGAGATTCTCGACGACGCCGACGAGGTCCACATCGTCGCCGGCGACGAGACGGACGTGACGATGAGCGTCGCGGGCAACAGCACACTGAACGACAAGGGTGAGAAGAACCTCCCCGGCGGCGAAGTGTTCACCGCACCAGTCAAGGACAGCGTGAACGGCGAGGTCCACTTCGACATGCCCCTGTACCGACAGGGACGAGAGATTTCGGGCGTCCGCGTCCGCTTCGAGGACGGCCGTGTCGAGTCCTACAGTGCCGAACGCAACGAGGAAGTCCTCGACGGCGTGTTCGAGACGGACGAAGGCGCGCGTTACCTCGGCGAACTCGGTATCGGCATGAACCGCGCTATCGACCAGTTCACCTACAATATGCTGTTCGACGAGAAGATGGGCGATACTGTCCACATGGCCGTCGGATCCGCGTACCCCGAGACGGTGGGTGAGGAGAACGAAGAGAACGAGAGCGCAGAACACGTGGATATGATTCTGGATATGTCTGAAGACTCCATCATCGAAGTTGACGGGGAGGTCGTCCAGCGCAACGGTACGTTCGTGTTCAAGGACGACTTCGAGTAGTCGCTGGTTGCGACTCCACCTTTTGGTCCAGCTTTTGCGAGCGAACGAAGTGAGCGAGACAAAAGGTGGAACTGGTACGTTCGTGTTCGAGGACGACTTCGAGTAGTCGCTGGTTGCGACTCCGCCTTTTGGTCCAGCTTTTGCGAGCGAACGAAGTGAGCGAGACAAAAGGTGGAACTGGTACGTTCGTGTTCGAGGACGACTTCGAGTAGTCGCTGGTTGCGACTCCGCCTTTTGGTCCAGCTTTTGTGAGCGAACGAAGTGAGCGAGAAAAAGAGTAGCGAGCGTGATACCTTCAAATCAGTTTGTACCTCCTGATTGACAAACAGTCACACATACCGAGTGATTTATCAGGGAGGATTCGAGAACCAATACACACATGCCAAAGGTACTTTGTGCCGAGTGTGGGCGAGATGTGGGGATGCACGAGCTGGAGGCGAAGACGACCACACAGAGGGATGGGTTCGACACGCGCTATCGGTGTCCATACTGCCGAACGGACATCGAAGACGTGACCAGCCAGTTCGTCTGACGACCAACCAGATACCAGCGTCGCGTCTGCGCCAGCATACCAATCAGGTTGCACGGCCGCGTGCAGCCAAGTGTGGGGAGGCTTGCAGACGCGACCGGTATTTTCTACTGAAAACTGCCGATCCGAGAGCGCAGCCGTCGGGAAGCGACAGTCATTCGTCTGAGTCGCTACTCGGGCTGTGAGTTACGTCGAGAGAAGAACGCTGAACCGGAAGCGTCGGCTTACTCGTCGATGTCGAGGTCGAACTGTTCGTTCTCGACGACAGCGTTGAGGACGACGCTCGTATTGGACTCGCGGATGTCAGCATCCGTCAGGAGTTGCTTGATCTGACTGTTCATGCCGTCGGTGTCGGTGAATTTGCCGATGGCGATGATGTCGTAGTCGCCCGTCACTTCGTAGACGGAGATCATCTGCTTCTGTTCGCGGAGGCGCTCGGTGATTTCCGGGAGGGCACTCCCCTCGACCTTGAGTTGAATAATCGCCGTCACGTCGTAGCCGAGAGCGTCGTAGTTCACACGCGGGGTGTACCCCTCGATCACGCCCTCGTCCTCTAAGTCGCGGAGGTGGTTCGAGACTGTCGTGACCGAGACATCGAGTTCCTCCGCAAGACTTCGAAGACTCGCTCGACCGTCGCCGAGGAGCGCGTTGATGAGTTTCGCATCGAGGTTTTCGTACGTCATCAAAGCGACCCACTCACTCGGGGCATTAGAATTTTACGAATATCCAGTTCTGGGAGACTCACACACGAGTTGCACTAAGCGATAACATCTTAATGGTGGCTGTTGTCAGAAACTCCTGTTCAGGAAGATGACGGACGATAATGCGAACTCAGACGCTGTAACCGACGGGGGACTCTCCGCGAAAGCTCAAGCGGTTGTTGACGAAATCGAGGAGAAGGAAGTCGATTTCCTTCGGCTTCAGTTCACCGATATCCTCGGTACCGTAAAGAACGTGGCCGTTCCGGCGACACAGGCCGAGAAGGCATTCACTGAAGGGATCTACTTCGACGGGTCGTCCATCGAAGGCTTCGTGCGCATTCAGGAATCCGACATGCGCCTCAAGCCCGACCCCGAGACGTTCGCCATCCTGCCGTGGCGCGACGGCCGGTCGGCACGTCTCATCTGCGACGTCATCAACACCAGTACGGGGAAACCGTTCGAGGGTGACCCGCGCTACGTTCTCAAGCAGGCCATCAAACGCGCAAACGAGATGGGCTACAAGATCAACGCCGCGCCCGAACCCGAGTTCTTCCTCTTCGAGGAGGACGAAGAAGGTCGCGCGACGACGAAGACGAACGACGCTGGCGGCTACTTCGACCTCGCGCCGAAAGACCTCGCCTCCGACGTTCGCCGCGACATCATCTACGGCCTCGAAAGCATGGGCTTCGAGATAGAGGCCAGCCACCACGAGGTCGCAGAAGGCCAACACGAGATCAACTTCGAGTACGACGACGCTCTCACAACCGCCGACAACGTCGGAACGTTCCGGACGGTCGTCCGCGCTATCGCCGCGCAGCACGACCTGCACGCGACGTTCATGCCCAAGCCCATCGCCCGCATCAACGGCTCCGGCATGCACACTCACCTGTCGCTTTTCACCGAGGACGGCGAGAACGCGTTCCACGACGAGGACGACGAGTTCAACCTCTCTGAGACGGCAAAGCAGTTCACTGCCGGGATCCTCGAACACGCGCCCGCAATCACGGCTGTGTCGAACCCGACGGTGAACTCCTACAAACGTCTCGTCCCGGGCTACGAGGCACCCGTCTACGTCGCGTGGTCCGACCGCAACCGCTCGGCGCTCATCCGCAAACCGGCCGCACGCGTCCCGGCCGCAAGCCGTATCGAGGCACGCTTCCCCGACCCGTCCTGTAACCCGTACCTCGCCTTCGCCGCACTCATCCACGCCGGTCTCAACGGCATCGAGCGCGGACTGGAGTGCGACGACCCGGTTCGTGAGAACATCTACGAGTTCGACGAAGCCAAACGCGAAGAGTACGGCATCGAGACGCTTCCGGCGAACCTCGGCGAAGCAATCGACGCCCTGCAAGAGGACGAAGTCGTGCAGGACGCACTCGGGGAACACATCTACGAGAAGTTCGTCGAGGCGAAATCCCAAGAGTACGACGAGTTCCGTGTGGATGTTTCCCAGTGGGAACTCGACAAGTACCTCGAGAAGTTCTAAACGGCCTCCAAGCCCGCGTTCCGCTTTTTTCCGCCGTTACTCAAATAGTGACGACACTGCGACTGGAAGCGACAACAGCGTGACACCGCCGAACGCTCCGGCCGCAACGAAGGCGAGCGATCCCATCGACAGTTCTGCGACGGCCGCCATCACGACCAGCGGAAGCGGAAACGCCACAGCACCGACGACGACCGAGCGCGTGGACAGGTCGCCGTTCGTGTCGAGAGCGGCGCGACCGAGAACCGACCAGATGGCCGCGCCGCCGACGGCAGTCCCGACGCCGAGGAGAACCTCGATCTCTATCGGGTTCGTGAAGGCGGCAGCGGCGCTGATGACGCCGCCGGCGAGATAGCACATGATGACAGTACGATCCGACGGGGCGGCAGGGCGTCGGAGGCCGGGTCCCGCAGCGAAGACGATAGCGAGGAAGGCGACGCCGACGGTAACACCGGCGATCACGTCCGCGAGGTAGTGGACGCCGATAATGACGCGCGAGGCAGCGACGGCCACGACGGCGGCGGCGGCAACGCCGAGGCGGAGACGGCGACGGCCGACGTTGGCTGCGAGGGCGGTCCCACCCCAGAACACCGTGGCACCGAGCGTGTGTCCGCTGGGAAAGCCGTAGCCCGGTTCGGCCGCCCCCGGTGGGCGCGGAAGCGCGAACAGTTCCTTGAGACCGACGGTGAGACCGACCGCGCCGAGTCCGAGGCCGAGAACGAACGCCGCCGCCGAGCGGTCGATGCCGATGCGTTCACCGACGACGTAGGCGAACGAGACGCCGAACAGACAGACCCACGGGTCACCGAGGTGTGTGAGTACGGAGAACAACGAAACGATGGTATCCGGTATCGACTCGACAACAGCGAGTTCACCCACGCCGCGGGAAGCGAACGTGAGACCGCCAGCTCCAGCCAACGCGCCGCCCGACGCGCTCGCGGCGGCCGAGGAGTGCGTGTACATCACCCCGTGAGTGGCGGGGCGAACGACAAATAACCGAGGGTGTCGAGAGCGGCCGCCACACCCGTCAGGTCAGGGTTGCCGAGAAAACAGCCGCCTCAGGACCGCTTGTCACGAACCCAGTCGAGGAAACGGCCGGGAACGCCAAGCGCGTCCAGTCCCGCACCGAAGAGAACGAACAGGACGTAGAGTCCGAGCGTCGAGAGGTACGTGATGAGCATGGCGATGACGGCGAGCAAGTCGTCTTGAATGAGATAGAACGCCGCGATAGTGACGGCCGTCCCGTAGAGGAGGACGAGGTACGGTCCCCACCCGCGGGCTCTGCCCTGTCGCATCTGCCGACGCACGTAGCGTTTCAACTCCGACTCCACGTCCGGACGTTCGACGGTCCGTTCCTGTACGTCCGACTCGAACGCGTCGAGGTCAGCGCGAAGTTCCGCTACGCGATCTTCCAGTTCTTCGATGTCGGGCGCGCCGCGAGGCTCGACATCCGTCTCGCCCGACTCCTCACTCCGGGGTGCGTCGTCCACGCTCATCGTCCGGTCGGTTGGTCGTTCCCGTGTGTGTTGTACCTGCCGGTCTACGGGGCCGCCGTCGTCCGGTCCGGGCGTCACCTTTTCGGCGAGAACAGCATTGATCACAGCACCCGTGAGAATGAGAATACCCGAAAAGTAGAACCACGTCACGAGGAGCAGTATTGCGCCGAGTGCGCCCGCAACGGACGCCCCCGCCGTGGACGCGTAGATGCCGAACACAGCACCGAGTACGGCCCACCCGACGGCCGCAAACAGCGTCCCCGGAAGCGCCTCGCGGACAGTGAGTCCAGCATCGGGAAAGATGTAGTAAAACGGAAAAAACGCCGCGATGAGGAGGCCGAAGAGCAACAGCGGACTGAGAACTCCAACGAACGGAATATCGAGAATAGCAACAACCGTCGTCGCGAGTGCGACGCCAATCGTTCCGGCTCCGAGCGAACCGAGAGCGATGAGACCGTCTCTGAGTTGATCGACGATTCCGCCCGTCTCCGAGCCATAGATGCGCGAGAAGGCGATATCGAGCCCGCGAAACAGTTTGAGCGCACCCCACAGCGTGACGGCGAGACTCACTACCGACAGCGCCCCCTGTCCCGTCGGATCCTCAAGTGCGCTGGCGACGATTTCGGACCCGGCCGGAAGGAGATACTGCTGTGCGAGGTCCAACACGTACGCCCTGAGTGCCTCGCCGCCGACGAACGAAGCAACGACGAGACCGAGTGTGAGAAGCGGAACGAGCGAAACGAGCGTGTAGTAAGAGATGCTCGCCGCCAAAAACGTCACCTCGCGTTCTTGGATGGTCTCGATCACCGACCGAACGACGGAAATCTGATTCCGAATCCGAACGCTCACGCTCTCCTTTCGGCAGACGGACACAAGAAGTTACTTGCCCCCGACAGGTTCTGAAACGACTTCTCAGTCGTCGGTTCCGTCCCAAGGGTCGGTGTCGCCCAACCGTCGCTATCAGTTGTCGCTGTCGGTCGTCACCGCTCGCATCTCCTCGATAGTTGCGTTCGTCTTGAACGCGGTCCCCGAGTAGTGCGCCTGTGTCGCTTCGTAGCCGGCATCTCTGAGTTCTGCGAGGAAGTCGTCCATACTCGTCGCCGACCGGGACCACATCTTGCAGAGGCGGTGTTGGTCGTAGTGTGTCGGCCGGTCAAGTTCGCCTGCGACGGTTTCGAGCATCGACCGGGCACGCTTTTTTTCGCCCATCTCTTCTGTGATGTGGTCGCGGACCCGGCGAGTAAAGTCGGGGTCGCAGACGGGACCGAGATAGAGCGGCCCCGCGACGAGCGTCCGGGAACTTCCGCAGGCCGGGCAGTCGTCCGGCGGATGGGCGATAAGGCCGAACTCGTGATCGCGTTCGAGACAGTCCTCGCAGTGGTAGACGTACCCCAACTGCTCTACGAGTTCGTCCGCTTTGGTCGCCCGACCGTCGAGTTCGAGGTACGTGCGGGCGTAGTGTCGCGTCACGTGTGAGAGGATGGGGACCGCGGCCTTGTCGTATCGCGCGGCAGTCCGAATCATCGCCGAGAGGAGAACGCGCAGACCCATCTCTGGGTGATAGTCGGTGTTCTGCGGGAGCGTGCTGTACTTCCGGATGCCGGATTTCTGGTGTGCGCCACAGAGCGGTGCAGTGTCGGTGGCAGTAACGCAGACCAGATCCCGTGTGTTAGCGAACGCCGCGTCCGCGAAGGGAATCGGCGTGCCGAAGGGGTCTAAGTCCACGATATCGAACACCGAGTCGTACATGAGAGCGTTCGCGTTTCGGTGGACCGCCTCGCCATCCAACTCGTTCCGTTCGAGGTTCCGGCGAGCGAGTTCGACGGCCGACTCATCGAGGTCCGCGCAAGTCACGTCGAACCCCTCCGCAGCGGCGCGAACACCTCGAATGCCACTTGCGGCCATCGCATCCAGATACGACTCCGCGCGGTCGTCGCGTTCGCGGTACGCCCGAAGCGTGGCGACGGTCACGTCGCGGTTGAGTTCCTGCGTCGGGTTGTAGAACACATCGTCGCCCGCGCCCTCCGACGCGCCGTCGCGGGCACCGGGAACCTCCACCTCGATGCCGCCCTCACGTACGTCCATGTTCCGAGGAGCGGTCCCCGCGGCGAAAAGCGATACGATGCGTTCGGATCAGCGGGACCACGAGACGGAGGCGGTACGGGCGCAGTCATCGGTGGCGTTTTGTCCGATACCGGCCAACTTCGGAGTGTGCGAAAGGTGGGTGACGGCTCCGACGACGGGGGCGACGAGGAGGCTTCTGCCGCGGAAGCGACGGCCACAGACGGATCAGCGTCGGAATTCGTCGTCCCTACTGAAACCGAGAACGACCGCGAGACCGAGTGGCGGCGAGCGCTCGCGGAGGCGGGCGAACTCACGCCCGATGTCGTCGATGCGGTCGCCACCATCCACGACAAGCGCGGAGTGCGTGCCATCGAAGCCGTCTCCGAGGGGCGGGTGAAGCGCTACCGAGATTTTACTGTCGTCGTCGGACACGCCGCCGAGTACGTCGTCGAGGACGGCGGGTGTACCTGTAAAGATAGTTCGTACAACCTCGATCCCGAAGACGACGGCCAGCGCTGTTGGCACGTTCTCGCCGCCGCCGTCGCCGAGCGAATCGGCGAAGTCGATCATCACGACATGTGGTACTCAGACGTACGCGAGTTCATCTGAGCGACGACACGTGCGAATTCGTTTGCGTTCGGCGCGTTTCACAGGTCGGTGAACCACCGTAGTCAGTCTACGTCACTGAAATATCAAGTCGCTTCCTCCGCAACGTTTTCCCACCGGGTGCCCGAAGCTTCGAACAAGATGCCCACCATCGACGAGAAGCGCGTCTACACTGACAACACCGGAACGGAGACCGTCTTCGTCGCAAGCGACGCGGGCGTCGTTGCCGTCTCCGTCTCGGACGACCTCGTGGGGGGATTCGGCATCGCGCACCGCTGTCACGCCCGCGACGTGGCTGTCGGGACTGAGACGCTGGCAGTCGCCACCGACGAGGACGTGTTCTGTGCCGACCTGACGACGACCGACAGCGCGGACGACCTCGCGTTCGAGGCGACCGAGTTTGGCCCCGCCACCGCCGTCGGATTCGACGGCAAAACGCTCCTCGCAGGCGACGAGGAGGGTCGAGTCGGACGATTCGACAGCGAGTGGACAGACCTCGGACGTGCAGAACCGGTTCGGGCTATCGACGGTCCACTCGTCGCCGCCGCCGACGGTGTCCACCGAGTCGAAGCCGACAGTCTCGCGCCAGTCGGACTTGACAACGCGTATGACGTTGTGGGACGCGACCCGCTCGCCGCCACTGAAACCGGACTGTACAAACTCGGAAACGGCTGGATGGACGTTCTTAACGGCGCGTTCGAGACGGTGACTGCGGACGGAGACGGCCGCGCACACGCCGTTGGCGGCGGGCATCTGTTCGCCCGCAGTGAAAGCGGCGAATGGACACCGGAACCCGTCCCCGTTGCCGAAGGCGTGGCCGCCGTCACTTACGGACCGGAAGCAACGTACGCCGTCACCACTCCCGGGACGTTCCTCGTCCGTCTCCCGGGGTCGGAGTGGCGGCACCAGATGCTCGGCCTACAGGGCGTCACCGCCGCGGCAGTCGTCTAAAGCGCCGGTCGCAGTCGCGGTAATCGACGTATCTACGTCGTGACGAGTCCACGCGGAGACGAAAACGGGTTTAACGCGCGACGAAAACTCTCCCAACATGATTGTACCCGGCGCATCTTCGCAGGCGCTCGCCGCGGCATTGGCGAGGGCGATAGACGAACCACTCGCGGCCGTCGAGTACGACCGCTTCCCTGACGGCGAAACGCTGGCCGCCGTCCCCGACTTCGACGACGACAGAGCCATCATCGTGGCGACGACCGACTCGAACGACGCGTGGGTGGAACTACTCCAACTGCAAGACGCCGTCCGCGAGGCGGGCGCGACCGAAGTCGTGACCGTCATCCCGTACATGGGCTACGCTCGGCAGGACAAGGCGTTCGAAGACGGCCACCCCGTCTCGGCGCGCGCGACGGCGCAGGCCGTCTCAACGGGTGCCGACCGTGTCGTCCTCGTCAATCCACACGAAGACGACATCTCCTCGTTCTTCGACGGGCACGTCACGATTGTCGATGCGGCGGCCAATCTCGCAGACCCGCTTCCCGACGACTTGGACGACCCGCTGTTTCTGTCGCCGGACGCCGGCGCTATCGACCTCGCAGAGAGCGTCTGTGACGCCTACGGCCGCGGCGATGTCGATTACTTCGAGAAGGTGCGTCACTCGGGGACGGACGTAGAGATAACACCCAGCGACGCGGACGCCACGGACCGCGACGTGGTCATCGTAGACGACATTATCGCAACCGGTTCGACGGTGAGTCAGGCGGTCAACCACCTCAATTCGGACGGTGCGCGAAACGTCTTTGCCGCCTGTGTCCACCCGCTACTGGTTCGGAACGCCCGTACGAAACTCGAACGCGCCGGTATCGAGCAAATCGTCGGAACGGACACCGTCGAACGCGACGTGAGCATCGTCAGCGTCGCTCCCTCCGTCGCCGCCGCTGTCGAAGCAGTCACACAGTAGCACGACGCAACACATCTACGGAGCGAAACGTTTGTATCGATTACCGAACCACCTCGAAGTATGGCACACGAACGCTTCGATTATCCACAACTAACTAAATTCGGCGTCGGCCTCGGACTCACACTGTTTGCCGTCGGCGCACTGGGGACGATTGTTGCCCCCTCCTTCGTCGGTCCGCTTCCGGCGTGGGAAGAGTCGCTCCTATTCGACGCCGAGGCAATCGGCGTTCTCCTCACCCTTCTCTCGCCGTTCGTCTTCGGCATTCTCCTGCCGCTGACCGAGTGAATCGCTGTCCGCTCGTCAGCCGCGACACGGAGAGCGACTCGTATCCGGCGGCTTCGCACGACGTTACCGAACTACGATAGCTCAGACTTCGAAGACGACGGAGTCCCGTTTTGGTTATGACGTTCCAGCGTGACGGCCCATGCAATGGCACCGTCGGAACGTGAGGGCCGACCACCCCATCGAAATGACGGCGACTCTCATTTCCCCGAAACGGACTCGGCGTTCGTTCTCGACGCCGACTGCACGCGATGTCCGGAACTCGTCGCGTGCCGAACGCGAATCTCGTGGGGGAACGGGTCGTCGGACGCGTCAGTGATGGTCGTCGGGGAGGCACCCGGTGCGGGCGACCCCGATGCCGAACAGTGGCAAGGTGGGAATCACACCGGGATGGCGTACACGACGCGGCATTCCGGCAGGCGGATTCGAAAGCTCATCGCGGCCGCGGGACACGCCGATGCGTACTACACGAACGCGGTGAAGTGTGTTCCGTGCGACGGCGACGGGTCGAACCGCGAACCGACAGCCACGGAGCGTGCGAACTGCCGGACGCACCTCGACACCGAACTCGATGCAATCGAACCCGAAGTAGTCGTCTCGACGGGCAAGCATGCGACGGCGACGATGCTCGCATTCGACGGACGGGAACTGGACGGCTTTCTCGACACTGTGTTGGATCCGGTCGAACTCGACGCGTTCGACGTGATGCTGCTCCCCCTTCTACATCCCTCCTATCAGGACGTGTGGCTCTCACGCCTCGGCTACACGGAATCAGAGTACCGCGAAGCGATTCGAGAACGGCTTCCGTGAGCCGTCCGATCAGTGAGTTCGCGGACGCGTCTCGTCGCCAGGTGGAAACGCTCATAGCCGTGCCACCGCTAGCGTCAGGCGATGGCTACGACGCGTTCGCCGCTGGCCGTTCTCGCGGGACTCGTCCTCGTCGCGTTCATCCCGCTCGTAGTGATGTGGGTTACGGTCATGGGGTGGGACAACCTCGGCTACTTGCTCTACTTCGCGATCTACTTCGTCGTCATCCACATCCTCCTTCCATCACGGGTGTACATCCACGCCCGCGATCACGGGAGCAATGCGAAACTCGCGTGGACCGCACTCGCGTTCTTCATCCCGTTGGTCGGCGCACTCGTCTACTTCCTCGTCAACATGGCGTTCAGACGAATCGAAGCCGCGGGTTAGATGAGAACGAGTAACCCAAACACGACAGCAGAACACAAACCGAGCGTAACGAAAACAAAGAGACCGCCGAGACGGGCGGCTTGAATTCGGTCTTTGGGGGCGGCCTGATATCCGAGTCTGCACGACAGTCCGCCGATCAGCGCACAAGGAAGAGTATCGTCAGTACGACGCCGTACGTCGCCCCCGAGGCGAAAAGCGTCGCTGTTCCACCGACACCGACGCGCTGTATCCGGTCTTCAGTCGCCGCTTGATACCCCCGAGCGAACAGGAAGATAGCGGCGAGAAGAGCAAGCGATCCGCCGGTAACGTACAAGAGCGTGATCTCTTGGGCACGCGTGATGAGTCGATACCGTATGCCAACGAGAATGCGAACCGGAGCGCTGCGAACAGCATCCCACCGAGAGCGGTCAACGCGACGTGGTTCGGTACCAACTCGGGAGTGGGTCCGGCTTCGACGGCAGCACGAAACCGCTCGGAGAAAACGAAGGGGAGCGTGGCCAGACCGGAAACCATCCCGAGACCACTGCCGAAGACGACGTCGAAGATGAATTGGAAGACGAGGAAGTACGAGAACGACATACAGCGCGGTTAGTGTCAATAGGGTTTAATTATTTGGTCCGCTCGCATACACTCTTGTCTTGTCTGCTCGATGCCGTCCTGTTCTGTACCGCCTCCGCTGTCACCGACTCTCACTGCGTGTCTCGGCGCGGTGTTCGGAGATAATGCGGTCAACCATCTGCGACTGCTGTTCTTTCCGTCGTTCCTCTGCACGCCGTTCCCAGTCCTCGATGAGCGCCGAGACGTCGCTCTCGCGGGCGACAGCCAGTTCGTCTATCTCCTGCATCGTCACATTCTCCGCCGGGCCGACCGGAATCTCGTGTTCGAACAGTATCTCGTCGGCGGCGTCCGAGAGACCGCCGGTCCGAATAACGGCCCGCGGGTTCGTCTCCGCGAGGCGTTCGGCAGTCGAGTGCCCCGCACCGGAGGCATCGCGGAGATACACCACGTCGCCCGACGCCAGTCCGTACTCCTCGTCGGCGCGTTCGATAGCGTCCTTGGTGAACTGCTCGACCACCTTCACGGGGACGAGATTCTTGTTCGTGTTCACGTCCGCGAAGTTCGAGTGATCGAGTTTCCACAGGCGCTTGAGCCGTTCTATCTTTCCCGTGAGTTCCTCGTTTTCCTCACGGAGCGACTCCAGTTTCCGTTCGAGACGGTTGTTGTCGCGTTCGAGGCGTTGGACTTCGCGGCGCTCGCGCGCCTCGCGCCGTTCCTCACGCTTGGCCTCCGAAAGCTCCGTTTTGTACTCTTCGATGGTCTCGTCTTTCTCCGCGATAGTCGCTTCGAGACTCTCAGTGTGCGACTCAAGCCGCTCGACGCGGCGCTCTAACCGACGGATCTTCTTCTCCTCGTCGGTCAGTTCGCGCTCTTCGTGGGTCGATTCGTCGTCCTCGTCGCTCTCGTCATCACCAGTTATCTCGCGGAGGACGGCCTCAACCGACTCCTCGCCTGCGACGACGCGGGCGATGACCTCGCCGCGTTCGATGTTCGGCGGCACTTTCTGCGAGATGCGCTGGAACTGATCTTCGTGAGCGTCAAAGGCGAACAGAGCGGCGGCGAGTGCATCTCGTTCGTGGTCGTTTTCGTACCCCACATCGCGCGTTCGATGCAGTTTCTCGTCTACCGGGAGGTCAGTTTCTGGAATCCATGCCGCGGCGTCGAAACTCCGTCGGAACTTCTCGACCGTCTCGGGCATCGGTTCCACATCGGCGGCGACGATGACCGGTCGTCCGCGTTCGATGAGCCATTCGATAACGTCGGCGGTGTCGGCGGTTCGCGTCGAGTGGACATCGAGTTTGTTGCCGTCCAAGTCCACGACGGCCGCCGCAGTAGTCGTGCCGGGGTCGATGCCGACGATAACGTGGTCCCGACGTTTGACGAGCGGTTCGAACTCGATACCGTCGCGGCGTTCGCGTTCGATTTCGACGCGCGTATCGCCCGAGCGTCCGCTGGAGACGGGGATGTCATCCGGCCGCCCTTCGACGGTAAAGATGGCGTTCGAGTAGCCGCCGTACTTCTCCGTCGCATCAACGTCGTACTCCAATCCCGCCTGCTTCAATCGGTCCGCGATCTCCCGACTCCGGCGCTTGACGGAGCCGTGAATACGACGAGTGTAACGATCCTGACTCCACCCGCCTTTCCCCGTCGAGCGGCCGCGCGACACTTTCACCGTCGTCGTGTTGGTGAAGGCAGACACCTCGTACCCGACGTTGACCGCCGCGAGTCGTGCCGCCGCCTCGGCCTCCTTCATCGGCTTCTTGCCGTAGGGGACGCCGTGACGGGAGGCCACCCGCGAAAGAGGTTCGGGGCGCTCTGCGCCGGTTACCTGCACCAGTTTCGTCTCCGTGGGAAGCGAACGGAGAAAGTGGACGAGTTCGTCTTTGTCCGCGGCCAACTCGTACATGTTGTCCGTAGCGAGGATGGCCGGTTGCTCTCGTTCGACGAGTCGTCGTAGTTTCCGGTGCGAAACTACGTCTCGGTCGATGTTCTCACCGTCGAAGGCGACGACGGCGTAAGAGGGTGCGTCGCCGCGCACGTCCCCACTCTGGATGTCCACACCGAAGACGAGGGAGTCGAGCGCGCTCGTCCGGTCGTTCACGAACGCCGCTTGGTCGCGTGTAGATATGAATCCCACGCCGCGTTGAATCGCCCAACGACCAGATTTGTCACTCATATCGGATACGAAAATAACAAATCCTCTCGCAGTGAAGTTCCCCGCGTGAGTTCTGATATATCACCGCCCTCCACGTCACCAAAGTCGCTGGCGCGGACGGCTCTGATCGCTGGTATCGCTGTTCTCCTCCTCGCAGCGCCGATCACGGGACTTCTCGCGTGGGAACCGGTCGAAGAGGGGAACGTAAAAGTCGTTAAAAAGTGGGGTGCGACGACGGGCGAAGTGTTCGAGCCCGGAGCACACTTCATCAACCCCATCTCACAGTCTACGGCATCGCTGTCGGTCCGCCCGCAGTCGTATACAATGTCCTCACAACAGGGCGAGGGCGAGCAAGCCCAACGCGACGACGCGATCACGGTCCTCACCGAGGACGGGCTTCGGACCGACATCGACGTGACCGTCCGCTACCGCGTTGACGCCTCAAAGTCCGTTTCGTTCTATCGCAGCTATCGAACACTCGAAACGGCCGAAAAGCGTCTGATTCGCCCGTCGATCCGATCTGTGCTTCGGACTGAAGCCGGTCGCCTCCCCGTCACGGAAATCTACACGGGCGAGGGGCAAACACAGCTGAAAAAGGCCGCAGAAAAGCAACTGTCTAAGGACTTCGCGGAAGCCGGTCTCATCCTCGAAGCCGTCCAGATTCGGAACGTCGAACTCCCCAAGCAGTACGCACAAGCCGTCGAGGAAAAGGAGATAACCGAGCAACGTCGCCAACAGAAGCAAGACGAACTCGCAGTCGAGAAACTAGAAGCCGACCGCAAGCGCATCGCCGCACAGGGTGAGGCCGACGCCAACCGCATCCTCTCGCAGTCGCTCGACCAGCGCATCCTGACGCAAAAGTACATCGACAAACTCGACCAGACCAATACGGTGTACATCCCCGTCGGTGACAGCGGCTACCCGCAGTTCGTCCGCTCTATCGAACCCGGAGCGAACGCCGGTGATACCTCGAACATCACGGTGGACACCTCCAAGGCAGAGATCGAATCGAATACGTCGCTGAACCGCTCGACGGACGGCACCACGAACGACTGATCCCGTGCGCCTCCGAACCGAACTGATCGCCGCCGTCGCTCTGTTCGCCCTCCTCGGCGCACTCGCACGGACGCCAGCGGGACGGTTCGTCCTGCCACTCGTGAGTCTCGTCGTCCTCGCCGGGTTCGCGTACCTCATGACCCGCGACACTGCCTACACGCGAACAACGTTCGGCATCCGAACTCGACTCTTGGACTCGTCCGACGGCGGTGACCACGACTGCACCGAGTGTGGCGCGCCCGCGACGACGACACGCCGGTTCGTCCGTGAGTTTGTTCTGCTCGGTGTTCCGGTCCTCCTCTTGGACGACGGGCAGAACCGCTACTGCGACGACTGTCTACCATAGCGCCGGACACTTCGGTCGCCTCTTTCGGTTCGGTCCGGGGTAGTCCAGCCCAGTCCGGTTCAGACCGGTCCAGTCCGGTTCAGTCCACGTCCGCTTCACGCAGTCGCCTACAGTAACGACCCTTCTGCGACGAACTCGACTTCGCCACCGACGCGGACGCTCACCGCGACGCCGTCCTCGGCTTCGAGATGAAGCACTGACGGCCGACCCATCTCGTAGCCCTGTTCGACGGAGACAGACACCTTATCGTCGCCGAAGTACCGGTACCGTGCGAGATAGCCCGCCAGACACCCGTTCGCGCTTCCGGTCGCCGGATCCTCGGGAACGTTGTATCCCGGCGAGAACATCCGTGCGGCGAGATGGTGGTCGTCCTCGCGCGGGTCCGCACAGAACGGAAACAGGTTCTCGACACCGACATCGTCCAACAGCGCGTCGTACGCCGGCAGATCGACGGCCGCCCGGCCGAGTGCATCGCGGTTGGAGAGCGGAATCATAATGGCTGGAAGTCCGGTAGAGACGACCTGCACGGGCCACTCACGGTCGAGGTCGTCTTCCTTCAGTCCGAGGACTTGGGCGAGGCGTTCGTGATCGAGTTCCGCGCCGAACTCGGGCGGGTTCTGTGTCATCCAGTACGTCTGATCGTCGCCCGTGCCCCGTACCTCGACGGGTATCTCACCGACAGCGAGGTCTAGTACGATTTCGTCGCCCGCGTCGAACCGCTCGCGGAGGACAGCCGCGGTCCCCAACGTTGGGTGCCCCGCGAACGGAACCTCCGCGTTCGGTGTGAAGATACGGACCGGCCACGCGCCGTCCGCCGCGTCGCCCTCGATGAACGTCGTCTCCGAGTAGTTCATCTCCTGAGCGATGGCCTGCATCTCCTCGTCTGTGAGCGATGCAGCGTCCTCGATGACAGCGAGTTGGTTCCCCGCGTACCGCCGTTCCGCGAACACATCTACGATATGGAACCGGTTACCCGACATACACAAGTCTGCGTCTGATTCCGAGAAAAGGCTACGGTGGGTATGACAAGAGATGTCAATCTGAGAGACTACCTACTCGTCGGCGTCAGGGAACTGGATATCGATTTTCTGTCCGTCCTGTGGAACGAACGCCTCCCCGTCGAACGCCGCTTGCGCCTCGCGTTCGATGGGTGAGGCGTCTCCGGCGTACCGCGAGGAGATATGCGTCAGAGCGAGGCGACGGGCACCCGCACGGTTCGCAATTTCGGCCGCTTCGCGGCCTGTCGAGTGACCAGTTCCGTGCGCCCGTTCGGCCCGGTCCTCCGCGAACGTCGCGTCGTGAATCAACAGGTCCGGTTCGTCTACAACGTCCACGGTAGCATCTACGGGACGGGTGTCGCCGGTGTAGACGAGTCGGCGGCCGGGTCGCGGGTCACCGACGACCTGTTCGGGGTGGATGACGGTGCCGTCTTCGAGTTCGACCGATTCGCCCTCGTGCAGGCGGCCGAAGTCGGGACCGACCGGAACGCCCAGTGCCTCCGCTTTCTCGCGGTTGAACCGACCCGGCCGGTCGTCTTCGACGAGAGCGAATCCCATCGACCGGACGTTTCGGTGGTCTGTCTCGAACGTCCGAACCTCGTAGCTGTCGCCCGAGAGCGCGACGTTTCCGGGTTTGACCTCGTGGATGTTGACGGGAAACGACGGCCGGTAGCCACCGGCGTTGACGAGGCTCTGAAGATGGCGTTTCGAACCCGGCGGCGCGTGGATGGCAATCGGTTCCTCGCGGTCGTTGAAATCCCACGTCTGAATCAGGCCGGGGATACCGAGGACGTGGTCGCCGTGAAGGTGCGTGACGAATAGGTGCGAGACAGTGAATCCGGTCCCGAAGCGCATCATCTGTCGCTGCGTTCCCTCACCACAGTCGAACAGCAGTCGCTCGCCGTCGCGGTTCACCAGAAATGCACTCGGGCCTCGTTCAGTCGTCGGCACCGCCCCGCCAGTCCCGAGGAACGTCACGCGCATCGACATACTCCGATTGAGTGGCGGCGGCGGTAAACCCGTGTCGAATCAACCGGGGGTTGCAGACGCGACGAGAGTACACACTATTTTGTGATTCAGATGATACTACTGCCCATGAGCGAACGACGCCGAGACCACGACACCTCCAGTCAGTCGCCCGCGGGCGATGCCTCAGGAGGTGACAACCGGGACGACAACCTGGCGACCATCACTTCCATCCTCGTCCTGTCTCTCGGAATCGGTCCGTTGCTCGGGTTCGTGCTTGGGTCGCTCTTGGTCACCCTTACCCTGTTTGCTGCCGGCCTCATCCTGTTGGCTATCGTCCTCGGAAGCCAATCCAAGGAACCGAACACGAAGACAGAGACGACTCGGGTTCCACCCGAGCCTGAGGGCCGTTCGCCTGGGGTCAAGCGCACTGCCGAACCCGAACACTCCGTTTCTGATTCCCTCAATCGACTCCGCGACCGGTACGCCCGCGGTGACCTCTCGGACGAACAGTTCGAGCGCAAACTGGAGGTACTGTTAGACACCCAGACACCCGAAAACGCCCGCGAACGAATCCGGCGCCGCCAGCGCGAACGCGAGTCCACCGAGACGGAGACGTAGGGTTTCTTACG